>JANNOM010000081.1:0-2065 GCA_031399065.1 Chitinophagaceae bacterium
TGTTGATAATAATAGGTGTTTCATGATGTGGTTTAAGGTTGATGTTTATTTAAATATATGATTAAAGGTCAGTTTAGATATTATTAGTAGATAACTGCTAAATCTGCTAGCGGCTAACGTTCGAGGCTTTGTGCAGTTGGGGAATTAACCAACTGTCCGCCCGTAACTGAAGCTAAATTTATAACTAAAAGCCGAAGTTAAGAACCACTGCCCAGCAAAATTACGTCCGCCGAATATGTAGCTGGATTTGTATTGTCGATGATTGTACTTCCGGCAACCCCAATTGCACAAGACCTTTTATTACATACTGTGCTTCTTGTCATTCGGTTGTCGGTAATGTTTTGTCAGCTAAATATTGTTTCCATTCCGTTCCTTTAAGTTCACAGTTTCCGCTATTTATTTTAACATTCGGAAAGTCAGCAAGAATTGAGGTAAGGTCGTTCCATACATTTTTTAATTCTTTGTCCATGTTTTCAAAACTCAAACTCAATCTTCCGCTTTCAACTTTTAGGTGCTTTAGAAAAATTCCTCTTTCTGTAGATTTTATTCTGTCTGCAAGTTGTATGAAGTAACCTTGATAGTCAGGATAGGGAACTTGTTCTGGTTGTCTTTCGTCACCTGCATAGTAGCGAAACAAAATATTGTGTCCGTAATTACTTAATTTCTCTCTCCAAAATTCAGGTTTTGGAATTTCAGAAAGGTCAGTTGTCAAATATATTTCAGTTTCACTTACCCAAGGCTTGAAAGTTGTTTTTATTAATTCTTGTTCTTCAATTGTTAGTTTGTCTGCTATAAGTCTAAAAGTTGTTGGCGTTGAAAACTCCAAGCAAATTCCATTTTCAACTTTGATTGCTTCAATACATTCAATGTAATAATCTTCACCTGTATTTACAATCTCTTTGTCAAAAGTCCATTCATTGATTTTATAAGGAATGATTTTGAAGGGCAAAATGTGTTTTTCCGAATTTGCTTTATAGTTTATTTTTACATTATGGCCAACATAAATTTCCAATGGATTCTCCTTAATAGTCAAAACGTGTCCTTCTTCAAAATAGAAGTTGTCGGACAACCATTTATCAAGGTCCTTGAATGTATGTATGGTCGCTCTTAGCATAACATATAACTTTTGCGTTGACGCAATAATGAGATTATAAGTTTCTGAAAACCAACTGTTTGGTTGTGCGTATTTTGTATTGTCAGTACAACCAAGAAAATCTATATATCATACCAACGCATAAATTTTCTTTTTTCTGTCTATGACTTCCAAGGCAGATTCCACGATGGCATCGGCGGTTAGTCCGTACTTTTTCATGAGCTGGTCAGGTGTGCCGCTTTCACCGAAAGAATCATTGACTGCCACCATTTGCAGGGGCGTAGGGTAGTGGAGAGCAAGAAATTGGGCAATGCTATCGCCGAGACCACCGTTGCGTTGGTGTTCTTCAGCGGTTACCACGCAACCCGTTTTGGCAACAGATGTCAGAATTGCCTGATTATCAAGCGGTTTAATAGTATGGATATTTATCAGTTCTGCATCAATGCCTTTGCCTGCCAATATTTCCAAGGCTTCCACCGCTTTCCAAACCAAATGTCCGGTAGCAAAAATGCTCACATCTTTGCCCGGTTTCATCAGCCAAGCCTTACCGATTTCAAAAGACTGGTCGGGAGGTGTAAAAACAGGTACCACCGGACGACCAAACCGCAGATACACCGCACCTTCGTGTTTGGCAATGGCTATGGTGGCAGCTTTGGTCTGGTTGAAATCACAGGTATTGATAACGGTCATGTTGGGCAGCATTTTCATAATGCCTATATCTTCCAGATTCTGGTGTGTTGCCCCGTCTTACCCGAGCGTAAGTCCGGCGTGAGAAGCACAGATTTTCACATTTTTGTTGGAATACGCCACTGATTGACGGATTTGGTCATACACCCGACCCGTAGCAAAATTAGCGAAAGACGTAGCGAAAGGAATTTTTCCGGCAATGGCAAGTCCGGCAGCTACGCCAATCATATTTGCTTCCGAAATGCCACATTGAATAAAGCGTTCGGGATTTTCTTTGATGAAGGC
>JANNOM010000100.1:0-21638 GCA_031399065.1 Chitinophagaceae bacterium
GGTAAAAGATCTGTTATTACCACATTGTCGATAGACCCGGAGTACGACTTATCAACGGTTATCTGCACTACCACCAGTTCATTTTGCTTAAAGGTATTTCCCGTTATTTGCCTGCCATACCTGTCGAAGAACTTCCTGCGCACTTTGATATAACTATCTTCTTCTTTATAGCTGCCACTCATACTGATGCCTTCACTTTGCCACCAGTAATATAAACGGCCCGCTCCTTTGGTAACAATATCGACGACAGGGGCACCTAACTGCGCGTCATTGAATCGTATGGCTTCCGTGCCGGTCTGACCTATTAATTTTCCATTTGCTCTTACCTCCCCGGTAACTGTCGACCGGGCAGCGGCCCTTGCGAGCTTACCCAAAGCCAGGAAGCTGAAGGCACTTTCCTGGGTACTATACCAGCTTCGCTGTTTAAGTTTGGCCACTATATGCCCTGCCATAACCGGCACCTGCGCATTGGAAGGATCTACGTCGGCCAGTACGTTTAATGCAATGGCTTCATCTCTTATATCAGAATAAAAACTACCGCCCGTCTGGGCCACCGATTCCTCCCCCGTAAATGAGCCGGGCAGCAGTTCCCTGAATTTCTGTTTGTCTCCGGCTAGTGCGTATGTTGCGGACAAAAGGTAACGGGCATCCAGGCTTAGCAGTGCCGTATTCGCTTTGTAATAGTTCATCACGCTGATGTTAGCCCGGTTAGCAAGTGCCAGTACATAAAGACTATACGCTACTTCTTTGGGAGCTATCTTTTTTTGCTGATTACGATTATAGTAATAATTGATGGTTTCCCTGTTTCGCAGCCGGTTATTGATATAAACAAGCATGGGGTCTACGAGCGATTTATCTACCTCGTAGCCTGCTTTTTGCGCTTCCAGCAGAAAGTGTGCGGCATATATGGTAGACCACCAGTTTTCAGTTCCTTCATTGTCCCATAACATTAAAGCACCCGTATACAGTTGCCTCATTTTTATTTTACGGATAGCTTCCTGGATATTGCCGACCGCATTGGTTTTTGCCGCTTTCCCGGCCTGAAAAAGATCGGCAAGATCTCCATAATACAATTGTGGAAACGCCGCCGATATCGTTTGCTCCGTGCATCCATAAGGGTATTGTACAAGGTAACTTAACTGGCTGCCCAGCTCGAGCGCGGGGGAGCGACTTACCACCAGCCGGTAGTTAGAACTGCCCGGCATAAAGTCGGCGGTCCCGATACTGATCTTGGCACTACTTCCCCCGGAAATAGAACCGCTGCCCGTCATTTTTTGAAGGGTGGAGGCGGGGCGTACAGTGATCTCCGTTTCTTCTGAAAATTTTTCGCCCGGGGTACTAACCTGGATGCTCACCTTACCGCTCCCGATGGTGGAAGACGCTACCACACGGAATACAGCCCTGCTCTCGCTGTTGGCAGCAAGGTTCACTGTCTGGCTGCTGCCACCAACAACCTGCACCGGGCCTTCCGTTTTAATAACAGCCGTTCCGGTAGTTGCTTTACCGGTGGTATTGGTGATGGTTACAGGCACCGCTGCCGTATCGTTCGGACTTAAAAAGCGCGGCAGCGCGCTGCTTAACACTACGGGGTCAGCTACCTTAATGGCAGCTTCCGCAGAACCGAAACGTTCGTCCTTATATGCTACTGCCATCAGTCGCACTTCGCCGCTGAACTGCGGTATATCGAATTCAAATTCCGCATCCCCGCTTCCATTTGTTTTGGAGATTCCGCTCCAGTAAGAAACTATTTTAATGCGTTTGTTCTGCATCGGGTTGGTACGTTTCTCCATGGAAAGTTCACCGTCTCCTCCCGTACTGCTCAATGTCGCTCTCAACTCCGGAAATAATAAAGGATACAGATCATACGCGTTTACTTCCAGTGCCCTGGTAGCATAAAAATAATTATATGGATCGGGTGTCTGGAAGCCGGACACCTGTAAGACACCATTGTCTACTGCTGCCAGGGTTACAAAACTTCCGGATTCCGCCTTTACCCTTACTTTCTGGCGCGTGCGAGAACGAACCGCTTTCTGCGCGATTATTTCTACTGCCAGTTTTCTTTTCGCCTCTTCTACCCGTACATTCTGGAATCCACGTGCAACAGTTAACGGAATATCCGATACGTCATGCGGTTTAATCAAAGTAGCCGTGATAAATACATTGGGAAGGTGTTCGGCGTTGAGCGGAAGGTCGAGCGTTGCAGATCGTTTTTCCACGTTTACATACTGGTGAGAGATGAGGTTTCCATTCTCCATCGTCACCAGCATTCTTCCGCTGAAAGGTGTTTTAAACAGTGCTTTCACCGTTTCGCCCGCCAGGTAGGTTTTCTTATCAAGTTCAATATCTATATTCCCTTCGTTATCTACTTCAAACGAATTATTGTCGCCACCCCAGGAACCATAGCTGTAAAATGAACTGCTGACATAACTATTTGACCCGGGAAGAGCTACTCTTAACTCGTATTCACCCGGAGAACGGGGAACGAATGGGTAGGACGTATTTTCACCATTGATGGTTACGGTTGCAGTACTTACCAGTTTGTCTTCTTTCTGCGACTGGTACCGGAAATAGTCACCGTTTTTGGATATTACCGTTCTGTATTCATGCTTCACCACTTTTACATCCAGCCGCGCACCGTTTACCAGTGCTTCATTTTTATCGACGGCAATTAATGGAAATTTTATAACCTGGTTCAGGGGGTAATAACCATATCCATCATTACCGATACCGGCAAACATGTTTTGGGTATAGATATCAGCGTTTGCACTGCGGCTTACCGGCCTTCCGGTTTCATCGAACACCGTAGCATAAAAAGTGGCCTGCAGTATGCCGATGTTTTTATACGTCTCTGGCACCTGATAAGGTTCGCTGGCATTACCGCTTTCATCCGTCTTACCTTCTTTCACTATTTTATCGAAGAAACTGCTTTGATTGGCCAGGCTAAAATCATACCGGCCGTATTTTTTTACGCTGAAATATTTCTGTTTCAGTTGTATCTCCGTTTCATAATTACGTCCCGCAGCTGGCGGACCAAAAAAATTAACCGCATTTATTTTAAGAGTAGTAATCCCGCCCGGCTGAAGGGAAGACTTGTCGAGCAGGGCGGTCACTTTTATCCGGTCCGGTACAAACTCCTCAATCATAAACGATTTAGTGGCAAGAAGAATGTCGTTGGAAGTATACACTTCCAGTAAATAACTGCCCGTAATACCAGCAGATGAAATGTCCACGCTTCCTTCCATGGAGCCCTGTTCATTCAGGTTTTTACGGAAGGTTTTTAATTCTTTTCCGTTCGGTAAAAGGAATTTAAGTTTTAGCGGAATATCGCCGGGCGACTTCCAAAAGGGGTTTCTGAGGATCACGGAAAAGTTCACCTTTTCTCCCGGCCGGTAAATATCCCTTTCGGCGTAGATGAATGCATCCAGTCCGGTTTTATTACTACGCCTGCCCCCCACTTCAAAACGGGACGTGTTTACACCGGTTGTATTAAATGGCAGGTAGTTAAAATCGGATGCCGTTTTGGCTATCACCATAGCAGGCCGGAAGCCTGAGAACTCCTTACGGGTGTAAGCGATCTCGGCCACTCCTTCCGCGTTGGTGGTGGCCGTTCCCAACACCTGGTTGTTCTGACCATAGGCAATAATGCTCACTCCATCTACCGGGGCGGCCGTTTGTATGGAGTTGGCAAATACGAATAGTTTTTCCTTTCCTTCTTTTGCTATCAGGCCAATGTCTGATAAGGAAATAAAGCGGCTGTCGTTTACCCAATAATCATCCGCCGAGCGTATCATAATATGGTAAATGCCTTTGAACTCGGGAAGCCTGTCTGCTATAGCAAAATTGAAGAGCCGGCTGCCGCCATATTTGGGTAAACTACGGGTATCGATTTCCTGCTCGTATACGATATCTCCCAGTGCCATGTCAACCGAACCATTGCCGTAGTCTTCATATTCTCTGTACTGGTCGGTATTTTTCGGATAGTACCCATAACGCTGGGCAGCCAGCAGGTTATTCTCGTATATCTTCGAGATAGTCACTTTCATTTTAGGGACATTGGTCACTTTTACTTCTATATTCTTATTACCCTGTCCGGATAAATAAACAGCTTTGCTGTTGCCGAATTTAATAGACGGTTCCAGTTTGCCAAAAGCGATTGCCTCATTACGATCTTCCCTTAACACACCCCCTATTTTTCCCCGTAATCCCTTAAGTATAGAAATTGAATAGGTCTTTTCCATATCAAACTGCTCACTGCTGATCATAAATCCATCTTCCGTAACTTCCGCAGAAAACTTCACCGCAGGTTCGGTTTTTAGATAATCCAGGATGTTTTCGGGCACTACCTGCTGACTGGTTTTTACCTGGATCAATCCTGTACTGCCATCATGCTCCGTCTGAACATCGTTAATGGTCAATACAAAAGGCGAGGGAATGGAAGCTGAAAACTGGATGGGTTCCGGTGTACCGTTTATGCCACCCTGAGGAAGCACGCCCTTTTCGAGCGTTATCTTAATAGCGTAATCCTTGTCTTCGGCTTTTACGTTCATCAGTCTTACCGAAATGATTTTATTTGGAGATAGGGTCTGCATATTAAAATCGGTAGGCTTGCCATCGGCGGTAATTACCAGCTTATCTTTTATAACCGATGGATCAACGGGGTAATTAAAGTAAAGGTCTACCTGGGGTACGGCTACCCTGGTATTTTCATCCTGCAATACCCAAAGTGTATTGGTATTTTCCAGGGAAAGATCGGGTGTGCGAAAGCGAATATTTTCCCCTTTTTCTATTTTATTAAAAGCGGAGTAGGTGAGAATATCGTTATTCAATAAAGCATTGAAAGAAGTGGCAGGCGATAGCGGCGCGGAGGGTGAAAATACCAGTTCGTCGGCATGTTCCCAACGAAACCTACCGGCTATCTTCGGCTCAAAACTTATATACGCTGTAGAATCCCATTTATTAAGCAGTGAATCGTTTACTAATGCCTTGCTGAAACGGAAAGTAAGGTTGCCGAGTTGGGGTACTTCATCTTTTGCGTTGGTATAATCCAGCACCACTGCATTACGGTTACAGGACACGGTCAATACCATGATGAATAATGCGATAATCAGTTTGTAATAAGATGGTAGGGGGCGGGCTGCGGGGCGGGCGGCAAAGGCTTTGTTCATATAAGTTTGTAATAGGATGTTAATGTACAAAGAAATTATTACAGCTATAAAAACAATGTGCTTTTAATTATAAATTAACATATTTTACCCGTATCCAGATATCCCTGTTACGGCCTTTATCATCCGTGCAGGAGATCTTTACAGGCCCTTCGTCCGGTATAAAGAACTGCCTGGAACGTGCATTGGCCGATTTGAAAAACCGGTCGTTGATATACCAGTAAACCCGGCTTACATCATTGCCTGTATTGCAGGCAAGCTGCAAGGGTTCGGGTGACTTTTTATTGATAAAATATTCAGCTCCCGAAGCAGGGAAAGTGATCACGGGTTTGCCTTCTTTAAATATCTTTTCGCAGGCTGGATTATGGGGCGGTATTTTCAGGTAAGCGATCCCATTTTCTTCGTAATACAATTGCATTTCAGGAGGCACCGTTCTGAACTGCTTTTTCTTATACCCGTTTTCCGGCATACAGGTTTTGCAGTAAGCTATTTTTTCATCGGCCGACAGCATCACTTCCTGTATATTGTCGCATGTTTTGGAAGAGGATACCAGCGGTATAAAATGATCCATCACTATACTATTACAATGATCGCCTGGTATTAAGCCCGTTTCTGAACATACCATCCTCATTGCACAATCCTGCGGCTGCCGGAACCACTCCTCGTCGCTGTCGTAATCAAGCGTATTGAATACGCGGAACAGTAAAGGCGTTGCTACATTCGCTCCGCTTAGTTCCGGCACCCCGGCTCCTGAAAAGTTCCCCACCCATACGCCTACCGTATAGCGTTTGTTATACCCGATACTCCAGGCATCCCTGCGCCCGTAAGAAGTACCGGTCTTCCAGGCAATCCTGGGCATTTTTTCCGTGCTCTGCCAGTTAAGGGGGAAATCGGGACGGTTTACTTTCGAGAGCGTCTCGTTAATCATAAATGCTGCTGCGCGGCTCATGATCCGGGATGGCTTATCGTTTTTATCCGCTCGGGTATATGAAGGAGCCATATACATTCCTTCATGCGCAAAGACGGTGTAAAGGCCGGTCAGCTCCTCCAGCGTGGCGCCGCAGCCACCCAGTATGAGCGAGAGCCCCAGCTTACGCTGATCCTTTCTGATCTGATTAAAGTGGCATTGGGAAAGACACTGAACCATCCTGTCTTTCCCCAGCATCCGCAGGCTTTTTACGGCCGGTATATTGAGAGAATGCTCCAGCGCATACTCCATGGTTACATACCCGTTAAACTGCTTATCGTAATTTTCAGGCGCGTACCCGTTATAGTTGACGGCCGCATCGGTAATCACCATCCTGGGCGTCATCAGGCCTTGGTCGATGCACAAACCATATAGCAACGGTTTCAGCGTACTGCCCGGCTGGCGAACGGCGGCAGCGCCATTTACCTGCCCTCCGTCGAGCGTGTCTTTAAAATCGGCGGAACCGATATAAGTAATTACCTGCCGGGTATCGTTATCTATCACTATCAACGCTGCATTTCGTATGTTCTTAAGCGTGAACTCCCGGCTGTAATCGGCCACCAGTTTTTCCATTTTTAGTTGGGTATTCATTTGCAGATGCGTACGTATAATATCGCCGCCACCCGCCTTCAGCCGGTAGCTTAAATGCGGTGCAAGCGACGGGGCCGCCATGCGCTGAGCTACAAAGGGTTCTTCCAGGGCATCTGCTATCTCCTTCTGGGTAAATACTTTTTCCTCTGCAAATTTTTTCAGCCATTTATTCCGTTCGGTTAGTATCCGGTCGTTGTATTTGCCAGGTACCAGCGAAGATGGCCGGTTCGGAATAATTGACAAAGCAGTAATCTCCGCAAGGGATAAATGATCCGGTGCTTTTTTAAGATAAAGTACCGATGCCGATTTCACTCCTTCTATATTGCCCCCGTAAGGTACCAGGTTCAGATATAACTGCAGGATCTCGTCTTTGGAATAACCTGCTTCCAGCTGAAAAGCCCTGCCTATCTCTATTAGTTTGTTTAAATAGGTGCGCTGTTTAGGTTCGAGCATGCGCGCCACCTGCATGGTTATAGTGGAGGCGCCTGATGTTCTTTTTAAACGGAAGATATTTTTTGCGGCAGAGCGCAAGATGGCCAATGGGTTTACCCCTGGATGATAATAAAAATAACGGTCCTCTTTTTCAATAATAGTCTTTTTTAGCAAGGGGGAGATTTCCGGAAGTGTTGTTTTCATCCTCCACTTTTCGTCCCGGGTAAGATAAGCGTGTATTACCTCTCCCTTGTTATCTGTAATAATGGTGGAGTATTCCACTTTGGCAGAAAAGGGAAAAGCCAGGTGCAGCAGCAGGAAAAAAGCAGCAATTCCGATAATCGTGAGTATCCGCTTTTTAAAAGAACGGGAAATAAGCATATTATAAAGATAGAAAATTCGCGCAGCTCTTAAGGATTCTCTGCGTGCAACGGTTTAACATTGGTGGATGTCAATATTATAAACAATTAACTACAATGAGAAAAATACATCTAATCCTTTGCCTTGTCCTTGGCTTTTCTTTAATCAATGGCTGTAAAAAGGGCGGAGACTCCTCCGAATCACTTAAGGGTACCTGGGAATTGACAGAACAATATGGCGGGTTCCAACCCCCGAAAAAGGCTGTTCCTGGTTCCGGTAATCTTTATATGTTCTCTAAAAACATGTATAGAAAATACGAAAACGGAGTTTTGATTAAAAGTGGTACATATCAACTTAAAGAGGACTCCATAGCCGTTGGTGACCCCATAGTAAGGCCCTTACTATATCAAATATTCAATATTGTTTACTTTGACAACAACAGCAATAAGTCTACTGTAAAAACAAACAACGAAACTATTATTGAGGGATACAGAACTTCGTTTTTTGATGGAACTGAATATGTATACAAAAAGATATCCGACGATCCCGGCTTTTAATAATCTGTAGACTTACTTTTTATTTGAACTGAGTAATTATTTTCTGTCTTAAGAGTATTTTAAGAATGTAAGAACCGGCATTTTATATAGGGCAGGTATTTCCCAAAGTTGCCACCTTCTTAAACTTTCTTAACTTCGCCCCCACGATGGAAAAAATTCTTATACTCGATTTTGGTTCCCAATATACACAACTGATCGCCAGGGCCGTAAGGGAGGCCAATGTTTTCTGCGAAATCATCCCTTTTCAAAAGTCCTTCGAATTTGAACCTGGGTTAAAAGGTATTATTCTTTCCGGTTCTCCGTTTTCCGTTAATGAACCCAATGCACCGGTAGTGGATGTACTGGCCTTCTCCAAAAAAGTGCCGGTATTGGGCATTTGCTACGGTGCCCAGCTCGCAGCCAAGTTATACGGCGGCCGGGTAGATAAAAGCGATAAAAGAGAATATGGCCGGGCACTGTTGCAGATAAAACCCTCGGAGGACCTGCTGATGGAAAATATTCTTACTCCTTCCCAGGTATGGATGAGTCATAGCGATACCATTAAAGATCTTCCGGATGGTTTTCACCTGCTGGCCACAACGGAAAGTATACCGGTAGCGGCTTTTAAAAGCAATCTTACGGATGCTCACCCACTGTACGGCATCCAGTTTCACCCGGAAGTATACCATTCGGTTGAAGGCAAAAAAATACTAAGGAATTTCCTGGTGAATATCTGCGGCTGCCGCCAGGAATGGACACCCGCACACTTTATAACGGATACCGTAGACGCGCTCAAAAAACAGATCGGTGACCGCAAAGTGATTATGGCTCTTAGCGGCGGGGTCGATTCCACCGTAGCGGCTACACTTATACACCGCGCCATCGGCAAAAACCTGTTCGGCATATTCGTCGACAACGGGGTACTGAGAAAAAACGAGTTTGAACAGGTACTGGAAACATATAACGATATTGGCCTGAATGTAAAAGGAGTGGATGCCAAAGCCATGTTCTACGAGGGACTGGCAGGCAAAACGGACCCGGAGGAAAAGCGGAAGGTAATCGGTAAATTGTTTATCGACGTATTCCAGGACGAAGCCTCTAAAGTAGAGGGTGTCGGACTGCTGGGTCAGGGTACCATTTACCCCGACGTAATAGAAAGCGTATCCGTTCACGGACCTTCCGTTACTATTAAATCGCATCATAATGTAGGTGGACTTCCGGCCACCATGAAAATGGAACTGGTAGAACCGCTGCGTTTTCTTTTTAAAGACGAAGTACGCCGCGTAGGAACCGAACTGGGTATACCGGCAGATATGCTTGCACGTCACCCTTTCCCGGGGCCGGGACTTGCTATCCGTATATTGGGAGAAGTGACCGCCGAAAAAGCGGAGCTCCTGCAGCAGGCGGACCATATCTATATAAAGGCATTGAAAGACAATAACCTGTACGCAACCATCTGGCAGGCGGGTGCCATCTTGCTACCGGTAAAAAGCGTGGGTGTTATGGGAGATGAAAGAACATACGAATTTACCGTTGCCCTAAGAGCCGTAACTTCCGTGGATGGAATGACGGCCGACTGGGCACACCTTCCTTATGAATTCCTGGCCAATATTTCCAACGAGATCATCAATAACGTAAGAGGCATTAACAGGGTGGTGTATGATATCAGCAGTAAGCCGCCTGCTACCATTGAATGGGAATAAACTTTGTTAATGGAAAACAGTATTAGCATGATGAAAAAAATGATCGCCGCTTTTTATTGTTTAATGGTGGTTGTTTTCGTTTCTTTCGCACAGCAGGCGGAAATGCGTCAGCGTCATAAAATTGCCCTGTTTGCACCGCTTTACCTGGATTCGGCTTTTGCTGGCGGCTCTTCCGAATATAATTACGGTAAATTTTTTCCCAGGTTCTTAAGTCCCGGCCTTGAATTTTACGAAGGTGCCCAACTGGCTTTGGACTCGCTCGAAAGAGCCGGCGTGCCGCTGGAAGTAAACGTATACGATACCCGTTCCGTTAAAAGTCTTGAGCAGATCACGTCAGATACCGCATTCGCAGGCACGCAACTGATAATAGCGCACGTTTCTTCCTATAATGAAATACGCTCCTTTGCAGATATCGCGTCCGCGAAAAATATACCATTCATTAACGCGAACCTGCCGAACGACGGCGGCGTTACCGGCAACACACAAATGGTAATTCTCAACTCCACGTTAAGGGCGCATTGCCAGGGCATTTACCGCTTTTTACAAAAGAACCATGCAACCGCTCCTATCATCGCGTTTCAGAAAAACGGCACCCAGGAAAACACCTTGAAAACTTATTTCAACGATATTGCCAGGAGCACATCCACCATCCCGCTTAAAATTAAATTCATTACTTTAAATAATAACTTCACTGCGCAACAATTAATGACTTACCTGGATTCTACGGAACTCACCGTATGCCTGGGGGCCAGTCTTGATGAAGGCTTTGCGAAAAATCTTTCCCAGCAACTGGCCTACCTTAGTAAAGTATATCCTTCGAAACTGATAGGTATGCCTACCTGGGATAATATACCTTTTGAAAAGAAAGAGTATGCAGGCCTGGAAGTACTTTACAGCACGCCTTTTTACAGTGCCAAGACAGATACCATCAGCAAAAGCATCACCAATCATTTTGCTACCGTTTTTTATTCCCGCCCCAGCGACATGGTGTTCAGAGGTTATGAATGTATCTTCCATTTCGGGAAACTGCTGGCGGAGCATGGGTCCAACCTGGGTTCTGCCCTGGGTGAAAAAAAATATAAAGCGTTTACCGATTTCGACATACAGCCCGTATTCCTCAACGGACCCAGTCAGCGGATCGACTATTTTGAGAATAAAAAGCTATATTTTATCAAAAAGGTGAACGGGGAAATTAAAGGGGTGTATTAATAATAATCATCTTATTTTACTAAAAAAGAACTAATCCTGTATTTTTCTGCATCGATTGAAATAGAAACACAATTTGTCGCCATATAACAGCCGCGTGGCACAGTTTTCTATCTACCTTTATACATGCCTCTTATTGAATTTACAGACAAAGGACTTTACTGCAGGGCCGGTGACTTTTACATAGATCCCTGGAGGCCTGTGGACCGGGCCATTATAACCCATGCGCATAGCGACCATGCCCGTTGGGGCAGTAAATACTACCTCTGCCATCATGATACCAAACCCATTTTACAATTAAGACTGGGCAATAATCAATATGAAAGCACGGGGTGGAATCAACCCATCCGCTTTAACGGGGTAAGTGTATCATTACACCCGGCAGGTCATATCATCGGCTCTTCGCAGATACGGGTAGAATATAAGGGAGAAGTATGGGTGGTGAGCGGAGATTATAAAGTGGAAGACGATGGTATCAGCGGCAGTTTTGAACCGGTAAAGTGCCATACGTTCATAACGGAATCTACGTTTGGACTTCCTATCTATAACTGGAAACCACAGCCCGCGATATTCAAAGACATCCAGGAATGGATACTTGCCAACCGGCACCAGGGGAAAGCTTCCGTACTGATCGCTTATTCACTTGGTAAAGCCCAGCGCGTACTGCAGGCAGTAAGAGAAGTAAGTGACACTATCTTTGCCCATGGCGCTATTTGGAATACCCAGGAAGCACTGCTGAACGCAAAGGTATTGCCCGAAGGCTCGCTGCCAGCCATTACCAGGGTGAGTCCTGAACTGCCGAAAGAGCTCTATAAAGCGGGTGTCATTATCGCGCCTCCGTCTGCCGACGGCACTCCCTGGATGCGCAGGTTCGCTCCCTATAGCGTAGGCGTATGCAGCGGCTGGATGCAGGTAAGAGGCAACCAGCGGCGGCGAAATGCGGATGCCGGTTTTGCTTTGAGCGACCATGCGGACTGGAAGGGGCTGCTACAGGCGGTAAAAGCTACCGGCGCGGAAAAAGTGTTCGTTACGCACGGCTTTCAGTCGGTATTCAGCAGGTATCTTACCGAATCAGGGATAGAGGCAGGAGAGGTAAAAACAGAGTATGGCAATGATGAAGATGACAGTACAGAAGAATTAACCAATGATGTAGCGGATCAAGTGACAACAGATGAATAAGAAAGAAATTACAGTTATAGCGCCAACCATTAAAAAAGGCGGTATCCGCTTATTTGCCGACCTGGTATATGAGCTGGGTACGTATACCAAAACAAACGATAAACTGGACGCACTCGTCAGGTATTTTGGTAATGCAGACGCTGGTGATAAAGTATGGATGATAGCCCTGTTCAGCGGCAGGCGACCAAGAAGAACCATCAGCGGAAGCAAATTACAGGAATGGTGCGCAGACCTGATAAGTCTTCCACTATGGCTGTTCGAAGAGAGTTATCATACCGTGGGGGATCTTTCGGAAACCATCGCTTTGCTGATACCCGACGAACTGACCGTTCCCAACAAAGAACCCCGGTCGTTATCCTGGTACATTGAAAAGTTCCAGGAACTGGCAAAATCGGATGATGCCGCTAAAAAGGATTTTATTGTTAAGTCGTGGCTGGAACTGGATGCAAAAGAACGTTTCGTTTTTAATAAATTATTGTCCAGCACCTTCCGCGTAGGCGTTTCTCAAAGTATGATGGTAAAAGCGCTTGCCAGAACGGTGAATCTCGAAACCAATATCATAGCGCACCGCATCAGCGGCAACTGGGATCCATCCTCTACCAGTTTTGAAGAGCTCTTAAGCGAAGAAGCAGCACTTACGGACAAGTCCAAACCCTATCCTTTTTATCTAGCTTATGCGCTCGAACAGGATGCAGCCTTACTCGGAGAGCCGGACGAATGGCAGGCCGAATGGAAATGGGATGGCATACGCGGACAGATCATTCAACGCAGCGGCCTTTTATTCGTATGGAGCCGCGGGGAAGATCTTATCACCGATAAATTCCCGGAGTATAAAATACTGGCAGAGAAGCTTCCGGCCGGTACGGTGATAGACGGTGAAATTCTTCCCATTAAAAATGGTGAAGTGCTTAACTTTAATGTGTTGCAAACCCGTATAGGAAGAAAGAATATTACACGCAAACAACTGGATGAAGCACCCGCCGGTATTTACGCCTATGATCTGCTGGAATTGGATGGCAACGATATCCGGCACCTTTCTATGCAGGAACGGCGTCATTTGCTCACCGCTATTATTGCCGATATTAATCTTCCCCAGATCATGCTCTCTCCCGTTATCGAATTTCATTCCTGGCAGCAGCTGGCGGAAATAAGGCTGATGGCCAGGGGCAATAACAGCGAAGGACTGATGCTTAAAAGAAAATCATCTCCTTACCAGGTAGGAAGAAAAAGGGGTGACTGGTGGAAATGGAAGATCGATCCGCTTATAATAGATGCAGTGATGATCTATGCGCAGAAAGGAACCGGAAGGCGCAGCAATCTTTATACGGATTATACTTTTGCGGTAAAGGACGGGGATAAACTCGTGTCGTTTACGAAAGCATATTCAGGATTAACGGATAAAGAGTTTGCACAGGTAGATGCTTTCGTTAAACGCAATTCGATTGAAAAATTCGGGCCGGTAAGAACCGTAAAACCGGAGCTGGTTTTTGAAATAGCTTTTGAAGGCATCGCTGCTTCTAACAGGCATAAATCGGGCGTGGCATTAAGATTTCCCCGCATGAGCAGGTGGAGACAGGATAAAACCGTGGAAGACATCAACACGCTGGAGGATCTGAAGAACTTATTGAAAACGTATGGGCAATCAGAATGAAGCTGAAGAACACTAAAGGATACGAGGTTATTGCAGGATGGTTAACGTCAAAGAACAGGCAACCCTTTCTTTTCCAGGAACAATCATGGGAACATATTATTAACGGGCGTTCCGGACTGGTAAATGCACCTACGGGATGTGGTAAGACCTACTCCGTTTTCCTGGGTTCGCTCATCGATTTTATCAATCGTCATCCGCAAGACTATAAGACAAAACAAAAAAACGGTCTCCGCCTGCTCTGGATCACGCCGTTGCGTGCGCTGGCCAAAGATATCGGCAGGGCTATGGAAGAAGTGATCACCGACCTGGGCATGAGCTGGAAGATCGGTATACGGAACGGCGATACTTCCACCGGTGAAAGGCAGAAACAAAAACGGCAGATGCCGGAGATACTGATTATAACCCCCGAAAGCCTGCATCTGCTGCTGGCGCAAAAAGGATATGCAGCCCTTTTTGAAACACTTAAAATAGTGGCAGTAGATGAATGGCACGAACTGCTGGGCAGTAAAAGGGGGGTGCAGGTGGAGCTGGCACTCACGCGGATCAAAGGAGTCAAACAAAATCAACCCTGCTCGATCATCGGCATCAGTGCCACTATCGGTAACCTCGAACAGGCAAAAGAAGTACTTACAGGCGTGGATAACGCGGAAGCATTTACCGTGCGGGCAGACATACGAAAGAAGATCGAAGTATCTTCCATTTTTCCGGACGAAATAGAGAAATACCCCTGGGCAGGGCACTTGGGTATATCACTCGTTTCAAAAGTGATCCCAATCATTATGCAAAGCACCACCACGCTCATCTTCATTAATACCCGGGGAATGAGCGAACGCTGGTATCAGGCTTTGCTGGACGAATGCCCCGAGCTGTCGGGTGCCATTGCCCTGCATCACGGAAGCATAGAGCAGGCTCTCCGGCTATGGGTGGAGGACTCCCTGCATACAGGCCGTTTAAAAGCAGTAGTATGTACGGCAAGTCTCGACCTGGGGGTCGACTTTCGACCGGTTGAAACAGTGATTCAGGTAGGCTCACCGAAGGGAGTGGCCCGCTTTCTTCAACGGGCCGGAAGAAGCGGTCACCAGCCGGATGCCACCAGCAGGATATGGTTTCTCCCCACGCACTCGCTGGAACTGGTGGAAGCCGCGGCCTTGAAAGCCGCTATCGAAGGAGGCATCATAGAAAGCCGGGTACCAATGATGTTGTGTTTCGATGTGCTGGTGCAATACCTGTGTACCCTGGCCGTATCTGATGGCTTTTATCCCGAAATAATTTATGAAGAACTGAGAACAAGTTATTGCTACCAGGATATTACAAAAGAAGAATTCGGCGAACTGCTTTATTTTATAAGTTCAGGTGGTGCTGCCCTGCAGCAGTACGATGAATATAAAAAAGTGGAGATCATAGATGGTCTCTATAAAATCACGGGCCGCCGCATAGCAATGCGGCATCGCATGCATATAGGCACCATTGTCAGCGATGCTATGCTTAAGGTGAAATTTTTCAGCGGAGGATATATAGGCGTGATTGAAGAATTTTTTATCTCAAAGCTGAACCCCGGAGACGTATTTACCCTGGCTGGAAGAAACCTGGAATTTGTCGTTATCAAAGACATGACGGTGCTGGTACGGAAATCGAATTCCAAAAAATCCATCGTACCTAGCTGGAACGGAGGCCGTATGCCTCTTTCCGCCAACCTGGGTTATATGCTAAGGGGAAAATTGAATGAAGCCTGCGAAATGGTGACTGCTGATCCTGTGAAGCCACATTCGTACGACATAGAGCTGGAGCAGCTGGCGCCGCTGTTTATGTTGCAGGAGGAACTCTCGCATATTCCCCGATCGGACGAATTGCTGATAGAACAGATAGAGACCCGGGATGGTTTTCATCTTTTTGTTTACCCCTTTGAAGGCCGCCTGGTACACGAAGCTATGGCTGCCTTGCTCGCATTCAGGATCAGCCGCATTACCCCTATTACGTTTTCTTTCGCCATGAACGACTATGGCTTTGAGCTGCTGAGCGATCAGCCGATACCGGTAGATGACAGTAATGTATATGAACTCTTTTCCGACGAGAACCTTTTGCAGGATATACAGCGGAGCGTAAATGCAGGAGAAATGGCTAAGCGCAAGTTCAGGGACATTGCCGTAATAGGTGGTCTTATTTTCCAGGGGATGCCGGGAGAGCAAAAGAAGGCAAGGCATCTTCAGTCATCTGCATCGCTTATCTTTAAAGTATTCAGTGAATATGAGCCCAATAATTTATTGATGCGGCAGGCTTACAATGAAGTGATGGAACAGCAGATGGAAGAAGTGCGGCTTCGCAATATGCTTCAGCGCATCGTTCAGAGCAGGATCGTTATTAATTTCCCCAGGCGACTTACTCCGTTTTGTTTTCCTATAAAAGTGGACAGCATACGGGAAAATATGTCTTCCGAGAAACTGGAAGACCGGGTAAAAAGAATGCAGATGCAACTTGATAAAAGATAAATTTGCAGATGCAGGCACCGCTTCAGCACATGGTACATCGGCAAACTTTCTGGCTTTCTGCAGAAAGGGTCATTTTTTGGGAACAACAGAGAGTCCTGATCGTTTCAGATCTTCATTTTGGTAAAACAGGGCATTTCCGCAAAGCAGGTATCGCTATGCCGCAGCACGTATACAGGGAAGACCTGCAGCGGCTTTTTCACCAGGTACAGCATTTTCAGCCCTCTACACTGGTAGTGGTGGGAGATCTTTTTCATAGCAGGATGAACAGTGAACTGTTGCTGTTTAAGAAATGGCGGCAGGATCACGCGTCGCTGAATATACAACTGGTTAAAGGCAATCATGATATACTGAAAAATGAGTGGTATGAAGAGGCTTCCATCCAAACCATAAAAAACGAACTCGTGATCGAAGGATTCAGTTTTATCCACGACCCGGAAGAAGCAGTAAATTGCCAGGCTTCCAGCCTTTATTGCTTTTCCGGGCACCTGCATCCCGGTGTTATCGTAAAGGGTGCGGGCAAACAGTCGCTTCGTTTTCCCTGTTTTTATTTTGGCGAAAAACAAGCGGTACTGCCAGCGTTCAGTCTATTTACCGGCTTATCAAGTATCCGGTCCCAGCCCGGCGACCAGGTATTTGCTATTGTGGAAAACCAGGTGGTAAGATTGCAATAATAAACAGTTACCGGCGCCGGCGTTTTTTGAGTTCCTGGTAGTCGAGGTAATAGATGAAACGTACGGTAAATTCGTTGCCATGATTCAGCTCGGTAATCATGCCGCCCAGGTTTTTTAGATAGCTGGAATAGCGGGAACCATCCAGATCATAACTGGGGCTTAGCCAGTTTTTATATCCGATAATCACCCGGCTGCCCGGCCTGAAATCCCATGTATAGAAAACATCCAGGTTATAGGCATTATAGTTTACATTGTTACCAGGCAGAAACGTTCTTTCCGTCCAGTACCCATCGTTTTTAACGTCATAAAAATTGGTATTCAACAACCTGTTCCAGTAGTGGCGGCTGCGGAAGCTTAGGTTCATACGAGGGGTAAAATTGTACACTCCGCTGATGACCGTACTAACCTGGGCATATTTTCTTCTGGCCAGTATAGGGTCGCCATTGGGGTCTCTGATGAAAGCATAACCGAACTGGCCATTATCATACTCCCGCTCGTAAGCGGCCTCCAGCGAAAAGTGATCCCCAAAACGATAGCGGGCGGAAAGGTATATCCGGTAATAGGGATCGTTTCTAAGCGGACCCTCCGCAAAGCTAAGATCCCAGGTACCAAGTAACCTTTTGCGGTTATCGGTATTACCATCTGTGCTGATATAATAATAAGGCGCTTTTTTTAATTGTTTGCCGGGGGTTTGCAATTCAAAATAATCGTTGTACCATACCGGGGTGGTTTCCAGGTTTACCGCAACGTTCCAGAAATTACTGAACAGCCAGGAAGAGCCTCCCCTGAACATCAGTTGCTGGTAACTGTAAGGTTTATATAAACTGGTATGCTCAATGCCCAATGTATAACGCTGGTTGAGCAGGGAGCGCACTCTTTGCACGATATTATAACTCACCTCAGCTACATTATATACTTTGTTAGGCGCATCGAGATAACCCAGGTCGTTAGGATCGTATTTATCCGACTGTATATCGTTTATAAAGGAAAACTGTACCCGCCCGCTTACCTTTCCTATTTCAGTAGTATTACGGAAGCCGTCCGAACCTCCGGCAATAGCACTGTAACGGGGTCTTACGGAAAAACCATACTTGTTATTTTTATCGTAAAAAGAAAGATCTACGGCCGTAACATTTGCATCTCTTCCCGGGCCATCTCTTAATACGTTCGTATTGGTCAGGGTAATAGAGGATCTGTTCTTCAGCGCTTGGTCGAATACGATGATGTTGTAATTGGTAAGTGGTTCGGTACGGATGGAACTGTCTTTGTTATTTTCCGTGTTGTACAACCGGGCACGCATAGGCTGCGTGATGGCGTTAAATACCCCGATACCCAGGTTGTTATTGTTTCGGCCGGAGAACTTGATGCCATTATAAAGTCTTGTCGTGGAAGGATTCTTTTTGATGGTAAGTGCCGGATTATTATCTGCCAGTTGCTCCACCTGAAAATAACCGGTAGGTTGCCTTCCCACCCGCCTGGAATAGAATATGCCTGCCTTGTTGAACAGGTCGGTGCCTTCGGTAAAAAAGGGGCGGTTTTCCTGGAATCTTACTTCATAAGGGCTTAGATTATTGACAAGGTTATCTGAAATCACCTGTCCGAAATCAGGTATCAATGTGGCATCGAGTGTAAAGCTTTCATTGATACCGTATTTCACATCCACGCCGCCGCTCCGTAATACTTCATCCACATTATTTTCCCCGTAGGGCGTACTGCGAAATCCCCCGCTTATATAGGGCGACAGGCTTAATCGCAAAGGCGGAGAAAGATCACTGAGACCGCTCAACTTGCCGAACTGGTTTACAAATCCATTCTCATTAGGGTCTACGGGGCTCCAAAACGAAATCTCGCTGTTTCTCCGGGTGAACCGCTGAAAATTAATACCCCATTCCTGGATCTCTTTCTTGGAAAATCTTAAGGAACTATATGGTATCCGCATCTCCACCACCCAGCCATCGCTTTTTACACTCACCTTACTATCCCACACGGCGTCCCAGTTAAGGTCTCCGTATTGCCCGTTCACCGTTTCTACACCCGGAGAAATACGTGCATCACTCTGAACGTTACGGGCAGTTACCAGGAACTGGTAACCATTCTGAAGATCATTATAAGTATCGAGGAAAACGGAAAAGTAATCGATATCCCTTCCCTGTTCCTGGTCACGCTGGTTAAGTTGCCAGCGTATCTGCCAGGGATTATCGTACATGTAGGCCGCAATATAAATGGCGGTATTATCGTATACTAACTTCACTTCTGTCTTAGAAGAAGAGGGCTGCCCGAATGAAGGAGAATTGATGATAAAATTACCTGCAGGTACCACATTCTTCCAGGCAATATCATCGAGCGAACCATCGATATGCGGTGGGGTAGTAACCTTCGTTGCTTTCAACGCTTTTTCCTGGGCATAAGAACCCAGCGAAGCAAAAAGCAGTAGTATTTCAAGCAGTATGTATCTCATTGGTTAAAAGGCGAGCAAAGCTAAGTATTTACACCTATACTGCTCAACTTCAACCTAAAGATATTAATTCCTCATCGTTTTTTTTAATGTTGTTACCTGCTGTTGCAAATTACTTACCAGGCCGGCCAGTTGATCTACATCCCAGCGCTGCTGCGTATTAGCCTTCGATAATACCATCTGGGACTGCCATACTTCTATAACATCCTCACAATCAATATTATAAGGTTGATAGGAAGGATTATCGCTTATCAATGTCCATTTATTTTTGGCGCGGTTATTTTTCATGATTCTTTTATAAACAATACCCTCTTGCCTCGATACCACTATATAGGTATTATTCGACTTTACTTCTTCCAGCGATTCCACTTTTTCCCCCACGATCACCGAACCGCTCGGTGTGGGAAGCATCGAATCTCCTATAATCTCGAAAGCCCTGTAATTGCCGGGAGCCAGCATAGGCAGCGTAA
Source organism: Chitinophagaceae bacterium (assembly GCA_031399065.1). Taxonomy (GTDB): domain Bacteria; phylum Bacteroidota; class Bacteroidia; order Chitinophagales; family Chitinophagaceae; genus JADCRZ01. The sequence goes on from JANNOM010000100.1 coordinate 19,870, forward strand.
ACGTATTGAGTTCGTCGATAAATTCCGGATCTGCATATCCGGCCAGGTAACCGGCAGCAGCCTTTACCGGCACCAGGGTGATCTCATTGCTGGCAGCGGCCATCTTTTGGGCACGCCGCTTATCCATATAATTTCCCTTATTGTCGCTCAGCTCTTTCAGCAGCAGGTCATCCAGCGACAATTTAAATAGGTTGCGCACCTGTTCCAGTACTTCTATTCTGGGCTCTGCCCGCTCTTCTTCATAGGCGCCCAGCAAAGAGCGCTTGATCTTAAGCCTGGTGGCAAATTCTTCCTGAGTCCAACCACGCAGTTTGCGCAGATATTTGAGGTTTTTTCCGGCGATAGACATACGCTAACTTATTTAGTGCAAAATACTAATTTATTTAACAAACACAAAAAATAATACTGCAAAAATGGTAATTGCTTAGTTTTGACGCATGGCTAAACAAGTGCGCGCAAAGAAAGAACTACCTGTAATACTTATAACCAACGATGACGGAATCAATGCGCCGGGTATTTTTAATTTGATAACGGCTGTAAAGGATCTGGGTAAAATTGTGGTAGTGGCGCCGGACAAACCGCAATCGGGCATGGGGCATGCCATTACCATCGGCCACCCCCTGCGGCTGCACCCGATAACCATTATGGAGGGCGTGGAAGCCTGGCAGTGTTCGGGCACGCCGGTAGACTGTGTAAAGCTGGCGGTGGATAAAATACTGCACCGTAAGCCGGATCTCTGTCTTAGCGGTATTAATCATGGTTCTAACCATTCCATCAACGTCATTTATTCCGGTACTATGTCGGCGGCAGTAGAAGCTGCCATAGAAAGCATTCCTTCCGTGGGTTTTTCGCTGATGGATTACAGCATAGAAGCCGATTTTACAGCAGCCCGCAAGTATGTACGCATCGTGGTGGAGAATATGCTGAAAACGAAACTGGATAAGCATACCGTTCTGAATGTAAATATACCGGCCCTTCCGGAAAATCTGATAAAGGGTATCCGGATCTGCCGCCAGGCATATGCCAAATACGAAGAGGACTTTATTGAAAGGAACGACCCTACTGACCGTAAATACTACTGGCTCACCGGTAAGTTCCTTAATATGGATAAAGGAAAAGATACAGATGTTTGGGCACTTGAAAATGGTTACGTGAGCCTGGTGCCCGTACAGTTCGACCTTACCAATTATACCCTTAAAACGAAACTCGAAAAAAGCTGGAAGCACCTATGATCAAAAAAGACAACCTTAAGCTCGGGATATTATTGGGCTTACTGGCACCGGTACTCGGACTGGTCATCTATTATTTGTGCCCTTGTAGATCAGCGCACCCGGCAGGCGGCCGACCAGGCGACCCACATTGAGCGGCTGCGACAGAAACTTGCCGAAGCCGAAGGCCGCGCCGAGGACGCCGCGCGCGAGGCCGCGCAGCAACGCGGGAGCGCCGAAGCGCTCAGCCGCGATGTGGGTGAACTTCGAGCCGCCCACAAGGACGCGCGCCAGGAGCTGGCTGATTTGCGGCCGAGCTTCGCCGTGGAGTCGAATGAGGCCGCGTTGCTGGAGCGCGTGCAGGCCCAGAGCCAGCGCGAAGGCGAGCCTGTGCTGTCCCTGCTCGCGCGCGAACTGCGCAAGGCTCAGGCTGCCGCTGCGCAGTCCGAGGAACTGGCCGGCCATCGTGAAGCGGCTCTGGCCAGCCTGAGGCAGCATGTGACCAGCCTGAACACCACGCTGGAAAAGGTTCAGAACGAATCCGCCGATCGATCAGGGACA
>JANNOM010000104.1:0-1957 GCA_031399065.1 Chitinophagaceae bacterium
ACCTGGCAATTCGCTGGTATTTGTAATAGGTGGAAACTGCGAGGTCCATTCCAACCCTGTCTTTTAATTCCTGGAGCTTTAGGTTGATATATTCAATCAACGTCTGGGGCGGGGCTTCTTTCCCCCTGATCCGCTCAACCAGCTCATCCATAGTAAACTCCACCTGTGAGTACTTCAATTCATGAAACCGCTCCTGAACCTTGTGCAGGATGTTGAACAATTCCTTGTTGGTGGATTGGGCTTTCGGGTCTGATTGCACCTGTTGAAGTTCGGCTGCCCAGTTTTCTTTTGAACAACTGAGACCGGTGAGAATATCCCTTCTTTCCTTTCGGTAGGTTATTCTCAGAACGATGGGGTTTAACCCGTTTTTGTACGTGTGGCATGACCTGCAAAAAAGATGCAGATTGATGTCGAGCAATTGATTTTTTGTTGTTAACATGACCTATAAATTTTAGATTATAAAAATCTCATTATAGGCGCATTTTTAAAAGTGCAAAATGCAGCAGGGAGCTGCAAGGTTTACAAAGGGGTTCATTTTTTAAAATCCTGCCACCAAAATGACTCTAAAAGGTGGCAGTTTTTTGCACATATATGCATTTTATTGCAAATAAAAAAGGTTGATAATCAGCGTAATACACTAATTATCAACCTTTTATGTGGTGTGGGGCGGGATTGAACCGCCGACACAAGGATTTTCAGTCCTTTGCTCTACCAACTGAGCTACCGCACCAATCCCGTTTGGGGCAGCAAAAATAGGAGTTTCTTTTCAAATCATTGTCAAAATGATAAAAAAAATTAAAAATGACTTTTTGAATTTCAAAATCGAATGGAGCACAAAATAGCATCCATCAATAAATAAAGATGACATCTTTTTGAAAAGATGTCATCTTTATTTATTGATGGAACGGTTAATTCCCATACACGCATAAAAACTTGATCCGCATGATCTTCAGCTGTTCCCAGTTGAAACCACTTTCGGCAAGTTCTTCCTGGGCTATCTGCAGGCTGCTGGTTTCACAAGCTTTAAAATAATCAATGATCTCTTCCTGTTCGTATTGGTCTACCAGTTCATTGATTGCATAATCGAGGTTAAGTTTGGTTCCGCTTGCCACAATGGTTTCCATTTCTTCGAGCAGCTCATCTATTTTCAGGTCCTTGGTTTTGGCAATGGTTTCCAGCGGAATTTTTTTATCTACGTTCTGGATAATAAAGATCTTATTGTTGTTCCTGTTTACCACATTCTTCATCACAAAATCATCGGGCTTCTCTATTTCATTTTCTTCTACATAACCCGCCACCAGGTCTACAAATTTTTTGCCGTAGCGGATGGCTTTGCCTTTACTAACTCCCTGGCATTTTTCAAGCTCCTCGATGGTGGTCGGGTATAGGGTAGCCATATCTTCCAGGCTTCCTTCCAGGAAGATCACAAAAGGGGGAAGGTTTTTTTCTTTGGCTACTTTCTTGCGCAATTCTTTTAGCATCGCCAGCAAATTTTCATCGGCGGCACTTCCGGCCACCGCTGCTCCGTTGCCTTCATCATCATCAGCATCAGCACCCTCAAATAAATTATTCAGCACAATTTTAAAAGAAACCGGCTTTTTTAAAAAAACTTCCCCTTTTTTACAAAACTTCAATACCCCGTATTCTTCAATATCCTTCTTTATAAATCCTTCGAGGATCATCTGCCGCATAAGCGAATTCCAATAATGTTCATCTTTTTCTTTTCCAATACCAAAAAAATCCCGCTCATCATGCCTGAACATTTTCACCTGTGGATTCGGCTTACCAAGCAAAATGTGGAGCAGGTAATCCATGGTAAACTGCTCATCGAGCCCTTTAATAATTTTCAACACCTGTTGTGTTTCTGTTTTTGCTTCCAATAATTCCTTCGGACTATTGCAATTATCGCACATATTGGTGCACTGGCTGGTGTCATATTCTTCTCCAAAATAATTCA
>JANNOM010000113.1:0-78956 GCA_031399065.1 Chitinophagaceae bacterium
ACTCTGGAAGTAAACTCCACTGATATATCGGTATTGGATTTGGGACTGTCCACCGCGTCGGCCAATACTTTACCCGGAGGATTTCCCGGGTAGTGGCGCAGGGTTACCGTTACGCTCCCTGTAGCCGAAGTACCGGTTGTCCATATGCTGCTGGTTCCCAAAGGAATACCATCCGCATCATTATTGAACCCGTTTACCGTAATACTGCTTCCGGCGGAAGGTTGGTAATAAAACCGGTGTGCATCGCTTTCTTCCGTTACCTCTTCGGTGATATCACCAGCGGGGTCAGTGGTTTTGTTCAATAACTGAACTGATACATTGTACACTGAATTAGGGGCCAGCACGAGCTCATTCTGAACGGGGTTATTACCTCCAGGCCCGTCTGCATCATCAAAACTATAAGTGAGTGAAGTGCCGCCGCCTTGCGGAGTAAAACGCAGTATCATAGTGGTAATCACTTCTTCATCATTTTCTTCCACCTTATCCTTTTTACAGGAAACAATAGATATGGCTGCAAATGCTAATAAAGCTAAAACTCTTGCTGATTGTCTTCTCATTGTTTTTATTTTTAAGATTAGTATTGACTTTGAATTATGTTATTAATAATTTCTTTCGAAAGGTATTTTCATCCGAAAGCTGATATTCCTTCCCATTTCGTCGGTGAAATAACGCATGCTGTTCAGATAACTCCGGTACGAACGGTCAAGTAAATTATTAACCGCTATGGTGAATGTGACCGGCAGCCTGGCTATACCGGCTGTGGTTGAAAAAGTGCCGTTAACGACTGCATAGCCCGGAGGAGCTGCTTTGTAATCCTGGCGTTCGTCTTTTTCATCCGGAACTCTTGATTGACGGGTAGCATATACAAGTTCGGCACTGATATACGTATTACTGAAACGGCCTTTATCTTTCAGTTCATGAGAGAGTTCGTTTGTAAACCGGTTTGCTGGCATCAATATAAGCCAGTCGTCTTTTATTTTGTCGCGGGCATATAAAACCGACCCCTTTGCCTTCCACCTTAACCGGGAAATGATCTGTATAAAAACACTTGCGTCCACGCCATTTAAAACGGCATTGGTTTGTGCATATTCAATTAATGGAAATGCTCCCGCAATCGTTAAAACGGGAGAATCAGGCCGCGGCTGCTGGTAAATGAAATTGCGGATATTATTATTATACACGTTCACACTAAATCCAACGTTTTTACCATTACTTAAATACTCAATGCCTGCAAGCGTGTTTAAAGATCGTTCTGGCTTTAACCCAATATTACCTCTTTCGTATGTGCCTGTACCATGATGAATACCGTTGCTTAAAAGTTCATTCACCTGCGGTGCCCTGCTGGCAAGTGTTATATTGGCATTCAGTTTCCAGTTAGTTCCTGCCTTGTATAAGGCATTAAACGAAGAAGCCAGTGTGGAAAAATTAAAGCTTTTATTGATAGTGTCTTCCAAGGTCTTAATGCGGGTGGTATTAATGGTCTTATTATCATACCTTAATCCGGCCTGCAGCTCCCAATTGTGCTTAGTCCATTTTTCTATCGCATACATTCCAAAGGAATAGGCGAGGTAATTGGGAATAAAATATCTTCCGTCGTAATCATTTTCCTGCTGCATCATGGCCAGTCCTACACTACCGGAAAAGCTATTTCTTTTAGGATGCTCCCAGGTAAAATCTTCCGATAATGTAAATATGGTAAGATCGAGTTGCGGGCTGGATGTTCTGTTATTATTTGTTAAAATATCGAACTCCTTCCGGTGATTATATTGCCCGGAAACCTGGAACGAAAATTTATGATCGTCCTTATATAAGTTACTTTTCAGCTTTAATAAATGATGGGTAACATTCTGGTAGGGTCTTTCGACTGAGTAGGTATTTTGGCCAAGAAATACATCATCCGGTCTGGGTAATTCAATAACTCTTATCAGATCTGTAAGATTACCAATATGCGAACCGGTAAATATACCCAGGCGGGTATTGAAATAACTGTAAAAGGCCTCGTTATTAAAACGTCCGTTTTTCCAGGTGGCAGAAAGGGAAAAATTATTTTCGCCACTGGCTGTATTTTTTAAACGATAACCGGGTGTCTGTACATTCGCGGCTTTTTTATAAGTACCCTGTACGCGGTAAGCAAACGAGCTGTTTGCAAGCCGCCGCTCAAATACCACGGATGCGAGGTACTGATTGTTGTTTGTAAAATAACCGGTGTTTAATTCCACCCCGTAACCCGGAGCACTTCGGATAGGCCTTGGTTCTACCAGAACTACCCCGCCGATGGCATCCGAACCGTACTTTAATTCATCCACCCCCTGCATCACTACCAGCTTTCCGGCAATAAACGGATCTATTTCAGGAGCGTGTTCGTTACCCCATTGCTGGCCTTCCTGCCTGACCCCGTTATTGATGGTAAGTATGCGATTTCCATGCAGACCGTGTATTACGGGCTTGGAAATGGTAGATCCCGTCTGTAATAAGCTTACGCCGTTTATCCTGCTGAGGGCATCGGCTAGTGACAGTCCCCTTGTTTCTTCCAGTGCCTGTCCGCTTAGTTCGTCCTTGTAACCTGACTTAGGCATTCCTGTCTGACCTTCCACCAGTATTTCGCCCAATGTTCTGCGGGCATGGGGAAGAAAAATATCTATATGATAACTCCTGCTGATAGCCACTTTCTTTTCAACCGCTTCACAATTGACATGCGTGATAAGCAGCGTATAATTACCAGCGCATAGGTTTTCAAACAAAAAATCACCGTTGTTGTCCGTAATTATCTGCCGGTTAATTTCACGGATATTAACCGTTGCCGCCGGCAGCCGCTGTTTTGTATCTGCGTCTTCTATATGCCCGGTAAAACGGATATCGCATACCTGGGCTAATGAGGGGTTTATGGCAACTACAGCCAATAACAGCCCTAAAATAAACTTAAGCATCTGATGTTCGAATAATTGAAAGAGACGGAACTATGGTTCCGGAATAAAATGAAGACGTCGCAGAAAACTATGCAAAAACAGGAGGACCCCGTAATTCAAAATACGCATGATAGGTAGAAAAAAAACGCGGAATAAAAAAAGCGTTTGCCAGGTAATAATTGGTAGAAATAAACAGCTTTAAAGCATCTTCCTGTTCCGTAAACGGTGAGGTAGCGACCAAAGAATCGCAGTCGCAATCAAAGCCTTTTGCGGATAACACATCTTCGCCACCCTGAGATACGGGTGTAGCCGTATCTTCATGATTAGCAAAAGCGTCGTGCAGGTAGCGCTTAGGGGTAATACTGATTGTAAAAATAACCAGTAAAAGAAAAGCAGACACCAGCCGCAAAACCGTTTTATGATAAAACTTCAATTGCCACATTGTTGCAAATTAGCTTAATTATATGGATCATGCAATTTTATTTCTTCCAGGCTATACAATATAGCAATGAAGGAATAGGAGGGCGTAATTAAAAATGACACTTAAAGTTTTGCTACCTGCCTGGCAGTTAACCCGGTACATTTTTTAATAATATCTAAACTTATGCCTACCTCTTTCATGGAGCGTGCAACGGCTATTTTCGTTTTCCTTTCTCCTATTTTCTCCCCTTCCATCTTTGAAACAGTAAAACCCCTTAAATAATCCATACGATCCATTTCTGCTCTTTGATATGCGTCCATTTGTTCTTTATTTAAATTAGCTAATCTTGTTATATAAAACAGCTTTTTAAATACATCATCTTTACATAAAGATATAGGAATCTCCCTGGATTTTCTCATATTGGTTAGCGCAAACAACCATTTGTCAAGCCTTGATACCAGTAGGTTTTCTCTCTTTTTAAACTTGGGAAGTTCTATGTATTTGAATATGAGTTTATTGTAAAAAACTTGGGCATTTTCCTGGACTGTTAATTTAATTGTTTGTACGACCTGATCTCCCTCATTTTTATCGAAAATAAAGTCGGTCAGGCAAATAAATACCAGTTCTTTTAGCAGAAAATCTCCATCGCCCGGAGCCAGTTGCTTATGCAGGTTGGCGGCGGCATAATATATATTTCTGCTTTTGATGAACACCTGCCGGTTACGCTGCATTTCCATAATAACACATACATTATTACTGGATTCTCCTTCAGCACGAAGATCACTTTGCGCACATCATCCGTTGAACCTGCCCGCTCTACAGGAACCAGTGTAATATCGTCTATGCACGGTTCACCGTTCAGCAAGGCATTTAAAAAGTCTACAGCAAGGTCATTATTATCCCTGGTGGCAAAAATGCATTTAAATCCAAAATCACTTAAGGGGTTCAAAAAAACAGTGGCTTCAAGGGCAGGCGGGCCTGCTCTAAGGCCCTTATTCCTTTTTTGCTTCATAGAGCTAAGCTATCAAAAACCGATAGTTCCAGAAACCGTTTTTTCATCATCAAATAAGTGGAAATCACCCTTTATTCCCATCAGGTATCTGGTGCTTGCCTCTAAGAATCTATTCACGCTTTGAAAAAAACCTCCGTGTAACGCTTAGGTTACCGGAGGTTTTAGTATAAGATTATCTATGCGTATTTAAACAGACGAAATATATCCAGCCCCAGCGCGTAAGCCATCAGGCCGAGTAATAGTATCATTCCAGCCATTTGTGCATACTCTATAAACTTATCACCCGGTTTGCGACCAGTGATCATTTCATAGAGCGTGAACAGGGCGTGACCGCCATCCAAAGCGGGTATGGGTAGTATGTTCATTAATGCCAGTACGAGGGAAAAGAAAGCGGTAAGGCTCCAGAAAGATTGCCAGTCCCAGGTAGCAGGAAACATTTTGCCGATGCTGATCACGCTTCCGAGCGATTCGTTGGTATTTACTTTACCGCTGAAGATAAGTTTCAGTTGCAGCCAGTAACTTTTTAATGTTTCTATACTCCTGCGAAAGCCGGCGGGTATAGCCTGGAGAAAGCCGTATTTGACGGTCTTGACTTCAACAAACTTTTTGGGTTCTGCATTGTAAGCGACACCGATGGTACCCGTAGCGGGAACGTTCAGCGAAATAGTACTGGTATCATTCGTATTTCTCAGCACGGTTAATTGTAATTCCCTGCCTTTGGATGCCCGTATGTTTTTACTCAGCTCATGATAATAAAGCGGCTTGTTGTTAACGGCAATAATGCGGTCATCTTTTTTAAGTCCGGCTTTGGCCGCTATGGACGTATCTACCACTTCCTGTATATGGGCCTGCGGAATTCTCATTTCTATAAAACCTACCGATTTGTATTTAATCAGCTTTCCGGCAAAGTCTTCCGGGATGCTGATATCCATCGGCCGGCCGTTACGTTCAATGTTAAACGTTTTGGCACCATTTAATATAACCATTAACGGTATCTTGTTGAATTTTTCTACATACTGCCCATCGAGGCCCTTAATTTTATCGCCATCCCTAAGTCCTATACTCTGCGCCAGCGAATCGGTGGCTATACCATAGGTAAACCTGTCCGTAGGCACATACTCTTCGCCCCAGTACCAGAGCATGCTGGCATAAATCAGGAAACCCAGTAAGAGGTTTACGATTACCCCACCTGTCATAATGATCAGTCGCTGCCAGGCCGGTTTGCTTCGGAACTCGTAGGGTTGTGGCGGTAACTTGAGCTGGTCTTTATCCATGCTCTCGTCTATCATACCCGATATTTTTACGTATCCGCCAAATGGAACCCAACCCAGGCCATATTCCGTTTCACCCACTTTTTTCTTTACCAGGGAAAACCAGGGGTTAAAGAAAAGATAGAATTTTTCCACCCGGCATTTGAACCATTTGGCCGGAAGAAAATGGCCCATTTCATGAAGAACGACTATTATGGAGAAGGATAGTATGAATTGTCCTGCCTTTACACCAAACTCGGCCCAGTTAATTGCTAATAATGTCATAAGTTAAATAAGTTAATCCTCTATGTAAGCTTCTCATATCCTGTCGGTTAAAGATGAATCAGCGAAGCCGCAAAATTACGTGCCTCTTCATCGCTTTCAAAATATTGTTCGAGGGTCGGGTTTTCGATAAAGTCTATTTTTTCCATGGTGCGCTGAATAAGATCGGTCATGTCTAAGAACCCGATACGGTTTTTAAGAAACGCATAAACGGCTATTTCATTGGCTGCATTCATTACGCAGGGAAGATTTCCTCCTTTAAAGAGGGCTTCGGTAGCCAGGCCAAGGTTACGGAAGGTTTTAAGATCCGGCTCCTCAAAGCTGAGTGTATTGGGCTTTCTAAAATCGTAGCGGGGAAATTTGTTCGGTATCCGCTGAGGAAAGGCCAGCGCGTACTGAATGGGCAGTTTCATATCGGGTAATCCCATCTGCGCTTTAATGCTCCCATCCTCGAATACCACCATACTGTGAATAATACTCTGGGGGTGAACCACCACCTGCACCTGTTCCGGCCGCAGGTTAAACAGCCATTTTGCCTCTATCATCTCCAGCCCTTTATTCATCAGCGTGGCAGAATCGATGGATATTTTTGCTCCCATATTCCAGTTAGGGTGCTGGAGCGCGTGATCTCTTTTTACGTTAACGAGAAAATTGGGCTTTTTGCCCAGGAAAGGGCCTCCGCTGGCAGTTAGTACTATTTTCTCGATGCGGTTCCGGGTTTCGCCGACTAGGCATTGAAATATGGCCGAATGCTCACTGTCCACCGGTATCAGCGGCACCCTTTTTTCAACTGCCAGCTGCATGATGATATCGCCGGCCACTACCAGCGTTTCCTTGTTGGCCAGTGCAACCGGCTTTCCGGTGCCGATGGCCTGCAAAGTGGGTTTAAGACCGGCAAAACCAACAATACCCGCCAGCATAATATCGTAACAGTCCATGGCGGCGGCTTCTTCCAATGCTTTTTCTCCCGCAAATACTTTAACAGGGGAAGCAGACAGGGCTTCTTTTACTTTCTGGTATTTAGACGCATCTCCAATCACTACCAGGTTGGGTAAAAACCGGAGTGCCTGTTCTACCAGGAGATCGGCATTGGTATTGGCAGTGAGTATTTCTGCCGAGAACAGTTCGCTATTCGAAGCAATCACTTCCAGAGCCTGCTTTCCTATAGAACCGGTAGAACCGAATATGGCAATACGTTTTTGAGTGTTTTCTCCCGTCATGGCGGCAATTTAGTGCAATAATTTTGCTAAAACCTCCTTTAGTGTGCTAAAATTGAATTGATTGAGGATATCGTCCATCATCCCGGCGATCTCCTTATTTTGCAGGTTGCCTATAGACCCTTCGTGCGTATGATTGATTTGAGTGGAATAATGAAAACTTCCCTGCCCGATCTCCATACCCACCTGCCGGTAGGCATCGCGGAAAGGAATACCCTGTAGTACGCGTTTGTTGACTTCTTCCACACTGAACAGGTATCGGTATGCAGGATCTGACAGTATATCTTTCTTTACCTCAATATTTCCGAGCATCAGTTGGGCCATGTGGATACAGGCTTTCAGGTTTTGAAAAGCAGGTATGATATGCTCTTTCAGCAGTTGAAGATCGCGCTGATAGCCGGATGGCAGGTTGGTGGTCATCAGCATGATCTCGTTGGGCAGTGCCTGTATGCGGTTGCAGTGGGAACGTATCAGCTCGAACACATCCGGGTTTTTTTTGTGCGGCATAATACTGCTGCCGGTCGTCAATTCGTCCGGGAACGAAATAAAGGCGAAATTCTGGTTTAGGTAAAGGCAGGCATCCATGCTCATTCGGGATAATGTTGCCGCGATGTTGGCGATAGCAGCCGCTACTATACGTTCCGATTTTCCCCTCCCCATCTGGGCATATACCACATTGTAGTTCAGGTCGGCAAAGCCAAGCAGTTCGGTGGTCATTCTCCGGTTGATAGGGAAAGAGGAACCATAGCCTGCAGCAGAACCCAACGGATTTTTATTGACTATGTTGTAAGCTGCGTGTACCGTAATAATATCATCGACCAGGCTTTCTGCATATGCCCCGAACCATAAACCGAAGGAAGAAGGCATGGCCAGTTGCAGGTGCGTATATCCAGGCAGCAGGTGGTCTTTATACTTTTCACTTTGGGTAATCAATAGATCAAACAGATCCTTTACTGCGAATACGGTTTCTTCTATTTCGCTGCGCAGGTACATTTTCATATCCACCAGTACCTGGTCGTTCCGGCTGCGTGCGCTATGTATCTTTTTACCGGTATCCCCCAGTTTCTCCGTAAGCAGGTATTCCACCTGTGAGTGTACGTCTTCTATGCCAGGCTGTAACTGGAAGCGGCCGTTTTCGATCGTAGCATATATGTTTTTGAGTTCCTCCTGTAATGCGGCCAGTTCTCCGGCATTCAGCAGCGATACCGATTCCAGCATCTTTATATGTGCCAGGGAACCCAGCACATCGAATTTCGCGAGATGGATATCAAGTTCACGATCCTTACCCACGGTAAACTTTTCAACTTCCTCCAGAGCCGTCTTATCTTTTTGCCATAGTTTCATAATACTTCATTTAACAGCTTGATGTACGTGTCTATCCCCTCTTCTATTTCCTTCAAATATATAAATTCATCGGCAGTGTGACTGCGGGCACTGTCGCCGGGTCCACATTTAAGTGACGGGTAAGGAATCAGCGCCTGGTCAGAAGTGGTGGGCGATCCATACGTGGTTTTCCCCAGTGCTTTTCCGGCGAGTACTATCGGATGGTTCAATGCGATTCGGGAAGACCGCATCCGCATACTGCGGGGCTGTAGTTCACAGCTTACGTGCCGGCCGATCACTTCCAGCACTTCTTCCAGTGTATAGACATCGGTTACCCTTATATCGGCTATAAAATTACAGGTTGCCGGTACCACGTTATGCGCCCTGTTCTCCGTATGGATAGCGGTCACGCTCATTTTTACCGGGCCCAATAATGGCGAAACCTTTGGAAACCGGAAGCTGTTAAACCAATCTATATCCTTCATTGCTTTGGAAATGGCGTTATCTCCTTCATTCCTGGCAGCATGCCCTGCCTTTCCATGCGCCGTGCAGTCGATCACCAGAAGGCCTTTTTCGGCAACGGCAAGGTTGGTAAGCGTAGGTTCGCCCACGATGGCGAAATCAAGTGCGCCCAGTTGCGGGAGTATTTGTTCGATGCCTTCCCTGCCGGAAATTTCTTCTTCGGCCGACGCAGCGAACAGGAGGTTAAACTTAAGGCCGGCCTTATCGTAATAGTGGATAAATGCGGCTATCAATGCCACCAGCGAACCACCGGCATCGTTGCTACCCAGGCCATACAGTTTACCGTCTTCCTCTGCCGGTTCGAAAGGATTGCGGGTATATTGAGGATTGGGCTTCACCGTATCGTGATGAGAGTTAAGGAGGATGGATGGTTTGGAAGCATCAAAATGCCGGTTAGTGCACCATACGTTGTTGTTAAGTCGTTGGACGGGAATGTTTCTCCGGATAAAAAATGCTTCCAGTAAAGAGGCGGTTCCGGCTTCTTCTTTGCTAAAAGAAGGCACCGCTATCAGTTGTTTTAGCAGGTCAACACTGTCCTGGTATAATTGGGTTGTCATTTTATCAAAGTCCCCCTGGTATCCTGCGTTAAATTCTGCAAAATATCTTTCGCATCTCCTATCAGCACTTCCTGCACTCCTGCATCGATAGCGGCGAATGCATTGTCTATTTTGGGTAGGATGCCATCGAATAATTTCTTCTTTTCTTTTAGTTGCGTGTAAATGGATTTGTCGATCAGCCCTATCACTGAATCATTATCATCCACATCCTGTAGCACCCCTTGTTTTTCGAAGCAGTAGATCAACCGCACTCTGAACCGCTTGCTCAAACCCACCGCCAGGGCGGAAGCGATGGTATCGGCATTGGTATTTAGCATCTGTCCGCTGCCGTCGTGCGTGAGTGGCGCTATAACGGGAAATAATCCATTATTTAATAAAAGGGAAAGAAAGTCGATGCCGATACTATCCGGTGTTACATCTCCCACAAATCCATAATCGATATCGGCTACCGGTCGTTTGGACGCCGGGATAATATTGCCATCGGCCCCGGTAAGGCCTATGGCGTTGCATCCTTTCGACTGCAGGGAAGCCACTATTTTTTTATTGACCAGCCCTCCGTACACCATCGTCACAAGGTCGATGGTATCTCCATCGGTAATGCGGCGGCCATTATTGTATTTTGATTCGATACCCAGCTTATCACCGAGCCGGGTAGCAATTTTGCCCCCGCCATGAATAAGTATTTTCTTCACTCCCGAGCCCGCAAAATCGGACAGAAACGATTCCAGGAAATCCTCCTTATCAATTACGTTGCCGCCTACTTTTATAACGAATAAATCATCCATTTATATTCATGGTTTAGCATTCAGTATTTCTGAGAGAACGGCCTGAGCAGCCCAAACCCTGTTGCCTGCTTCGCGCGTTAAGAGGCTGGCCGGGCTGTCTAGTATTTCGTCGCTCAGTTCCACGTTCCTTCTCACCGGTAAACAGTGCATCACACGGGCATTATTGGTTAGCTGCATCTTTTCTTCCGTCAGCATCCATTCCGGATCGTTGCTATATATTTTACCATAATCGTTGTAGGTACTCCAGTTTTTTACGTAAATATAATCGGCGTTTGTAAGCGCTTTATCCTGGTCGTATTCTATGGCTGCCCCTGTGGTAAATTCCTCTGCCAGTTCATAATCCTTTGGGTGGGTGATAACGAACTCGGCCCCGCCCCATGCATTTACCCATTGGGCAAACGAATTAGCTACACATTGGGGAAGCGGTTTTACATGGGGAGCCCAGGTGAGTACAATCTTCGGTTTTCTCAACTCCTTAAAGGTCTCCCGGATGGTGATGATGTCCGTTAGGCTCTGCAACGGGTGCAGGGTAGCGCTTTCCAGGCTCACTACCGGGATACGTGCATACTCCACGAACGATTTTATGACCAGTTCACTGTAATCATCTTCGCGGTTTTTGAGGGAGGGAAAAGTTCGGATGCAGAGAATATCGAAGTATTGTGCCAGTATGGGTGCCGCATCCTTTACGTGCTCTACAGTGCTTCCACTCATGATGGCACCTTCTTCAAATTCCAGGGCCCAGCCGTCTTTATCCACATTGAATACAATCACTTCCATGCCGAGATTGCGGGCTGCTATCTGGGTACTTAGGCGGGTACGCAGACTGGGGTTCAGGAACAACAGCCCGATGCGTTTTCCATCACCCAGCAACTTATCCGATAAGGGTGACTGCTTATATGCCAGTGCCTTCTTCACCAGGGCATTAATATCTTCTACATCGTGAACGGAAATAAACTGTTTCATCATCTATAGTAATTAATGTACTTCCTGCGATTCCGGTACCTGCAAAGCTTCCAATGCTTCCTTTAAAGCGTCCAGGAATTCATCCGACTGTTTCCTGGATAGTGCCAGGGAAGGAAGCAGGCGTATTACATTGGGCTTGCTTTCTCCCGTAAACACGTTGAACTGGTTGAGAAGGGTTTTCTTCAGATCTTTCAGACGGGGAGGCGTATCGAATCCAATCATCAACCCTCTTCCTCTTACATTTTCTATTCCGTCGATCCCTTTTAATTTATTAATCAGGTACATGCCTCTTTGTTTGGCCATCTCCACGAGGTTCTCCTGTTCTATTACTTCCAGTACGGCCAGTGCTGCCGCGCAGGCCATTGGGTTGCCGCCAAAAGTGGTACCCAGCATACCGTGTTTAGGTTTTATGTGCGGAGCAATCAGAATGCCGCCAACAGGGAACCCATTACCCATACCTTTTGCCATGGAATAAATATCTGCATTTACACCGGCATAGTCATGGTAAAAGAATTTGCCCGATCTGCCATATCCGCACTGTACGCTATCTGCTATGTATACTGCGTTGTGCTCATCGCAGAGCGTCCTGATCAATTGCAGGAAAGATTCATTGGCGAGGTTGATACCTCCCACCCCCTGTATACCTTCCGTGATAACGGAAGATATTTCTTTCCCCTGCTGTGCAAAGCAGTCTTTTAAAGCCGCTTCGTCGTTGAATGGAAGAAAGATAACATTATCCGTTTCGTTAATGGGAGCTACAATTGATTTGTTGTCGGTAACCGCTACTGCCAGGGAGGTTCTGCCATGGAAAGATTTATCAAAGGCGATCACTTTCTTTTTACCGTTATGAAAGGATGCCAGCTTTAAAGCGTTTTCATTGGCTTCCGCACCGCTGTTGCAGAGAAACAACTGGTAATCTTCTTTGCCACTTATCTGTCCCAGTTTGGCCGCCAGTTCCTGTTGTATGGGAATCTTAACGGAGTTCGAATAAAAGGCAATTTTTCCCAGTTGTTCTTCAATTCTTTTTACCCAGTGCGGATGGGTGTGACCAATACTGATAACGGCATGGCCGCCATACATATCCAGGTACTGGATTCCATTTTCGTCCCACACGTAAGAGCCGCTGGCCTTGGTGATGGTTATGTCGTTCAACGGGTATACATCAAATAGTTTCATGTTTGCTTGTCTTAATATTTTTAAAAATAACTGGCTTTTAACTGAAGACCGTCGGTTTCTGCGAGGCCGAACATTAAATTCATGTTTTGAACGGCCTGTCCGCTGGCACCTTTCAACAAATTATCGATAGCGGAATGCACTACCAGCTTGCTCCCTGTTTTTTCCAGGTGTATTACCGCTTTATTGGTATTCACCACCTGTTTCAGGAAAATAGGTTCTCCGCTAACTGTGGTAAACGGATGCGTGGAATAATAGTCATGATACAGTGCATCCAATGTGTTTTTATCAAGATCACAACGTAATTGAGAACTAACAAAAATACCTCTTGTAAAATCCCCTCTCCAGGGTACAAAGTTCAAATCTGCCGATCCATCGGGGTCCAGGAGGGCAAGTGACTGGTTTATCTCTCCGAGGTGTTGATGCGTGAGTGTTTTATAGGCCTGGATGTTATTGGATCTCCAGCTAAAGTGGGAGGTGTCGCTTAACCCCTGTCCAGCTCCTGTGGAGCCCGTAATGCCCGTGGTATACACATCCTTTACCAGCCCGGCTTTTGCCAGGGGCAGCAGACCTAACTGTATAGCGGTGGCAAAACAACCGGGGTTCGCGATATTCCTTGCGGTGCGAATCTGTTCCCTGTCCAGTTCCGGAAGTCCGTATACAAAAGCCCTGTCTCCGTTAACCGCTTGCGGTGCCAGCCTAAAATCGTTCGATAGGTCAATGATCTTTATGTCGGCCGCTACAGGGTTCGATTCCAGGAACTTCCGGGCTTCGCCGTGACCGGTGCAGAGAAACAGCACATCGATATCATCCTTCAATTCTCCGGTAAATGATAATGCCGTTTCTCCCACCAGGTCGGCGTGTACTTTCGACAAGGCGTTGCCTGCATTGCTTTTACTGTGTACAAAAGCAATTTCTGCTGAAGGATGATTAATTAGTATCCTTATCAGTTCTCCTCCGGTATAGCCGGCACCACCTACGATACCTGCTTTAACTTTTGCCATCAGCCGCATCTTTTACCTGGTGAAAAATAGCCGTCTGGTTGCCAAAGATTTTACTAAACCCTCGTACATCTTCACCGCTCCACCCGTTATTCATTTCACCATATTTACCGAATTTACTGCTCATAAGGTCGTATCTGGATTCTATGCCGATGATCATAAACCGGTAAGGCATCAATTGGACGAATACGTCGCCCGTTACATTTTCCTGCGACCGGGTGAAAAACGCTTCTATGTCGCGCATAACGGGATCGAGTATTTGCCCTTCGTGCAGCCAGTTGCCATAGAATTGGGCAAGCTGATCTTTCCAGTTAAGCTGCCACTTGGTCAATACATGCTTTTCCAGTGTGTGGTGTGCTTTCAGGATCACCATAGGTGCTGCGGCTTCGAATCCTACGCGTCCTTTAATGCCGATGATCGTATCTCCTACATGGATATCCCTTCCGATACCGAAGCTGCCGGCAATCTGCTGGAGATGCCTGATAGCAGCGGCAGGGTGATCGAAGGTACTGTCGTTGATGGCAGTCAGTTCTCCTTTTTCGAAATGCAGCTTTACTTCTTCTGCATCCTGCCTGCTTACTTGCGTTGGCCATGCTTCCTCGGGTAGCATGCCTTTGCTGTTCAGCGTTTCTTTACCGCCTACGCTGGTGCCCCATAGTCCTTTATTGATGGAATAGGCGGCTTTTTCGAAGTTCATAGCTACGCCTTTTTCTTTAAGATAGGTGATCTCCGCTTCGCGGCTTAGTTTCAGATCGCGTATGGGGGTGATGATCTCCACGCCGGGGATCATTATATTAAAAATCATATCGAACCTTACCTGGTCGTTACCCGCGCCTGTGCTCCCATGTGCCACGGCAGATGCGCCCAGTTTCTTTACGTGCTCCGCGATAAATACGGCCTGACTGAGGCGCTCTGCGCTTACGCTTAACGGGTAGGTATTGTTCTTGAGTATGTTGCCGTAAATGAGATAGCGGATAATGCGGTCGTAATAGCTTTCTACAGCATCCACCGCCGTATGCGATTGAACGCCCAGGGAATAGGCGTGCTGCTCTACCTGCTTCAGCTCCTGCTCCGTAAACCCGCCCGTGTTTACTATTACCGAATGTACTTCATAGTCCTGATCCTCACTGAGGTATTTTACACAGAAAGTGGTATCTAGCCCTCCGCTAAAGCCTAACACAATTTTTTTTGGAGCCATTATCGATGCTTGTATGTTAGTTAATTAAAGGTTGAAAAACTGATGAAAGAGCGAGCTTGTTTTCACTTTTGCAATGCTGGTACTGGTATCTTTCTTAGAGAATATCCTGAGCAGTTTGCTCTGTTTGATTTTCATAAAACGTTCGTAAAGCTTTGAATACTGACGGAAATCCTCCTTTGTTTCCTCCGGCGTGTAGTGATCTTTAGGATCGTACAGCATGGCGGTGCACATGCAGTTCTTCCGCTCCTTGCTCACCAGGATGTCGTAATTGACACAGCTTTTGCATCCGGCCCAGAATTCCTCATCGTCGGTAAGCTCGGAATAGGTAACCGGTTCGTAGCCGAGTTCGGAGTTGATCTTCATAACGGCGAGGCCGGTAGTGAGGCCAAATATCTTGGAATCAGGATATTGCTCCCTGGACAGGTCGAATATGCGTTTTTTGATCTGTTTGGCGATCCCGCTTTTACGGAACGCGGGCGATACTACGAGACCGCTGTTGGCTACAAACTGTCCATGGCCCCAGGCTTCAATGTAGCAGAACCCAACCCACATGCCTTCCGCAGTAACGGCGATCACGGCCTTTCCTTCCTCCATCTTTTTTTCGATATAGTCGGGTGAACGTTTGGCAATGCCCGTACCCCTGGCTTTCGCCGATGCTTCCATTTCATCGGTAATAATGGTAGAATAACTTTTATCAAGGGATGTGGCCACCCTGACAATAATATTTTGATGTTCCAATGCTGGTAATTATAAAATGAAAAATGAACGGGAAACACGCATCGTGTCAAAAGATCGTTGGGGATTTTTCCACTGATAGGGGCAAAGGTCATTTGCTCGTCCTATCAGCATCCACGTCGCAAAAGGGAAAGCGTAGTGAAGCGTTTAGCAGAACACACAATCCTTACAGAACCGGGGCTCTTGAAGGCAATATGGATTGTTTGTTTTTCCAATTTACGTGCTGTTTGTTTAGTGAATTACGAAGCACAAAATTACATGTTTTCGTGGTAGAAAATGTGACTTTTTTGTTAAATAGTAATGTTACTTAGTACATTTACGATAAATTATTTTGACGATTCAATAAGTCTTGCTAATTTTCTGATACATTAGACAGCGCTGTACCTCCCATATATAACCAGATGAAAAAAAGTATGTTTCTTGATATCGTCGTTGGTTTGCTGATATTTTTATTCGTGTATACGTCCATCAGTAAGTTAAACGACATTTATAAATTTCAGGCGGCCATAAAGCAATCACCGCTTATTGGCGACCGGTCAGTTTTCTTTTCATGGGCGGTGCCGGTCTCCGAGCTTTTTGTTTCCCTGTTGCTGTTTATTCCGTTTACCCGCCGCCTCGGACTATATGGATCTTTTGCGCTGATGCTTGTTTTTACTTTATATATTGGATACATGATTACGTATACTCCCCACTTACCTTGTTCCTGTGGGGGTGTGTTGAAACAAATGAGCTGGAAGCAGCATCTTTTTTTCAATATTGGTTTTACTATTCTGGCTTTGGCGGGTATTTTGCTACAGAAAAAGCGACCGGGAAGCCAACCAAATTCTTTCTATACCCTAGCGTAGACTACTTCCTTTTTAAACTTCTTATTCTAATAAATAGAACCCAGGGTATGCCGAAAACCTGTTGATAGAGTAGGCGTTTATTTAAAAATTTTAAGTATGAAAAAGTATTCACCAGGGATGATCGCCGTTATTTTGGCGGTCACTGCTTTCGCGTTTACCGACGTGCCTTCATTTAAATCCACAGAGAGCTCAAAAAAAGCATTAATTGACCCTTGCCCGGAATCTCAAAAAAAATGGTTCCTGATGCAATTACCTTGTGATCTCCAGTTAGAAGTTGCAGACGTTCGCAATCCTAACAATTATATGGAAGCTACGATTGAAGAAGTATTATACGACTGTAATGGTTCGGAATGTGTTTGTGCAATTTGGGCATGCCCGGTGTTAGGCGTTTCTGACGTTCCCAATATTAGCTCTAATACCTCAATTTATGAAGATCTGTACCGATTTTTCAAATATGGGGCAACTTCCATAAATATAGAACTTAAGGATCTAATTTATGAAGAACAGAGACGCAGATAATTACTATAAACAGTCATGGCAATTTCTTTTTGTTATGGCTGTTTAATTATTCTGCTGTATTCCGCTAATCCCTATTACTATTTTAGGTAATAAGAGAAGATATGGTTTTTGCGGCAAATAGTAAGACTGACTGTTGATTATCCTTCTTGCTTCAATACTATTAGGAATCTCGTTATTTAATCTTCGTATATCAGTCCATCGGACACCTCTCCGGATTAACTGCTTTTTCCGTTCAGCAAGTATCCTTTCCAAGGCGGCAGCCCGGTCAGAAGCAACAACTGGAGTGAATTGACCGGTTGCATATCTGGTTTTAAGTAACTTGTTTAATACTTCAAAAGATGTGGTAATCTCATTTTGCCTGGCAAGAACCTCAGCCTTTATCAGATAAATTTCATCAGTATAAATTCCACTAAAAGCATAATTGGAAACTACAGATAGGCCATCAAAATCACCTCTATAAACGAAGGCTCCACTTACAGCCCTGAAGTGGATAGTTTTACGAAGGTCAAAGGATTCATAGGAACGATAAAGCATGGTATCAATTTTAGGTCTGTTGCCAACTAAAAATGACATACTATTGGATCGCATATTAAATATCGTCTCCTTGCGGTATTTGTCTGCCAAAGGGGATGCTGATGTTACGATAGAGTTATAGTCAACCAAACTATCATGAATGGCCAGATAGCGGTTAGCATACGCGAGAGCGGAGTCGTACTCACCCATAACAAGGTACGTTCGGGCCAATGCTCCATATGCAGCCCCTTTTCCAGGCCGTGTATTAACAAAAGGCACTAACGGTAAAAGAGATGCTGATTGTTTAAGGTCTTTCGTGATTTGATCGTATGTTTCTTTTAATGAAGCCCGTGTTATTTTTTCATTTATATCCGGATTTAATTTCAGTGGTATACCCGGGTCTGACAGTATATTTTCATTATTATTATATGGAAGTGCAAATAACTGGGCCAGGCCATAAAAGTAATACGCGCGTAAGAATAATGCATTTCCTTTTACCTGATTCCATGCATCCTGCTGATCGGCTGAATAATCTACGTTTTTTAATTCATTCAATACGATATTGGTGGTAAGCACTACCGAATAAGCATTATTCCAAACGGTCGATGTATTATCATCTTTCACCCAGGTATGAAAATTGCGGTATGATACATCCGATACTACCCAGTCACCATTAAGTATATAGTAATCGTCTGACAACACTTCACTTAAACCCGGATAATTCTGATTAATATTTCTATAATCGTCCAGGAGACTCTGAAGATCTTCCACCGTTTCAATTACCTGTAAGGTCGAATCAGTTTTAGTACCCAGGTATTTTTTGCACGAGGATGCGACTGAAAAGAGGTAAATAATTGAAACAACTTTTATTACAATATTCATTTTATACATCTTCATTTATTTACCAATCTATTTTTACCCCGGTGGTAAAACTTGTCGAAGACCTAAGACCGGAAGGGAAGTCAGGATCAAGTCCAATTTTATTCTTTTTCCAAAGCAATACATTAAGGTCATTAATGTAAATATAAAGCTGAATATTCTTAATTGGAAGCTTCACATTAGAAAATTTGTTTATTGTATAGTCAAGCCTAATATCATTAAACCTGATATGGTCTCCGCTAAAAACAGTAATTTCTGAATTAGTGTAAAATGCCGACCGGTTACTGTTTAATACAGCAGATGGAACATTGGTTATTTTTTCATCTCCTGGTTTTTTCCAACGCTTTAAATAATCCGGGTGTATCCTAAGACTGATCACCGATGCGTTGTAATTAAAAGTTGATTTACGAAAAAAATAGCCCATTTTATAAAGAATATTTGCTGATATTGAAAACCTCTTCCACGTAAATATATTCGTAAGGTTTCCGAAATATCTTGGGAGTGCAGGTCCGCTGATGTACTGATCTTTAAAAGGAGTCAGGCCGGTAATAGTTGAATATTCTTTACTCACAGTATTGTTTATATAGCCCTGCGGATCGCCCGTAGCAGGATCAAGTCCCGCCCATTTATAGCTGACTATAAGATAGGGATTGTAGCCAAGAATTGGAGAAATCTCATTTCCGGCACTTATATAACCTATACCATTCACATCAAAAAGGATCCTGCTTACCTTATAGCTAACTTGATTGAATACGAAGTTGCTGCTCCATTTAAACGCTCTGGTGTTTATATTAAGTGTCGATAACTGAATATCTAACCCACTGCCCTTAACATTTGCAGAATTAGTTGTCAACGTTCCTACCCCCACCGTTGGATCTAATAATTTCTCGCCCAAAATATCTGAGGCATATTTTCTGAAATACTCCAAATTACCTGTGATTCTGTTATTTCGGGATTTAAAATCAAGTCCGAAATTTAGCTGTCCCACTTTTTCCCATCGAAGATCTTCGTTAGGGACATTGTCAATACCAGCATAAGGTAAATTAGTATATACAATTCCAGGTTTTTTTGTAATTGTAGTTATGGCTGAAATAGTATTGTTTACATTTCCACTAAATCCATAGGTGACTCTGAAACTAAGATCAGGGATCAGCGCATATTTATAAAAATTTTCCTTCGAAATTTTCCAACCAGCTCCAACCGACCATAAGGGAATTACGCGTTGGTTGGAATTAGCTCCGAAAAGATTAGACGCATCCTTTCTGGCACTCGCAGAAAATGTGTATTTATCATATAATTTGTACGAAGCATTGGTATATAAAGACACGAACCTGTTAGTAAATTCTCCTGCCGTGGATGGAGAACCGGGGATAGTAGCAAAGCCCCCACTCGAAATGATCGGATAACTGATAGTATAATCAACATCTGCTGCATAAGATTGAGAAGAAGTTAGTAATGTATGTACCTCCCTTACTTCGGCTCCTCCTATCACATGTAAATCATGTTTCCCCTCCCATATTTTGCTAAAATTTACCTGGGGTCTAACAGTTTGATGTTTCAATACGGAGTTATTTCTATCGACAATGCCACCATAAGGTACGATGTACGATACATTATCGCCTTTTATCTGGGTATAATCGTTAATCAAATCCCTGGCGAAATAGCTTTGAATGGAGTGATTGGAGCGGTAATCATCATTGGTACGCTGATATTGATACTTAAGTTCTACGCTTAATGCCTTGGTTAAATTGTACTTCAAATTTAAGTCAATGACCAAGGCATCTGTTTTGTACTTTTCATCAGATACTTCCAATTCCTGTAACGGCCTGTATTTCCAGTCTAATAGTTTGCCTGTTCCGACAGTATCAGTGAAGGTTTTTTTGTAACTACGGTCGATCTCCGCATAATTGCCTGAATCATCTATTAGGCTTGAATAAAGAGGGAGTTTTTTATTTCCGATTTTTATTGCAATACCGTCATAAGCCCCTGGGCTATTCAATGAGGTAGATGTACGTGTATATCCTGTCCCTATCCTTACCTGTAGGTTCTTAAGTGGAATAAAGGTGTTGTCGGCACGAAGTGTAAACCTGCTATTGTCATTGCCTACCAGTTCTTCCTTGTTTTTATTAAATCCCGCGGAAAAAAAGTATTTGTGCTTTTTTCCTCCACCACTTACGTTCAATGAATGTTGAGCAATCACCTCATTGCGATAAAGGTATTTTTCAAAGTCATTACGTACATCCCTGGCCCTTAATTGATTTAATTGCCGCTCTGCCTCCGCCGGGGTAAGCTGCCCGCTGCGCTGTTTGGCAAATATTTCCGTGGCAGGAGTAATAGGCTCGATACGATCGTCGATGGCCCCATCAAAAACTCCCATATCAAAAAGTTCCTTCTCAAAATCAATATAATCCGAAGCAGTAAGATCCGGTATCTGGTGCAAATCAACTTTCCGGACAACCGTAAGATTGGTATTAAAAGATACCCGCATGGGCTGATTAAATGCACCTTTTTTGGTAGTAATCACAATCACCCCGTTGCCTGCCCGTGCACCCCATATGGAAGTGGCAGACGCATCTTTAAGAATGGTCACTGATTCTATGTCGTTTGTATTGAGATTGTTGATATTTCCTTCGTAAGGAAAATTATCGACCACTATCAGGGGTTGGGAGATGCTTTCTGTAAGCGTGAAGAGTCCCCTGATCTGTATATTGGGTTCCGATTTTCTTTTATCGAATAGCACACCGTTGCTGATACCATCCAGCCTGTCCAATACATCGGGTCCGGTTTTACGGTTGTATAGTTCATTGCTGATCTTTACAAATGATCCGGTAGCACGTTCTTTGGGAATATCCTGGTAGCCGGTGGATACAATCACCTCATCGATGATATTTACTTTGTTAGTTACCGTCAGCAGCAATTCGGTTTTACCATCCACTTTAACGCGATAGGGTTCTATATTGGTACCTGTAATTATCAGTGTGGCATCAGGAGCGATATCTTTTAGATCAAACCGACCGGCATCATCGGTAGCCGTTGCTTTGGAAGTGCCGACGGTGGCTACGGTGATACCATCCAGCAGTTCCCCTCTTTCGTTGCGTATTTCACCTGATACATCTATCAGTTCTGAAGATTCTTTTATTCCGAAGGTATCGCCGGGTCCGGGCCTTCTGTAGAGAACAATGCTGGTACCGGTTATTTTATAATGGAAGGGCAGGCTTTTTAAACAAAATTCAAGTACCTTATCGATTGTTTCGTTGCGGACATCGATACTGATATTCTTCTTATCAGGAACCCAATCATCGGGATAAAAGAAATTGTACCCCGTTTGTTTCTGGATTTCATAGAAGACGTTTTCGAGAGATATCTTCTTTTTAGACAAAGAAACACCCTGCCCATTAGAGGGCATATAACAGATGAAAAGTAAGACCATCATTACAAATGATGCGGCTGTTTTCAATGTAGGAGTTTTGGTTAGGCTCTTTGTGTTTCGTTACAAAGGTAACCAGAAATGGTACATTATACACACAGCATTCACTGTTTCTCCGATATGAGACGTAGCCATCAAAGAATTAGTACAACTACGTGTAATTGTCGCAGTGAAGATCTAGTAAGAATGCGCGAGCAAGGATCAAAGCAGCATATCAGGCGCCAGTTGGTTCATGAATAACCAGGTTATTGCCATCCAGCACCACATTAACACCGCTGAGTTTTAGAACCTCTATTACTTCTTGTATAGGCGTTTTGAGACTAATAATTCCAGAGAAACTACCATGAGGTTGGCTCTTATAAACAATATTGACTTTATAAGACCTGCTGATCTGTCTTAATACAGTACTAATATCAGCCTTCTTGAAGCGGAGAAATCCATTTTTCCATGCGATCGCTTCGTCATTTCTACCAGTGACTACCTGTATAGTACGGCGGGGTCTCACGGGAAGCGAAAGATCATTAACAACCTGGGCCTGCTGACCCGGTTTAAGCAAGCAAACATTAGCGCCATTACTAACACGAACAGAACCCTGTAAAAGACTCGTCTTCATTTCAGATTCCTCCCGGTAAGCCATTACGTTAAAATGAGTGCCTAAAACGTCAACACTCATTCCATTTGCTTTTACCGAAAAGGGGATCCTGTTTTGCCGACCGGGGCGGCCAGAAGAGGGTGCTATTTCAAAATAAGCTTCCCCTTTTAACTCAACAACTCTTTCCTCACCGTTGAACGATGAAGGAAAGCGAAGTGATGATGCAGCATTTAACCAAACTCTGCTCCCGTCTGGTAACGTAATCTTGTACTGAGTAGCTCTGGGAGTGGATAAGATGTTAAAAGTTAATGGTAGCTGATCGGGCAGAGCCGGATTAGCTGCATCATACACCAGTTCGCCGTCCTTAAGTTTATTGATTCTACTGTTTCCCTCGCGGGCCAGTTCGCCATTTTTAGCGGCATTCAAATAGATAGTTGAACCATCGGATAATGCGAGATATGCCCTTTCTTCATCACGACCCACACTCTTCTTTTCCGCAGAAACAGTGGTTTCAGCTATTTCTTTATGAGAACCGGATCGCAGGTAGAAAATGCTACCTATTAATACAGCTCCCAAAAGAACCGCTGCCGCTGCATAGTTATACCGGGATGTTTTGCTTTCAACTACTTTGGCAGTAACATGGCTTTCCCTGGTTTTGGAAAGTATGTTATTCCAGATGGCTTTTTCATCCCGGGCTAACAAGAGTTTTAAATCATTCTCCCATCGTGCCTCTTTCATTACATCATCAAAAATATTTTGATGATGCGCTGAGTCAGTACGCCAATCGTCTAAGGTTTTCTGTTCTTCCTTAGTAATTGCTTCCTTCCGGATCACTTTCCGGAGAAGTTTAACAATGGTGTCGTTTTGAATCTTGAGCATTGAAGTAAGGTTTAATGATTCCTATCGATTCTGTAATAAAGACTACGGTAGGAATCATTTCATTTACAAAATTTCTTGATGTGATTATAAAATTATTTTCATAATATATTAATTATTGATAATCAATTAATGACACTATTATTATTCTGGTGGATCTTTGAAGGGAAATATCTTTTTCAAAAGCAGTAAAGCCCGGTGTTTTTGCACCCTTACGGTGTCAACGGAGATATTCAACTGGCGGGCAATTTCCGAACTGCTGAGTCCTTCCACATAATGCATACGGAAAATGGTCTTCATGGCATCCGGCATTTCATCCATAGAAGAAAAGATCATATCAACCAGTTCTGATTCCAGGATCAGGGTTTCCAGGTAACGCGTATCCTCTTCTTTTTGCGAAAAATAGACGGCTTCTTCCTCAGCGAGGCCGTAGCGTTTGTTCTTTTTCAGGCTGTCAAGGGAGAGATTAACCCCCACCCTGAACAGCCAGGCTTTAATATTGTACCCCTCGCTAAAGCTTTGCCTGTTATTCCAAAGTTTTATAAACGTTTCAGACACTATGTCTTCCGCCTCCTGGGTATCAGAAACTATTTTATACGCGGACAGGAACAGGCTCTTGTTATATAACTGGAAAACATGATAATAGGCAGCTTCATCTCCCTGTCGGAGCGCAATTAATAATTCATTAGGATCACTCCATGGAGCACGCTGCATATATGTAGTAAGGTTATTCCCTGGATAAAAAACGCTTTAGTTCGTCGGCAATTTTACGATCGTTGCTCAGGCGGGGCACTTTATTCTGCCCTCCCAATTTGCCGATGCTCTTCATATAGTCGATAAACCCATTTTTTTGTACCGGCAATATATGTAAAGGTTGTAGAATATTGCCCGTGATAAGGTCGTCGTAATAAATATTCTTCTCCCGAAGCAGGCTATCTACTTTCAGGGCAAAGCGCTTCATGTCTTCCGGGTTATTGTCAAACTCCACAAACCATTCGTGATAGCTTTTCCCCTGTCCCTGCTCTATCATCGGTGCCACGGTAAATTCTGTAATCTGCACCCCTTCTTCTTCGGCGGCTTTCATCAGGCTGTATTCTACTTCTTCGCCGATAACGTGTTCACCAAAGGCAGAAATAAAATGTTTAATCCGTCCGGTTACTACGATACGGTAAGGATTAAGGGATACAAATTTAACGGTATCTCCGATATTATAAGCCCATAGCCCGGCATTATTGCTGATAATAAGGGCGTAGTTTTCTCCTTCTTTTACGTCTTTGAGGCAAATGCGGGGAGGGTCCGGTACCGAGATACTACCAGCCGGTATGAATTCGAAGAATATTCCGCTATCGGTATTTAATAAAAGTCCTTCTTCCTGCCGCGAATCCTGGAAGGCGAAAAAGCCTTCGGATGCGGGGAAAGTCTCCACCGTATCTATTTTTTTTCCTATGCTATCAAAAAGTTTTGCCTTGTACGGTTCAAAATTGACGCCACCATGCACCATTACGGAAAAAGCAGGAAAGAGGTCTTTGATCTTTTTATTACTTACCTGCATCAGCCGGTCGAAGTACATCTGCACCCACGGCGGTATGCCGCTTATAAGCGACATATCCTTATTGATGGTCTCCTCCACGATCTTATCCAGTTTGGTTTCCCAGTCGTCGATGCAATTGGTTTCGTAGGAGGGAAGCTGGTTATTTTTTAAATAGTTAGGAATATGGTGATTAACGATGCCACTGAGCCTGCCTGTAGGTATATCCGCCACCCTTTCGAGTACCGGCGATCCTGAAAGGAAAATCATTTTATTATTGGCAAACTGGCTATTGCCGCTTTCGGCCATATAGCAAAGCAGGGCATTTCTTGCGGTATTGATATGATTGGGAATTGAATCTTTGGTAATGGGGATATACTTAACCCCACTGGTAGTGCCGGAAGTTTTGGCCAGGTAGATGGGGCGGCCTTTCCAGAGTATATTGTGGCGGCCTTCCTTAATCTGTTCTATGTATTTTTTGTAAGCCTCGTAATCACGTACGGGTATGGCCTGTTTAAAATCCTCATACGACCGGATATCCGCAAAATGGTGTTCCTTTCCAAATTGGGTATCTGCCCCGGCTTTTACCAGTTCCTTTAAAATTCGGTTCTGGTCTTCGAGAGCGGTCAGCATCCCTTTTTTTACCTTACTATATATATAAGAAGCGAATGGCTTAGCGAAAAACGACTTTAATTTCATGATAACGGGATGAAATATTAGGCAAACCTACGGGAAAAAGCACGCAATTTTTTATCACCGATGCAAAGGTCATTCCTATTAATGCCCTGTGCCCTTCGTTTTAACATCATAATCAATACCCTGCCGCTTCAATATCCCCTTGACGCTCGCCGCATAATAAGCCAGGTAAGCGAAGCAGAGCACGCCTACGATATAGCTGTATTGTATTCCCAGCAGGTCGTCTGATGCAACGATGCCCTGAAGCCAGCTGATGATACCTCCTCCCATGATCATCATGATCAACAGGCTGCTGCCCTGGTTGGTATGCTTACCGAGCCCGGCAACGGCAAGGGTAAATATGCATGGCCACAGCGTGCTGCAAAAAAGACCTACGCTGATAAAGGCAAATACGCTGGTAAGGCCCGAAGTGCTCATACCGATCAACAACGCGGTAATACCCATCAGCGAAAATATCAGTAACATCCGGGCAGGATTGCCCCTGCTCAGCAGATCGCCGCCGATCATGGCCAGTATCACGAATGCATATACGTAAAAGGGAGTAATGTCGTGACCGGCAATCGTATTTACGATCAGGAAAACGATGAAAGCAATATAGGGTATTATCAGTTTGAGTATGCGTTGCCACTGTACGTTTACATTAAATGCACCTACCGCCGCGGCCCAGCGACCGATCATGAGGCTACCCCAGTAAAGGGACACATACGGCGCTATGCGATTGGTAGGTATATCCAAGCGCGCCTTCATGTATTCCGGCAGATTGCCGGCAGTAGCCACTTCCACTCCTACATATACAAATATGGCGATCATGCCCATCCATAATTGCGGGTAGTTGATAGCATAGGCGCGCGAGGCGACCGGTAATATACCATCGGCTTCTTTTTCCGCTACTTCTTCCAGGTCGATTTTGTTAGGTATCGAAGAGAATTTAAAAATGGCGGCCACCAGCAGGAAGGCGGCACCTAGTAGCAGGTAAGGTATTTTTACACTTTCTATGCTGGCATCGGAAGAATCGTTGCTCACGCTGCCAAAGATGGCGTAGTTGACGAGCAGCGGGCCTATAAGTCCGCCAAAATTATTAACTCCCCCCGCCAGGCTTAAGCGTTGCGAGCCGGTTTTAGGGTCACCGGCTATAATGGCCAGCGGGTTGGCCGCTATCTGCTGCAGCGAAAATCCGAAAGCCACAATAAATAATCCACTGATCATTAAAAAATAGGATGAGAGGTTAGCGGCAGGATAAAACAGCAGGGTGCCCAGCGCAGAGATTACCAGTCCCAGGGCGATCCCGTTTTTATACCCCAGTTTATTCAGAACATCTATTTTAAGTACCCAGGAAATGAGCATATATATAATGGAACCTACCGTATACGCGACATAAAATGCCAGAGATACCAACTGACTCTGGGCCTGACTGAGGTTAAACGTCTTTTTAAACACCGGGATCAGTATATCGTTGCTGGCGGCCACAAAACCCCAGAAGAAAAATACCGTTACCAGCGTGCCGAATTGTTTCCAGTTGGTCTGTTTGCTCATATTGCAAGTTTGATTAATTGAAAGTGAAAATAGTACAATCTGTAAATACCCATCAATAATTTTAAACTCATGGCGGGGAAATACCGAAATTGCAGCCTAAAACGTTACTATGCCCATTATCCTGATTACGGGTGCTTCTTCCGGGTTCGGTGCGGCTACGGCCCGCAAATTTGCCGCACAGGGATACGACCTGATCATTACAGCACGGAGAGAAGCCAGGCTGAATGCCCTTGCTGAATCTATTCAAAAGGAAAGTACGGTAAAAATATGGCCCCTGGTGTTCGATGTAAAGAACCGGGAAGCCTGTGAAGCGTCCGTAGCGTCGCTGCCCGAAGCCTGGCGGCAGATAGATATACTGGTGAACAATGCCGGCCTGGCAGCCGGGCGTGCCCCGTTCGACCAGGCAGCCCCGGACGACTGGGAGGCGATGATCGATACCAATGTAAAAGGTCTTTTATATGTGAGCAGGGCTGTACTACCGTTTATGATCGCACGGAAAAAAGGCCATATCATCAATATCGGCTCCACCGCCGGCAATGAAGTGTATATTAACGGTAACGTGTATTGCGCTACTAAGTTTGCAGTGGATGCCCTGAGCCAATCGATGCGTATCGACCTGCTGCCTCATTCCATCAAGGTAACCAATATAAAACCGGGTGCCGCGGAAACCGAATTTTCGCTGGTTCGCTTTAAGGGCGATGCCTCGAAAGCCTCGCAGGTGTACCAGGGGTTTAAACCGCTGGATGCGGAGGACGTGGCAGGTATCATCTATTATACCGCTACCCTTCCGCCGCACGTATGCATTAACGATCTCACGGTAACTCCCCTGGCCCAGGCTACTATGAACTATATGCAGCGGGATGCGTAATATATAATAATGTGCAGGATGGAATAATCGCAATTTCCGGGTTTTCCGGGAAACGGCTCTCCGGTATTTTGCAGCCTTTAAAGAAATTACACATGGCTACCAGCAGATCATTATCGTTATTCGCAGAAGATCCGGAACAAAACCTATTACCGTTCGATGGCACCGTTCATTATTACGGCAAAATACTGATGCCGGACGAAGCAGCGCATTATTACAAGGCCCTGCTGAATGGCGTCGTATGGAAAAATGATGAAGCCATCATTTTTGGGAAACATATTATCACCGCCAGAAAAGTGGCCTGGTATGCCGACACTGCTTATTCCTATACATATTCTAAAATTACCAGGCATGCCCTTCCCTGGACGGAAGAACTAAAGGCATTAAAAGAGATGGCTGAACAGCATTCAGGAGCCAGTTATAACTCCTGCCTGCTGAACCTGTATCACAACGGCAACGAGGGCATGGCCTGGCACAGCGATGATGAAAAAACATTGGGTAAAAACAGCAGTATAGCTTCGCTTAGTTTCGGGGCAGAGCGAACGTTTTCATTTAAACATAAAAAGACGGGCGTTAAGGTATCGCTGGTACTTGAAAACGGCAGCATGCTCGTAATGAAAGACACCACTCAAACGAACTGGCTGCACCGGTTGCCGCCTACCCGTAAGATCGAAACCGCCAGGATCAACCTGACTTTCCGGACCATGATTGGTCAATAAGTAGGATGCCTTTTGTAAAGGTTTACTTCTTCTTCTTCAGCAATGAAAGATAAGCCAGCAGATCGCCCATTTCCTGCCCGTTCATCGTTTCATGCAGGGTTTCAGGCATCATGGATTCTTTCAGCTCGGTTATTTTTTTTACGTCCGAAGTCTTCAGCTTTTGAATACTGCCACCCGGGTATTTAAGTTCAATATCCGTTTCTGTTTTGCTGGCAATTATACCGCTCAGCGAGGAGCCGTCTTTCATATCCAGCTGCCAGTTCTCGTACCCGAAACTGATGCCTGAAGATGGATGTACGATGGCATCATACAAACCTTCCAACGGCAGTTTTGATCCTATCTCCGAAAGCCTGGGGCCAACATCGTACCCTTCTCCGTTCACCTGGTGGCATACATTGCAGCGGGTAACAAACACGGATTTTCCATGTTGCGGATCTGCCTTTAGAGCAGCTATGTCCCGGAAGGGTAGTGCTTTTTTACTGGCTGTTGAGAGCGAAGCATTGGGCAGGTATGTTTTCGCTTTTTCATAAACCGATTTACGCCATGCGCCTTTCAGGGTATTCACCATCGGTTCCATCAGCGCTTCCGGTACTTTCTGCCCGGCTAATAATTGCAGCACACGGTCTTCGCCCGTCTGACTTCTACCCAGCATTTCAGCAGCTTTATTCCGCAGTTGCTGGTGATAACTGGAAGACAGAGCGATACCTTGTATAAAATCAACGGTCTCTTTACTGCCTATCCTTCCTACTACATTAATGACGGCAATGGCATCAGCGGTGTCTTTTCCTTTTACGGCTTGTTGTATCAGCGGAAGTCCGCCCTGCTTGAGCAATATGTCGGCGGCATTTTTCCCCAGTACAGAATCTGGTTTTGCCAATGCGATGGCAAGCAGGTTTTTGTTCTCCGATTTCACTGAATACTGACGTACCAGGTCCAGATATTCGGCACTGCCCTGCAGCGCACTTAATACTTCTTTCATGGCCGTAGTGGCAATCTTCGATTTTTTTACCGTAGCGGCGTCCAGGTGGTTAAGTATCAGTTTATTCAATTCAATATCCGCCTTTTTGTTAGCTGCAATCATATCTAATAAAAGGCGCGATTTAGCTTTACCTGTATTAAAATCAAATGCCCGGAAATACCTCAATCGGTCTTTAAGACTCACCGTTTCATCTGCCGCCAGTTTGGCAAGAAGCGGCACTGCCTGGTCCGTTCTGGCGCGCCATACTATATCACGCCCTGCGGCTGTTTGTAAAGGATCGGGATTAATTTCCAGGTAAGCGGTAAAGAAACTGTTCCACTGCCTGTCTGCCCCTATGCCTAATGCTTCAAGATACCAACGGTCGCTGCCATCGTGCTGATTGGCCAGTTGTGCCCATAGGCTGGCTGCTTCCGCTTCCGGGCGATGCCTGAGTGCCAGTGCACATTCACGGCGCACCTGCGGGTCTTTATCAGATACTAGTTTACTCACCGAACTGATGATGCCGGTGCCCGATTGCCGGGCGGCACGCAGCGCCATAATGCGCATGTCGGGGTTGGTACTGCCAAGGGCTTCATCGATATACTTCGCCCCCCCGGGCATCTTCACCAGCACCCAGAATGCGCGGGCACTCATACGGGGGTTAGCGGTGGTACGCCATAGCTTTTCAAGACCGGGTACTGCCTGCACTCCCATCGCTTCCAATGCAATAAATGCGTGACGCCTTACCGCGGGGTTGGGATTTTGTAAAGCAGCGACTGCGCCGGATACTGTACTGTAATCCTGCGTTGGTACACTGTATATAGAACCTTTAGGTGCTACCCGGTAAATACGGCCTTTTTGCTGATCGCCCGCCTGGTGGCCTCCCACACCGGGATCGTACCAGTCGGCCACTATCAGAGAGCCATCGGGAGCAATGCAGATATCCGCCGGCCGGAACCATTGATCCTGTTCTCCTTTAAGTATATTGATAATGTCTGCCTTGTATCCTGCTTTGTTTTTTTGCACGGCGTACGAGCGTACTACATTCGGTCCGGGGTCTGCATGAATGATCTGGTTATGGAAGGATGCTGGCAACAGCGACCCTTCATATATCACCATGCCTGTCGGTGAGCCGGCACCCGTTTGCAGCAGGTTGGGAACCACTCCGGGATCGTTAAGATGCCAGTGACGAAAAGGGATAGAGTCTTCGCGGTTGGTACGCTGCGTCTGCCAACTGGCGCGGGTTATTTCATCTTTATATCCATAATTACCATAATCCATTACATAGTTAATGCGCACTCCTTTGTTGCCATCGTCGTCATTATCACTTTGCCAGATCGTGCCATAACTGTCTACGGCCGCTTCGTAATTGTTCCGGAAGTTCTGGCCGAGACATTCAACGCCAGATCCGTCCGGGTTACAGCGAAACACCATTCCCTGCTGGTATTTACCAGGACCTATCTCATCGCCGTCCTGGTCTTTTACTGTTTTATTAAACTTATCCTTCAAGGTTTTGCCTTCATTGCCAAAATTAAAATACAGCTTGCCATCCGGTCCAAAGCTAAAGGAATGCATACCATGATCGTGCTGCTCTCCCCCGACGCCCTGGAAAAGTATTTGCTTCCTGTCGGCCTTATCATCACCGTTATCGTCATAAAAAGACCATACATAAGGGCTTTGCGAAACGAGTACCTGGTTGCCCAGCACACAAACACCCAGTGGCGCATTGACCTCCGGCCCATGGTAAAATACTTTCGTGGTATCGAAGCGTCCGTCACCATTGGTATCTTCCAGTATGATGATACGGTCGCCGCTTTCATTCACCGGGTTGCCGTTAATGCTGGGTCGGTAATTATATGCCTCCGTGATCCACACCCTTCCGCGTTCGTCCACGTCCATATTGGTAGGATTCTTAAGCATAGGCTCCGTTGCCATAGTGGTTACTTCCAGTCCTTCGGATACTACAAGTCCCTTCAGCCCGTTCGCAGCCATGTGTTTTTGGGCTTCCGTTAACGTGTCTGGCTGATTAGCGGGCGGGGATTTACTACCTGGACCATTACATGAAATGAGAAAACCTACGGACAGGGAGAGAATAAATATCTGACTGAAGCATCGGAGAAAACAAGCATCGTTTAACATTTCTTATAGTTATTTACTTACCGACTGCTAAATTAAAGAAAAATTAAAAGCAGATAAAGATGTTATTTAGATATCAGTTGCTGTATTGTGAAAAAATGGTAATTAATATAAAAGTGCGCTTTATGTACTAGCGAAGGCACCGGGAAGGAGCCTGGAAGAATTAGACATTGGACTGCCTGGCAGCCCCTTTTCCCACGATTTTTTAGGGCTGACTTGAAAATAATATTGTTTTTTTGCTTAAATTTAGTAAAACGTCTCCCGGATGATCAAAAAAGACATTTTCGTATTCATCGGCACCCAGGACAACCTGACCTGCTACTACAGCAAGGGAAGGGCGATCCTGCGGGCGCGCAGTTCCCTCGATGGGGAGCGGGTGAAGCGGGATCCGGCGTTTAAGGGGTTCCGGCAGAGCGGTCAGCGGCTGAAGCAGGCTTCTCCGCTGGCGGCGGCCTTGTATGCCCGGATCCCTGCTGGGAAACGGGAATATGCGATGTACCGGATGTTGACCGGGGAAGCACTCCGGCTGCTGAAGCAGGGTATGGAGGACGCGGAGATCCGGGAGGTGTTGCAGCAAACATACGTACAACCCTTGCTGGCAGCGGAATCCAGGGCTTCCCGGAGAGAAGCGGCCGATACATCCCGTTCGGCCTTTGCGTACCGTCCGCTGAAAAACGGTGGCACGCTGCGGAGGCGGCAGTCCCGGAAGCGTTTGGAGGTTTCCGGTAAATGGCCGGTGGATCGTTTGAGTGCCTCCTTCGGAAAGGGACCGGAACGAAAAGCGAGGAAAAGTCCGCCCGGGTTGATCTATCTCGGCCGCCACGAACAGGCACCCAAGATGAAATGGTACTTACGGGAAGATATAGACGATATCGTCAGAAGCCGCGGTGAGACGATGGACTGGCGGGACTGGCTTTTTAGCGGCGATCTTTAACACATGGCAGTTGATTTTCCTAATTTACCCGTCAATTTATATTGTATATAAATCAGGTTCGAATATTTTCCGTCTCAACTCACACTATTCAAGAATAAAAATAGACCTCTTATGCCGGAAATACTGGCATGCTTCAACTAAGCAAGCCTATTCTACTATTCAGTCCCATCTTTTTACCACTGGGTCGGTTATCCTACATAACCATTAATTACCTTGTTAATTATGTTATATATTTGAAAGGAATCAAATCGAAAAAATAATAACTGTTAGCATTTAAGATCGATTGGCAACTTTTTAGCTACGTGTTCCGGGATCATTTCGCTGATTATCTCAATTATCGTTAATAATAAGTTCATATTGAGCAAAAAAAACTGCTAATAATAATAAAATCAATCCAGGATAATAATTACCACGTAGTTATTATATATCTTATAAAAGATTTATATCCGATATCTTACATACTAAGAATTACCTCTGACTTATTCGACTACACCTTCAATCTAAGGGAACTTTTCCCTGTTAACTATCCATTCCTTTGAACAATAACTGACTCTTTACTACACCCCAAATCATGTAAATATTTAATTCACCACACATGAAAAGAGGTGTTTTTGTTTTATTATGTTGTTTTTATTGTTGCGTTTCCTGCGTTGATAGCAGGAAGGCTGTTTATTTCAATAACCAGCGTGATTCTATACTTCCGGCAAGTGCGCCCATTCCTGAATCTATTATTCAAAACAATGATCTGTTGTCCATATCAGTTAGCAGCCTAAATGCGGGAGCTTCTTCCGTGTTTAATTCGGCTAATTTTTCTTATACGAATAATGCCAATGGTAATGACTATTCCGATCCGAAAGTTGCCGGTTACCTCGTAGATAAGGAAGGGTTTATTCAATTTCCTGTATTGGGCAATGTAAAGGCTGCCGGACTGACCCAAAGCCAATTAAAACGACTTGTTATTAAACAGCTTACTGATAAAAAATTACTGGTCGATCCGATCATAAGCATACGTTATCTTAATTATAAAATAACCGTATTAGGAGAAGTGGCAAAACCCATGGTAATTAATGTGCCCAGCGAAAAGATAACCCTGTTTGAAGCGCTTGGCCTGGCGGGGGATATAACTATATATGGGAAAAAAGATAATGTAACGGTTATACGGGAAGAAGCCGGAAAAAGAGTCATAAAAAGGCTTAATCTGAACTCCGGGGAGATCTTCGGTTCGCCTTATTATTATCTCTTATCTAACGATGTAGTGTACGTGGAACCCACTAAAGCACGGGTAGCCAGTTCGGGTAAAGGCAGTCAGCTGCTGCCGGTAATTTTTGGAGGATTATCGTTTGCGGTGATCGTACTGGATCGTTTAATTAAATAATTAAAAGCATATATGCAGGCAGGAAAAAGCAATAGTGAAAACGGGCAAAATTTATTAGGGCAAACCATATTTAAGTATGTACCCTACTGGCCATTATTTCTGTCACTGACCATCGTGGCCATCGGAGGTGCATTGATTTATCTTCAAATCAAAACCCCGCTTTATGAATCCACTGCCCGCATACTGGTAAAGGACGAGAAAAAAGGAACAGAAGAAGGTAAGGTTATTGAAGGCATTAATGTGCTTACTTCCAAAAAGATAGTAGAAAATGAGATTGAAGTGATTCAATCCAGAACACTGATTAGTGAAATTATAAATAACCTGCATCTGTACGCACCCATTTATGAAAAAGGAAAATTCCAAAATTCAACGGCTTACCTTACATCTCCCGTGATAATAGAGGTGCAGGATATAAGAAAAATCGCACCTGCGAAGGATATTCCATTCGAATACAATCGCAAAACAGGAATGGTGACTATTGAAGGGAAACAATATTTGCCTGATACATGGTTAAATCTTTCTTTCGGGAAAATAAAGTTTTTATCCAATAGCAATTATCAACCGGGTGCAGCTAACAGTTTTGTTTTTTCGTTGGTTCCACTTAAAAGAATAACTGCTTCTTTGCAGACTCGTATTAAAGTGTCGCCATCCAGTAAGCAGTCCACCATTATAAATTTAAGTCTCCAGGACGAAGTACCCGAAAGAGGTGAGGATATACTTAACGAATTGATCAAAGTGTATACTTATGCAATGGTTAACGACAAAAACACGCTGGCACAGAATACCATGAGTTTTGTGGAGGAAAGACTTAGAAAAGTAGAGAGCGACCTGGAAGCAATCGAGCAGAAAAACCAGCAATATAAAACCGGGAGGTCTGCCATCAATATCAGCGAGCAGGGAAAGCTGTTTCTTCAGAATGTAAGTAATAATGACCAGAAGATCGGGGATATCAATATGCAGCTTGCCGTACTTAACCAGGTTGAAAAATCTATCCGGTCGAAGAATGAAGGCATTATACCTTCTACACTTGGGGTGACTGACCCGGTGCTCTCGCAGTTGATCAACAAGTTGTACACCACGGAGCTCGAATATGAAAGCATGAAAAAGACGGTTGGCGAGAATAATCCGGCTACGCTGACCATGGCCAGCCAGATAGAGAAGATCCGCCCTGGTATCCTGGACAATGTAGAAAGTCAGCGGAGAGGCCTTGAAGCAAGTAGTAGGAACCTGGCCATGACAAACAGCAGCTATGCCTCCGTTTTGCAGAGTATTCCCGAGAAAGAACGGCAGTTGATTGAAATAAACAGGGAGCAGAGTGTTAAAAACGAACTATACGCTTTTCTGCTGCAAAAACGGGAAGAGACGGCATTGTCACAAGCTTCGCGTGTTTCCGATACACGGATTATCGATGTAGCAGGATCTTCTCCCGATCCCGTTAGCCCGAAGCGAAAAGTTGTTTTTCTCGCCGCCATCCTCGCCGCTCTTTTTACAGGCGCAGCGTTAATTATACTTAAAGAAAACCTTAACAGGAAAATTATGTTCCGCCATGAGATAGAGTATCTCACCGCTCAGCCCATCATCGGTGAGATAGTTAAAGAACGATCTCAGAACCAGATAGTGATCGGGGACAATACGAGAACATTTATCGCCGAACAGTTTCGCCGGCTACGTGCCAGCCTTCCGTTTATAGGGATAAGCCCGAGTCGCAAAAGAATACTTGTTACTTCGGCGATAGGGGGAGAAGGAAAAAGTTTTGTCGCGTCTAACCTGGCATTGAGCCTGGCGTTAACGAATAAGAGAGTTATACTGATCGATTGTGACCTGAATAACCCTTCACTACATCTTAAATTAAAGATCGAGAACAAAACAGGCGTATCGGAATTTTTATCAGGAAAAAATGATCTGTCCGAGATTATAAGGCCCACTAACCAGCATCCGGATATGTTCTTTATTCCGACGGGAAAACTTCCCAACAATCCTTCGGAACTACTCATGAATGGACGGATGGAACAGTTGCTCGATGATCTTGAAACACAATTTGATTATATTATT
This sequence comes from Chitinophagaceae bacterium, assembly GCA_031399065.1. GTDB lineage: Bacteria > Bacteroidota > Bacteroidia > Chitinophagales > Chitinophagaceae > JADCRZ01. The sequence continues at coordinate 35,793 of JANNOM010000113.1, forward strand.
GTGGATACAGCACCGGTATGCCCGGTAACTGATGCTTATATACTTTCTCCAATGTGTAATGCCACACTCTTTGTGATACGTCATAAATACACTCCTAAGATATACATACAACGTATTGACGAGGATAATAAAATAAACAATCTTAAAAACATTGCCCTTGTATTTAACGGGGTAAGCCCGCGTGGGTTTGGAAGTGAGAATTACGGCTACGGATATGGTTATGGATACCATCAGGAAAGCCGCTATACCATGCGTATATCCAACGCATAACAACAAATTTTCTTCTTATTTTATATGACCGGTTACCCTCCTGTAACCGAGATGGGCGGAGCCCGTCTTATTCATCAACCTTAATACATATTCAACCAATGAGCAGTGAAAAGAAATGGTATGCCGTATATACCAAACCCAGGTGGGAAAAGAAAGTAGCGGACCTGCTTCATAAACGAAGAGTAGAAAGTTTTTGTCCGCTCAATAAAGTGCTGAGGCAATGGGCCGATCGGAAAAAGATAGTAGAAGAACCACTATTTACCTCCTATGTATTCGTATGTGCATCGGAAGCGGAAAAATTAACGGTTCGCCAGACAGACGGGATTCTCAATTTTGTTTACTGGCTTGGACAGCCGGCTGTTATTAAAGACGAAGAAATTGAAGCCATCCGCATTTTCCTGGGCCAGCATGAGCAGGTAAAACTGGAAAAGGTAGCGGTAAACGTAACCGATAAAGTAAAGATCGTTCACGGTCCTTTTGCGCAGATAGAAGGTAATGTAGTGGAAGTCCGTAAAAATTCGGTGCGCATTTTATTACCCTCCCTGGGTTATGCGATGGTCGCAGAAATAGCGAAAACCAAAATAGAAGTGATCAATATTGCCCCGGCGGCGACGTATTCTTCCGGCTCCATATACAGTGAAAAAATGCGGAAAAGCAGTTAACACCAACAAGCAGTAAATGGACAAGAAAATATTAAAATGGAATTTTATTTTTCAGTACGGCTGGGTACTGACGAATATCTTCAATTCTATTTTATTACTTCCGCTCTACCTCAAAAACATCGATAAAGACACGTTGGGAATATGGCTGGCCACCGGAAACATACTAAGCTGGATGACACTGGCAGACCCCGGGGTAGGTGAAGTGCTGCAACAAAGAATAGCCGAATTAATGGGGAGGCACCAGCACGCAGAAATTAAAAAGACCATCGGATCCGGAGTGGCCGCTTCGGTGGCTATTTTAATAATCTCCATTACGCTAGGGTTTGTTTTCTATGTTTTCGTAGGTGCCATTATTGACAAAGACGTATCCAGCTATCCCCATTTATCTTCAGCACTGCTGATTTCCATTATTTCGACAGGCCTGATGCTTATTTCGTTTAGTCTTTCGGGCATTAACCAGGGATTGCATAATTCAGCACAGGTGGCAATCAGTTCCCTTTCTGCCAATTTTGTTTTTTTAATAGTCAATATACTTGGCCTCTACCTGGGTTATGGCGTCTTATCCATTGCATTGGCTAACCTGGCAAGAGCATTGTTTATAAATGCGTATAATATCATTTCTCTTTCCAGCATCACAAAAAGGCTTCATCTGCAGATTATTTTCGAACGACGGCATTTCCAGAAATTTATACGGATATTTTCATTTACCTCGGCCTCTAAAATTATAACGGGCCTTTCCGCCAGCCTTGAAATGATTGTACTGGCCAGGTATATTTCTCCTGCCATGATCACGATCTATGAAATCAATAAACGTCCGATCAATATTACGTATTCACTTATAGGAAGGCATTCCGTTGCCTTAATGCCATCTATCTCTCATTCTAAAGGTACCGGAGATAAAAAATCAATCCTGGAATTGCTCGATATCCAATTCAGGTTCTATCTGTACGCAGCTATTTTTGCCTCCCTTCTTTTCCTTTTTAATTACGAATATATAATAACGGCCTGGACCGGTCAGGGTCAGTACGCAGGTAACCAGATTATATGGCTGCTCATTGCATCCTTCTTTCTAAATCTTATCAGTTATTTTATGGCTACCATTGGCTATGCATTGGGCGATATAAAAATGAATAGCTTTTATAATATTATTCGCAACCTGATTTTTGGGGTAATGATCTTTTTCTCCGCACGCTATTACGGAATTATAGGTACTGTGGTTGTGTCGATCGTGTTTGTATTGGCAGGGGATCTTTTCTTCTACGCCCGGCGACTTTCGCGATTGGGCTACCTGGAAACCATCTTTCAGAAATCAACCATACGTAAAGGAGCCATCATTATGCTGACAGCAATGCTGGCGGGATGGGCTTTCCGGGAAATGATCGCTCAGTTGATGCCCGTGGGTTTATATTTCAGCCTGTTCATTATCAATGCAGGCATATTCAGTCTCTTTTTTGCTCTTCTTATATTGGGGGTGGATAGCGGTATGCGCATCAAATCAAAAGAATTGGCCAGGAAATACGTTTTTACCCCGCTCTCCAAAATCAAACGTGCGTAAATAAATTTATTCAGTCTAAAATAATCTGCATGCCCAAATTGATCGTAATGCTCCGTGTTAAAGACGGGATATTGTTTGTAAGGGAATGGCTGGCCTGTTTTGAAAAGATCGCCGATGAAATTGTTGTACTGGATAATGGCTCCACAGATGGAACTTACGAGATTCTGCTGCAACATGAAAAAGTAACGGATATTGTTCAAACCGAAGGATACAACGAGGGCCGTGATAAAAATATGCTTTACGAGATGATGCGGCTGCGTAACCCGGATTGGTGTATTTGGGTGGATGTTGACGAACTATTCGAACCGCAGCTTGATCGTAGTCATTTTGATAAGTTAATGAATAACGCATTCATTAATAAATATGCGTTCAGAAGGTTTCATTTTATAGACCGGGAATTTTTCGCGGCATCCTGGTTTAGATTAAACTACTCGGCAGGACACGACCGGATCATGTGGCGCGAAAATGCTTCCGGCTATTTTGAAAATGTTATCCTGGATTCGCCTAATGTAAAAGGGATCAAGGGCATTAAACTTCGCACTAATTTCCGGTTGAAACACCTGGGGTACATCAGTAAAGACCTGGTAGATAAAAAAGCGGAGATTTATAAGGCGGTCATCTCAAAAGAGAAGGAACAGAATATACAGACGATGTATCTGCATGATGAGCGGCCTATGCGGTGGCGGGATGAGCGTAACGCCTTCCCGGTTATACTTCTTAACAGTCTTTTGAATATCCTGCTGGCTAAGCAGTTGTTTCTGAAAGCAGCACAAAAAATGATTCAACGCGGTCAGGCCCTTTTTCAGAAAGAGGCGACGAAAAAGGCTTCTCTTAACTGACTATATTAAACATGAACAACACCGTCAGAATATTAAACTATCGGTTTTATTTACAGGAGTTCCTGCTGCTGCTGTTTACCTTTTTCCTGATGGAGGGTATTGTATCCTGGGTCTTTGTGCGCAATTCGATCATTATCGAAGGCTATCAAAAAATACTGAGCCTGCTGATCTTTGGGTTTATGCTGTACAACTTTAGAAAACTGAGCCGCTATGAAAGGATTTATATGGTATTCTTCCTTTTGATTATGGCGGGTCTGGTGTTTGAATCGGTCGCCCGATACGATACATTTTTCCGGCAGCTGACTATGTTTACGATTTTATTCCCGGTCATTTTTACGCTATATATCAAGTACATCATGCGCTCCTTTAACCTGGACCTGCTTGCATTTATGGCAAATTTCTACCTGGTGAGCTACCTGGTATTTATGATTTCATTCGGAAGGGGTTTTTCGTTTAGCCTGGATAGCGTCGATATGAGCGACTATGGCCCTTTTTCTGGTGATTCGCGGGTAATTCATGCCAGCCATATCTTTATGATGATCATTCCTTTTCTCTGGTACCTGCATCAGTTTATCAATACGCAGAAAACAAAATACATCTGGCCTTTCCTTTTATGTTTCGTTATTATCCTCTTACATCAGCATAGATCTGTATGGAGCAGTACGCTGGTAGCTTTATTGTTTTACTTTTTTATCACTATACGAAACAACAAGATAAACCTATCCGGACTCAATAATCTGCTGATGGGAGTAGTCGTTTTGTCGTTGCTGGCTTACTTTTTCGTCTCCAACCTGTTTCCCGGATTTTTTGACTTCATGTCGGACCGTTTCAGCGAGATACTTGACCCTGCCAAAGAAGGAAGTACGGGTAATTTCCGGATCGAGCAAAGAGAAATATATGGTGCGCTTTTTTGGGAACGTCCGCTCTTTGGATGGACCTTCGAAGGTTTCGAAATGCCCAATCCATTGGTTGACTGGTGGCCGGAAAACTCGGGACAACACTTTCATGAAGGGTATATGGAAATGTTATTTTACGAAGGTATCAGCGGTCTGTTATTGAAGTATTCTTTTCTCCTGTACCTGCTGATCAAAGCCTTTGGCAAAAATGTATCAGGTAATTCAGCTATTTTAATTTCATTGGGAATAGCTGGTTTGGTTTTCTCTTTCAGCTACGTATTGCCATTAATTTTTTGGGGACATGTAGGCATGTGTCTTTTTTACCTTGAAAAAGACAAAGAAACAATTTAATACTTTTTATATGAATCATATCTGTACCTGGTTATGCGCCGATGAGAAAGGGCAGGAAAGTCGTTTTCCTCAGACGGGGAAACTCTCGTCTTCCAGAGAACATCAGAATATTTACTGGCGGTGTGTGCTGGTATTTTTTATAACCAGTAAACGATTTAACTCCCGGGAGAAGCATGTGTTTTTTACCAATGTTAACGAACTTCCTACGGTAGATGGAAAGAAGGTAAGCACTACGCTGAATGAGCTGGGAGTCGAGGTTGTTTTCACCGATTTCAAATACCGAACACCGAAAGGTTATTATGGTGCTTTTCAGAATCAGTTTTATGAGTTTTCCATTCTTGAGTATATAACGACGACGGACAATAAGGAATCGAACCAGTATCTTATTCTTGATGCCGACTGCATTTTTATAAGACCGGTCGCTGAATTATTTGCGAAAGCTGCGCAGACAGGGTTTATATCGTTTGATGACAAAGTATCTCCGGACTATGTGATCAATGGTTTAAGCCGCAACGATCTTAAAAATTTATATGAAACACTTCTCCAAAAAAGTATACCCGATATTCCGTCTTATCATCTCGGCGAATTCCTGTTATGCAATGTCCGGAATATAAAACGCATTTACCGGGACTTCACTGAATTATGGCCTGTTCTGTTAGAACGTTTCGCCGCAGGCCAGCAGAAGTTTAACGAAGAAGCACATACACTCAGTTATCTTTATTATAAAAACGGGTTACGCGCAGAAAGTACAAATAGGTTTTTGAAAAGAATATGGACCAACCCTCTTTTTTACCGGAATGTAGAAGCATCCGACCTGGCCCTATACATATGGCATCTTCCTTCTGAAAAAACATTCGGTCTTTACCGGCTGTACGAAACTTTTTTGCATACATTGCCCAACTATGGTTTTGATTTGAATTATCAATCATATATAGCGCTGATCAAGCGGGTACTTGGCATTCCCTATCTCCCGCTGCGCATGAGAATTGAATATTATACAGTAAGCTACTACAGGGCTATACGGAAAAGACTGACAAAAGCAACTAATTAAATAAACCATGACTATTGCAGTACTTATAACCACCTTCAATCGTAAGCAGAAAACTATTGATTGCCTGGAAAGTCTTCGCTGCCAGGTATTACCCAATGGGGTAAACATGGAAATCTTTCTCACCGACGATGCTTCTGCCGACGGTACATTTGAAGCAGTACAAGAGCATTTTCCGGAAGTACATGTTTACAAGGGTACGGGATCACTGTATTGGGCAGGGGGCATGCGTTATACATGGAGAAATGCAATGGCTTTTAAGCCGGACTTTTACCTGCTGTTAAATGATGATACGCTATTGATAGAAAATGCCATTGAAACATTATTGAACATAAGCATGGCTTCATCCTCTTCTCCTGCGCTATCAATAGGCGCGACCTGCGACACGTATACCGGCAGAATATCCTACGGCGGATGGCGGCTTCGTTCCAAGAATTACTGGAAGGGTGAAATGATACATAGTCATACGTCCGCGATAGACTGTGATTTTGGAAATGCCAACCTGATGCTTGTACCGAGTGAAATAGTAGAGGAACTGGGAATACTTGCCGGTCATTATACCCATGCACTGGCGGATTATGATTACAGCCTTAAGGCAAAAAAAGCCGGGTTCCCGGTTAAAACAGCCCCAGGGTTCCTGGGCACCTGTGTGAACGATCATAAGAAAGACTGGAAGTCCGGGCATACCACATTAAAGGAACGAATAGAATATCTGAAAAGCCCCAAAGGACTATCCTACCGGGAATATCTCCGGTTTATAAAGGATCACTTTCCGCTCTCCTACCCAGGTGCTTTCTGCAAGCTGTGGTTAAAAACTTTTTTTCCTTTCATCTGGGATCTTTTTAAAAAACCGGCGCTATGATCACTATCACTTACACTTAAAATATTGACACAATGGAAAAGACAATTATTGCGATCTTTTGTTACAGGCGTGCCTCCAAATTAAAGCGGTGCGTAGAAGCCTTATTGAAAAACCCTGAATGCTCATCGATGGATCTGATCTTCTTTTGTGACGGGTACAAAGGGGATCATGACAAGGAGGGGGTATTGCAGAGCAGGACATATATTGATTCCCTCAGCGGCTTCCGGAATATTTACAAACAATACAGGACTATCAACGTAAGCACCGGCCCCAATTTCCAGGAGGGGCTTTTGTATCTGTGCCAGCATTACGACCAGTTTATCATAATAGAAGACGACCTGATAGTATCCCCGAATTATATTCGATTTATGCTTGACAGCCTCGATATGTACCGTCATCAGCCGTCCATTTTCACGGTGTCCGGATATTGTTTTCCCATCAAACCCGGAAGATACCTCTATGATTCATTCGTACATTCAAGATTCTGCTGTTACGGGTGGGCAAGCTGGTCGGACAGGATCCGGGAGGTAATATGGGACAAGTCGGTATTATACCATATCATGCACGACTCTCCCCGTTTTAAAAGGCGGTTGGATACAGAAGGGATGGACCTTTACCGCACGCTGAACAAACAAATACATGGCCGGATCTCGACCTGGGATATACAAATGCAGGTACATGTTTCGGAGAACGGGCTTAAAGTGATTTACCCGGTGGTATCTAAAACCTATAATATCGGATTTGATGAAGAGTCGACCAATACATTTGGCGTAGACTATCTGAAAACAAAACCGGATTCCGGGGTTAAAAGAAAATTTCGCTTATGCGACTCACACCTGGAGTCAGCGGAACTTCAGCGGCAGATGAAAAAGCCTTATAGTTTCCAATCGCTTGCTATCCGTAAACTAAAGAATACGATGATTAAACTGACCGACAGTACAAAAAAAGCCGGGTAGGTATTTATATGAGAGTACTGATCATTCATTGTTCGTACCAGTTTAAAGGAGGTGAAGACACGGTAGTGGCCGGGGAGTCAGCATTATTAAAAGCCAATGGCGTAGATGTTGAAGTTCTGCTTTTCGGCAACCATCATCATACCCTTCTGAACCTATTGCAAATGCCTTTCAATACAAGTGCTTATTTAAAGACTAAGAAAAAACTGAAAGCATTTAAACCGGATGTAGTGCATGTTCACAATCTTCATTTTTCCGCATCTCCTTCCGTGCTTTACGCCATCAAGCGGGCAGGTATTCCATTTGTGATCACCCTGCATAATTTCAGGCTGCTGTGCCCTTCCGCTCTGCTGTTTGATAAAGGAAAAATTTTCCTCAATTCCGTACGGCAGAAATTCCCGGTAGATGCCATACGGCGGGGCGTTTATAAGCAATCCAAATTACTCACCCTTTGGACTGCCATGAGTATGTGGTGGTATCGTTCATGGGGAATATGGGGTGCCGCCAGCCGTTACATCGTATTAAGTCGTCACGCCGAAAGGGTATTTATGGATTCGGCCCTCAGATTCCGGCCTGGGCAGATCGTTGTTAAACCCAATTTTTGTTTTGTCGATACTCCGAAATCGAAGACCCGCCAGGATTATTTTCTTTATATCGGAAGGCTATCCGAAGAAAAAGGTATTGATGTATTATTAAATGCATTTGCCGACACCGGAATTCCGCTAAAAATAGCCGGCGACGGGCCTTTGCGCTCCCAGGTAATAAAACAAAGTATGCAGCACCCCAACATTGAATACTGCGGAGCGTTAAACAAAGATGAAGTGATTACCCTGCTTTCCGGTTGTTCTGCATTGGTATTCCCATCCACCTGGTACGAGGGAATGCCGCTTACTATTATCGAAGCCTTTGGCTGCGGCACGCCGGTGATCGCATCGGCTATCGGAGTAATGAACGTTATGATTACCGAAGGTTACAATGGTTTACATTTTGAAGCAGGTAGTCATCCCGATCTCTTAAAAAAGATCCGGACATGGCAACAATTAAAAGCAGATGATAAAGCGGATTTCGGGCTAAACGCCTTTACGACATACCAGCAACACTATACCCCTGAAGTCAACTTGAAACAGCTTGTATCCATCTATGAAAGTGTCCTCAACTGATCATTCCACTCTATAATAATCATCCGTTAACACACTTTTAAATTTACCACATGACAAAATTAGACTTACTGAGTATTTCTGTGAGCACAGGCATGTATGCGGAATTTGTTCACACCATTATTGACACCGCCAAAACCCGTCACAGCGACTATGTATGCGTAGCGAATGTGCACATGCTTATGGAAGCCCAAAAAGATATTGCGTTCGGTAACATTGTTCGCAACGCAAATATCATTACCCCTGATGGAAAGCCGCTCACCTGGGCCCTGCGTATGCTGGAAGGCGTGGCACAGGACAGGGTAGCCGGCATGGACCTGCTTCCTGACCTGCTATACCTTGCCGAAACTGAAAATGTTCCTGTATTCTTTTATGGCAGCGAACCGTCTGTGCTCGATAAGGCACGTGCCTTCCTTAATGAAAAATATCCGTTGCTGGTGATAAATTCCTATAGCCCTCCCTTCCGTAAACTTACCGAGCAGGAAGATGAGGAAGTAGTAGCGAGGATAAATGACTCCGGCGCCCAGATGGTGTTTGTAATACTTGGTTGCCCCAAGCAGGAGAAATGGATGGCTTCCATGAAAGGGAAGATCAACGCAGTAATGATAGGCGTGGGCGGGGCATTACCTGTGATGATCGGTATACAGAAGCGTGCTCCTGTATGGATGCAGAATATAGGATTGGAATGGTACTATCGCCTGATGCAGGAACCTTCCAGACTCTTTAAAAGATATGCGGTAACCAATTCACTCTTTTTATATCTTCTGGCAAAAGCCTTCCTTCAGAGAATGCTTACTGGTAAAGCATCCTGATATTTTTAAACGAATCTAATCTTCCCGAATGAATACCCGATTTTTGAAACTTGTACAATGGGGCCTTGCCCTTATGGATCTCCTGGTGATTAATGCAGTATATTTTGGCACCCAGTTTATATTGGAAAAACAATTGTACATATCGAATGATGTGCAATACTCCAATTTCATTATTTCTCTGAATATTATGTGGCTTCTCGTGCTGCTGATGAAAAATATTTACCATGAGCTATGCATAGCTTCCTTTGAGCAATTCACCAGGGATTCTATACGTGCCTACATATACTTCCTGTTACTTACTGCCATATATCTTTTTTTCTTCCGGATGCTGATGCTCTCAAGGGTATTCATCATCCTGGTTATGACAATTATACCGGCTATTCTTTTGATGAACCGGTTCATTTACCTCTTTATTTATCAATACCTGCAAAAAAGTGATATGCAGGTGAGCCGAATCATTGTAATCGGGTATAACACCTTATCCAAGAAACTGGTGGATTATCTTACGGAGGACGGTATCAATAAGAAAGTGATTGGATTTTGTGAAGAGTATGAAAATATTAATGAATTATCCAAGTATCCCATTTTAAGCAATGTATTTGACGCGATCGACACCTGTAAAAAATACGGAGCGAATGAAATTTATTCCACCATCGCTCCCGAGCACAATGATAAACTATATCAGTTGATACAGCATGCCGATCAAAACTGCATCCGTTTCAGGATAGTGCCGGACCTCGATTTTTTCTTCAAAAGACAAATGCATATCGGCTATCTGAAAGAGATTCCCGTGATCTCCCTTAGAAAAGAACCACTGGAAGATATAGGCAACCAGATAAAAAAGAGATTCTTCGATATTGTCGTCAGTTCCCTGGTAATTCTGCTTTTGCTTTCCTGGCTGGTTCCTCTTATTTGTATACTGATAAAGCTTGGATCGAAGGGGCCCATCTTTTTTGTGCAATTAAGGTCAGGAAAAAATAACAGTCCGTTCCGGTGCTTCAAGTTCCGGAGTATGCGTGTGAACGACCAGGCAGATCACCTGCAGGCAACGAGCAATGATGAACGGGTAACAGGGATAGGCCGTTTTTTGCGCCGTACGAACCTGGATGAATTTCCACAATTCTTCAACGTCTTAATGGGCGATATGAGTATCGTGGGCCCCAGGCCTCACATGCTTAAGCATACCGACCAGTATTCAAGATTAATTGGCCAGTACATGGTGAGGCAGTTCCTGAAACCGGGTATTACCGGGTGGGCGCAGGTAAATGGCTTCAGGGGAGAAACAAAGAACCTGGAGCAAATGCAGAAACGTGTGGAACATGATCTTTGGTACATGGAAAACTGGAGCCTGATGATCGATCTTAAAATAATAATGACCACGTTCATTAACATGGTAAGGGGAGAAGAAAACGTTTACTGATGATCATATCCATACGCCATATATTAGCTGGATTATTTTTCTTTCATCTAATGATGCCGATGAGTGCGGCAACCTATTATTTCTCATCCACGCAGGGAAATGATAACAGGAGCATCCAGGAAGCACAGAATCCTTCCACACCCTGGCAGTCGCTCGAAAAGCTGAATAGCCAGCTGTCATCATTGAACCCGGGCGATTCCGTTTTATTTAAATGTGGGGAAACGTTTTATGGCAGTATCGTTTTCTCCAAATTACTCAATGGAGGTAATCCCGTTATCCTGTCGGCTTACGGTGAAGGAAATAAACCAGTCATAAGCGGGTTTACCAATCCAGGCGGTTGGGTACAGCAGGGGGCTCATATTCTAAAAACGAATGGGTATTCTGGGAATACCATACCAAACATATTGCTTGTAAATGATATTCCCTGTCCGATAGGCCGCTTCCCGAACCGTTCTTCGTCTAATGGAGGTTATCTGACGATCGAAGGGTTTTCCGGTAATACATCTATCACTGGTAATACCATTGCCACCCAGCCGGACTGGTCGGGCGGCGACATCGTGATCCGTAAAAACCGCTGGGTAATCGACCGGAACGCTATCCTTAGCCAGGTGGGAAATACGATAAACTATCTTTCCGAAACATCTTACGCCCCATCCATCAAATTTGGTTATTTCATACAGAATCATCCTTCATCACTGGATGCCGCCGGGGAATGGTACTATAACGAAAACCTCAACGAGTTGGGTGTTTACCTGTCATCCGTTAACGCAAATACGGACATAAAAGTAAGTACCGTAAAGAACCTGGTTACCATAACCGAAAGTAACGCCATTGTTCTGACAGGGCTTCAGTTTATAGGTGCCAACGAGACTTGTTTGCAGGTGCAGGATTCCAGGGATATCAGGATTACCAACTGCGAATTCTTTTTCTCTGGTGTTAATGCCATAAATGCCACAAATACCCGCTTACTAACTGTCGAACATTTACTTATTAACTACACGAATAATAATGCTTGTCAACTTACTAACTGTAGTCAAGTTTCAATAAGGAAAAATACGATTAAAAATACAGGCACACTACCAGGTATGGGCAAAGGAGACAGCGGCTCGTATGAGGCATTGCTGATGTCGGGAGACAACTACCTGGTAGAATGGAACACTATCGACAGCACGGGGTATATACCGGTAACGTTCCGGGGAGATTCCATACGGATAAAGAATAACCTGATCGACCATTTTTGCCTGGTTAAAGATGATGGCGGAGGTATTTATACCTGGAATAATACTGCCAATGCGCCGGTTTATACGTACAGGGAAATTACCGGTAATATTATTTTGAACGGAGCGGGTGCAGGCGATGGTACAGATGATCCGGCAAGAGATGTCGCACATGGAATATATATAGATGATAATTCAAACCATGTAAAAATAACAGCCAATACGGTGGCTCACTGTAAAGGATATGGTTTATTCCTGCATAATTCAAAAGATGTTTCCGTAACGGGAAATACGCTATTTGACAATAGCATTCAATTGGTGGCAGAACACGATAACATAGCGCCTCATGCTCCTGTCAGGAACATCGTTATTTCGGGAAACATCCTTTTTTCCAGGCATCCTGATCAGGTGGTAGCTGCCTATAAGACCATTAAAGACGATATTGGTTTATTTGGAAATTTTTCAGATAATTATTATTGCCGGCCCATAAACGAGGGATTATCTATCCAGGCGTCTTTCCATCGTAACAACTCAGGGTTTCACACTTTTTTAGATGTTGACGGATGGAAATCCATTTATGGTAAAGACAACAACTCCCAGAAATCCCCGGTACAGTTTCCTTCTTACAAAGTATTACCGCTAACCGGAAAAAATCTTTATGATAATGGTTCGTTTAATGCTAACATTAGTGGTTTATACGCTTATGCTGCCGCAGGAAACTGTAGAACAACATGGGTAAGTTCCGCTGGGCTTGACGGGGGGGCGTTAAGTATTTCTTTTACATCCATCACCGGAAATAGTAGTCCTGCTTCCCTCGTCATAGGAACGGCGGCCGTTTATGCCGGCAAAAGCTACCTGTTGACATTTACCATGAAAGGAGGCAGCGAAAATAAGAACATAGATATTTTCTTAAGAAAGAGCCTGGCTCCATATCAGGACCTGACATCCAGGGAAAAAGGCATTCTTAAAAATAACCGGACGGAAAATACATTCCTGTTGCAACCGTTAACAAGCGAAGAGAACGCGAGCATCGTATTCGACATACCGGAACAGGAAAACCCGCTATACATTGATAATATCCATTTACAGGAAGTAACAGCAACCAAAACAAACCCGGACGAATTCATCCGCTTTCACCACAATGGGAACAGTTTTTCAACCAACCATCTGTTACCGGCACAATACATAGATGCAAAAAAAATCGTGTACAACGGACAATTATCATTAGCCCCCTTTTCTTCAGCGGTTTTAATGAAGCAGCCTTTATTGGATGCTTTGACGTTAGGAATCCCCCGTTCCAATGAAAGAAAGGAAGAAAAAGAAACAGATAAAAATGATCTGCTGAAGATAAGACCGGTGCCTGTTCATGACCTGCTGCAGGTTTTCATCGGGGCCGGAATTTTTGATCCTTCTTCTCATCTGCTATTGCAAACATCCAATGGCCAGGTTGTCCGTAAAATTCGTTCTTCTTTTAAAAATATGTCTATCGATGTCAGTTCACTGAGTAATGGCCATTACATTATCTCTTACTCAGGAAAAGGCAGGAAGGTTACGCGAAAATTTCTTAAACAATAACTTAATCAAAAAAACTAAACATGAAAACTATCTGTTTATTTATGGCAGTACATCTAAGCCTGCTGGTAAGCGTTTCGTCATTTTCCCAGGAAAAGAGAGACGCGCCCGTTTCCGTTCTCACTGATTCATTTAAGCTAAAAAAAGAATCCAGGTTCCTGTTCAATGTTCATGGCGGATACAATGTGGGATTGGGTTCCACGTTTAAATTCTATCCGGACGATATTACCAATATCTCTGTAGAAATTATCGATAATAATTCTTCCGTAAAGAACGTGACGTCCAAATCATCCTCAAAAGGATTGGGCGACGGGTTTAGGTACGGAGCCGGCTTGTCTTATATATTGAATGATTTTATCAATATAGGTCTGGACGTTGACTATTTTAAAAGTACCATCAGAAAAGTAAAGGACTCCTCTTATCGTGAAGTTAACTCCGCTGCTTCTTCAGATTATACTTACAAAGACAGGACTACCATTTCTTATGATGCCGACCTGCTTACCATTACACCTTCCATTACCTTCAAGGCGATTTCAAGACCCAAATTTTTTATCTACAATAAAATCGGTGCTATCGTCACGATTCGTCCAAACAGTTTACAACGCGAGCGGCAGGATATAAGTTCCAGGAATGGATGGATGGGATTTTTCAAGGACTCCACCGCTTACAGCGAGAAGAAATATGACTGGGGACTTAAAAACCCCGCGTTCGGATTTATGGGGTCGGTAGGCGCACAGGTGAAAGTAACAGAAGTGATACGGGCGTTTGCAGAAATTCAATTTTCCCATGTAATATTTAAAGTGCGTTCCCGCACGTTAACGGATTTTGAAGTAGACGGAAAGGAAAAAATCAATACCCTCACGGAATCCGAGAGAAAAACACAATTTGAAAAAGAACTGACTAACAACGAATGGAATATGGATCCCAATAAACCATCCAGGCAGATCGCCCAGCGCTTCCCGGTAACTTATATCGGTTTACAGATAGGGGTCGCCTACCATTTTTAAAACTATTTATCAACTTTATTACGCGAATATGAAACCAGGAAATTACCAGGAAAATAAAAGTCCCAAATACAGGTATGCGCTGGCATTGCTAGCACTGCTGCTTTTGGGAGGTTCCATCTACTATGCATTTTTAAAAGACGCGAACAGCGAAGAAGAAGGCGATACCACTGATGCTCCCGCCTATCCTGTGCGAACCAATACGGCGGCGGAAGCATTTACCGGGAACGAGAGTATCAATGAAATGCAGCAGCTAATCCTTAAAAAGGATGAACGGATTGTGGATCTCGTGAATCAACTGAACATGATGAAGGCCCAGGGCCTGAATCAGAAATCCGCTTCGCCGGCTATAATAGAAAAGCCCGGTGACGATCATATCATTATTCGTGAGAGAGATGCTCTGAAGCAGCAGCTTGAGGAGTCGGCGGGCAAGATTCCGGAGCTGAATGCTACTATCAGTAACCTGAAAAAAGAAAACGAGCAACTAACCCTGCAGATCAGTCAATCGCGCAGTGCGGTTACTGGTAATAACGAAGAAACTACAAAAGCCATCAAAAACAAGAATGAACAGCTGGAAACAAAACTTCAGGCTATGGATGCCGAGCTACGATTTATGAAAATCGACTGCAATCTTTCACGCGCCGATGTAAACCAGATCATCTCCAACTCAAGGCAGCGCCAGGCATTGCTTTCCGAAGCCTTGCAAACGCTCAACACATTGTCCAGATCGGAAGATGCTGAAGTCCGCAATAAGGCAAAAAAGAAGTTTTTACAGTTGGAAACGATTGCGAAGACGGTGAGAGATTAAATGTTCCCAGCATATATAAGCTATTGCATCAAGCCCCTTGTAATCTTCATCTGGTTGCAGGGGTTCTTTTTTTTATGAGGTCTATATTTAAACGCCGGTGGATTATACGGACATGTTCAGGTAGTTGATTGCTACCTCCCTGACTAAATTATTTTTAAACTCTGGTAAAAAATATATAGATTTGATTTACTTTGCTTAATCGAATAAGCATTTAATAAAATGGCTAAAAGAGTTTCTATAAAGGACATTTCTGATAAAGTGGGAGTTTCCACTGCATTGGTATCTTACGTACTAAACGGGCATGAGAAGAAGATGCGGGTAAGTGCTTTAATTGCACAAAAGATCCGGGATACAGCGGAAGAACTTAACTACAAACCTAACCAAATAGCCCGAAGTTTAAGAAGAGGAAATACAAAAACGATAGGCTTGATTGTGGCAGATATAGCCAATCATTTTTTTGCTCAATTGGCACGCATAATTGAAAATGCCGCCGTAAAAAAAGGTTATACGGTTATATTTGGCAGCGCAGACGAGGATGAATATAAATCTGATACATTGATCAATACTTTTTTAGACCGCCAGGTTGATGGTTTCATTATAGTTCCATCCGAAGGTACAAGAGATCAGATAGCCTATCTCGTTAAATCAGGAGTTCCCATTGTATTGATAGATCGTTACTTTCCCGATTTAAACACTTGCTATGTTTGTTTGGATAATTTTCAGGCCAGTTTTGACGCTACCCGGCATTTAATAAATCAAGGCTGTAAGAATATAACCATGGTTGCTTACGAATCCACGCTAATCCACATGGCAGATAGGATAAGAGGGTATAAAGAAGCCATGCTATCCGATAATTTAAACGGGGATTCGGGGGTAATTGAGCTCCCTTACAGTTATTCAAAAAAGGAGTCTGAGTTGTATATTGAAGAAACCATTAAAGATTTTTCAAATTTGCATGCCCTGATTTTTGCTACCAACTCTTTAACCCTGGCAGGCATCAACTGTTTGAATAAACTGGGTATCAAAATACCGGATCAAATCAAAATTGTTGGTTTTGATGGCGGTGATGCGTTTGATTATTTTTATTCCCCTTTAACTTTTATAGAACAACCCCTTTTGGAATTAGGTACCCAATCAGTTAATATTTTAATCAGTTTGATGGAAGGTGTTAATGAAATTATTCAGTTAAACTTAAAACCGATTTTAAATGTCAGAAACTCAACCATGTAATATTTTTCAATTTTGCTTAATCGATTAAACTCTCAAATGACAGTCAAAGTTCACATTTATTAGCACTCAATATCTAAGTCTAAGATGTATTCAAACATTAACAATGAAAACTCAAATAAGAAATGCTGCTATTTAATAATGTAAAAAAAAATATCTCACTATCGTTAAAATTCGGGTTGGTATTTGCTTTCTGGGGCAACTGTACATCTATTTTAGCCCAATCACAGCTTAAGGTCAACGAGCCGCGACCCTCCAGGCAAGTACACCTGGACTTTCACACATCAGAACACCTTACCGGTATTGCCGAAAGGTTTGATAAAAACCAGTTTCAGTCAGCATTAAAAATGGGGCATATTAATCAGATCAACATTTTCGCCAAATGCCACCATAGTTGGAGCTATTATCCCACCAAAGTGGGCACACCACATCCCAACCTGAAGATTGATTTATTGGGTGCACAAATGGAGGCCTGTCATGAGATGGGTGTAAAGGCCCCGGTATACTTTACCATTGGCTGGAGTGCAGCTGACGCGGAAGCACATCCGGAATGGTGTATCCGTAACAAAGACGGATCTATTGCTACGTTAAATTTTGATAATCCAAAGCCAAAGCCATCAGATATAAAACCAACATATTCCTGGAAATGCCTTGATGCAAGTGCCGGTAGCCCTTATCATGAGTACGTTAAAAAGCAGGTAGAAGAAATTTGCAAACGCTATAAAGTACTAGATGGGTTTTGGTTTGATATTTATAATATTGGCAGATTGAATTATAATCAAAATGCCAGGGCCCGCATGAAGAAAGAGGGTATAGATACTAATGATCCTAAAGCTGTAGAAAAAAGTCATGCCATCGCTTTAAAAGCCCACATGAAAGAGTTAAGGGAACTGGTTGCACAATACCATCCCAAAGCTACCGTGTTTTTTAATTCCGCCACCCATATTCAGGGCAGGTCGCTGTTTACCGAAGGTTTACATAAAATGAACACCCATGCCGAACTCGAAGATCTTCCCACCACCTGGGGGGGGTACAATAAGTTGCCTTTAGAAGCAAAATACCATTTGCAGCAGGGCACACCGGTAGTGGCTATGAGTGGTAAGTTCCATGAAGCATGGGGAGAATTTGGAGGGTTTAAACATCCAGACGCTATTAAATATGAAGCTGCTTATATGATTGCTAACGGAGCATCCTGCAACTTTGGTGACCAATTGCACCCCTCAGGAGAGATGGATATAGAGACCTACCGAAATATAGGCGAAGCATATGAATATATAGAAAAAATAGAGGCTTATGGTTTAGGCGGCATTCCTGTTTCCAAACTTGGGGTTTGGCTTACGCTGAACAATGCAGCCGACCATGGCATGGTAAACATGTTACTGGAATTGCATTATGATTTTATAGTGGCGGATGAAAATAATCTTGACAAATTAGAATTATTGGTTATCCCAAGCGGTAATTGCTTGAGTGAACAACAGGCCGGCAAAATAAACGCCTGGGTAAAAAATGGAGGCAAACTGTTGGTATTGGGAGAAGGCGCACTGGATAAACCGGGTAAAAAGTTTTTATTGGATATAGGGGCGGATTATATTAAAAAATCTGATTTTCAGTTTGATTATACGGTAATCAAGCGCCAAATTGGTAAAAATATAGTTATTTCACCGTTTCTCAATTATGAAGCCGGTTTATTAGTCAAGCCTACTTCAGCCGAGGTTTTGGCAAATATAAGAGAACCTTATTTTAACCGTACCTACGCACGATATAACGGGCATCGGGAAACACCTTATAAACTAGAGGATTCTAAATATCCTTCTGTTATAAAAAATGGAGAAGTCGCTTTTATATCCCATCACCTGGATCGGCTGTATTTTAAGCATGGGGTAAGAATGCACCGTGAATTGGTTAAGAATGTGATTGATCTGCTTTATACTTCTCCTACCCTAAAAATAAACAATTTGCCCAGCAGCGGCCGGGTAAGTCTGTTAAAACAAGAAAAAGAAAAAAGATATGTCGTTCATCTTTTGTATTCGCCTGCTTTACTACGGGGAGAAGTACAGGTGATCGAAGATTTTGTTCCCATATCGGAGGTCGAAATTGAGGTAAGCCTAAGTGAAAACATAAAGAATGTTTATCAAATTCCGGATGGGAAAAAGGTAGCCTTTAGTAAAAACAGCAATGTGCTAAAAATAAAGGTTCCAACTTTTACCATGCACACCGGGATAGTGCTGGAGTATTAAATCGGAGCGATTCCCGATCTTAAAAAGTTATAAATTAAACAAATCAAGATAGGTCGCGTAAGCATTTACGTTTAAAGGAAAATCTGTAAAGTTTAAACAATCAGGTGGCCGGATAAACTTAGAACTTGAGCATGCTAATGGAGATTTTAGGTTTATATCTTAAAGTGTAGTACAAAAAATAAATATTTAAACCAGCTCATTTATAGAATATGACAAACAGATTAATTGGCCGAATGCCCAAGGTAGGAATACGTCCCGTAATTGATGGCAGGGAAAATGGTATCCGCGAATCGTTAGAAGAGCAAACCATGAACATGGCGAGGGCTGCAGCAGCTTTTATCGAACAATCAGTTCGTTTTCCGTGTGGCGAAAAAGTGGAATGCATAATTGCTAATACCACTATAGGCGGGGTGGCCGATGCGGCTTTTTGTGCCGATAAATTTAAACGGGAAGGTGTGGAAGTTTCATTAACCGTCACTCCCTGTTGGTGCTATGGCACAGAAGTAATGGATATCGACCCCCTGATACCAAAAGCAGTTTGGGGATTCAACGGAACGGTGCGTCCGGGAGCGGTTTATTTGGCTGCGGCTTTGGCCGGGTACGCCCAAAAAGGGTTACCTGCCTTTGGCATTTATGGTCGCGAAGTGCAGGATACAGGGGATTCTTCCATTCCGGAAGACGTAAAACAAAAAATCCTGCGCTTTGTAAAGGCGGCGTTGGCAAGTGCCCAGATGAAAGGCAAGTCCTATCTTTCGATTGGCTATTCCTCCATGGGTATTGTAGGTTCAATGGTCGACTCCGACTTTTTTCAGTCCTATTTAGGTATGCGTACCGAGTTCGTGGAGTCGGTCGAGTTTTTAAGGAGAGTAGAACAGGGGATTTATGACCAAGATGAATTTGAAAAAGCACTTAACTGGACTAAAGTAAATTGTAAAGAGGGTATGGATCATAACGCCGGGGAAAAACAATCGCTCCGCCAGCGAAAAGATTGGGAATGGGAAATTGTAATTAAAATGACGCTGATAGCCCGTGATTTAATGACAGGCAACCCGAAGTTAAAAGAGTTAGGTTTTGGCGAAGAAGCAAAAGGAAGAAATGCCATCATAGGGGGCTTTCAGGGGCAACGGCAATGGACCGATTTTTATCCCAACGCTGATTTTACCGAAGCTATTTTAAATTCATCCTTCGACTGGAACGGCATCCGCGAGGCATTTATTTTTGCTACAGAGAATGACAGTTTAAATGGGGTATCTATGTTGTTCGGACATTTAATAACCAACACAGCCCAAATTTTTGCGGATGTACGCACTTATTGGAGCCCCGATGCAGTGAAACGTGTAACCGGACAAGAACTGACAAGCAGAGCAAGCGACGGGATTATTCATCTGATCAACTCAGGCTCTGCCACCCTGGATGCTACCGCGAAACAAAGAAATGAAAACGGCGATCCTGCCATGAAACCTTATTGGGAAATCACCGAAGAGGAAGCCACCGCATGTTTGCAGAACACTCGCTGGTGCCCTGCGGATTTAGGATACTTTCGGGGAGGCGGTTACTCTTCGCAATTTAAAACAGCGGGCGAAATGCCTGTTACCATGTCGAGGATAAATTTAATTAAAGGTATAGGGCCAGTAATGCAGATAGCAGAAGGCTGGACGGTAGAACTACCGGATGATATGCACGATGTATTGGATAAGCGTACCAATCCTACCTGGCCAACTACCTGGTTTGCGCCCCGCTTGGCAGATAACGATGCGTTTAAAGATGTTTACAGCGTAATGGCTAATTGGGGAGCCAATCATGGTGCCATTTGTTACGGACACATCGGTGCTGACCTTATTACGTTGGCGTCTATTCTGCGCATACCGGTAAATATGCATAATATTAGCCCGGAAAATGTATTTCGCCCTCATGTATGGTCGGCTTTCGGAACTGAAAAAGAAGGTGCCGATTATCGTGCCTGCGTAGCTTATGGGCCGCTATACAAATAATATGTTAGGCTCCTTCTGCCGCGAATATTGAGGAATACAGACAGAAATATTACTTTGCCAATATCGGAAAGTTTTATAACTTGAAACTTTATTGTCTAGGTTTCATCTCTCCATATCCTTTATCGGCAATACCATTAAAGCAATGACACCTTAATTATGAAATTGGCTATACCGCAAAACCTTAGAACCGAAAAACATCCCTTCAGGCAGGTTTCTGTAACGTCTTTTATTATTGGCGGACTTTTATCTCTTCTTGCAATAGTATTACTCCTCAGCGTTAAATCCAACTTCAAGGCTGGTCATTTCATTCTGGCTATAGAAAAAATAATAGCAGGAGTGGGATTTATAACCTTTGGTATAAAATTGCTGCTTCGGGGCTATCAGAAGGAGCATGACTTTAACCTGGAAGAGGTCTTTGACCCTTCACATGGTCGTAATATCAATTATTTACTGGCACAAAGGCACAATATTGAAGGTGGACTGGCGGGCTGGTATGCACATATTCTACACAGCAAATCGTTTAGTCTCACTCAGGATGAAAAGAGAGATCTTAAAGATTCGCAAGCTTTGTTCTATAAATTATTTTCGAGGAATGGCCTGTCGAAGATTTTCGATTTTGTGCCCTATCCAATAACCAATTTTATCGCCAATCAGGCCCGCCCGCTGTTAGCAATCGGAATAGGTTTACTTACTCTCATCATTGCCTTGTTTTTTTCTTATCTGGAACTGCTTCCTTTCAGCATTACCTGGGTCAATTTGTTTATTCTTATTGCTTTACTTAGTATATGGGCACCTTCAAAGATCGACACTGTGCTGGAAAGTAAAAACAAATACAACATCCAGATTCGAATCATTTTTTTTATTGCTTTTTTTATAATTACCGTAGCACTGTTCAAATCCTATACGGATGAAATAAACATCAGTTTACTGCTATCGTTACTGTTTGTTGTTGCTATTATGGTACTTACCTCCTTAGGCTCTTTCAAATTGATTGATACCGTTTTTTCCAAAAGGGAAAAGGTTAATGTAAATGTGTCGGCAATCGATCTTGTAACGCACAGGGCGGATACGCAGCCAGCTAATATTCTGCAACAAATGGATAAGAGCGTTCTGGCTGCTACCAACGGGTGGTTTTTCCAGGGCGCTACTAAAAAGCTGGGAGGAATGGTAGCTGGCGAGGAACACAAAAAGGGCGATTTTGGATTTGAATATCTGTATGAAACTCAACCTAAACTGCTTTCCACCCAGTATGATGAAAAGAACGAAAAAAAGCTGTCCCTTATCTGGAAGGCCGGAACTATAATGCTCAGCATAGGCGTTATACTTGTTTTTGCAGGAATATTTGTTATGCCTGGAATCGATAAAAACCTTGTAACCGATGAACCGGCATCAGTTCTAAAAGCATATTCTCCCGGCATCCTGCTCAGTCTTTACCTGGGACTTTTAGGAATAGCATTTTATTTTTTCGGAAATAGGCTCGTGTATGAAGTGTATTTGTTTTTCAATACAGAGATCTTTTTTGAATCTAATTTGATATTAGTGGGCGTGAATGGCAATTATGACGAATTTGAGCATATATCAGGCAATACTAAGAGAAAAGATACATTCACTCATTTTACACCGGAAATTATGACCTGCCGCGTTATAAGCAGCGTATTTATGCATCCTTATATGAAAATAAACACAATACAAAGTAGTCCGCGGTTTATTACTAAAATTGAAGGAAATGACGAGCTGCTGGGCCAGCTACAACATTCATTTGCAAAAAATATGGGTCATTACATGCCAAATCTTCTCGATGACTTGTGAGAAAATGGAGTTCCGACAAATTGAAAGAAACCATTAAATATATTAACCTCATAGTTTTCGAAATGATCACTTGTTCAGGTTCGCGGAAGTGCTTTAGAAGATATATTATTTGCAGCTATAATAATACGTTTAAGTATAACTGATTACATTAATCCATTGGTATCAATTGAACGAAATTTTATTTTTTCAATGGTAAACGGGCTTAGATTTAATTGATTATTCTTTAAGGCTTCGGTGAAAGCTAATTTTTGTAAGCCATGTTATCAATAAAAGTATCTATGTTGCCTTACTGCGTTGTCGGCACTCATCCAGTCGTCTGCCTTGGTGAGTAGGTTTGATGTCAGTTGTTTCTCTGTTTAAATGCATGCTGTTCAATAAGCGAAGCTTCTTTTTTATTTTTTTGAAATAGGCAGACAAAGTATTTGTAGATAAATGGAATAATTAATGAGTGTTACCGAAAACTTTTGTTAAAAAAGCTGCAATTACTTTGGTTTTTTGTTTAGCAATAATATCGTATCGGGCATGACCTTTACCTTCCATAATGTATATTTCTGAAAGCTCATCATCATTTTGAGTCATTGCTTTTTGAATAGCATAGGCATAAGCTACATTGATAATTTCATCTTTATCGCCATGAAAAGTAATCACAGGCGGAGCGTTCTTTGGAATCAGATATGCGTTTTCTAACCCGCCCCATAAATTAACTACTGCTGCTATAGGTAATATTTTTTGATTAGAGATGTAGGCCGTATAAAGCGCGGTCATCCCTCCTGCTGATCCTCCTGCAATCACCACTTTTTTAGTATCGAAACCATAAGTTTTAGCTTGCTTTTTTATCCATACTAAAGCCAGTTGTGCATCTTCTGAAGCAGTATTAACAGCATTACTTAATGCGGGATGAAATTTCCCATCAACAGATAACCCTGCTGCCATATTTGAAGCTGCACCAGCTCCTTTTACACTCTTGCCTTTTAATGCTAATCGATAATTTATAGTTACAACGGCAAAACCCTGATTAGAAAGGTTAGTGCAAATTTCTTTAGTTCCAGATTTATCGCCGTTAACAAATCCTCCTCCGTGAATAAATAGGATGACTGGTAATTTAACATTCGACACCGTATCATGCATATAAAGATCCAACTTTCGGTCTGATGATGTGTCTTTCCCGAAGGTTTCTAGCTGAGGTGCGTACCTTAAATTTTGGTAAACCTTTGTTTCAACACCGTTATTTTGCCCCTCTTTTACCTGATTTGGCACTTGTGCTGCACAGTTTTGAAAAGCAAATAAGAGCATAATACCAATGATTGCTAAAAAAATTCGGTTGATTATGAATTTAATATTATGCATAATATCAATTAATATATCGATTTTAAAGTGATGTTTAAAGGCTACAAAAACTGCCTTCCAGTGAAACTATCTCCTTCCAGCTATATCAGGTGCTTCCCCGCGGGGATTTGTATCGTGCCAACCTATAAAGTTTCTTCTACTCGTTGCTTTGAGGTAGTAGGCTTATAGGTTACAGGGAACTTTTGATTATCTATGATAACGAAAACTTTTCCTGATTCGTTTTCACTTGCTGTATTATAACTTAAAGTCATGTTAAATGATATTAAAATATATGGATAAACTTCATATATAACCAATTATCAAGTTGGATCAACTATATCAAAACCATTATTCGTAGCTGCATCATCTACCCATTGGCTTACATTATCGAAATAAATGGTACGCTCACCACCATCACCAACATGCTCCGTACAATCTGATGCATAAATACCGTACTTAATTTTCCATTTTTCATTAATATTATTGCCGCTCCAAGTGCCCCAGCCCATATTAATTTCTGTATCCTGAAAAGTAGGGCTGCTTTGACTATAAACATCATTTGCATACCAAACCACAATCTTACCCCGATTTTCTTTGGAAACTCGCCATTGTACAATAAGAGATTTCCATGCATCTCGTTGTACGCCCGATGCAATAGTTTGCTCATAAGTTTCTTGTCCACAGCTTTTCCTATATCTTATTTTTAATGAATTATTATCTATAAAAATAATCCATCCCCAGGAACGTTCACAACCAGAGATTGCTCCCTCATTAAAGCCCTGAGCGATAATAGTATATCTGTTTGTTGGGAATTGGTTAGGCACCATAAACTTACAACCAAACCAGCCATCTTTTTTGAAACGAAGGTTGCTTCCGGCTTCTATTCCTTTCCTATCTCTATCAGTTGTTTGGTTTCCGGCATCCCATGTAGACTGCAGCCAATTAAACTTTAAAGCTCGTGTTCCTTCTGCCGCTCCTAAGCTGGGAGTCATTACATTAGCATAAGAAGGCCTTTTGAAAGTAGTCTCGTAAAAAGGACCTCTTCCATTACTTTCAAAACCAGTTTCTGCATGGGTAGTGGTATTGGTATAGGCAACAGCTGTAGCAAAAACCATGTCTGGCTCTGTTTCTGTTATTTGCTGATTTTCAGTACTTTTCTGACAGGAATAAATTTCCATGATACTAATTACTGTTACTCCTAACAACAGACTTGATTTAATAACTGATTTTTTCATTTTGATTTAATTTGATTTGGTTAGTAAATGTTGGTTAATAATTAGGTTGATAAGGATTTACTTTCCTCCAGGCGTCAGAAGGATTTCCAACCAATACACTTGGCATATCCCAATAAAGTACCCGCGTTTCTCCATTCGTATAATTAGCGTGATCATGACAATACATGCCGAATTTAATAGGTGTACCGTTTTGCAGTGAATCACCATTCCAGCAATCTTGGCCTATGTTAATATTTGTTTTGCGAAAAGTTGGTGCC
Source organism: Chitinophagaceae bacterium (assembly GCA_031399065.1). Lineage (GTDB taxonomy): Bacteria > Bacteroidota > Bacteroidia > Chitinophagales > Chitinophagaceae > JADCRZ01. The sequence goes on from JANNOM010000113.1 coordinate 61,301, forward strand.
GATTGATTAAGGGTTGCATCCCCATGCCATACTTCTATCATACCAGTTCCATTTCTGGAATATCTTACATGTACTATTAAAGATTTCCACAATTGTTTTTGGGCATTAGCAATAAATTGTTTGGTAGAGCCACCTGCACCATACCGCCAGGTTAGGTAAAGTTTACCGTCAGATTCAATACCCAGGTGCCAGGTCCAGGTATTTAAAGCAGAACAGCCTTCGTTTACATTATTAATTCCTTGAAGGATAATAGTATTCTTATTGATCGGGAAATTAGTTCCACCAGTTGGCAGGTAATATGCTCCTCCAAACCATCCATCTTCTTTAATAAAGTTGGCATCTTGTGTAAGTTCTGCTCCTTTCGTATTTCTAGTAGGCACTCCGCCACTTAAAAGTATGTTGTTTTCACTCCAAGTAAATTTAGCACTCCATGTACCGTCTTTAGCACCTGCTCCTGACTGTATTCTTTCAACCTTATTGTTATTAGTGGTGTTTCTCGGCCAAAAAGGATAGAGCTTATTGTTTACTCTGTTGGGATCTGAATTAGGATTAGGGTCAGTTATCGCAGTTTCAAAACTGGTTTCTTTCGCGTTAGAGTTAGTAAGTAATGAGTTTATTTCAAAAGTTCTTTCAGAACTTTCATTAGCTAATATGGGTTCACTTTTATCACATGATACAAAAAGTAAAGGCATAGAAATAACAGTAGCAAAGATTCTGCTTTTTAAAATTTTTTTCATGATAAAGATTATTTAGTTGATTAGTAGTTTTAGCTAAACATAAATTGGTTAATGAAATATGATAGAGTAGGTATGATGATTTTTTTAGGATGATGATTTTTTAAAATGGTTATCAGGATAAAAAAATACCTCACAAATGACGTGGATAGCATTTGCCATAATAAATTGAAGAAATTTACATTACTTACTTTCAGAAGAACAGGGTCTTTAATAAATAAGCTCTGCCTCTTTAGTGATAACGTGACTACCATAACTGGTTATATTGGCATGACAAGTTTAACTATACAAATCGTTGTAGTAAATTTAATTTAAATTTAACTAAATTAGAAAAAACTTCGGTTTCTATTTAATGATGAGCATGTTGTGTGAAAAAAATTATAATACCTTAAAGTTTATTGCAAATATTGAAATAATAATTTTAAATCTAAATATTATCGATTTATTTACTCTTATTCCATAAACGATGATGAATAGTTTTCAATTGAGCAGGATTCATCTTAAGCACTGCTCTATCGTAGGTGATTAAACCGTTTACTTCAATTTCCACATCTGTTGTCTGCGTATAAACTGCTGCCGACAATCCTTTATCAATTAAAGGTTTTAGTTGATTGATAAATAATGAATAATTTTCAAACATATCATCGGCATTGGTAAAGGTTTTATAGCCCCAGTTTTTACTTTGTTATTCCATTTTTACAATATCGCCCACAATTTGCTTGCTTAAATATTTTTGGATTTCAGTGATACTGAAAAAGGAACACTTTAACCAGTCAGGGATTACTACGTTCTTTGATGCGTTTGTAAACTCATCTACTTTGTTTTGATACACAATTACACCATTATCCAACAGCTTTGTACCGTCTGCACTCATTTTATGAATTACCGCCGGGCCACCTGCCAGTTTGGAATGAGCTAAATAAGTATTTCCGTCTTCATCCCAAAACGGACAAGGATCTTCCCATTGCGCAATGTCTGCATCATGAAATAATTCCCAGGGCCTTGCGGGATCGGTAGTGCGTGCCATAAACAAGCCTTCATCCGGCGAGCATACATACACATAAAACATCCCTTTATGATACCGAATAGACGGAGCCCACTAACCTTTTCCATGCTTTGGTTTATTATACCAGGAGAAAGGAAGTTTTTGGTACACATGGTTAATGATCTTCCAGTTTACCAAATCTTTAGAATGTAAAATAGGAATACCCGGAAATGCCGTAAAACTGGATGCAACCATGTAATAATCGTCCTTTACACGGATCACATCCGGATCCGAATAATCGGCGAATAAAATAGGGTTTGTATAGGTGTCGTTGTTATCCTGAGTTTGGATATGGTTAAAAGTGGAACAACAATTAATGTAAGCAATAATTTTAGTTTCATTTGAGAATAGATATGAGATATAAACCTGAGTTAGATTAATATTTTAAGAAAATTATGTGATAATTAATTCTTACGATGATTTATTTATCAAAAACTGAGAGTTTTTAAATGTTTCAATTATTTTGCTTTAATCGCAATATAGCTTCCAACAAATAGTAATCTGCATAAATAACGGGCACATCAATTTCTGATTTTTTTGAATGAAGCAATCATTCTTATATGCTTGATAAATAAGAAATTACATGGCAAAAAAAATGGGACAAATCCGAATATTTCAGACTTGTCCCAAGAGGTGAACTCGCTGGGACTCGAACCCAGGACCCATACATTAAAAGTGTATTGCTCTACCAACTGAGCTACGAATTCATCCACTAATCCCTATTTTTCAATTGGGAGTGCAAAAATAAGCATAAATTAATACCAGCCAAATTTTTACAGTTCTAAATAGTGCAGGAATGCCGTCTATTTCCCGGCAGCCAGGGTTATGATTTGATCATACGTAATAGTATGAATGCCGGGAACCTGTTTTAAAGCCGCATTGAGCATGGCTTTTGCGACATCGCGGCTTTCGATGGCCCGGTATTTTCTCCATGTACCCGACAGCAACACCGACAACGCCTTAAAAGTGTTTTTAAGAATGGCCTCTCCTACCCGCTGTTTTTTACGCGCTCCCAAAAGAAAAGAAGGCTGAAAAATATACAGGCTTGTAAGCCCTATGGATTTTAGGGCATCTTCCACTTCGCCTTTTAAGCGCAGGTAGAAATTGCCGGACGAAGCGCTGGCTCCTATGGAGGAAACGATAAGAAATGCACTGAAACCGGCTTCTTTAGCAATCCGGGCGGCATCTAGCGGAATGTCGTAATCTGTTTTGCGGTATTGATCCTTATCTCCTTTTACACTTTTCTGCGTAGTACCAATGCAGGAAAACAAACAATCCCCCTTACCTATACCCTTTTTCATATCCTGCAAATGGCTGAAATCAGTAATATGTATTTCGAGTTTGGCATGATGAAGCGCAACCGGCCGTCTTACAAGTATCCTTACTTTAGTAAACGAGACATTTTCCAATAACAACTGCGTAAGCGCTTCGCCTATAAGCCCGGTGGCTCCTATCACAACGGCGGTAAGATTAGAATGCATTATATCAAGTATAGTTAACTGAATTTATTTTCCCTCTGCCATTTCCATGACTATTTTCCACTCGTCTTCTTTAACGGTTTGAACGGATAGTCTTCCCAGCCGCACCAGGTCCATATTGGCCAGGCGTTTGTCTGCCTTGATCTGTGCCAGGGTCACCGGCTTTTTCAAACGCCGCACGGGTTTAAGATCTACCACCAGCCAATTGGGATCTTCGGTGGTAGGGTCCTGGTAGGCTTCTTTAGCCACTTTGGCGATGCCTACAATTTCGACGCCTTCGTTGCTATGGTAAAAGAACAGCTCATCTCCTTTCTTCATAGCACGAAGATTATTCCTTGCTGCATAGTTACGCACGCCATCCCAAAATGTGACCTTGTCTTTTTCCAGTTGCTGCCAGCTATATTTAAACGGTTCCGATTTTACCAGCCAATATGCCATAATAATATTTATTGAAGGCCTGAAATTACTAAAAACACCGAATTGCCCGTTTTTCTTATATTTATCGTATAATCAATATATGGCAAATAAGCGTTTTAAGGATTATATGAATGTACCCAATCTATTCAACAAGGAGCGTACAAAGCAGATATTATATGCGAATCCAACCATTGCCCCTCTCCGGGAGGAGGCAAAAGAAGTAGTTATAACCATTTACGATTACAACCCGGAAAATATAAAGGAATATCATTTTTCCAAGATACAGGATTGTTACCAGTTTCACCAGAACGGCCATATTACCTGGATCAATATAGATGGCATTCGCAAAAACGATGTGGAAGCTATTGCAGCTCATTATACTATTCATGCCCTGCTGGTAGAAGATATCATAAGTATGAACCAGCGACCAAAAATGGATGAAGTAGAAGGAGTGCTTTTCTGCCTCCTGAATATGCTTTTTTTTAATAAAGAAAAAAATACGGTGGAAACCGAGCAGATAAGCATAGTGATGGGCAGCGACTTTGTGATATCATTCCAGGAAGACCCCAACCGGGATGCGTTCGATCATGTTCGGCACCGGTTGAATATGGCTAATAGTAAAATACGCCAGCGCGGTGCTGACTATCTTAGTTATTCGCTGCTAGATATGATCGTAGATAATTACTTTGTAGTGATGGAACAACTAGGCGAACAGATTGAACTGCTGGAAGAGGAAGTGGTCAGGAACAGTAAACGTAACTCCAGTCCCCGTATCAACCAGCTTCGTAAAGAACTGATCGTACTTAAACGTAATATAGCACCGGTACGCGACCTGGTAAACGATATCATTCGCAGTGAGAGTGACCTGCTCGACGATCGCACCACTAAATACTTTAAAGATGTATACGACCACATCATACAGGCATATGATATGTGCGAAAACTACCGCGATATCATGATCAGCATGCAGGATCTGTATATCAACAATGTGAATCTCCGGATGAATGAAGTGATGAAGGTAATGGCCATAGTGACCTGCCTGCTGGCACCCGCTACCGTTATCGGCGGCATCTTCGGGATGAACTTCGAAGCGATTCCGCTTCTGCATAATAAATGGGGATTCTTTATCTCCGTCGGCATTATGTTGCTGATACCTATCTGGATGTTAACCGTATTCCGCAACAGGGGATGGTTTTAGCACATAAAGCCGTAAATTAGCGGCTTGACACATCTACCTCATTTAATATCGGATCTTGCCCTGATACTTGGTGCGGGGGCCCTGGTAACACTTATCTTCAAATGGCTCAAACAGCCGCTGGTACTGGGATACATCATTGCCGGGTTTTTGGTAGGGCCGAATGTACCCATTATGCCCACTGTAATAGAAGAGGAGAATATCCGCATACTAGCGGAATTGGGGGTCATTTTCCTGCTATTCAGTCTGGGACTGGAATTCAGTTTTAAAAAGCTGATAAAAGTCGGTGGGTCTTCTTCCATCACCGCCGTATTTGAAGTGGTATTTATGGTGCTGCTGGGTTATGGTACGGGGAAGGTACTGGGATGGTCTAATATGGACAGCCTGTTCCTCGGTGGCATCCTTTCTATTTCTTCTACCACGATCATTATACGGGCTTTTGAGGAACTGGGAGTAAAAACACAACGCTTCGCGTCGCTGGTATTCGGGGTATTGATAGTGGAAGACCTGGTGGCCATCGTATTGATGGTATTGCTTTCCACGCTGGCGGTGAGCCGGCAGTTTTCGGGAAACGAAATGATGTTCTCCATTTTAAAGCTGATTTTTTTCCTGGTGATCTGGTTCGTATCCGGTATCTTTTTTATCCCTACCATCCTGCGGGCCACTAAACGTTTATTATCGGAAGAAACGCTGCTGATCGTATCGATCGCGCTATGCTTGTTAATGGTGGTACTCGCCAACAGGGCGGGTTTCTCCCCGGCACTGGGGGCTTTTATTATGGGGTCTATACTGGCGGAGACCACCAAGGCAGAGAAGATCGAACACCTGGTAAAGCCGGTGAAAGATCTTTTTGGAGCCATATTTTTTATATCGGTAGGTATGCTGATAGACCCGGCGATGCTGGTTAACTATGCCGGTCCTATCGTATTGATATCTGTTATTACTATCGCGGGTAAAATATTCAGTACCGCCTGTGGTGCACTGTTATCGGGACAATCGCTGCAAACATCCGTACAGGCCGGCTTCAGCCTGGCACAGATAGGTGAGTTCTCCTTTATCATAGCCACACTGGGGCTTACGCTGAATGTAACGAGCGGCTTCCTTTACCCGATCGCCGTGGCTGTGTCTGCCGTTACTACCCTCACCACTCCTTTTTTTATCAACTCATCGCACGGAGTATACAGGAAGCTAACCCAGTTACTTCCCCAAAAGCTGCAGCAAGCCATTACTAATTATAGTTCGGAAACAAGGACGGCTACCGTTACCAGCGATTGGAAAATGATTCTGCGGGCCAACGGTATAAACATAGTGCTGCTTTCCATCATTCTATTATCGGTCGTGCTGGTATCGGAACAATACATACTTACCCTGGCACTTAGATATATTAATAATGAGGCCATTGCCAAACCGCTGATCGCATTTACCACGCTGGTAATAATGGCTCCTTTTTTATGGGGACTGGCTATCAAGAATATTTATCCCGATTATTATCTACGGCAAACTCCGGAGAAAAGGCACCTGGGTCCGCTGGTGGGTTTCAGGATACTGAGGCTGGGGCTTGCGGCATTTTTCGTGGCATTTCTCTTATACCGGTTCTTTTATTTTAACGTAGCCATCATCATTACGGTATGTATCCTAGTGATCCTCATCGGCTTTTCTAAAAAGGTACAGCGTTTCTACAACCGACTCGAGCTCCGCTTTAACGATAACCTTAACCAGCGGGAAATTGCCGAAGCAAAAAACAATAAGGAAGAACTGGCACCCTGGGATGCCCGCATTGTAAGGGTAAAAGTACAGTCAGATTCCAGTTGCGTGGGCCATACACTGGACGAACTCAGGTGGAGAGAAAAACTCGGGATCAATATCGTAATGATCAAGAGAGGAGACCGGCAAATTTCGGTGCCCAATAAAAACGAACGCCTGTTTCCCGATGACGATATTTATATCCTGGGAACGGATTTTCAAATCAACCGCTTGCAGGTAACGATACGGCCCTTAAAAGACCCTGCTCCTTCTAACGGCAACGACACTGAAATGGTGTTGAGGCAACTGCCGGTAAATATTCATTCTCCGCTGATCGGTGTTAATATACGCGACTCCGGCATTAAGGAAAAGATAAAAGGACTGGTAGTGGGCATTGAACGGGATGGCGATCGGATACTCAACCCCGAATCGGATTTGCGGTTCCAGGGTGGCGACAGCGTATTTATAGTAGGCGATCAAAAATATATAGCCGGTCTTGAAGAAATATAATTAAATAATAATATAACGTTTCCTCTGAACAAATCTTCGCTCCCGCAGGTTTTCAAAGCAATAAACATCTAAATGGTCATTATTATTTTACCGTTGGTCATGCAATAAACCATGATCGTACTGTTAATGATTATTAATCCTTTTTTTGTAACGAATATTGCAAAACAATCAGCATAAAAATTAAAAGCACGAGCGTAATGAAAAATTCAGCCGCTAAAATGATTCTGGGAGTATGGGGAATGTTATGTATTACGACAGCGGTTTTTTCACAGATGCCGGGCGGAATGAAATCTCCTCCCACTCCCCCGGGCCGTTTGTTTGGTAAAGTAACGGATGCCAAAACCAATAAGGGGATAGATGCTGTATCGGTTCAGCTATTGCTGGCAGACTCTGACAGTGTTATAGGAGGAATGCTTACCCGATCTAATGGTGATTTTAACTTCGACAATATACGTACAGGTCGGAAGATACGTGTAGTGATTTCAGCGATAGGGGCGAAACCAAAAGAACTGATCGTACTGCCTTCCGATTTTAAGAATCTGCAAAAGGATCTCGGCAACATTAAAGTGGAAGCGGAAGCGCAAACCCTTGATGCGGTGATTGTGACTGCCGAAAAGCCTGCACTGCAGATGGGTATCGACCGCAAAGTATTCAATGCAGAAAAAAGCCTGGTCGCTGCCGGCGGTACCGCCATCGATCTAATGAAGGGTATTCCGTCCGTATCGGTAGACGTGGATGGCAATGTACAATTGAGAAACACCTCTCCCCAGATATTTGTGGATGGAAGACCCACCGTGTTATCGCTCGACCAGATACCCGCCGATAATATCGACCGGGTAGAACTGATCACCAATCCTTCTGCCCGTTACGACGCAGCCAGTACAGGCGGAATCATCAACATCGTATTAAAGAAAAATAAAAGAGCAGGACTCAACGGAATGGCATCTATCGGCGGGGGAATTCCCAATGTATTGACCGGTGGTCTCAACATTAATTACCGCCAGGGCAAGGTGAACCTCTTTGCCAGTGGCAATTATAATAAATCCGGCGGCGTCGGCAAGGGAGAAACATACCGGGAAAATAAGAAGGGCGGCGTAATACAGGATTACTTCACACAGCTATCTGAATCTGACCGGGGCAACCTGTTCAGCACATACCGTGTGGGCGCAGATTATTTTATCGACAACCGGAACACGATTTCTCTCACGGGGAACATAACAAATGGCAAGTTCGACAACGACGAGAAACAGGAACAACAATATCTTAATAGCGGTAAGCTATTACAATATACCGGCAACCGCAGTTCGGATGGAAGATTCCAGTTTAACCGGATCGGTACCCAGCTTCTTTACAAGCATACATTCGCAAAGCCGGGACAAGAACTAACGGCCGATGTTACTTATAATACCGGTGGTGGTAAAAACCGCTCCACTATTTTTAATACCTATATCAATCCGGATGGTTCCCAGTATAAAGCACCCAGCCGGGTACGCAACCAGGGAAACAATGATAATAATCAATGGACCATACAGGCCGACTATGTAAACCCCATTAGTGAAGACGCGCGTTTTGAAACGGGTTTCCGCAGCTTTATCAATTCTTTCAGCAGTAGCTACAATACTTTTGCAGTGGATGTAAATGGCAGCGAAATAAAGCTTCCTTTAAGCAATAATTATAAATACAGGGAAACCGTAAATGCATTCTACTTTACCTATACCAATAAATGGAAGGGTATTGGGTACCAGGGAGGACTAAGAGCGGAGCAATCCCGCTTCGACGGCGAACTGATAGACAGTGCCCGCAAGTTCGGGTACAACTATCCTAATTCGCAGGGTAGTATATTCGATGCCGTGTTTCCCAGCCTCTTTCTTACCAAAGAGCTGGCAAGCGACCAGCAACTGCAGTTAAATTATTCCAGAAGAGTGCGCCGCCCCGATTTCTTCCAGCTAAACCCGTTTTTAGATATCAACGACCCGGTAAACCTGCGCCAGGGTAACCCGGCCCTTCGCCCGGAGTTTACCAACTCTTTTGAATTTAATTATAGCAAGACATATACTGGTGGTAATTTTCTTGGTGTCATTTACTACCGTAATAACCAGGGCGACATTACACAATACAGCGATACCATAAGCGCAGCACAATACCAACAGCTTAATAACGCCGCGGTAGATCCTAACGCAGTGCTTAATACGTTCATTAATGCCCAATATACCAACCGTTATGGACTTGAGCTTACCCTGCAGCAAAAAATAGGGAAGTATATAGACGTTACTCCTACCGTTAACCTGCAATACCGCAATGTTAAAGCCACTATAGGCAACCTGGACTTAAGTAATGAAGGATTTAACTGGGATAGTAAACTCACTGTCAATTATAAACTGAGTGCACCTTCCGTAGCGGCACTGAATAATTTAGGCGTGCAGGTAATTGGCCGGTACGAGTCTCCCAGCGTTATTCCCCAGGGCGAACGAAAAGAACAATACAATGTAGACCTTGCCTTGCGGAAAGACTTCCTCAAAAATAACCGGGCTTCCGTTACATTCAGCATTAACGATGTGTTCAATACCCGCCGTTTCGGACTTATTTATGATACGGAAACATTTTATCAGGACTTTTACCGCAGGCGGGAAGTCCGTAACTTTAAGCTGGTTTTTGCCTGGAAATTTGGTAACCCCGACTTCAGTCTTTTCAAAAAAGGGAGCAAAAGGCCGGAAAAGGATGATGATGAAGGCGATACGCTGCAATAATCAGGCATAAACTTTTATAATTTAAAATAATTCCTTACCTTTGCCGACCTAATTTTGAGAAGTATGTTAGCAGTAGTAAAAATAGCCGGAAAGCAGTTTAAAGTACAACAGGATCAGACTTTGTACGTGCCGCATTTAGTTGGAAACACGGGTGATAAGGTAGAATTTACCGATGTTCTCCTGTTCAGTAACGATAGCTCCCTTAACCTGGGTGGCGATATTAAATCAATCGTTAAGGCGGAAATTATAGATCATATTAAAGGTGATAAGGTGATCGCTTTTAAAATGAAAAGAAGAAAGGGATTCCGTAAAAAACATGGTCACAGAACACATTATACCAAAATCAAAATTGAAAGCATCGCTTAATTTCAGTCTGCTTACTAAAGTACTGACTCATTAAGATGCGATTGAAATACTTTTTATAACATCATCCCGAGCGAAATCAACGGACAAAATTTATTCATCATGGCACACAAAAAAGGTGAAGGTAGTGTAAAGAATGGTCGTGACTCACAAAGCAAACGACTGGGTGTGAAGATCTTTGGTGGTCAGGCTGCAATAGCCGGTAACATTATACTTCGTCAACGCGGCACCGTTTACCATCCTGGTAAAAATGTAGGTGTTGGTAAAGACTTTACACTGTTTGCATTAACAGATGGTGTAGTAGAATTTAAGAAAACAAGAACCGATAAAAGCATCGTTTCTGTTAATGCAGCCGAAGCAACTGTATAAAAAAAAATTCAGATATTTTAAAATTTTTTTTGGCGGTTACGCAGAAGTTTCTATTTTTACTAAGTATTTAAGTTTTACTAACTAATTAAATTCTAAAAAAAATGGCAACTGCAAAAAAAGCTGCTCCTAAAAAAGCTGCGAAAAAATCCGCGCCTAAAAAGGCTGCAAAAAAAGCTGCTCCTAAGAAAGCTGCTAAGAAAGCCGCTCCTAAAAAGGCTGCTAAGAAAGCTGCTCCGAAAAAAGCCGCTAAGAAAGCTGCAAAGAAGAAATAGTCTTAGGCTTATAGCAAAAATACCAAGTCCCGGATAGTATCCGGGACTTTTTCATTTATAAGAGGCCTCGTCACGGCCTGTTCGTATCATTATTAAGCGACTATATTTATACTTATGACACCAGACAATGATTTTATTGCGGAACAATTTTCCCTGCTGGCCAAATTAATGGATGTACACGGCGAAAATACGTTTAAAATAAAATCATACAGCAATGCGGCTTATACCATAGATAAGTATCCCACACAGTTCGCTGCTATGCCCAGAGAAAACATCTTTACCATTAAAGGAATAGGAGACGCCATTGGTAAAAAGATCATCGATATTATAGAGACCGGCGAACTAAGACAGTTGAACGAACTGATAGCCGCCACCCCTCCGGGTATCATGGAAATGCTGGGTATCAAAGGCATCGGGGCAAAAAAAGTAGCCACCATCTGGAAGGAAATGGAGATCGAATCTATCGGGGAATTGCTGTATGCCTGCAATGAAAACCGGTTGACGCTTTACAAAGGCTTCGGGGAAAAGACGCAGAACAATGTACGCGAAGCCATCACATTCTATCTTAAAAGCCAGGGCAGTTATCTTTATTCCGAAGCAGAAGAGTTATTACTTTCGATAGACCGGCAACTAAAAGAAACTATTCAGACCGCACTGTTTGAACCAACAGGCGGGTTCAGGGCACAAATGGAAACGATCGATCAGTTGGAATGGGTAACCACTGCCAGTGAAGATCAGTTAACTGCTTTCTTCCAGTATCATGACGGAATAGTTAAGCAGCAAATGGCGGACGGGATACTCTCATTCAAAACAGCAGAAGGGTTTCCTCTTATCTTTCATCTTGTTCAAAAAAATGATTTCGTCAGGGTGCTGAATGAGACTATTAGTCCGGCACTTACTCCCGGTATCATACAAGTCAGCGATATCAAAGGCATTATACATGCTCACAGCGACTGGAGCGACGGAAGCCATACGATCGAAGCAATGGCAAAGGCATGTATCGAACAGGGTTTTGAATATCTCGTGATCAGCGACCACAGCAAAAGCGCGCAGTATGCCAAGGGTCTTTATGAAGAGCGCGTACAGCAACAGCACGAATATATAGACAGTCTCAATGCTGCACTGTCTCCTTTCCGAATCTTTAAAAGCATAGAAAGCGATATATTGAATGATGGCGCGCTGGATTACAGGGATGAGATACTGGCAGGTTTCGATCTTGTAATAGCATCCGTACATTCCAATCTTAAAATGAGTGAAGAGAAAGCCATGGCCCGTCTATTGAAAGCGATTGAAAACCCGTATACGACGATCCTGGGGCATATGACGGGAAGACTATTGCTAAGCCGCAGCGGGTACCCTATAGATCATAAAAAAATAATAGACGCCTGTGTGGCAAATAATGTGGTGATAGAGTTGAATGCCCACCCAAGAAGGCTTGACCTCGACTGGCGTTATATCCCCTATGCGCTGGAAAAGGGAGCGATCATTTCTATAGACCCCGATGCACATAATATAAAAGGGTTTCATGATATAAAATACGGAGTGCTTTCCGCGCAAAAAGGCGGATTAACAAAAGACAAAAACCTGAGTAGTTTTACACTGGAGGAATTTGAAAGATATATCGCCGGCGTGCGGCACTTATCTTAACTAAACCACGCGCATAACGGGAAGTTCTACAAAAAATGTAGTACCAACGCCTTCCTGCGTTTCGAACCAGATACGACCCCGCGCCTGCTCCACGATGGTACGGCACATAGCAAGGCCCAACCCCGTTCCGGAAGATTTGGTAGTGAAGTTAGGCGTAAATATTTTGCTTCTCATAATCTCAGGGATGCCATCACCGTTATCTGTAACCTTTACAACAATCGTATCGTTCTCCGTCATTTCTTCCGAAACGGTTACTATCCTTTCCTCTTTTTCCGAAAAAGCTTCGACTGCATTTTGAAACAGGTTGGTAAAAAGCCGGTTGAGCTGTGTACGATCCGCCATTATAAATACCCGGTGGTGCACCGGCTCCCAAACGAAACGCTGGCTTTCTATACTTTCATACAAAGAAGTAAGCGAGTAGAGCATATCGTGCAGGTCGAACACTTCGTTCTTTACATTTCCTATATTGGCGAATTGAGAAAAGTCCGCGGCTATCTTAGAGAGGTGGTCAATCTGCTCGATCAGTGTTCGTGCCACGCTGGACGAAAGTTCTTTCACATTATCCGAATTATTGTCGATCGCTTTCTGCAGATATTGTATACTCAGTTTCATAGGGGTCAGCGGGTTTTTAATTTCGTGCGCTACCTGCCGGGCCATTTCTCTCCAGGCCCCTTCCCGTTCGCTCTTTGCCAGTGCGCTGGCACTTTCACCCAACTGGGCAACCATTTTGTTGTACTCTTTCACCAGCCCGCCTATTTCATCATTTCTCGTATAAGTAATCTCTTCATTGGTTCGGCCCAGGTTAATCTGCCGCATTTTATCTCCAATCAATATAAAGGACGACGTAATGCGGTTGGTAATAAAAAAAGCGATCACGCCCGCCACCAGGAAAATAAAGGCATTCAGGTTAATAAGCGTGACCAGGAAATTGGAAATTTCCCGCTTCAGCTCCGTCTGCGAATCGAACGAAGGTATATTCAGATAACCGTATATCGTACCATTCGCGGTTCTTAAAGGACTATAAATACTCTGGTAATTGATATCTCCTATCTTCTCTTCATTTACGTATTGCACCAGTCGCTGACGGTGCATGTAATAATAAGCCAGGGGGTTTATTTTTTTACTTAAAATTCCCTGGTTATATACCAGGTCATTGGATGCCAGGCGCAGGTTACCATCCGCATCATACAGGTTAATCTCCGTTCCGTGAAGTTCGGACACTTCGCCGATCATTCGCTCCATCTCGTCCCTGTCCTGTTCGTAGAACATAACATCCTCTTCAAAATACTGGAACCGCTGCATGCGCACCTGCAACTCGCTACTTACCTGTTGCACGATATTGCTAAGCCTGTCCTGGTTATTCTTTTTATACCTTGTATTAAAAAAAAGAATAGTGGTAACGCCTATTACAAAAAAAGAGAATAAACTGATAAAAATAATGGTACCGTGTATCTGCATCCGGATATTCCATTCCCAATAATGGCGAAAAGCTTCTATGCGCAGGCGGGATGTAATAAGCAGGGTGATGATACGGAATATAAATATAAAAAGCAGGAAAGTACTGAACAGGTAGGCGAACAGGGTAATACCTTCCAGCAAAAAATTATCTTTCTTTACATATACCACGATCCTGTTTCCTTCTTTAAACCATAATTCATCGTAACCATCATTTTTCTGCTGCGAAACATCATTATCAGGTACCTGGTCTTTATTCAATAAAGCCGGAAACTCGTAGTCGTTATAATAATTAACCAATTCGAGGTTATTATAAATGGCATAGGAGTAGTCGGGAGAATATTCCGGAAGAAACTCTTTTTTCTGTTTAAAAAGCTCCGGTACCAGGGCACCGCTCTTATAACGTTTGGGATCGGAGAGTACGAAGAAATAACCTATGATCCTGCCCATTGAATCGTTTACTTCCTTTTTATAGATATAGGCAAATTTATCAAACGCTTTTTCAAATGACCGTAAGCCATCAAAGGATGTCTTTTTACCTTCTATTCCAAAAATGGTATTGAGTGTATCGTAAGAAACCGGGTCTTCGTTATAAAGCGGTGTTTTACTACTGTCGAACGTATAGATGCGGGTATCGTATTTATTGATATAAGCTATAAAGTTTTTATTTACAATACTGTCTTTAAGATAAGCGTTGGAAGAGGCCACTTTTAACCGGTCAAAATTGGAATAGAGGAAATCGTTATCGAAATAGGTAAGCGCAATATTCAATACCAGGGAACTGGAAGGGTCAGCCTGCATGGCAATCTTTTCCGCCGTACGTTTGCGCTGCTCCAGCTCAATTTTCTGATTCTGGTAAATGATCACCACAGAAATGGAAATGGAGAAAATAAACAGCCAGAACAGCACTTCGGAGAGATAAAACTTCGTGTAAAACCCGGCAAATACTTTTCTTTCCATCATCCATACATAAGCCAGAAGCCATAACAATACATACAGGTGCAGGTCGAGGTTATTGCCCGCCGGAAATATACTGAGCAACAGAAGACCCGCAACGGCTATCAGGAGGTAAGTAACGTATTTATATTTCTCCGTCAGCGGGGCTATCAGTTCCAGGATGATCTGCGATAGGAAGAAATAAGCAAAAGCGATAGCCGCCAGTACAAGGAATCCTGCAAAGCTGTAAAGGTCGAGACTAAAAAAATTGGTTACATTAAAAGATATCCGTGCATCTGAAATAAGACTTTGTATAACCGTAGATGAAATAAAAGTTGCGGTAACCAATAAAAGAATGTTTCCAGCGAGCAAAGGCCAGTATGCGGAAGTATTCCTGAACTTTGCAAACGACCTGCCCCGGGTCACTCTTTTTACGAACAGTATTACCCAGCAAAACAGCAGCGAGTTGATCAGCAGATCACCTAAAGAACTTAACACAAATCCCGAGCTGTACAGACCCGGATCAAAAATATCATATTGCCGCAAACCCAGTACGGGAAAAATATAAGTAACAATTCTCAGCAGCAACACCGAGCCGGCAAAAAACAATATGCCCTTCATATAACCCATATTTTCCGCAATGGCTAAACCCACATTGTATATAAAGATCATCATCAGGATAATGGCAGACATGATGAATGCCATAGCCATACCGTTTACCTCTTTAATGCCGGACTGGGCTTTGGGTTGCAGGTAAAATAATACATTACCAAAAGAACTCGACACCGCAAAAGCCGTAGTGTCTTCAGTTATAGAAATACTTTTTTCAGCCTCCGGAAAATGAACGAATTCCCGCTTCAGGTTGCTATTCTGTATAAAGTACTCTGTGTACACCGGTATCAGGGCGGCAGCCAGTAATTTCTCTCCTGTGTTGGTGGTGATTTCCGTGCTTAGAAATTCGTACTTACCATTGATAAGCTGTACGAACTTGTTCTTTCTTACGTCACTTAATAAATCGAGACCAGGCTGAATAATCTGGCTGTTCCAAAAATGAAGAGAGATGCTGCCCAATCCATCCACCTTATAAACAAAAAAATGATACGGCTTATTAAGCAGATTAGTCAGTTCCTCTTTGCTGTACCTGTTAGAGACTATGCGCGAGATGAGTGTATCATTCTCCGTAAGCCGGTTAAAGTCTCTTTCTTTCTGCTGAATCTGCTTTTCTATAGCTGTTCTTAGATAGGCGGGAGTACTTGTATTGCTCCAGTAATTAGTGATAATGAAAGCGAGCGTAAATAACCAGCCAGCAGCCAGAATGAAATAGACATTTTTTTGTAGAACCTGCCCGATGAAATTTTTCAATCCGCTTGATTTTGTTTTTTAACCGAATCCCAGAGCGCATCCATTTCCATGAGGGTCATATCATGCAGGTTGCTCCCTTTACCGGAAGCCAGTTTTTCCATGGCAGTAAATCTGCTGATAAACTTTTTGTTTGTTCGTTCTAGAGCATTTTCGGCATCTATTTGCAAAAATCGTGCATAATTGATCAATGAAAACAACAGGTCACCCAATTCATCTTCCATATTATTCTGGTTGTTATCAAGCACCGCTTCTTTTAATTCCTGCGTTTCTTCTTCCACTTTTTCCCAAACCTGTTCCCTGTTCTCCCATTCGAAGCCGACCTGCTTTGCTTTTTCCTGCAGGCGCATCGCTTTCACCAGCGCCGGCAACGCGCGCGGAACACCGCTCAGTACCGATTCTTTTCCTTCTTTCAGCTTAAGTTTTTCCCAGTTCTTCTTTACGTCTTCTTCATCGTTCACTTGTACATCTCCGTAGATATGCGGATGCCGGGTCACCAGTTTTTCCGAAATACCATCCATCATCTCTTTGAGTGTAAAACGCCCCTGCTCGGCACCTATCTTAGAATAAAATAAGAGGTGCAACATAAGATCGCCCAGCTCTTCTTTTATTCCCTTCCAGTCATCCATAGTAATGGCATCTGCGAGTTCGTAAGTTTCTTCTATGGTAAGTTGCCGGAGGGTGGCGATGGTCTGTTTTTTATCCCAGGGACACTTCTCCCTCAGATCGTCCATTATATTCACTAATCGGAGAAAAGAATCCGCGATATCATTATTTTGCATATTATTAGAATAATGTTTAAAAATAATCAGAATTTCACAGCTATGAAAAACTTCTATCACAAAGCGTTATCGCTACTGCTTTTGGCTATATTATCCGGCAGCATTACGACAAATGCCCAATACTATTACAAAGACATTATTTCTACCCGGCAGATCAACCAGACATTCCGGGTATACGCATCCAGCAAAGTGAAAGCGGTAAAACTGAACACGTTTAACGGCAGCACCCTTATTACGGAAGGTTTTACCTGCGAACAAAAAGTAAGTTATCAACCCAATAAACTGGTAACCTTTACCAAAACGTCCGACGATGGAGAAAACTGGCTTACCAGCTTTTACAATGCGCAGGGTTTAATTGTAAAGAGCACCGATAGCAGCCGTTCGCTGGTAAGCACTTCCTCTTACCGATACAACCAGGCAGGTGAGCTTATCGAATTATTGAACGAGTCAAGGGCAGCCGACAACAGTTCAGTGGCTACTGAACTGCATAGCTGGACGTATGACGCAGCTGGAAAGCCAGTGCAAATGTTACGGATCAAGAACAGGTTAGACAGTACACTGGTGCGAACTCCCGCTGCATCGCACCGCTGATGGTTTCCCACGC
>JANNOM010000014.1:0-1617 GCA_031399065.1 Chitinophagaceae bacterium
GAATGCACGCTGGTACCAGTTTGGCGCATTCGTTCCCCTGTTCCGGGTGCATGGGCAGTTCCCTTACCGCGAAATATACAATGTATCCCCCGAAGGGCATCCCTGTTATGAGAGCATGTTGTATTACAACCGGCTTCGATATCGCCTGCTCCCTTATATCTACTCGCTGGCAGGTAAAACCTACCATTTTAATTATACTATCATGCGTGGCCTGGTAATGGATTTTGGCGCTGACACAACGGTGAAAAATATTGCCGACCAGTATATGTTTGGCCCATCATTATTGATCAGCCCGGTATATAATTATAAAGCACGTACCCGGTCTTTGTATTTGCCAAAGGGGCAGGGATGGTACGATCTCTACACCGGCACTTACTTTGAAGGGGGACAAACGATCAGGGCAGGCGCAACCTATGAAAGGATGCCTGTTTTTGTAAAGGCAGGTTCCATTATTCCTTTTGGACCCGAATTGCAATTCACGACCGAAAAGAAAGCCGATACGATATCATTATATGTTTACCAGGGAACAGATGGCGAATTTACCCTTTATGAAGATGAAGGGCTCAATTATAATTATGAGAAAGGGCAATATTCAACCATTTTATTTAGTTACAAAGAATCTTCCAAAACCCTTACGATTGGGGAAAGAAACGGAACCTTCAACGGGATGCTGACTAAAAGGTCTTTCAGAATAATACAGGTCAGTAAGAATAATCCGCGACAATTAAACTTTACCAATAAAACCAATAAAACGTTTGGTTACAACGGGCAAAAAATAACCGTTGGCATTGATTAAATTTTCTTAACAATTATTAAAAGCTATGCTTATGACTCAAAAAAAAACGATCCCGTCATCCAAACTCCGGATTCCGGATATCTTTCACCCGCTAATTTATCTGGAAGCAAATAATGGGCTAATTCCAAAACTCTTTCTCGCCGCCGCACTTTGCCTATGTGTACAGGAAAATGTATTATTTGCGCAAACCGATACCTCGCAAACCATTAGCAGTCGGGATTCAGCATCCTCCCGGCAGGTGAAATTAATTTATAGTACGGTGCCATCCCATCTTACAGCTACTGCCTCGGATGTTGTATATGGGAAAGATCTTTTAAAGTCGCCTGTTGCAAATGTATTAAACGCTGCTTCCGGAAGGCTGACGGGTGTTTATACTCAACAGTTTTCCGGACAGCCTTTGTCAGATGGAGTGTCCGTATCATTGCACGGCAGAACTCCCCTTATTTTGGTGGATGGTGTACCCAGGGATATCACTTACCTCGATCTTGAAGAAGTGGAATCCGTTACCGTTTTGAAAGATGCAGTATCAACAGCCATGCTTGGTGTACGGGGCGCCAACGGGGCCATATTAATTACTACCCGAAAAGGAACGGTTAATAAACAAAGCATTTCCTTTACGGCTCAAACAGCTATTCAGCAACCACTGAATTTGCCTGAAACACTGGGCGCTTTTAACTATGCTACACTAAGAAATGAAGCGGTAGCCAATGAGTTGAAGGTGAACCCGACTTTCAATTCGGCTAATTTTTTATATAGCGCGGCCGACCTGCAAGCCTACCAGGATAAAGCCGATCCTTACGGCCACCCGGATACAGACTGGC
>JANNOM010000017.1:0-32771 GCA_031399065.1 Chitinophagaceae bacterium
AATCATTTAATATGCATCAGTTAATTATAAAAGGAAGTAGCCTCGTTATTTTGTTGGTTTCATGTACGATGCTGGTTGTTGCCCAACCAGGCAGACGGGCGGCCGATTCCGTCAAAAATGCGGTACAGGCGGCAGTATATCGAAGCCGGAAGAAGCATTAATTTATTGCAACCTGGGAAGAACACAATTCGCTAAAAAATGTGACGAATATCTAGTATTTAAAAGTAGTAGCAGCTACTTTAAAAAAGAGGAACTGGACCGAATGATGTCCGGTAATCCTGCTGTTTTTAAGATAGCCGCTAAGAAGTAATGTTATCCGTTTTTCGTTTTGCTTAAATCTGAATTGGCAACGTGCAAATTTTGCACATTGCTTTTCCGGTCTTTTTTTCTTCTACGCTTGTAAAAAATGTAGCTCTTCCGGTGACGGTAAGTGACTGATCGTTTGTGTCTGGTCTTTTGGCCGATGCCTTTTGTAGGTACGTTGGACCATAGCTGTACTCGTGTGTCCTAATAAATAGGCTAAAGTGGCATCGTCCACGTTTTTGTCTTTTAATAAAATGGAAAAACTTAACCTTGCACAGGACCAGGTGATATGTTTCTCTATATCTGCCCTTTCCACCCAATTTTGCAGCTCTTGATTGCACCCATTGGCAGTAGGTAATGCAAATATCTTCCCGGAAGGAGAACCTTCGTATTTGCGCCTTCTTTTTTCAAGAATCCGTTGAGCAATCTTGTGTAAAGTCAGGATAACGGGCCGTCCCGTCTTAGACTGGATAATGCGGGTCTTTAACTGGTCTCCTTTTACTTCCCCCCATTCCATCACATTAACATCTACAAATCGTAAGCCTGTATAACAACTAAAAATAAATCCCTCGCTAATTTCTTCATTAAAAAAGGGAGTGCGAAGTAGCATTAAATATTCCTCGACTTCCAGGTTTTCTTTTAATCGGGTAGAAGGATTGCGCCGGGCCTTCACATTTAGGACTGGATTAGTATGGAAAAAACCTTCCGTAGTGGCAGTATTCAATGCCCATTTAAACCGGGAAAAATAATTAGAAGGCGTTTCTCCGGTTAACCGGTCCAGTAAGTATTGACGAAATTGCTTGCAAAGTTGTTCGGTAATTTCCACTGGAGATATAAAATCTTTCCAAATAAATTCTTTGAAGTACTTCAGACTTGCTGGCAAATGACCATTACCCTCTCGTGCATTGGTTTTCACGTATTCTGCGTAGAAGTCCAGGAAGTTCGCCTTTAATTTGTGCGAAGGGATATAGGCGCTGCCAATAGCCTGCTGGTTTAAAATCAGTTCCAATTTTTTAGTGGCTAATAAGGCTTGCGCTTCCTTATTGTGATTTTTTTCAATCTGGTTTTTCGGCTTGATATAAATAAATATACCGGTACTAGGGCGCTGACCGGGTTCTCTGCCAAAGTCATAATAGAAGGTAATCTTATCGCCTTTGCTACTCTTTCTCTCTATCCAATTCATACTACTGCATGTTTAAAGGTGATGCAATAGGGTTTCAATGAATATGCCGTTTTCAGTGAATTTAAACCGGCGTTGACCGCATTAATGAGAAGATTAGCGAACTGAATAAAAACGCATAAATGCGAATAATCCCGGATTCGCTAATTTTTTGCAAAAATTCCCCAGTGAATTGTGGGGAAAATTGTCTGAAAAAATGCTGTTAATGAAGCTTAAAAAAGCGGTAAAAAACGAGTGCAGCAACGGCTTCCGCATCCACAATCCGGCAAGGCGCCGTTAGTTAATTGCGTGTGTCATTTGGTGTGTCATTTTTGTGTCAACAATGTGGTCAGAAAGCGTAAAAAAGCGGCAAAAAATGACACCCCAAAAACAAAAAAGGCTGTAAATCAACGACTTACAACCTTTAACCTGTGACCGCGTTAGGATTCAAACCTAAAACCTTCTCATCCGTAGTGAGATGCTCTATTCAGTTGAGCTACGCAGCCGTTGCGGGCAGCAAAAATACGGGATATTGAGTAAAAAGCAAAATCAGTGCAGTTATTATTTATAAAGCGGATTATGATTTGTTTTCCATCGCTTATAGCGTAATAACTGGGTAGGTAGCCGCTTTTCGAAGTCGGCGAAGTTCCGTTTATTGCGGGGGCTCCATAATACTTCGCTCAGCGCACTGAGCCGGGGAAAGAGCATGTATTCAATTTTGCTGGTATTTTTAATGTATTCCGTCCAAAGATTGGCCTGGGCTCCCAGGATGTATTTTTCTTTGCCGGCCGGTATTTTTACGGATACCGGCTCGTAACCATAGGTTTTTTCTAACGGAGTGTAACCGCCAATGGTAACGGAGTCTTCCTTTTTAGTTTGGGTATGATCGAGATAAAGATGGCTTCCTGGAGTCATGATAACGTCATGATCCTGACTGGCAGCAGTGATGCCGCCTTCTTCGCCGCGCCAGCTCATTACAGTTGCATTCGGGGCGAGACCGCCTTCCAGTATTTCGTCCCAACCAATGATCTGCCGACCCTTTTCGTTCAGGTATTTTTCTATGCGCTGGATAAAGTAACTCTGGAGACCGTGTTCGTCTTTAAGACCCTTTTCTTTAATTAGCTGCTGACAAAACTCGGAACGTTTCCAACTTTCTTTAGGGCACTCATCGCCGCCCACATGAATATATTTTGATGGGAATAACGTAAGCACTTCGTCAAAGACGTCCTGGAGAAACTGGAAGGTATATTCACTGGGACAAAATACATCCGGGAACACCCCCCAGGTTTGTTGTAACTGCTTACCTGTAGTGTCGCCGTTTCGCCAGGGACTTTTTACCGGGGCTTTGGTGTCCTCGTCAGGGAAACAGCTTAACGCTGGATAAGCGGCTATGGCAGCGGAGGCATGACCGGGAAGTTCGATCTCGGGCACAACAGTGATGTACCGCGCAGCCGCATATTCTACCACTTCTTTAATCTGCTCCTGGGTGTAATAGCCCCCATATTCAAGACTGTCGTTGCTTTTGGAGGGGTAGCGTCCTACGATGGTTCCATGACGCGTGCCACCTATTTCCGTGAGGCGTGGGTATTTCTTAATTTCTATCCGCCAGCCCTGGTCGTCCGTAAGGTGCCAGTGGAAATAGTTCATTTTATGAAGGGCAATATAGTCGATGTATTTTTTTAGATATTCAACGGGAAAAAAATGACGGGCTACGTCCAGGTGAAGTCCCCTGTAAGCAAAACGCGGGTAATCTGTGATGGAAATGTATGGCACCGGTGCCGGGGATAATTTGGATTTGTATGCAGGCAATAATTGTATCAACGTTTGTATTCCGTAAAATACACCTTCTGCATTGTCACCTTTGATAGATATCTGTTTTCCTGTTACCTCCATGCGGTAGGCACCGGGTATGGGTTTATCCATAGCTTCATAGCTCAGTAAAATCGCGTTTGCTGGGCGGCTGCCGCTCACCACTTTCAGCTTTATATTATAGTGCTTCTGCAGGTAATCATTTAAAAAATCGGCGGTATGTTCCATTTCGGAATTTTCCAGTACAAGCGGTGTTTTGGAAGTAATTACGAAGCTGCCTTTTTGGGCCGGCGTCCTGATCTCCGCAGGCACCGGTATAATAGAAGGTTGCTGCGCGCGGGCATTGCAGAAACAGGCGATCATTACCAGTAACAGGCATCTTGTTTTCATATATACATCAATTTTTAAGCGGCCCTTCTTAGCTCACCTTACTTATCTTAAGCACGTTGGTAGGCAGGTGATGCTGGATTGGGGTACTGCCAGTGTTGACAACGATATCCCCGGTTTTTATAAAACCCCTTGTACGTAATATTTCTATCTGGTCGTCTATAATATCATCCAGGCTTTCTTCTTCTGCATAATAAAAAGCCCTTACTCCCCAGCTCAGGCTAAGCTGGTTGATCAGGCTTCTTTCTTTACTGAAAATATAAAGAGGTGATTTAGGCCGGTAGCTGCTTAGTATAAAGGCAGTATAACCGCTCTGCGTCATACCTACCAATGCTTCTGCGTTTACGTCGCGCGCTATTTTACAGGCATTATAACAAATGGCGTCACTCAGGAAAGAAGGGGAATGCTTCTGTGGAACCAGGTCGTCTTCCCGGTTGTATCGGTACTCTGTATTCTCTACTTCGCGGATGATCTTGCACATGGTTTCCACTACCAGCGAAGGGTGCTGGCCGGTGGCGGTTTCGCCGCTTAACATTACCGCGTCGGCACCTTCCAGTACGGCGTTGGCAACGTCGGTAATTTCACTGCGGTTAGGTTTGCTGCGGTCGATCATGCTTTCCATCATTTGCGTAGCCACTATCACAGGCTTGCCACGGTGTATGCATTTGCGGATCAGCTGCCGTTGTATCAACGGTACCTGCTCTACGGGAAGTTCTACACCCAGGTCGCCCCGGGCGATCATGATGGCATCGCTTTCCACGATGATATCACGTATATTGGTAAGTGCTTCCGGCATTTCTATTTTGGCGATGATTTTTGCCGTGCTGTTTTTTTCCTGGAGCTTTCCTCTTAACAATACGATGTCTTTCACGCTGCGCACAAAAGAGAGGGCTACCCAATCCAGCTTCTGCTCTATGATGAATTCAAGGTCGGCCAGGTCTTTTTCAGTAAGGGCCGGTAACGATATTTTGGTGTCAGGGAGGTTCACTCCTTTTTTGGAAGAAATGATACCACCCAGCAGTACCTGTACTTTTACATCGTTGTTCTTTTCGATGTCTATCACTTTTACTTCCAGCTTGCCATCGTCTATCATGATCTTGTTGCCCACTTTTACATCGAGGTGCAGGTTGGGATAACTCACGTAGATGCGCTCCATGGTGCCGACCAGTTTGGTATTGGTAAACGTGAGGATATCTCCCGGAACCACGTGCAGCGCATTGTTCTCGATGTCGCCTACGCGTAATTTCGGACCCTGCAAATCGCCCAGGATGGCAATGTTGAAAGGTTCGTTTTTATTGATGGCGCGTATGTGTTCGATGATCTTCTTCTTATCGTCATGCGCACCGTGCGAAAAGTTAAGACGGAATACGTTCACGCCCACTCTTACCAGGTCGAGCAGCTTCTCGTACGTGTCGCATGCCGGGCCAACGGTGGCCACTATCTTTGTCCGGTGAAAATTATGATGAATACCGGCCTGTTTATCCATTGATTCGTACAGGTATTTTGAACTGTTTTTTGACATCGGAATTTAATATTATATTTTAATTTTTTAACTGGCAAGAATCTTGACTATTTTCATCCATTCGTCGCTGATACGCTGTTTGCTCTTTACCGCTTTCTCCAGCGGGGTGTAATGCAACTTATTATTGAGTATGCCGACCATCACGTTGAAGCGACCTATCATCAGGCTTTCTACTGCATGGTACCCCATGCGGCTGGCAATCAGCCGGTCAATACAACTCGGCGAACCACCCCTTTGTATATGACCTAATATACACACCCGGATGTCGGCAGCAGGTAGCTTCTCTTTAATATGTTTAGCCACATCCTCCGCCCCACCAAAGTTATCGCCTTCCGCTACCACGATCATGTTCACCAGCTTGCGGCGCTTTTCTTTTTCGAGCAGCGACTGCACCACTATTTCTATATCCGTTTTGCGTTCGGGAATGAGTATATGCTCCGCTCCGGTAGCTATGCCACTGTGAAGGGCGATATAGCCGGCATCCCTTCCCATTACTTCTATGATGAAAAGGCGGTCATGTGCATCGGCTGTGTCACGTATCTTGTCTATGGCTTCCACCGCGGTATTTACGGCCGTATCGAAACCGATAGTGAAGTCGGTACCTGCTATATCCTTGTCGATGGTACCGGGCAAACCGATACAGGGTATATCATATTCCTGGCTGAATTTCAGCGCGCCTTTGAAGGAACCGTCGCCGCCAATAACCACCAGTCCGTTGATTCCTCTTTTGGAAAGATTTTCGTATGCTTTTTTGCGTCCGGATTCATCGAAAAATTCTTTGCAGCGGGCTGTTTTAAGAATGGTACCGCCTCTTTGTATTATATTGGCAACCGAACGGGATTCCATCTGCGCGATGTCGTCCTCTATCAGTCCGCTGTATCCTCTCGTAATTCCGAATACGTCCAACCCATGGTAAATGCCTGTTCGTACTACTGCTCTTATCGCGGCGTTCATTCCGGGGGAGTCGCCTCCCGAGGTCATAACGCCAATTTTTGTTACTTCTTTATGGGCCATTAATTCGGATAGTTTTTGTTTAAATAATTTTCAACTATCAGGAGTTATCATTTAAAATCTGCTAAGAAAATTCAAGAAGCTTCAAAAATAAGGTAATTTTTAATACTCTTGAGTCCGCACCGGTAAATGAATCTCCGCCATCATACAGCGCGCGCTTCCACCTCCGTTCGATTCTATCGTATGGAGCGGAGAATACACGATGCGGTTGTACGTGTTCAGACTTTTTATTTGCTGTTCACTAAGACTTCCATAAGCCTGCGAGGACATTATCAGTAATTTTTCTCCACGCTCATTATTTACCTGGAGCATATTGCCGGCAAACTGGTTCATCTGTGCCAGCGTAATTTCTATTACCTGTTTCCCTGAATTTTCTATCCCCTTTATAACCTGGCCTCTTTCGTTGATGTCCCGGATGGATTCCAGGCAAATAACTACATACCTGTCCGCCACGCACATCATTACATTAGTGTGGTAGATCTGTTGGTTGTGCTGATCCGTTGCATGAAAGGAAACGGGTGAATAGCCTGCCTCGCTGCACCATTCCTGCAGTGCTTTGATGTCGGTACGTGGTGAAAGGCAGGCATAGGCGAGACGACTTTCCCTGTCGAGTACCATGCTGCCGGTTCCTTCCAGGAACTCGTTCTTTTGTTCCAGCCCGGAGAAATCGATGATATTTTTAACGGAAAAATATTGCCTTAATTCCTGCAATACGCCGGGCTTTCTTTCCTTCCGGCGGTTGACGGCAAACATCGGATACAGGAATACCGTTCCATCCTCGTGAAAGGAAATCCAGTTATTGGGAAATATAGAATCGGGGGTATAGGGATCCGGGGTGTCGTTTACCACATGCACCTGCACCCCTTCGTTCCTAAGCACCTGTACAAAAGCATCAAATTCCTGTTGCGCGCGCAATGGTATATCTTCCCCGCTGCCTGCCACCTGGAAGGCATTGTTGACCGCCGTTTCAGCGTTAAAGCTGAAATTAACAGGTCGTATCATTAATAGCTGCGATGTTG
Source organism: Chitinophagaceae bacterium (assembly GCA_031399065.1). Taxonomy (GTDB): domain Bacteria; phylum Bacteroidota; class Bacteroidia; order Chitinophagales; family Chitinophagaceae; genus JADCRZ01. The sequence goes on from JANNOM010000017.1 coordinate 7,211, forward strand.
TCTGCATAATTATATATCGTCTCTTAACAAAGGCATACTCATACAATGAAAGCCTCCCCTGGCCCTGGATAGTTCGGCGGAAGGCATCAATATTAAGGTATCCTTTATTTTATCTGTTTGTACCTGGCCGCTTTCCAGCTGGTCGATCAGTTCGTGGGCATGTATAATACTAAAACCGTTTTCCCGGAATGCTTCTACTGTTTTGTCGTTACGGTCGTATCCCAATACAACTCCTTCCTTTAATGCCAGCAGGTTGCAGGAGTCGGTCCATTGCTCCCGGGCATCGAAGGGGAATTCGTTATTGCCGGAATAGATGAAGACCGTCTTCTCCTCCGACTTCAGATCGTTCTCGCTGATGTCTATCAGCAGGTCTTCCAGGTTATCGAAATACCGGGGATTCCCGATGTCTTTTTTCCTGAACTGGACGATCTTTAATTTTTCTTCTTTCTTCGGGCCTTCCAGTATACGCTGTATTTCGTCGGCGTTCTCGTTCTTGATCGATTTTTTGGAGAACACGCCCAGCATTACCCATACATTGCGTTTTACCTGGGTAAATACGGTATCTATATGCATATAATCCCTTTTCTTGGGAATCTTTACGACCGTTATCTTTTTTACTACATTCATTTTAAACAGGCTCTTGATGGCCTGGTGCGCTGCCTCCATAGTGGTACGCTCGCTAACGCCTATCAGCAGGTGATCTTTGCTCATTACCATCACATCGCCACCTTCGAGCGTTACTCTCTTGTCGTCACCCTCTTTGGGAAGCAGGAAGTGGTTAAAGGTATCCGGTATCTCGATGATGTTATCGTGGTATTCCTTAAACAGCGGGTGATTAAAAAATATGTACTTAGCCAGCAATGCTTCCCGGGTACGGGCCTGCCTCGCGGGTTTGTTGAGTAGCACGTAGTTGTTGATGACGATGCCGATATCCCGGGTGAAAATGAAATTGGGTATGGGGGCAAAAAGCATGCGGTCGTCACTCAGAGAACCGGTAATGAATACTTTGGAAAGCTCGCGGCCATCGATGTCCATCAGTTCTTTCTGCGTATCGTAGGAGCATGATTCTATGGCACACACGGAAGCCACCAGTTTGGAGCGGATGTCTTTGTCTTCCAATATCTCTCCCAACAGCCACTGGAGTTCTATTACCTGTTCGGATTTGAAGAAAGCATCGTTATCGGGCTTGTAAAAATTTCTCCGGCCGGTATCGCTGTCGATGTTTTCCAGTTTGCCTTTTATCTTATCGGGGTCGAGGAAGTATAATAATATCTTGGTGTAAAAGTCGTATTCTTTTTTACGGATGGTCTGCAGGTGCACAATGTCTTCAAATAACCAGTCCTGCGCTTTGGAGGGTACTACTTTACCGAGGCCGCTATCCGGACTATGTACCAGTAAACGCCGGAGTGTTCCAATTTCAGAACTTACCTGTAACGGGTGTACGTTTTTTGACATAAAATTTTTTAAGTTCACAATATCCTACTCATGTATCGCAACGATCGGAACGCTGCTGTGGTAGGCCAGTTTCTTGGTATGACTGCTTTTAAATATACCGCTTAGGAAAGAGTTGCTGCGCCGTACGGTGATGATGATATCTATGTTCTTATCTATGGCGAACTGGCTGATGGCTTCTACAAAATCGAACAGCCGTATAAAGTAAAACTCTCTTTTATAAGCATGCAGTATGGCTTCCATCTTTGCCCTTTCCTTTTTGTATGCTTCCGTTACTTCCACGAAGTGGTCACTGTCGATATTTACCACATGCACGGTGGGGTTAAACAGGTCGAGGACAGAATGGAGGGGCCTTACCGGTGTTGTTTTAGCGACGTTCTTAAGGTCGGTTGCCAGTGCGACATTTTTGATCCCCTTGAACTGTGCATCCGGCGGTACAATCATTACTGGGCACACGTTTTTCTCCACCATTCTGAGCGCGTTGCTTCCTATAAATATCTGTTCCAGCGTACTGCTGCCGGTGATACCCATTATAATAAGGTCGGCTTTCTGGTAACGGGCCAGCCGCTCCAGGCTATTGATGAATGATGTATCTTCTTCTATAATACAGGTGATCTTTACGCCGGCAGCCAGGCCGAGCAGTTCCTGCTTAATATTTTCAAGAGCCGTTTTTATGATGGTTTCTTCGGCATTGGTTTCGTCCTGCAGCGGTGTGCCGTCGGAACCTGCGGAGCCTTTTTCATATACATTGTACAATAAAATATGCGCATCTGTTACCTGTGCTGCAGCTTTTACGGCAAACCGTGCCGCGTTCTTGGAGGTATCGGAAAAATCGGTGGGGACTATGATTGTGTGCATATCTGATTGTTTGTTGGGCTGCAAAGTAAAAAAAATATTACTGAACGCAGAATTTCTTATTGGCCGTCCGTTTTTAGATATTGACCTGAATCTGTTATCTTTGCGCGCTATGACACAAGAGCAACTTAAGGATATGAGGTCCCGTGTAGTGGGATTGGGGAGGTTTCTTTGACGTCCTGACTCGTCGCGATAAAATAAACCAGGACAAACAATTTACCCTGGCCCCGGGTTTCTGGAACGATAATGAACGTGCCACGGCCATTCTGAAAGACATTAAACTGAACGAATTCTGGGTAAAGCTCTACGAAAAAGTAGAGACGGCCGTTGAAGACTTTGCTGTGCTGTTCGAATTCTGGAAAGCCGGTGAAGCTTCTGAACAGGAAGTAAAGGAAGCGCACACGATGGCACTGGCCGATATCGAAGATGCCGAATTTAAAAGTACCCTTAACGATCCTTCGGATGCCATGCCGGCCGTGCTGCAGATCAACAGCGGTGCGGGTGGCACGGAAAGCCAGGACTGGGCAGAGATACTGCTGCGCATGTACCGTATGTACGGAGAAAAGCAGGGCTGGAAAGTAAAGGAAGTAGATTACCAGGAGGGAGATGGAGCCGGTATCAAAAGTGCTACCATAGAGTTTGAAGCACCCTTTGCCTATGGCCTGCTGAAGAGCGAGAGCGGGGTGCACCGGTTGGTGCGCATATCCCCGTTCGACAGCAATGCCAGGCGCCATACCTCTTTTGCCAGTATATATGTATACCCACTAATAGACGATACTATTACCATTGAAGTAAACCCGGCTGACGTAAAAATGGAAACATCGCGAAGTGGCGGCGCCGGTGGGCAGAACGTGAATAAAGTGGAAACCAAAGTACAGCTTACGCATATCCCAACCGGTATAGTGGTCGTTTGCCAGCAGGACAGGAGCCAGCTCGGCAACCGTGAACTGGCCATGCAGATGCTGAAAAGCAGACTGTATGAAATGGAGTTGCAAAAACGGAATGCGCTGAAAGATGAAGCCAATAGCAATAAGAAAAAAATAGAGTGGGGCAGCCAGATCCGCAGTTATGTTTTTCATCCCTACAAAATGATCAAAGATCACAGAACAGATTTTGAAGTGGGAAACGTACAACCGGTAATGGATGGCGAGCTGGACGGATTCATCAAAGCATACCTGATGATGGACAGCGAAGCCAGTTAGCCCATTAATTAATTATTATACCATATAATCATCTATCATGAATATAGGTTCTTTCAATTACCCCCTGCCGGCCAATGAGCCCGTGTTGAATTATACTCCGGGTTCGCCGGAAAAGATAGCATTAAAGAAAACAATCGCTGAACTGAAAAAGAAAGAACTGGATATACCCATGTATATTGGGGGCAAAAATGTAAGAACCGGTAATACCGTTGCCATACATCCCCCCCATGAAATAGCGCATACCCTCGGTTATTTCCATGTTGGAGATAAAAAACACGTTGGCATGGCCATAGAAGCCGCACTAAAAGCAAAGCAGGCCTGGGCAGATATGAGCTGGGAGAACAGGGCCGGCATCTTTCTAAAAGCAGCTGACCTGCTCACCACCAAATACCGTAGTTATATCAATGCCAGTACCATGCTGGGGCAGGGTAAAAATGTATACCAGGCGGAAATAGACAGTGCCTGCGAACTAATCGATTTTCTCCGTTTCAATGTACACTTCTTAAGTGAAATATACCGGCAGCAACCTGTAAGCGGGGCAGGTATACACAACCGGCTCGAGTACCGTCCGCTCGAAGGGTTTGTGCTGGCCATTACTCCGTTTAATTTCACTGCTATTGGCGGCAACCTGCCCACATCCGCCGCCATGTGCGGCAACGTGGTAGTGTGGAAACCCGCCGATACCCAGGTGTACAGTGCCCAGATGTTCATGCGCATCCTGAAAGAAGCTGGTCTTCCCGATGGCGTGATCAACCTGATCTATGTGGATGGGCTGCTGCTGGGGGATGTATGCTTTAACCATCCCGATTTTGCGGGGGTTCATTTTACCGGGTCTACGGGCGTGTTTAATACCATCTGGAAAACGATCGGTGAGAAAGCCGCCTTATATAAATCGTATCCCCGTATTGTGGGAGAAACGGGTGGTAAAGACTTCGTAATAGCGCATAAAAGCGCGAATGTGGACGCCGTGGTAACGGCCCTTGCAAGAGGAGCGTTCGAATACCAGGGTCAGAAATGTTCCGCGGCTTCCCGTGCTTATATTCCCAGCAACCTGGCAACCGAAATAAAAACCAAACTGGTGGCGGCCATCGGTACTATGAAAATGGGAACCGTGGAAGACTTCACCAATTTTATTAACGCGGTGATTGACGAAAAGAGTTTTGATAAGATTAAAAGATACATCGACAAGGCAAAAAAAGATAAGAAGGTAAAGATACTCGCCGGTGGTAACTGCAGTAAAAAAGCAGGATACTTTATAGAACCAACGGTGATAGAAACCAAAGACCCTAAGTATGTAACGATGTGCGAGGAGCTTTTTGGTCCCGTGCTAACATTGTACGTGTATGATGCGGAGAAATTTGAACAGACACTGGACCTGGTAAATAATACATCCGCTTATGCGTTGACGGGGGCTATACTATCGCAGGACAGGGCCGCCGTGGAGTTGGCCACCAACCGCCTTCGTAATGCGGCGGGTAATTTTTATATCAACGATAAGCCGACTGGTGCCGTAGTGGGCCAGCAACCTTTCGGTGGAGCCAGGGCTTCGGGAACCAACGACAAAGCTGGCTCCCCGCTCAATCTTTACCGTTGGCTGAGTGCCCGAACGATCAAGGAAACGTTTAACCCGCCTGTTGATTATAAATATCCATTTCTGGCGGAAGAATAAGTTTACCTATTTTTATAAAAATATACGGCTTGAAGACGATCCTTACCGAACATCAGTTGGACCTTACTATTCAGCGTCTCTGTCACCAGATACTGGAAAACCATGTCGACCTGGAAGATACGGTGCTGATAGGATTGCAACCACGGGGTATCTATATGAGTAACCGGCTGGCCGCTCAACTAAAGAAACAGACCGGCGGAGCAAAAATGCATTATGGTATACTCGATATTACCTTTTACCGGGACGATATACGCGAAGAATTGCATACCGCTAATGAAACGGATATTCCCTTCAGCATAGAAAATAAGAAAGTGGTGCTGATAGATGATGTGCTGTATACAGGTCGCACCATACGCGCCGCGCTGGATGCCCTGCTGGATTATGGACGGCCCTCTAAAGTGGAGCTGTGCACACTGATCGACCGGCGTTACAGCCGGGAACTGCCCATTCAGCCGGATTATGTGGGTAAGTCCATCGATTCTATTATTTCCCAGAAAGTAAAGGTATTCTGGCACGAAAAGGACGGTAAAGAAGAAGTGGTACTGCTCTAATTATCTTTTCTGTCTTTTATAATTTTACTATAGCTTTGCCGCTTAATGCAACTAAGTACAAAACATCTTCTTGGCATTAGAGACCTTCAGCCACAGGATATCCAGATTATATTAGATACCGCTACCCAGTTTAAAGAAGTCCTGCAACGGCCCGTCAAAAAAGTTCCTTCCCTGAGGGATATTACGATAGTCAACCTGTTCTACGAAAATTCCACCCGCACCCGTATTTCTTTCGAGCTGGCCGAAAAGCGACTGAGTGCAGATACCATCAATTTTGCCACCAGCAGTTCTTCCGTTTCGAAAGGAGAAACATTACTGGATACGGTGAATAATATACTTTCCATGAAAGTGGATCTGGTAGTGATGCGGCATAGTGCCAGCGGGGCTCCGCATTTTCTGGCGAAACATATCCCGGCAGCTATCATCAATGCGGGGGACGGTATCAATGAACATCCCACGCAGGCATTGCTGGACGCGTTTTCCATTCGCGAACGGCTGGGCAGCCTGGAAGGGAAGAAGGTCGCCATCATCGGAGATATCATGCATTCCCGCGTGGCACTGAGTAATATATACCTGCTTAAAAAAATGGGTGCGGAAGTAATGGTCTCCGGCCCGCCCACCCTGATCCCGAAATATATGGAAGAAGCCTTTGACGTGAAGGTGGAGTACAATCTCAAAAAGGCACTGCAATGGTGCGATGTGGCGAATGTATTACGCATTCAACTGGAACGCCAGAACCAGGTATTGTTTTCTTCACTAAGGGAGTATAACCTTGCTTACGGGGTTAAAAGAGAACTGCTGGACAGCCTGCATAAAGAGATCGTTGTGATGCATCCGGGACCCATCAATCGCGGCGTGGAAATAGACAGCGACGTGGCCGATAGTAAACAATCCATCATATTGCAACAGGTAGAGAATGGGGTAGCCGTACGCATGGCCGTCCTGTACCTGCTGGGAGGTGGTAAAGTACAGCAAAACTAAACTTTAATAAATGCAGCGAATCGCATTATTTCCCGGTACATTTGATCCTATAACCATCGGCCACCTGGATATCATCAACCGCTCCCTGCACCTGTTCGATAAGCTCGTGATAGGTATTGGCCGCAACGTCAACAAAGCTCCCATGTTCTCCGAAGAACAGCGCCAGTTGTGGATACAGGAGATATACAAGGATAATCATAAAGTGGAAGTGGTGGTGTATGAAGGTCTTACCATCGAGTGTTGTAAAAAAGTAAATGCCAATTTCATACTAAGAGGTATCCGCTATGTAAACGACTTCGAATACGAAAAAGCAATTGCCGATATGAACCGTAGCCTGGACAAAAATATAGAGACCATATTTTTAACCTGCCTGCCGCAGTATACATCAGTAGCCTCCACGCTGGTGCGCGATGTGATCCGGAATGGCGGAGATGCCACCCAGTTTTTGCCGGAACCGGTGGTACGGTCACTATAAGTTATTTAGCGGTTTCCAACACGTCTTTTATGGAGGGGAAAGTGTTTTGCATCAGCTCGTCCCATCCTTCTCTTTTTACCCATCGTATCCCGGTGATTTGTTCCTCGGTTTGAGGTACCAGCAACTGGCCGTCGGGGACCTGCATCCGGTACCAGTGACTTTCCTTCAGAATATGCTGGCCATATTCATCGTAGGTATGCCAGGTGGTAATCATAAATTCGTTCAGGGTTATATTGCGCAGTCCCGTTTCTTCTTCCACTTCTCTTATGGCGCATTGTTCGAGACTTTCTCCTTCATCCAGTTTACCTTTTGGCAGGTCCCATTTACCCCTCCGGAAAATGAACAGCACTTCTTTTTGCCCATTAAATACCATTCCCCCCGCTGCCTGTATAAGATCGAATTTTTTGAAAAATGCTTTCTTCAACGCCTCCAGGTCGGGGTGCACGATAATGCCCGCATGTATCTTTTCCAGCTTCATTTCATGTATCATGGAACGGATGGCGTTTGCCGATAGTTCATCGATCAGTATGGCATCGTCATGGTGGGCGAACGGGGCGATTTCCGGGGTTATCTCGTTGCAGAGGAACAGGGGTTTGTCGCCGAAGTAGATCTTTACAAACATAGTTTATACATTTTCTTAATTTCGCGGCATGACAAATGAAAAAGCCATTGCCGAAAAGCTGCTGCAAATTAACGCCATAAAGTTAAGTGTAAATGCCCCCTTTACCTGGGCCAGTGGCTGGAAGAGTCCTATTTACTGCGACAACCGGAAAGTACTTTCGTTCCCTCATATCCGGGAGTTCATCAAAAGCGAAATGTGCAATATCGTGTTCGAGCGGTTCCCGGAAGCGGAGGTATTGGCGGGCGTAGCAACGGCTGGTATTCCCTGGGGAGCCATGGTGGCCGATCAGCTAAAGCTGCCTTTTATTTATGTGCGTCCGAAGCCAAAAGAACATGGCCTGGGCAACCAGATAGAGGGTTTTTATGAGCAGGGCAGCAAGGTGGTGGTGGTAGAGGATCTTATTTCTACCGGTAAAAGCAGTCTCCAGGTAGTGGAAGTGCTTCGACAGGCAGGGATGGAAGTGACCGGCATGGTTTCCATATTCACGTACGGGTTCAACGTGGCCAGGGAGGCTTTTGAAGCTGCGGGGGTGCCTTATATACCACTTACTACCTATAGCCAACTGATAGAACTGGCTGTTGAAAAACAACTGGTGACGCCCGGGCAGCAACAGGTATTGTTAAATTGGAGTAAAGATCCGGCAAACTGGAGCGGTGTATAGATATATTCTTAAATTTGATTTAAATAATCATGTTATGAAAAAACTGAAACTGCTTTTATTGCTGCTGGTGGCGGCTAGTTCCGTGAGTCTTGCACAGGCAAAAAAATCGCTGCAGACCGTTACGATCAAGACACCAACCGTGCAGTGCGAAATGTGTAAAAAGAAAATAGAAAGCTTTATGGCCAGGGAAGAAGGAGTCACCAAAACGGTGGTGGACCATAAAAGAAAAACTACGAAAGTGACGTACTGGACAGACCGGACGAATGCTGAAAACATCAAAACCAGCATCGCGAACGTAGGATATGATGCAGATGACGTGGCTGCCAATCCGGAGTCGTATGAAAAACTACCCTCATGTTGCAAGAAAAAGCCATAGCAACAGCTGAAGTACCCCCGGCCTTCGAATAAGAATGCAGGGATAAATATATCGACATAGTTAAGAAAGTCAGATAGTATCTTTATCGATACTAATCTGACTTTTTTATGTTTCAAAAGTTGATCGCCCGATCTGTATTGAAAAAAATACATTCCTTCCGCGGGATAGACGGATGGCTTTCGGACGAGGAGGCGACAGGGTTATACCTCACTGCCCGGAAACTTTCCCGGAACGCTGTGGTAGTTGAAATAGGAAGCTGGCAGGGGAAAAGTACCTATTGTATCGCCAAAGGGCTTAGGTCCGGTAAAGTGTTTGCCATCGATCCGTTCAATGCAGATAGCGGCAAGGATGAAGGCAGCCGCCAGGAATATGCCGATAAAAAGGGAGATAATGACCTGCTGAATGGGTTTCGCACCAAAATGGAACAGTTGCGGGTTATGGAAAAGATAGTCGTAAAACAGGGATATTCTCACCAGTTCCACCAGGATTTTGATAAGATCGATTTTCTTTTTATAGATGGCGACCATTCCAAAGAAGGGTGTAAATCCGATTTTGAGCTGTATGCTCCAAAGATTTTAAACGGTGGATTTATCGCTTTTCATGATTTTTATCCCGACAGAAAGGATCTGGGGCCTACCTACGTAATCGACCATTTCGTTTTGAAAGCTGGAGACTTTGCATTTGTGGGGCAATATGATTCATTATGGATCGGGCAGAAAAAATAGCACGTTAATTTTGTACCTAGAACATGTAACCTGTTTTAAGCCCCGAGATTATAGCGGAATTCGTTGCCTCCCTTCATACAAAATCGGCACGTTCATATAAATCCCCGATCGGCCGATCCGGGCATTTCCCTGCAGACGGATGTCCATCTCGTTGTTCAATAAAATACTCAGTGCATTGGAGAATATGACTTTCATATTTACACTCATTTTAACCGGAAGATAAAACGTGTCTTTTTTGGGAATAATGATTAACGAATCAAGTACTGAATGGCCGGCAAGTTTCTGGTTCAGATATACGTCTACCTCTCCCTCTTTCAGTCTCATATTATAATTATTCGGATTATAATACTTTAACTCTGCCGAAACGACAGAATTTACTTCCCCAATAGAATCTACTTTAAAGTTTACAAAGTCGTAATAAACGGGAAACTGTGGCTTGCTGCAACTGCTGACGATTCCGGTAACCATTATCGCAAGCGTACATATAGCTAAATAGGAGCGCTTCATTGACCTCTCATTTTTTATGAATACAAAATACATCTATTTAATCTAAACGCATTAAAGAGGTTTTATTTATTTTATTTTGATAGCTAATTCTATTAGCTTTATCAGGTACTCCGTATTGGTGAAATTAAAAATGATTAGTCCATTTTTTTTAGTTTAAAATTTGTAGCACAAATATCTATTTATCAATATTTTACAGAAATTTTATGTATAATTATAAGATTATAATAAATGGCAATTATCGATTTAAAAATGCTATTTGAGCAGGTTCGCTTCCATTCTTGAAGAAATTAAAATAAGATAATGTTAATCATTGATTTACAGTACTTTGCAAATACCACCTACTATAGTATTGTATTAAATAATACAGATGTGATATTAGAGCAATATGAGAACTTCCGAAAAATGAGTTTTCATAATAGGTGCACCCTTTCTGGTGCCAATGGAGCACTAAATCTTTCTATTCCGGTAGAAGGCGGAAGAACGCAGAGGAACGTTTTTAAAGATGTTAGGATCAGTAAATCAGAAAACTGGCAACGGGCACATTGGAGAGGTATTATTTCCGGCTACAACAAATCACCCTGGTTTGAACATTATCGTGACGAACTGGCAGTTTTGTATACTACCGATTTTGAATGGCTCATCGATTGGAATCGTGCCTGTTTTGACTGGTCGCTCAGATGCCTGAAGGTAGAATTAGAGATTCGTTACTCCGATAGTTATATTAAGGACTACGGTGATAAAATGACGGACTGGAGAGGTAAAATTAACCCTGGAAATCCTGATCCCCGAGCCGGGGCGACGGAGGAAAGCATGATTATTTACCCACAGGTTTTCGAAGATCGGAATGGATTTATTCCCCATCTTTCCATACTCGATCTGCTTTTTTGCGAGGGTGGAAAAAGGGCATATACCTTATTGACCAAAGCATGAAACCTGCTCTTTTTATAAACAGAAAGGATTTTTGGATATGAATAATAAATCAATATATTTGTATCTGAAACTAATCAGATCCAAATACCGAAGTCCCGATGTGTCTACATCAGGGCTTTCTTTTTTATAGCCATCACCTATCGCTAATTAAAAGCACAAAAAAACGCCCGGTTACCACCAGGCGTTCATTACTAATACATTCCGGTAAATTATTTTTCCAGCGTTTCAGCCGTATGCCCGGCCAGTGTTACTTTGGCTGCTTTTACTTCGATCTTTTGCTGATGCCCCGCCACTGATTCTTTTGTTCCATATATCTCGGCAAGGGTAGGGGCTATTACAAGCGAAACGATCGACATTAGTTTAATAAGGATATTCATGGATGGACCTGAAGTGTCTTTAAAAGGATCACCCACCGTATCACCGGTTACAGAAGCCTTGTGCGGTTCCGACTTCTTATAATAAATCTCGCCATTGATCTCTACGCCTTTCTCAAACGATTTCTTGGCATTATCCCAGGCTCCACCTGCATTGTTCTGGAACATGCCCATTAATACACCGCTAACCGTTGCACCGGCCAAAAAGCCGCCCAATACTTCAGGACCAAAGGCAAAGCCAATTATCAGGGGGGAAATGATCGTAATAGCACCCGGTAAAACCATCTTCTTAATGGATGCCTCCGTAGAAATGGCCACGCATTTGTCGTATTCCGGTTTGCCCGTTCCTTCCATTATGCCGGGAATAGTTCGGAACTGCCGGCGTACTTCTTCCACCATGCTCATAGCTGCTTCACCAACGGCGCGGATAGCCAGGGCGGAGAAAATAAAGGGAATCATGCCACCTACGAACAAACCTGCCAATACGGGGGCTTTATAAATATCGATACCTGCAATACCTGAAATACCTACGAAAGCGGCAAACAATGCGAGGGAAGTAAGTGCCGCCGAAGCAATAGCAAATCCTTTACCCGTAGCGGCCGTAGTATTGCCGACTGCATCCAGTATATCCGTTTTTTCCCGTACTTCCTTGGGAAGCTCGCTCATTTCGGCTATGCCACCCGCGTTATCTGCAATGGGGCCAAAAGCATCGATCGCAAGCTGCATGGCGGTGGTGGCCATCATGCCTGCCGCCGCAATAGCCACCCCATAAAGCCCTGCACAGTAAAATGACATATAAATGCCGGCAGCCAGTACCAGGATGGGTAAAAACGTACTTTCCATCCCAACGGCAAGTCCCCCGATGATGTTGGTGGCATGACCGGTAGATGACTGCCGTATAATGCTTTTAACAGGCCGCTTGCCCATGGCGGTATAATACTCGGTAATCATACTCATCAAAGTACCTACTACCAGTCCCACAATGATGGCTCCGAAAACACCTGATTTCGTGAACTCATGGCCGCGGAGCGTCATGTTTTCCGGCAATAAATAATTGACCAGAAAATAACAACCTATAGCCGTAAGTATGATGGACCCCCAGTTACCCATATTCAGCGCCTTTTGCACGGCGGCAGTGCTATTGCCTGCTGCATCGGATATGCGGACAAAAAAAGTTCCTATAATGGAAAAAATGATACCCAGTGCCGCAATAAGCATGGGCAGCAGGATAGGGGAGAGCCCGCCGAACTGGTCGTTGATAGCCAGCGTTTCGCGGCCCAGTACCATGGTGGCCAGTACGGTAGCTACATAAGACCCGAAAAGATCGGCACCCATACCGGCCACATCTCCTACATTATCTCCCACGTTATCGGCGATGGTAGCAGGGTTGCGGGGATCGTCTTCCGGTATGCCTGCTTCTACCTTACCTACCAGGTCGGCCCCTACATCGGCCGCTTTGGTATAAATACCGCCACCCACACGGGCAAATAGCGCAATGGATTCCGCACCCAGCGAAAAGCCTGTTAACACCTCAATGGCCTTCTCCAGGGCTATGGAATAGGCTTCGGTGCCGGTGTCGATACCGGATACGAAGCGCATATAAAGTATGATGAACATGCTACCGAGGCCCAGAACGGCCAGTCCTGCCACTCCCAGCCCCATCACGCTGCCGCCGGTAAAAGATACGGCCAGTGCTTTTTTAAGGCTGGTTCTGGCGGCTTGTGCGGTGCGCACGTTCGCTTTGGTGGCAATGCGCATACCGATAAAGCCGGCCAGGGCACTGAATACGGCTCCTATGATGAATGCCAAGGCGATCGTCCAGTCGGAGTTCGCATTACGGGAACCCATAAAACCCAGCAGGACGGCGGCGATCACCACAAAATAAGTGAGTATCTTATATTCGGCTTTCAAAAAAGCCATGGCACCTTCGGATATGTATTTCGCTATCTCGGTCATTCTTTCATTGCCCGCATCCTGCTTCGCTACCCATGCACCCCTGACTGCCGTAAACAAAAGGCCGATAATGCCCATTGCCGGAACTAAATAAAACAATTTGTCCATAAGTGTAATTGCTGTTTTATGAAGAATTTAAGGTGGGCAAAAATAGGGTAAAAGATGGAAAATAGCTGAAATGAAAAACAGGACTTCTTTCGCCGGTTGCGGATTACAGCCAATTTAAAGTTGCCGCTGCTGTTCAATCGCTCCTGTTCAGGGTAAGTTTACTTCGCCCACCACGAACACACTGCCGCAAACCAGGATCAGGTCATCCCGGTGCGCCCTGCCAATGGCCGTTTTTACCGCCGCATTTACATCCGGAAAACTACTTCCCCGGAGCCCGGCACGCTCCGCTTTATCGGCCAGCTCCTGTACCGGCAATGCGCGCGGAATCTGCGCCCTGGTAAAATAATAATGCGCTGCGGAAGGAAGTAGGGCCAGCACTTTTTCAGTATCCTTGTCTTTTACCATCCCGATCACGATATGCAACTGGTGGTAGGTGGTAAGTTCGAGTTGCGCGGCAATGGCGCGAACGCCTTCTTCATTATGACCCACGTCCAGTATTACCGAAGGATGCTGATGCACCAGCTCCCAACGGCCATGCAGCCCGGTACTTTTTTTAACATGCTGAAGTGCGGTTTTGATATGATGACTTTTTATCAGCCAGCCTTGTTCTTTTAACTGACTTATAGCTTCCAGCACGGTCACCAGGTTTTTATGCTGGTATATGCCCGGCAGATCGAGCTGAAATACGTCTTTTTCGTTGTTGTGTACAGTAGTTACTTCACATACGAGCTGGTGGTGTTCGTAAGTCCAGTCTGCCACAAAGCGTTTGTCACTGGCAAAAACAAGCGGTGCATCCAGGGAGCCGGCTTTGTCGGTAAATACGCGCGCCGTTACGGAGTCATGCTCGCCGATAATTACGGGAATACCAGGTTTGATGATACCCGCTTTTTCCGCCGCAATCAACTCCAGGGTATTACCCAGCATGTTCTGATGATCGAAACTGATATTGGTGATGATGGATAACAGGGGAAGGATAATATTGGTGCTGTCCAGTCGGCCGCCCAGTCCGGTTTCGATAATTGCTATATCTACCTGTTCGTTTAAAAAATGATCCAGTGCCATGGCGACGGTTATCTCGAAGAAAGAAGGTTCTATTTCTTCTATCAACGGCTGCATTTTTTCCACGAAAGCGGTGACGGTGACTTCAGGAATCATTTCGCCGTTTACTTTGATCCTTTCCCGGAAATCTTTCAGGTGGGGAGAGGTATAGAGTCCTGTCTTATACCCGGCCGACTGTAAAACAGCGGCCAGCATGTGGCTCGTCGAGCCTTTACCGTTAGTACCTGCAATATGCACAATCTTCAGCTGCCGCTGCGGGTTACCGATATATTCGCAAAGTATGCGTGTATTGGTAAGGTCTGCCTTATATGCCGAAGAACCAATCCTGCTGAACATGGGAAGTTTGGCAAAAATGTAATCAAGCGTTTGTTGATACGTCATGAAGTACCTTACTGTGTTACTTTGAAATTGAAAACAAGCGTTCCAAGCGATTCTTCTCCGGAGCTGTTGAATTTTATCTGAAGTGCTTTCTGGATGGCTATATTTTTCATTTGCGGGGTGGCCGTTCCCGAAGAGCCCCTGGATTGATAGGTAGCCGAAACAACTTTACCGTTTTCATCCACTTTTATGTCGACAGCTACTCTGGCGTTTTCATTGAAGTCGTCCCGGAAAGAAGGCAGACTGGTAAATTTCCGCCCCTGTAATCCACGGGAGATACTCACCCCGGAATTGCCTGTTCCCCCGGCACCTTCGTAATTTTTGCTGTTAGGATCGCCACCGGGCCTTCCCTGGTCGCCTACGCCACCGGCAATACCTTCGCTGCCGCCCTTTTTATAGGTATCTGCATTATTGCCTCCCGTACCGGTACCTGCGGCACCTTTAAAGATGGCTTTGGGTTTTGGAGGGGTGGGAGCGGGCGGGGCCACCGGCATTGTTTTCTTCGGAATTACCTTCGCCACTTCTTTTTCGGGTATCTTTTTAGCTTCCGGTTTGGCTACCGGAGGTTTGGTTACGGCCGGTGCTTCTTCGTCGGTATCATCTGTCTCTACTTCTTTCACATCATTATTTTCCGCAACATTTGCTTTGGGGGGTAAGTAGGCGTCCTGGTTTTGCGGGGCGGGGTCCCCGGGTTCAAAGGGCTGGTCATCTCCCGATCCCTGGTCGCTGTTACCCAGGTTCACCTCTATACCTTCATCCAGCGGCGGCAGGGGCATTACCGGGGTCACCCATTTTACGTAGAACAGGAGCAGCAAAAGCAGCACGATGATACCCGTAGTATAACCTGCCGCTTTCCAGTTTTTCTGCGATTCGAAATTGCTTACCATCACGTAAAATTAATTCATTTTTTATTATACCGCCGAAGACGTTTTTGTTTATTGCCTTTAAAAAATTTCCAGACAGCCGGTATTATCAGCGATACATTTATTATTCTTATAGCGTCGTAAATGCATCGAATACAAAATATCATTCGAACCGGTACGGTGAATTGCTATCGGACAAAGACCAGGTTCCCGTTGGAATTGCCATCTGCGGAGAAAGCAAAAAAGGTAAGTAAGGCCTTGCACAGACTGAATTCATTCATAAACTGAGTAAGAAAAAATTACTGCAGAAATATCCGAAAGTTAGCAGTAATTTAAACTTTATTACTTTAGGATATGAAAACAGAAAAAGAAAAGATGGTTGCCGGTGAAATGTATAATCCGTTAGATGAGCAACTTGTAAAGGATAGATTAAAAACCCGCCTGATAATAAAAGCTCTTAACGAAACAAGAGAAGACGACATAACAGAAAGGAGGCACTTACTAAAAGAACTGATGCCCAATGCAGCAGAGGACTTGTGGTTGCAACCGCCTTTTTATTGTGATTACGGGTATAATATGATAGTTGGTGAACGGGTGTTTTTCAACTTTAACTGCATTGTATTGGATGTTGCTCCGGTAATAATCGGTAATCGAACAATGTTCGGTCCCAATGTACAAGTATATACCGCTACGCATCCATTGAATCATGTGGAAAGAAGTTCCGGACTGGAATATGCCAAGCCTATTATTATTGGAGAAGATGTATGGATCGGGGGAAGTGCGGTAATTTGTCCAGGAGTAACGATAGGAGACCGAAGCGTAATCGGTGCAGGCAGTATAGTGACAAAAGACATCCCTTCAGATGTTGCTGCTGCTGGCAACCCATGTAAAATAATCAGACAATTAGAATGACGCTGATTAATCCTTTTAGAGATTCCTCCTTTTTTCTCTCCAATTGGCTCTCAGTTTTAAAATTTAAGTTTCTAATAGATCAGTTCCAGTAATGACTCATTCATTCTTCGTTCATAATAGGTAGATTATATGTAAATATCAGGTTAATCAAAAGTACAGTATCAAAGAATTTACCTTTTATTGACAAAATATTTACATTAAAACATATAAATATTTGAAGTTTCATTACTTTTGATTTAAATATGCATACACTATGGCAATATCAACAAATCCATTTTTTATAGGTCTTTCAGGCTCATTTGGAGATATGTTCACTGTAAAAAATTACAGTGGCAAAGTCGTGGTATGTAGAAAAATAGGAGAAAGAAAGAAAAAAGCATCGCCTGCCCAGGAAAATAATGAGATGCTGTTTCGTGCCGCCAATGAATGGGCAAAAAAGATCTATGCCGATCCTATACAAAGAGAAGAAGCCCGTCTCCGTTTGAAGGCACCGCATGGCAATCCGCTTTACAGGGCTATATTAAAAGAATGCAGAGCGAAGATAGACTAGTGTTATTTTTTTGCACAGAAGACCTGGAGCCATATCAATGGGCAAAATCCAGTTCATAATTGCCTCTTATCCGTTCCATAGAAGGGTTAAAATACCCGAACCTCACTGAAGGGAATTCTTCCTGAATCAGTTCCTGCATCTGTTTAATGCCCATGCATTCACCGGTATCGTGTATTCCTATTTTACCCATATACCAATCGGGATCGATATTAAAATTGCGCCATTGTATCATGGAAAGGTCCGTGTCCCTGATCAGCTTTCTCAGTGCTTCGTATTCTTCAACACTATCCGTCATACCCGGAAACACAAAGTAATTAATACTGCTCCATCCGCCATAGCGGCGCATTACGCGCAGACTTTCCACGATATCTTCGAAGCCGTAATTATTGGGCCGGTAATAAGGTGTGTAAATAGCTTCGCGGGCACTATTGGTACTTACACGGATGCTATTGAGTCCTGCTTTGCATAAAGCCTCCACCGCTTCCGGTTTGCTTCCGTTGGTATTGATGTTGATGCTGCCTTTGGCGGTATGTTTTCTTATTTCTATAATGGCCGTACGGATGGTCTCCCACATCAGCAGGGGTTCCCCTTCGCAACCCTGACCGAAACTGACGATGGGATAAGGCGCGGTTTCCAGGTGCGGAACGGTAAACTCGATGATCTCTTCTGCCGTAGGCTTGAACGTTAGCCTGTCCTGGGTAGATACGATTGTTTCTTCTTCCGGCTGAAAGGATATGCAGCCTACACAGTTGGCATTGCAGGCAGGTGAAGAAGGGATAGGACATTCCCAGCGGCCCAGGGCGAAATTGCGGGCGGCCGGACAATGGTACGTCATGCAGCAGTTGTTCATAAGGTGCTGCACCAACCGGTTATGCGGGTAAGCCTTCAGCAATTCCGCGGTACCCTTCTGTATTTTGATATCATCGTACCCCGCGTTTTCCTGGCGGATGTCTTTTTCTATTCTTACGGCAGGTACATAAAAAGTATTGTTGTACCACCCGGCAGCCGTGTAACAAAAAAGCGGAAGGGTAGGTGCCCCGGGCTGTGTTTCGTAAGCGGAAAGATAGAGCCCGGTATGTGCCGGCGGAATAAATGCGGCCACGGCCCATCCTTTTTCGCAGAGACGCATTTCGCCGGTCATAACGTCGATGCCTATTCCACGTCTGCCCGGCAGTTCGTACAGGTTGCCGCCATCCGGAAGCGGTATCCAGTCTTCCTGCGGCACTTCGAGTGCATCCCAGCCGCTGCGGCCGGTTGCATACAGGGTAGTGTCTTCAAATATCTCTCCCTGGCCATCAGAGTATAATATGTAAGGCGATTGAGGTAGTATGGAGTTCATAATATACGCAAAAGTCGGATTTTTATTCCGTTCTTGACAGCGCATACCTGTTAAAAGCCTCGCGAAAGCTTTCACCGTCTTCCTGGGCCACTTCAAACTGGAAGTATTTATTGTTCTTCTTGCTGATGGTAAGATAATCGTTCCGGAGTATCACCTGCTCCACCTCTTTCCAGGCAATCAGCTTGTCCGCTACAATACCCGGTATCACTACACCTTCATTCTTTAGGGTTACCATTACCGGGCGTTCCATTCGATTTTCGGTATAGTAAAAAAATATGCAGAGTATCGTCCAGGAGATGGTAAACAGCAGGTCGATGGGTTTACCGACGGATATAAAAACGAAAGTAAGCACCAGGAAACAAAGACTTTCCAGTATAAAAAAAAGTTTGCTCCATTGGTTGAAAGCGGAAATGCGTTTACCGGTAAGGCCAAATGTAACGAACAATACACCTGCTGCCAGGAAGAGAAAGGGGAGCCATTTCTTTTCAGGAGGTATATAATGCGTCCAGTCCATCGTTTTTAATACCAGCAGGAAACCGGTAAATCCATGCAGTAAACCCGAGTTGTTCTTTCTTCTTTCAAAAGATCCGGATACGATACTGACGGAATAGGATTGCATACATAAATTTACTGAAAATCAGGATGCAGCCTTTAATTACTGTGTGAACTTAAGATAAAAATATTGCAGAGCCTCCAGAGCACGCGGGCGCCTACATTGGCATCCCATACGTTCTCGCCGGTGCCCACTTCGGTAAGGTCGAACCCTACCAGTTTTCTGCCGGATTGAATGATCTTTTTGAGAAGGTAAAATACCTGTTCCGTTTCCAATCCACCGGGAACGGGTGTACCTGTATTGGGAGAAGATTTGGGGTCGAGCCCGTCTATGTCGAAACTCAGGTAAACATTCTCCGGAAGCTGCCCGATCATTTCATCGGCTATCTTTTTCCATGTTTCCCCTTCGTACTGCCGCTCTTTGATGTCTTTATCGAAGTAGGTGACTACCCGGTTATTACTGTTGTTAATATAAGCCCATTCTTCTTCACAGATATCCCTGATACCGATCTGCACCAGCTTCTGGATACCGGGTATTTCCGTAAGGGCGTTGTACATAATACTTGCATGAGAATAGGAGAACTCTTCATACTTTCTGCGAAGGTCGCAGTGCGCATCGAACTGCAGTATGCCGAATTCACCATGTTTTTCAGCCAGTGCTTTCAGGTAACCCAGTGACGTGCTATGGTCGCCGCCAAGCAATGCTACCAGTTTGCCCCTGTTCAGCAGTTCCCTGGTTTGCTCGTATACCCAGTTGTTGAGAAAGTTACTTCCGGCATTGATCTCTTTAAGGGATTTACACATGAAAAGATTTTTCTCGATCTTTTCTCCTTTGGAGATATAATCTATATACAGTTCGGCTTCTTTGCGCAGATAATCGCTCTTCATCAGGATTTTCCGGTCGGCATTACGCATAAAAAACCCTTCCCGCCAGCCGTCTTTCACGTCCTGGTCAAAAAGGTCGATATGCATACTGGCTTTAAAGATATGATCTGCCGCCCTGGCCGTACCTGCGCTGCAGCTTACTGTTACCTCCCAGGGTACGGGTAAAATTACCAGCCTCGCGTCTTCTTCATTAAAAGGAAGACCGAAAATGTTATTATTAGGGTTACCCGGGGCATTTGGATCGAAAAGAGAAAGGTCTGTCATGATGCGAGATTCTGCATTATAGTAAACGCAGCGCAAGGTACTACAGTATGCATCGTTGTCAAAATATTTGTGTTAAATAAGTGATCGTTAACTTTCCGTTAAGGTATTATCGTCTTTTTAAGGTGCCAATTTAGGATGAAATAAAGAAGATTATGAATTGCCGGGCATATCCAAAATCCTTTCAAAAGAGTCAATGCCTATTTTACTCAACGGTAAAGGATTTGAGAAATCGTATAAAGTATGCCAGGTGGCTTTCAAAAAAGACGATAAGAAACGCTGCTAGGTTGCAGCATCATGTTTGCCAAACCATCCGAAGTTTATGCTTTTGCGGAAGTCAACGGAGGTAAAAATGCCATAAACGAGATGCCAAAAGAAATAGTTTGATTATTGGGAGTAATTATTGTGCGTAGCTTTAGATACTGTAGATACCGACAAACCTAAAGCCTTTGCAACGTCCCTCATTGTGAGCTTGGTCCGTTTCATCATTAATGAAAGTTAAATCCCTATAAAAGTTAAGGCAGTGGGATCGAATATAATTAAATTACATCGGTTTCGTAAAAATTTGGCAGCAATAACGCTGCGAGGAGGTGAGAGCTCCCGGTTTTAGGATATATTTACAGAACCCCAGCTACTGGGGCACACGATGGCTAGAGGGGCTTTGTTATTATAGCTAACCAAAGCATACACCAATTCTAAAAATGCACTCATGGTGACTATCCGCTTGTCCATACTCATTTTATTTGCGCTAAGCTTTTTAAGGTCTGTAGCTCAGGAAGCTCCTGTAAATCGAATCTCCTGTATTAGTACTGAAAACTGGAGCAAACTGCCTTCCCATCACCTGGTAGAACATATCGTGTTAACGGGGGAGGTTACCAAATTATTCGATGTGTTTGGTCAGCAGCGCATCAAAGAAAAGAAGTACACTGCCGGGGAGATTCACAGTAAAATGGACGGATGCTATTAAACAAGACTTTAAAGGATGGGCATCTACTTATAAAGGAAAGTTGCCGATGTCGAGAGATGAATTAGACAGGTACCTGGAAACGCGTAATTTTTAGAAGGATTTAGAAATTATACAACAATAGTAATCGTATGCAAAAGCAGGATTTTTTCAAGGAATTTGTTAAACGGCCTAAGGCAAAAATTGTACTCCTTGTTACTCAACTTTTTTTTATAACCAGCTTATGTGGGCAAACGACCATTGTTTATAAAGATTTGAAAATACCGGCCCCTTTAAACTGGAGTTCGGCAAAAAGTACTGACTTTAAAATCAATCTACATCGATTGAATAAATATCCGAATGGATTTTTGTACGGCAACCAGCAATCGCTTGAAAGACTGGGCACTTACCTGTCGAGGGACGCAGCCGGTCAACAGCTTTGGAAGGAAGAAGCCAATAATGCTGCGAAGGTTTTAAATCGATGGGACTTTAACAGAAATGATCTGGGTTTGGAATATATAGGCTGTTTTTGTTCAGACCGATATATTTACTGCGTAAGCCAGCTGGAGCGTTTGTCAATGGTATATCTATACACAGGCAACAAAGAGTTAGGGCAATTCATACGTGCGCAGGTACTACAGGTTGCCGACTTGCCTTATGAGTTTTGGCTGCATAAAGAGCTACGCGGTTACGATCCCAACTTTCCTTTAGGAATGCTGGAGACATCAGACCTTAGTTCAACATTAGCCATGACGATGTCGGCTACAAAAGAATTATACACAAAGACAGAAAAGGACAGAATAGACAATGCTCTGCGGATGAAAGGGCTACACCCTTGCCTTAACTGGCTGAATAAGTCTGTAGGGAGTGGTATGAACTATTCGGGAGTGATAAGTGCCGGAGCATATACGGCTGCGAGATATCTAGATGATGCTGAAGGAATGGCAAAAGCCTTAAAGAAAATGGCAGACTATCTTAATGGTTCTATCGAAGTTGACGGCAGTTATGGTGAGGGCATGAGCTATTTCGATTATCCGATAAAAACATTGCTTTCGGCTATACTTTGTATGAGTAAAGAAGAAAGAATAGAAACCTTCTCCAAGTCTGGTTTACAGAATTCTGCGTCATGGAGGGTTTATCCCTATTTGTATGCAAGAAAAGGCGAACAATTACAGCCTGCGGTAGTAAACTTTGGCGACAATACCTATTTTGCCACTACCAAGCAAAGCGTTAATATGATTCTGGCTTCGATTTATAAAGATCGTTTAGCCGTATGGTTGAAAAACAAATTCAGTGCTACGTTTGATTTCAAAGAAATGCTATTGGAGTATGCCGTAAATGAAGGTTTACCAGAAGCTAAAGAACCGGCACAAGCAGGTCTACCTCTTCTTAAAACGTTCAGTAATGGCGAAAGCTTTATTCGTTCCACCTGGAAAGACAACGGGATTGTTTTCAGCTTATGGTCAGGCGATGGCTCCAGGGTTAATTTCAGTCATCAGCGTCCCGAGTTAAACTCCATTTGCATGGGTGCTTATGGCGAAAACCTGGTAGTATCTCCTGGCGCGGCTTCGTACCGAAGCCGGTTACGAGTTGAATGGGATGTAACTACAAAAGCGGCAAACACTATTACAGTCGATGACAAAAATCAACTTTTTCCAGGTGTTCCTATTGTAAGATCGGCACCAGATAAAGCATATAATTCTGAATTTTGGGTGCAGGGAGTTCCTAAGGCAGAAGTGATTCAGACGAAAGCCGGGAAACTGGCTGATCTGCTTGTTGCCGAGGCTTCGAAGGCTTATCATGTTCCCCTTAAAAATGCCAGAAGAACCGTCCTGTTTGTTCGCGATCCTGGCTACTTCGTAATAATCGACAAAGTTGAAGCGGTGGCTACAGACCATAAATTTTCCTGGCGCCTGCACCTGAACAACAAAGATTCACTTGGGAAACTTACTATCATAGATTCCAGCCATTGGTTCTTTTCCCGCCCTATGGCCAACCTTGATGTTTTTCTTTTTTCCAATCAGCGTTTGGAGACAAAGTTGGAAAGTGGGTACCTGCACGGGCCCGGACGCGATTACAGTCCGAATGGTAGTAATGAAGGGAAGCTTGGTAGTTCCATTGAAATACAGGCTTACAACATAAAGAACGTACAGCAGATTGTGTACTATTCCGTTTTATATCCGTCTAAAAAAGGGTTATCTGCACCGGCAGTAGTTTGCATAGAAAATAAAATTAAAATAGGCAAGGACAGTATTGAATTTTCTAATGGTGACTGCCTGCTTATGACAGACGGTAAAACCGAACGTTACAGGCTTTGGGAACAAGAGGAATAGTCCTTTTTCAGTTTATTCCACAATAAATTCTCAGATCGATACGCAAGGCCTCCATGCAGCAGGCTAGAGATACGATTTCCAGGTCGGTCATTTTGGGGTTTACAGGATAAAACTGAAAATTTTACTTTCTTTAACACTTTTTAATATATGCGGTGCTCTCCAGGATCAATTAAAAAACTCAGGGTAAAATTTACGAAGCAGCTTAACTTCACATCCGCCAGATATAGATATAGTTATTGCGTAAATCAGATATATAATCATGAAACAGACCGTTTTCGATTTTTCAAAGAATATTAAGCTGGAAGATGAGCGTGTATTGATAAGGCCGCTGTTGGCATCAGACTATGAACACCTGGTAAATTTTTCCATCCAGGAGCCCGAAATATGGACGTATTCACTGGTGCGCATCCTGGGTAAGGAAGACCTCCACCAATATATTCAGTCAGCACTGGAAGCCCGCGCGAATGAAAAAGAATATCCTTTTATAGTGTACGATAAACAACTGGAAGCATACGCCGGCTGTACCCGCTTCTACGATATCCAGCCCTTTAGCGGTTCACTGCTGCTGGGCTACACCTGGTATGGAAAGCAGTTCCAGGGCACCGGTCTGAACAGGCATTGCAAGTTTTTACTGCTCGACCATGCATTTGGAGAACTGGGAATAGAGCGCGTGGAATTACGGGCCGACAGCCGCAATGCCCGTAGTATTGCTGCCATGAAGGGTATTGGGTGCACGGTAGAAGGCATTCTCCGCAGTACTATGCCTACACCGGATGGGGGCAGGAGAGATAGTATCGTTCTAAGTATATTAAAAGAAGAGTGGCAACATGAATTGCGGGAGCGGCTGCGACAAAAGCTTTAACGCTTAGATGCTAACAACTGTTAGTTCATTCGTTACCTTTGCGATCTTATACAAGTAATAATGAATAACAAAGAAGTATATATCATCTCTGCCGTACGCACACCGATAGGCAGTTTTGGTGGATCCTTAAAGGGCTTTACCGCTACTCAGTTAGGTGCTATTGCCATCAAAGGGGCCTTATTAAAGGCAGGTGTAACGCCGTCTCTTGTAAATGACGCGATTATGGGTTCGGTATTGCAGGCCAACCTGGGCCAGGCACCGGCACGACAGGCTGCCAAGTTTGCGGGGCTTCCAGATGAAGTAAACTGCACTACCATTAACAAAGTGTGTGCAAGCGGCATGAAGGCTGTTTCACAGGCTGCACAAAGCATCCTGCTGGGAGACGCGGATATCGTAATAGCCGGTGGTATGGAGAGTATGAGCAACGTGCCTTTTTATGCGGACAGCGTTCGCTGGGGCAATAAGTATGGTAATACGCAATTGATTGACGGACTTGCAAAAGACGGTCTTACCGATGTATACGATGGTAAAGCCATGGGAAACGCCGCTGAACTATGCGCCGGTACCTGTGGCATCAGTCGCGAAGAACAGGACGCTTTTGCTATACAAAGTTATCAACGCAGCCAGGCGGCGGCCAACGAAGGAAGATTTGATGAAGAGATAGTACCGGTGGAGATACCGCAGCGTAAAGGTGATCCCTTGCTGTTCGCTAAAGATGAAGAACCCTTCAATGTAAAATTCGAAAAGATACCTGAATTGAAAGGGGCTTTCGCAAAAGACGGAACCGTGACCGCTGCCAATGCCAGTACCCTGAACGATGGAGCTGCTGCCCTGCTTTTAATGAGCAGGGAAAAAGCGGAAGAACTGGGGCTGAAACCCATCGCACGTATACTGTCTTATGCCGATGCGGAGCAGTCACCCGAATGGTTCACCACCACCCCGGCAATCGCAGTGCCTAAGGCCGTGGCTAAAGCAGGACTTAGCATGAAGGATATCAGTTATTGGGAACTCAACGAAGCGTTCAGCGTGGTGGGTATAGAGAACACCCGCCGGATGCAGCTAGACCCTGCTACCGTGAATGTAAACGGAGGAGCGGTATCTATCGGCCATCCACTGGGATGCAGCGGAGCCCGGATCATAGTAACGCTGATTCACGTACTGAAGCAGCGCAATGCCCGCTATG
>JANNOM010000089.1:0-36176 GCA_031399065.1 Chitinophagaceae bacterium
CGGGCCAACAGGATGTGCTCGCGGGTTTGGGGCATGGGGCCGTCAGCGGCAGAACAAACCAGAATAGCGCCGTCCATTTGGGCAGCACCAGTGATCATGTTCTTGATGTAGTCGGCGTGGCCGGGGCAGTGAAAATCTTAGTCTGTATTAGTAAGACACCCGATACCACCGCAAAAATAGCCTTCACGGATAACAATACGAAATTCGCTGCGGGTGGCGTGCAATGGATCATTAACCCTTACGATGAATGGTATGCGCTGGTGCGCGCCATAGAGCTGAAAGAAAAAGACCCTTCCACCATTATTCACCTTATAACAGTAGGGGCTGCCGATGCAGAACCGGTGATCCGCAAAGCACTGGCCCTGGGCGGAGATGAAGCGATCCGGGTAAATAGTTCCGGCAGCGACAGCTTTACCATCGCTTCGCAAATTGCCGGGGTGGCGAAAGAGGGAGGATACGATCTTATATTTACCGGTAAAGAAACCATCGACTACAACGGTGCTTCGATAGGTGGCATGGTAGCCGAATTGCTCGACCTTCCTTACGTATCACTTGCCACAAAATTCGACCTTGCGGGCGCGGGAGCTTCCATCGTGCGGGAAATAGAAGGCGGGGAAGAAGTATGCCAAGTAGCCCTTCCGGTGGTAGTCAGTTGCCAGAAAGGCATGGCAGAACAACGGATCCCTAATATGAAAGGAATCATGGGTGCCCGTACCAAACCGCTGAAAGCCGTAGAGCCGGTGGCGGTCGATGCACTTACCTCCATCGTCAGTTTTGAACTTCCGCCCGCCAAGGCAGGGGTAAAACTGGTACCGGCAGATAACCCGGAGGAACTGGTAAGACTGTTGCATGACGAAGCCAAAGTGATCTGATCCCATTCCCCTCATTGTTTACAAAAGGCCTGCGGGCTTGCACAAATCAAATAATTATGTCAGTACTCATATTTATAGACCAGTCGGACGGACAAATAAGAAAAGCTTCCCATGAAGCCATCAGCTATGGAGCCAAAGTAGCCGAAATGCTTAACACCACGGCGGAAGGCATCGTGCTGGGCACGGTAACCGATTCGCTACAGGAACTGGGAAAGTATGGAGTGAAAAAGATCCATCATGTGGATAATGCGTCGCTCAATCACTTCGATGCGCAGGTATTCACCCAGGTGCTTGCGTCAGCCGTTACCGCTGCGGGTGCTGATGTGGTGATCTTTTCCAATAACGTAGACGGCAAAGCCATTGCTCCCCGGCTTTCTGCTAGGTTAAAAGCCGGACTGGTAGCCGGTGCTATCGCCCTGCCTGAAATAACGGCTGGCTTCGTGGTTAAAAAGAACGTATTCAGCGGTAAGGCATTTGCCAATGTAGCCATCAATACCGGTATAAAGATCATTTCCCTGAATATAAACAGTTACCCTGTCACTGAAGTTGGCGGAAGCGCGGAAGTAGTGATCTTCGACACGACGGTAAACGAGGCCAAAGTAAAAGTAAGTTCGGTAAACAAAGTAACCGGCGAAGTACCGCTTACAGAAGCCGAACTGGTAGTGAGCGGTGGCCGCGGACTGAAAGGCCCGGAAAACTGGGGTATGCTGGAAGACCTGGCCAGGGCATTGGGTGCCGCCACCGCCTGCAGCCGGCCGGTAGCCGATGCGCACTGGAGGCCTCACCACGAGCACGTAGGGCAAACAGGATTTGCCATAGCCCCCAACCTGTATGTAGCGCTCGGCATATCCGGAGCCATTCAGCACCTGGCGGGTGTAAACAGGAGTAAAGTGATTGTAGTGATCAATAAGGACCCAGAAGCACCTTTTTTTAAAGCAGCCGATTATGGCATCGTTGGCGATGTGTTTGAGATAGTGCCGAAGATCACGGCAGCGGTTAAGAAGTTAAAGGGTATTTAGGAACCCGTTAAGCACATTTTAAACAAAATCCCTTAGTTTCGTAACAGAGATATGAGAAAAATAGAACTGGAAATAGTGGCCTTGTCGCACAGCATAACCCAGACTCATTCGTACGCAGTGGTACTGGGTGAAGTAAATGGATTACGCAGGCTACCTATTGTTATAGGCGGGTTTGAAGCACAGGCCATCGCGGTAGCACCGGAAAAAATGCAACCCAGCCGCCCTCTGACACATGACCTGATGAAAAATTTTATGACGGCCTTCCTGGTAGATCTTTCCGAGATTGTGATCAGCGACCTGCAGGAAGGTATTTTTTACTCCAAGCTCCTGTGCATCAGCGAGCATGATACCGTGGAAATAGACTCCCGCACTTCGGATGCTCTGGCACTGGCCGTTCGGTTCGGATGCCCTATTTATACCTATGAACATATACTCGACAGCGCAGGCATATTGATGGAAGACACATCCAAAAAGAAAAAATCGGGTGGCGATTCCGTAAGTGAACCGCCGACCGGCAAAGAAGACCTGAAATCTTTATCGGTAGAAGAGCTGACTACTCTGCTCAATGACGTACTGGAACAGGAAGACTATATCCGGGCTATTACCATCCGGGACGAAATCAACACCAGGAAAAAATAAACCGCCCAGCAACCTGCCATGATCGCATTTCCGCATTGTAAAATAAACCTCGGACTGCACATCATACGTAAACGCAGCGACGGGTATCATGACCTGGAAACGATCTTTTACCCCCTTAATATAAAAGATATCCTCGAGATTAACCAACGAGATAACGACGCCCCTCCGGTCGATTTTATACTCACTGGTCTTGAACTGGACGGAGCTGCCGGCGACAACCTCTGCGTTAAAGCATATCATCTATTAAAAAAGGACTTCCCCCGGATAGGAGCCGTGCGGATCCATCTCCATAAAATAATTCCCGCAGGGGCAGGATTGGGGGGCGGTTCTTCCGATGCCACTACCACCCTGCGGATGCTGGACAACCTTTTTCAACTCCATCTTTCTACCGAGCGATTACATCATTATGCGCTTGAACTGGGAAGCGACTGCCCGTTTTTCCTGCTAAATAAGCCTTGCTTTGCGCAGGGCCGCGGAGAACTGCTCGAAGAAATGGCGTTGGATCTTTCCAATTATTCTTTTGTATTGGTAAACCCGCGCATCCATATCAATACAGGATGGGCATTTTCAACCACCACACCCCGCGATAAAAGGGCCGACCTGCCGAAGTACAGCCTAAAAGACGCCATCCAATTACCCCTATCGGATTGGAAGTATCAACTGGTAAACGATTTTGAACAACCTGTTTTTGATCTTTACCCCGAAATAAAGGCCATCAGGGACGATTTATACACTAACGGGGCATTATATAGTGCCATGACAGGAAGCGGCAGTACCGTGTTTGGCATTTTTGAACGGCCCTATATACCATCATTCGGCAAAAACTACCAGGTAATCCATACCAAAACATAGGCTTTACCGGCCAAACCAGGTAATTCTACTAAATATGGGTATGCTATTTTACTAAATTGCTGCGAAATCACGCACCCTTCAAATCAAGCAATTCCGCTCTTGCACACCTGTTAACCGCTGAGTACATTTGTATCAGAAGTTGATTGATGACGATTTCAAATCTTTAAATCCAATAACCGGGAAAGACATTAAAGATCCTAAAATCCGAAAACCATCGAAGTCCAATACCTAAAGAACAACCAACGTAAATCCAGTATCAATCAACTTTTTTTTAAAATCCAAGGCATTCTATTATAAAGCCATTTCTTAAAAACCAACAAAAGAAAGTGCCGTAGTAAAACATGGCGACTTTGGCCGACCGTTTTTAACATCCAACTATCCACCTGACAGCCTGTATCAACAGATTGTCGGTAAAATCCAGGTATTCTTTGAAAGACCACAGCTACAATCTATGAAACCCACTTGATCCAATCCTCGCAAATTCGCGTTCGATAACCTCCTGTTAAATATAAGGCGACTTACATTTAACAGGAGGGAAGTGGTTTCTTTTCTTTCTCTTCCACCTTATTTTCTATCGATTAAAAGTGTAATTTCCATGCTGCATGGAGTTTACCAAAAATGACAGCGCATACGATGATCAGCAGGGGGATAAGCCGTCCCGCAAGAAGCCCATGTTCCCGGTAACGGAAAAACTGCGTTCCTATCTCAAACACCATGGACGAGAGGTAAGACTTCCTGTAGCGTACAGAGACCTGCTGAATTATACAACATCCGTATCCATTAAAGATAAGAACGGGAAAGACACGCTGTGGGAGCGGGTGATGTACGATATGAAAGAATGGAGCTTTATAAGGGAGGGCCTGGTGCAGATCTACGCTATCCTTAAAACAGAAGGCGATCTTACATTTACCAAGCACCTGGACGTGGCCAGGATAGACTATTGCAGCTTTGGCAACAGTCACCCCTTCCGCATACGGATCGTTAATAAATTTAACGACAACTACGACTATTACTATATCAAAATAGCGGATGCTTCCCGTATCTACGGCCTCGAGCTGGAACATATTCTTTCCCCCAACCGCATTACTTTTTTCACGCACCTCAACACGCTGGTAGAAGAACATATACCCGGCATACCGGGCGATGTATTCATTAAAAACCATCTTGACAAGCCAGATACCAACCGGATAAGACTGGCCAAGGAATTCGTAAAATTCAACGAACGATGCTTTGTACGTTTGCTGGGCGATATGCGCAGTTATAATTTCGTGGTGGATATTACTCCGGATATAGAAGACTATCAGTACCGTATACGGGCTATCGACTTCGACCAGCAGTCGTACGAAGGCAGGAAAAACCTGTACCTGCCCCAGTTCTTCCGCGAAAACTATCCGCTGGTGGATCTCTCCTTAAAACACCTTAACAAAGATTCCATAGAACAGTACCAGACGGAAGAAAGAACCCTAATGGTATTCCGGCTTGCCTCTGCGCGTTATCGCATCAAAGAGCTGCTGGATATCATGAGCGGCGATACCATCTCCACTCCTGCCAAGCTGCAGCAACTGAGAGAAGAGCTTGGTGATTTTTATCAACACAGCACCACGTTTAAAAAGTGTACTTCCATGGGCCAACTGGTAAAACTGAACCTGAAACAGACCATGAGAAAGCACCTGTTGCTGATACCTAAACTCAAAAGTCGTTTCGGGGACTAAAAAAGAGGTAAATGCCCGTTGTTTATTATCTTAGCGACTCGTTTTAAAAAAACGGCTGCTGTCATTTATACACTCATCAAGGAAAATATATAAAAATGAAAAAGTACAAACCCGGCGTAGTATTCGGAGAAGAACTGGAAGCGTTGTTAACAGATGCGAAAGATAACCAGTTTGCCCTGCCGGCCGTTAACGTTATCGGGACCAATACCATCAATGCGGTGTTGGAAACCGCCGCTAAAGTAAACTCGCCCGTTATTATCCAGTTCTCCAATGGCGGCGCGCAGTTCGTTGCGGGCAAAGGAATGCCGAACGACCAGTTGCAGGGTAATATTTCCGGGGGCATTTCCGGCGCATTGCATATTCACAATGTTGCCAAACACTACGGCGTGCCTGTAGTGCTGCATACCGACCATGCAGCCAAAAAATGGTTACCCTGGATAAGCGGACTGATAGATGCCGGGGAACAATACTATAAAGAAAAAGGACAGCCTTTGTTCAGCTCGCACATGCTCGATTTAAGCGAAGAACCTATTGAAGAGAACATCAGCACTTCCGTGGAATTTTATAAAAGAATGAAGCCACTGGGTATGGCCATAGAAATTGAACTGGGTGTTACCGGAGGGGAAGAAGATGGTGTAGACAACAGCGGTGTGGAAAACGACAAGTTGTATACACAACCCGAAGACGTGGCCTATTCCTATACCGAACTCAGTAAGATCGGAAGCCTGTTTACCGTAGCGGCGGCGTTTGGTAATGTGCATGGAGTGTATAGTCCGGGTAACGTGGAACTGCGCCCGGAGATTCTTAAAAACAGCCAGGTATATATCCAGGAAAAACTGGGTACCGGTCCCAAGCCTGTATTCTTCGTATTCCATGGCGGCAGTGGCTCACCCCAGCACCAGATAAGGGAAGCCATCGGTTATGGTGCCATCAAAATGAATATAGACACCGATCTTCAATGGAGCTTCTGGGAAGGAGTGCAGCAATACTATGTAAAGAACGAAGCATACCTGCAGGCCCAGTTGGGGAACCCGGGTGGGGCCGACAAACCGAACAAGAAATACTACGATCCCCGCGTATGGCTACGCAAGGCGGAAGAAACATTCAGCAAACGCCTGGAAGTAGCTTTCGATGATCTTAACTGTATCAACAGAAATGCCTAAGCGATCAGATAGCTTACAGAAAATAAAGTATCAAAAGTATTTTTTGCGAAACTGAGACTGGCTTAAAAACAAATCGTCTCCAACAAATATCAAAATAAAAGAGGTTGTATCGACTGAAGTGCCCCCAAAAGCGTCTAACTTTTTGGGGTCATTTCAGACATTGATACAACCTCTTTACGTATAAAATATATATTAGCTTAAGGCTGTTTAATTACTTCCCCGATCACTTCACCCACGCATCCATTGGGCATCTGTATACGCAACAGGGCAGCAATGGTAGGTGCTATATCGGTCATATAGGTTTCCCTGTCCGTTTTACCTGGTTTGATGTTCCATCCATACCATACCAGCGGTATATGAGAATCATAAGGATTCCATAATCCATGCGTGGTTCCTTTTGGCCCTCCGTCGATCCAGTTAGGATCGAGCACTATCTGTACATCTCCGCTCCGGCGGGGAAAGTAACCGTTGGACAGCATATCTTTCACCTTGGCATTTAGCGTAGTGGAAGATATCTCCGTAGTTCTGAAAACACGGGATATGCCGGGTTGCTTTTCCAGGTATTGCATAATGCGGCCCGTGATCTTTTGGTGATCGAGTTTCGCAGAGTCTATCAGCACATGGTTTAGATACACCTGGTAGTTCAATAAGCTCACCACTATTTTGTCCGTCCCATATTCTTTACCCAGCAGGCTATTCAGCTCATTCTTCCAGGCCAGGTCATCGATCGTTCCAGCGGGCATTTTATTTTCTTTCATAAACCCGGGAACATGCGCCACGCCATGATCGGCTGAAAGGAATACCAGGTATTCTCCCTTGCCCACTTTTTTATCGAGATAGTTAAAGAAGTCGCCCAGGTCTTTATCCAGCCGGAGATAGTTGTCCTCCACTTCAATGGAATTCGGACCGAAAGCATGGCCTATATAATCGGGTGAAGAAATGCTGACGGCCAGGAAATCGGTGATATTGTCCGTGCCCATTGCTTCTCCTTCCAATGCAGCCACTGCCACTTCCAGCGTTATGTTGTTGCCGTACGGGGTAGTGGTGATAGCTCCATAGTTTTTTCCTATGAACTTTTTAAAATCATAGGGAAATCCTTTCTGATCGGCACCGAAGGGGTTTCCTTCATATGCTTTTTCATCTGCCGTACTCTGTAAATAGGTATCGATCGGGTAAAGCGTGTTCCATCCTTTCTCATAATACTTGTCTGCCATACCCTTTGCATTATACGCATTCATCCACTCCGGAAGTTCCTTCATGTAGTAAGTAGAGGTAATCCATTTGCCGGCCTTGTTATCGTACCAGTAGGCCCCGTTGGCACTATGTCCTGCCGGGAGTATACCTCCCCTGTCCTTAATAGCCACTCCTATTACTTTTGCACGAAAGTTGGTAGCTATTCTTAGTTCGTCGGTAATGGTAGTGGTGAGCATATTTACGGGACTCATCTGCCCGGCGGCGGTTGTACTGCCTACAGTAGACACTGATTTGTCTTCCACGCAGTAAACGTCCCTCATCTGCTGATTATCCCACCAGCCATTGCCTACTACGCCATGTATGGATGGAACGGAACCCGTGTAAACGCAGGAGTGACCACATGCCGTAATAGTGGGCGCGTAAGGTATAAACGTATTTTCGCAGCTAAAGCCTTGCTGCAGCAGTCGTTTGAATCCTCCGTTGGCGGCATACCGTTCGTTGTAGCGGTACAGGTAGTCCCACCGCATCTGGTCCACCACGATGCCCACTACCAGCCTGGGCCGTTTGATACCGGCCGGTTTTACGCCAGCATTATTTACCTGGGAAAATGCACCGATTCCACTCATTAAAAAGAATACCACAAGAAATAGCCGCCCCATATTTAATTGTTTACGCAAATGTATTAGAAAACACACATTAAAAACAGATTGACCTAACTGGGTAGACATACAGTAATAGGACAGTCTACACTGCTTCTGCCTTTTTTGATTTACCTTTGCGGCAATTTTTAACCTGCATAACAATTAAATAATATGGCGGATGTATTTGAGAAGCTAATAAAGGACGGTGGGCCTCTAGGCCAGCACATGGACCGCGCGCATGGTTATTTTGCGTTCCCTAAACTGGAAGGTGAACTGGGGCCCCGGATGATGTTCCGGGGGAAAGAGATGATTGTATGGAGTCTTAATAATTACCTGGGACTGGTAAACCATCCTGAAGTGCGCAAAGCAGACACCGAAGCCGCAGCGCGTTATGGAATGGGCAACCCGATGGGAGCCCGAATGATGAGCGGCAATACCGTCAAACACGACGAGCTGGAGAAAGTGATCAGCGAATTCGTTGGCCGCGAGGATACCATGCTCCTGAATTTCGGGTACCAGGGTATCATGAGCTGCATAGATGCGCTCGTGAACCGGCGTGATGTAATTGTCTATGATGCGGAGGCACATGCCTGTATAGTGGATGGGGTAAGACTGCATATGGGTCAGCGTTATATCTTCAAACATAATAATATAGAGGACTGCGAAAAACAGTTGCAGCGTGCGACGGAACTGGCGGCAAAAAACGGCGGCGGAATATTGCTGATAACGGAAGGCGTATTCGGCATGGATGGCGAGCAGGGAATACTGAAAGAAATAGTGGCACTAAAGCAAAAATACGAGTTCAGGATACTGATAGACGATGCACATGGTTTTGGATATATGGGAACTACAGGGGCGGGGGCCGACAGTGCCCAGGGCGTTACACAGGGCATCGATCTTTATTTCAGCACGTTCGTAAAGAGCATGGGAAGCATTGGTGCTTTTATCAGCGGGCCGAGAGCCGTTCTTAAATACCTGCGGTATAATGTCCGCAGCCAGATATTTGCCAAAAGCCTTCCGCTGCTGATAGTGGAAGGTATGTTGAAACGCATGGAAATGGTAAAAGCGATGCCCGGCTTACGGGAGAAGCTATGGAAAAATGTAGAACGGCTGCAGCATGGTTTAAAAGAACGCGGCTTCGATATAGGGCATACCAACTCACCGGTAACACCTATTTATATGAAAGGGGAACTACCCGAAGCCACGGCTATGGTGATGGACCTGAGGGAGAACTATCATATATTCTGCTCTATCGTCGTATACCCCGTGATACCCAAAGGCAATATTATATTCAGGCTGATACCTACCGCATGTCACAGCTTCGAGGATATAGATATAACACTGAACGCTTTTGAACAAACGAAGAAAAAACTGGATGCGGGAGAGTATAAAGCGGAAGCGATACCGGATATGGCGGATGTGATGTAATAATCGCCTTAAACAAGAAATCCTGCTTAGACAAGCAGGATTTACTAATCAAATACCATTAACCATTAAACCTTATCCTATGAAAGTTCAAATATAGGGTGTTCGTGTTAAAACTATAGTAGCACCATCTCATAATTTTACAATCGATACAACAAATTGACCTGAATCAACCCACCCCTATATTTTATAAGTACTATCTATTATCTTAAAAATTAGTGTATGCCAAAGATTGTTGTAGCAGTAACAGGTGCCAGCGGGTCGGTGTATGCAAAGGTGCTGTTCGATAAATTGGTGGCCATGAGGGGTCAGTGGGAAGAGGTAAGCATCGTTATGACGGAAAACGCCAAGGAGGTCTGGCGCACGGAGCTGGGTAATGACTCGTATGCGCAGCTTCCATTAAGGTTTTATAGTCAACAGGACTTCTCTGCACCCTTTGCTTCAGGCTCCGGAAAGTACGATACGATGATCATTATTCCCTGCTCCATGGGAACACTGGGAAGAGTAGCTACCGGGATATCGAGCGACCTGATTACCCGGGCGGCGGATGTAATATTAAAAGAAAGAAGAAAATTGATCTGCGTGGTAAGAGATACCCCTTACAACCTGGTACATATCCGTAATATGGAAACGGTAACGCTTGCCGGAGGCATCATTTGCCCCGCTACGCCTTCATTTTACAGTAAGCCCTCTACTTTCGAGGAACTGGCTGCCACGGTGGTGGACAGGGTAATAGACCTGGCCGGTCTCGAACACAATACTTTTCGCTGGGGAAATTAATAATATCTATTACCGGAGATCCACTTCTTCCACTCCCGGGTACTTTGCTTTATTGAACACGAACTGGGCATCTGCCAGGTTTGCTTTCGTATTAAACGTATTGATGGAATAGGTATACCTGTTGCCGTTCTTTTCCAGAATCTTCGTGCTTTTGATGGTTTGCGCCAGTTTATCCACGAATACGAATACTTTATGAAATGCTTTGGTTTTATCAACCGGCGTCAGTTCAATTTCCTGTATTATTCTTGTTCCTTCTTTTTTCTCCCCGTTTAATTTATACAGGAAGTCCTTATCGTAAAAATTGGTAAATATTTTTTGCGGTGTAATAGCATTAGCGGAAGGATCTATTTTGGAAATGGTTACCTCGTTGGCCGCCTTATCATAAGTCCAGGTAGTAGTGCCATCGGAATATATTTCCTGACCCGTAATCACTACTTTATATTTACCTCCCTTCATAAATACCGTACCCGTCTTATTACCCTGAATTTTTCCCCGTCCATCTTCCACTTTCAGGTTAAAACTGGCTTGCACGCTCGCAAAGGTCTTGAACTTTTTACTTACATTATCCAGGATCGCTTTCGCTTCCGGATCGTTGTTACCGAGGCTATTGTTTTGCGCTGTACTGAAAAGACTTAACCCTGTAAGAACAGTTAATAAACAGACAATTTTATTCATCAGACTTTTTTTAATTAGTGCCGTTGTGGCGTAAATATATCGTAAAGAGTACAATATGCGTGTGCTGGTTGTATGCTAAATGTAAAAGCTGTGCCAAACTAACCCATGCGGCTCAGCAGTTCCCCTAAGTCAGCTTCGGTTTTTATATATACGTCACGTACCTTGCTGCCCAGGCTGGGACCAACCACACCGGCTGCTTCCAGTTGATCCATCAGCCGGCCGGCCCTGTTGTAACCTAGTTTCATGCGGCGTTGTATCAGTGAAGTGGATCCTACCTGGTTCTGTACTACCAGCCGGGCGGCATCTTCGAACAGGGCATCCCGGTCGTTCAGGTCGAAATCCTTGCCTTCCATTTCTTTTTCGTCCACATACTCCGGAAGCAGGAAGGCATCGGGATAACCACGCTGCTTCCCGATAAATTCAGCTACTTTCTCCACTTCAGGTGTATCCACGAACGCACATTGCAAACGGGTCACTTCCCCGTTATAACTGATAAGCATATCTCCTTTACCGATCAGTTGCTCCGCCCCCCCCGTATCCAGGATGGTGCGGCTGTCTATTTTAGAAGATACTTTAAAAGCGATACGGGCCGGAAAGTTAGCTTTGATGGTTCCGGTAATAATGTTTACGGAAGGCCGCTGCGTAGCGATAATCAGGTGAATACCAATGGCGCGGGCAAGTTGTGCCAGCCTGGCGATGGGCATTTCCACTTCCTTACCGGCCGTCATGATCAGGTCGGCAAACTCATCTACCACCAGCACTATAAAAGGAAGGTACTGATGCCCTTTCCGCGGGTTGAGTTTACGGGAGGTAAACTTGTCATTGTATTCGCGGATGTTTCGGCAGCCCGCTTCTTTCAGCAGGTCGTAGCGGTTATCCATTTCTATACACAACGCATTGAGGGTATGCACCACTTTTTTGGTATCCGTGATAATGCTTTCTTCTTCGCCGGGTAATTTGGCCAGGAAATGTTTTTCAATGATACGGTACAGGCTCAGTTCCACTTTTTTGGGATCTACCAGTACAAACTTTAAATGAGAGGGATGTTTTTTATAAAGCAGGGATACCAGCACGGCATTCAATCCTACCGATTTACCCTGACCGGTAGCTCCGGCCATCAGCAGGTGCGGCATGGCCGCAAGATCAACTATAAAGTTCTCGTTATCTATTCGTTTACCCAGGGCGATAGGTAAGGAGTAATTGTTATTCTGAAACTTCTCGCTTGATAGCAGGGTCTTCATGCTTACCACCGTCTTCTTGATATTAGGCACTTCAATACCTATTGTGCCCTTGCCGGGAATGGGCGCAATGATACGGATACCGAGTGCGGCCAGACTAAGTGCAATATCATCCTCCAGGTTCTTGATACGGCTGATACGCACACCGGGAGCAGGAACGATCTCGTAAAGCGTAACGGTCGGTCCTACCGTGGCCGCGATGCGCTGTATGGCTATATCGTAATTTTTGAGTGTGTTGATGATCTGGTTCTTGTTGGTTTCCAGTTCCGTGGCATCCTGTATTATCTTCTCGCTGCCATGTGTTTCCAGCAGGCCTATACCAGGGTATTTATAGTCCCGCAGGTCGAGCGTGGGGTCGTAGTTGATAGTTGCCAGTTCATCGCTTCTCAGTTCCAGTGCTGTGTCGTCCGGGTCCATACCAGCAACATATTCTTCTATCTGTTGCAGGTGTTCTTCCTTCTCTTGTATGGTGCCTTGTGGTTCTGTAGGGTCGTCGGCGACCGTTGGTTTTATATCCAGATCCAGGCCATTGCTGATGATCATCTCGTGCACGGTCATCGGTTCTTTGGGAACGATGGTTTCCAGTTCTGTCTTATGATCCTTTTCCGCTTCTTTTTCAATAATGGTAAAATGATTGGCCGGGTTGGCATCTTCATGCTCCGCGGCTATTACCAGCATACCTCCCTCCGACTTCAGCAGGTTGCCTTTGCCATTTAAGGCGGGTGTTTCGATAAATAATTTACTTTTTACTTCATCATCATTTCCATCCACCATTACCTGTTTATCCGCGGGTTTTCTCTGCGGCAGTTTGGGGACTGTAAATACTGGGTTGAACCGCCAGATGATATAGGCAAGTGCCACTACCAGCAATAATGCTGCGGTGCCTATCAGTCCCAGGAAACGCGTCAGCCATTCACTTACCATTTCCCCGAACGCCCCTCCCCAGGGAAACCCGTTGCCCCGGGTGATGAATGCAAACGTGACACTGAACACCACCACACCCGCCAGCACATAACGCAGGTTGCGGGCCATGGAAAAAAGCTTTTTGCCGAATAGCAGGTTGGCGCCTACGATGAAGAAGAACGAACAAAAGAAAAAGGAAGCGAGTCCGAACCCTTTATATAAAAACTGGTGCGATATGTACGCCCCTAGATTGCCCAGCAGGTTTTCGGCTTTGATATCAGAAGAAGGCATCAGGATGGAAGCGCCTTTAAAAACCTTGTCCTGGTCTTCTTTCCAGGTAAATATATAAGAGGTGAATGCAATTAGCAGGAAGACTGCTACCAGTAAAAAAACAGTACCCAATATTTTATAAGTGCGCTCATCTTTCATGAGCTGCTTCACGTCCACCTGTTCTTCTTTTTCTGGCTTCAGTTTGTCCGGATCGGGTGCCTGGCTTTTCTTAGACTTCAATTTGTTGGCCATGGCGGCAAAGGTAATAATTTAAAAAGATAAGGGGCTTCCGGGGAGGTAATAATACCTTAACATTGTGATTCTGCCGTTTAAATGCAGATTTGCACTCCATGACGCCTTTTTCCAGTAATACATTCAACGCAAAATCATTCGGAGAGAATTTTACTTGGGGGGTGGCCATCTCCGCTACGCAGAATGAAGGAGCTTATAATACGGATGGCAAAGGTCTTTCTATATGGGACAATTTCTGCCGGAGAACAGGCAAGATAAAAGGCGGGGCCAAGCCGCTGGTCGCCTGCGATTTTTATCACCGTTACAAGGATGATCTGCTCCTGGCAAAAGCACTGGGATTTAACAGTTTCCGCTTTTCCATTTCCTGGCCGCGGCTGCTGCCGGATGGCTCTGGCAAAGTAAATAAGGAGGGTGTAGCGTTTTATCATAAGGTGATAGACGAATGTTTAAAACTCGGACTCACCCCTTTTGTAACGCTTTACCACTGGGACCTGCCCGCCGAATTACAAAAGCAAGGCGGATGGGCCAGTCACCTTATCAACCGCTGGTTCAACCGATATGTTACCCTCTGTGCGGAAGAATATGGCGATAAAGTAAAGGACTGGATCATTCTCAACGAACCCTTCGGTTTTACCTCGCTCGGTTATATGCTGGGCAGGCACGCGCCCGGCAAAACAGGTCTCGACCAGTTTTTACCCGCCGTGCACCACGCTACACTGGCGCAGGCAGACGGGGGAAGAATCATCCGCAGCCTGGTACCCTTCGCTCATATCGGCACTACTTTTTCCTGCTCGGAAATAATACCTTATACTGACCGGCCGGATGACCTCGCGGCGGCCAATAGGGCCGATATATTATTTAACCGCCTGTTTGTAGAGCCCCTGCTCGGCAAGGGTTTCCCGGAAGACGATTTTAAGCTGATGAGCAAGCTGGAGATGCACAATACCGCATGGAAATATACCAGCCGCTACCAGTTCGATTTTGATTTTATAGGACTGCAGAATTATTTCCCTTTAGTGATCCGTTATAATCCGCTGATCCCTATTATACAGGCTTCTGAGGTAAAAGCCGCTTCACGCAAAGTACCCGTAACGGCCATGGGATGGGAGATTAATGCCGGCAGTTTTTACAATATTCTTAAAAAGTTCTGGAAATACGGAGCCGTAAAAGAAATCATCGTTACGGAAAACGGGGCGGCGTTTAAAGACCAATTGGTAAATGGAATAATAGACGATAAAGCCCGCATCGAATACTTTCAGCAGTATCTGCATGCCATGCTGCGCGCCCAGAAAGAAGGGGTGAATATCCGCGGTTATTTCGCCTGGACACTGATGGACAATTTTGAATGGGCGGAAGGATATAATGCCCGATTCGGGCTGGTGCATGTCGACTTTAAAACACAGTTGCGCACTATTAAGAATTCCGGGTATTGGTTCCGCGACCTGCTCAAAGCCTGAGTGCAATAAAGGTATCAGCCTTTCTTCATGATGCCCGCGAATAACAATATCCAACCAAGAACGAGGAACAATCCCCCGAAAGGAGTGATGATCCCTATTTTTTCCATACCCACCGAAGCAGTGGATTTAAGCAGGGTAAGCAGGTATAAAGAACCTGAAAACAAAACGATACCGGTGATAAAGCTGTATCCCGCCCAAACCAGGTAATTGCCTGGATACTTTTCAAAAAGAATAGCAACGATCAGTAAGGCAAACGTATGATAAAACTGATAACGCACGCCTGTTTCGAACGTCACTACCGTTTCCGGGGGGACTATCTTTTTCAATGCATGCGCCCCGAACGCACCTAGTACAACGGACAGGGCACCCAGGAGTGAAGCGATTGCCAAAAAGTTCTTATGCATATTTAAAGTTAGTTATTAAGTAATTCAGCCAGGTGCTCGATGGTCAGGTTCTCTTCGCGTATAACCAGGTCGGCCTGTTCGTAATACAGTCTCCTGTCCTGCATCTTCTTCAGGATAAAACTTTTCATTTCGCTATCAGGCACCATACGGATAATGGGGCGGGTGCTCTTTTGCCGGAGCAGCCTGCGAACCAGTACATCAATATGCGTATTCAGCCATATCACTTCTCCTTCCTTTTTCATATAATCGATATTGTTGAAAAAGCAGGGAGTGCCGCCGCCGCAGGAAATGATGCAGCGTTCGTGGTCTTCCACGAGCTGCTCCAGCAGGTCTTTTTCTTTATAGCGGAAATACTCTTCCCCTTCCCCAGCAAATATATCGGCTATGGATTTCCCTTCCGCCTGCACGATGGTTTCGTCGAGGTCGAAAAAGGGCATATTCATTTTAGCTGCGAGTAGCCTGCCCCAGTGCGTTTTGCCCGAACCCATAAAGCCGATGAGGAAGATTCTTTTCAAGGTATCAAATTATTTAAAGGCGTTCAATCCGGTTATATCCATCCCTGTAATCAGCAGGTGCACATCGTGGGTACCCTCGTACGTGATTACGCTTTCGATATTCATCATATGCCGCATAATGGGGTACTCACCGGTTATGCCCATACCACCCAGCACCTGCCTGGCTTCGCGGCTCACGTGCTGCGCCAGTTCGCACCCGTTTCGTTTGGCCATGCTCACCTGTGCCGGCGTCGCTTTTTCTTCATTCATCAGCACACCCAGCCGCCAGTTCATCAACTGTGCCTTGGTGATCTCCGTAATCATCTCCGACAGCTTTTTCTGCTGAAGCTGAAAGCCTGCAATCGGCCTGCCGAACTGTATGCGTTCCTTGCTGTAACGAAGTGCCGTATCGTAGCAGTCCATCGCGGCACCCACGGTACCCCAGGCAATACCATACCGTGCTTTGGTAAGGCAGCTGAGCGGTCCTTTAAGTCCCTGCACGTCCGGCAATATGTTCTCTTTGGGCACTTTTACGTTATCGAATACCAGTTCCCCGGTGGCGGATGCGCGCAGGCTCCACTTGCTGTGCGTTGCGGGCGTGGAAAAACCTTCCATACCCCGTTCCAGGATCAACCCGCGGATAGCGCCTTCTTCATCCTTCGCCCACACTACGGCTACCTGGCAAAGGGGAGCATTGCTGATCCACATTTTAGACCCATTAAGTACTACATGATCTCCTGCTTCTTTATAATTAGAAAGCATGCCGGAGGGGTCGCTTCCATGATCTGGCTCGGTAAGACCGAAGCATCCCAGCCACTCGCCGCTGGCCAGTTTGGGAAGAAATTTTTTACGCTGCGCTTCGCTGCCATAGGCGTATATCGGGAACATGACCAGGGAACCCTGAACGGAGGCAGTAGACCGCACTCCGCTGTCACCTCTTTCAAGCTCCTGCATCATAAGACCATAAGAAATATAATCCAGTCCGCCGCCACCGTACACTGCCGGTATAGTGGGACCATAACAACCGATCTCCCCCATCTGCCGTATAATCTGTTGGGGAAATTCCGCCTTTTGCGCGTATTCTTCTATTATGGGGGAAATTTCTTTTTTTACGTAACTGCGTACCGTATCCCGCACCATCTTATGCTCTTCCCCGAGGAGATCATCCAGCGCGAAATAATCGGGACTCACAAAAAGATCGGGTTTTACTGCCATGGCAAACGTAATTTACTTTAAATATTCCTTCATTTCAAATTGATATTGCGTGGCAACCGAACGGGCTTCCTGCGCAAAGTATTCCGACCCGGAAGCATAAATGATGGCCCTGCTCGCATTCACCAGCAAGCCCACATCTTTATTCATCGCTTTTTCAGATATTTCTTTGAGGCTTCCACCCTGGGCACCTACACCCGGCACCAGCAAAAAATGATCGGGCAGCAGTTGGCGGATTTGGGTAAATTCATGGGCCTGTGTGGCACCTACCACGTACATCAGGTTGCCTGGCGTACCCCAGCCGGACGATGTTCTTAATACCTTCTCGAACAGCTTCTCCTCGCCCATCTGCTGCAACTCGAAATCCTGCGCACCGGGATTCGAGGTAAGGCCGAGTACGATCGTCCATTTATCGCCGTATTCCAGGAAGGGTTTGATACTGTCGGAACCCATATACGGTGCAACGGTAACAGCATCGAAGGGATAGGTCTCGAAAAACGTTTTGGCGTAGTGGGAAGAAGTATTACCGATGTCCCCCCTTTTGGCATCCGCTATCCGCAAAATATTTTCCGGGATATAATGAACGGTCTTTTCGAGCGACTCCCATCCTTTTACTCCCCTGCTTTCATAAAAAGCGGTATTGATTTTATACGCTACGCAAAGGTCTTTGGTAACATCGATGATCTGTTTATTAAATGCGAAAACCGGGTCCGGTTCATCCAGCAGGTGTACGGGTATCTTCGTAATATCGGTGTCCAGCCCCACGCAGAGATAAGATTGTTTCTGTCTGATCTGTTCTACCAGGTTCCTGCGGTCCATTGACTGTTTTTTATAACTATTCGATTACTTCCACTACCCTGCTGGCGGCAAAATTGGCGTTGCGCATAGCGATGCTCCTCGCCGTCGCGCCCGCAAACTCCGTGAATGCTTTTTTAGAAGCCTCGTTATCCCCTGCCATTACGGGCAGGCCATCGTCACCACCCTCACGTATCTGCTGTATCAGGGGTATCTGCCCGAGAAAGGGAATCTCATATTCATCGGCCAGTTTTTTACCCCCGTCCTTTCCAAAAATATAATACCTGCCGGAAGGGTCGCCGTCGGGTGGTGTAAAATAGCTCATGTTTTCAACCAGTCCTATAATCGGGACTTTGATCTGCGCCTGTCCGAACATGGCGATACCTTTTTTGGCATCTGCCAGGGCTACATCCTGGGGCGTAGTTACAACGATCACCCCTGTTACGGGTACGGTTTGCATCAGTGTAAGGTGAATGTCTCCGGTACCGGGCGGCATATCGATTACGAGGTAGTCGAGGTCGCCCCAGTCCACATCTGTAACAAACTGCCGGATGGCACTGCTGGCCATCGGACCTCTCCATACTACGGCGTTTTTCTCATCCACTAACAGGCCGATACTCATCAGGTAGATTCCATAGCGCTCCAGGGGCACGATGATTCCTTTTTCGCCCTGCTGCCGCATCATGGGCCGCACTCCCCTTACCCCGAACATGATGGGTACACTGGGGCCGTATATATCCGCATCCATCAATCCTACCTTTGCTCCTTCCTGCGAAAGGGCGATAGCCAGGTTGGCGGCCACGGTACTTTTACCTACACCACCTTTGCCACTTACCACGGCAATAATATTTTTAACCCCGGGCAGCACGGAGCCGGCATCGGTTCGTTTGCTGGAAGTATTGGAAGTAAAATTTACCGCAACCACCGCTTCTTTGCTTACCAGTATCTGTACGGCGTTTACACAAGCATTACGGATAAGGTCTTTCAGCGGACAGGCGGGTGTAGTAAGCACCACCGTAAAAGAAACATCATTTCCATTAATCACGATATCTTTAACCATATTAAGCGTCACCAGGTCTTTACCCAGGTCGGGTTCCTGCACATTGCTGAGGGC
This sequence comes from Chitinophagaceae bacterium, assembly GCA_031399065.1. Lineage (GTDB taxonomy): Bacteria > Bacteroidota > Bacteroidia > Chitinophagales > Chitinophagaceae > JADCRZ01. The sequence goes on from JANNOM010000089.1 coordinate 19,112, forward strand.
ACTGATTATTTGCGCTTCCGTCATATTCAACATTTTGTTAAAAAGTCTATTTTGTGCAAAAATAACCATTCTTAGTTCTAAGTTCGTGGTTCTTAGTTTTAAGTTTTAAGTTTGCCGGGAGCAAATGTCATCAAAAGGGATTGAATGAAACAACTTATACGGTACGCTTTAGTGGCTGCTTTACTAATACCTGTGGGAACAAAAGCGCAGTTTGAGCAGATGAAAGATTCAGTGGTGCAGTTGTATGGTATCATCATGACTGCCGACAGCCTGAAGGGCATCCCTTCCGTAAGTGTGGCGGTATATGGGCGCAGACAGGGAACCTACAGTAACGACCAGGGGGTATTTTCGATAGCCGTAATGAAAGGAGACCGTATTGAATTCACCAGCATAGGTTATAAACCAAAAACCATCGATATACCGGCCAACCTGGAAGGAAACAATTACAGCGTTATACAACTGATGGTGGCAGATACACAATACCTGCCCGTCACCATCATCAAACCCCGGCCTACCCGGGAACAGTTCGAACGGGATTTTGTGAACGTGGATATGCCGGACGATGATCTGGAAATCGCCCGCAAGAATACCAGTGCAAGCACCCGCCGCGCGCTGGTGAGAACACTACCCCGCGATGCGCAGGAAATGGTGAACTATAACTTACGGCAGGGTGCCCAGAAATACTATTCAGCCGGACAAAGGCCGCCCATGAACATATTAAACCCCGCTGCATGGGGAGAGTTTATACAGGCATGGAAACGGGGTGATTTCAAGAACCCGAATTAATACGGCCATTCAGCCCGATAACATACCAGCTTTATGAAAAATATCTGCGTAATAGGTGCCGGAACAATGGGTAACGGAATTGCCCATGTATTTGCCCAATCGGGCTTCCGGGTGCACCTGATCGATGTACAGCGGGCCCAGTTGGAAAAGGCATTGCAGTCCATCACCCGCAACTTCGACCGGCAGATCGCCAAAGGCACCGTAACCGAAGAACAAAAATCAGAAGCGCTCGAACATATTCACACGTTTACCGATATACCCGAAGGGGTGAAGTCAGCCGACCTGGTGATAGAAGCCGCGACGGAGAGTGCGGAGCTCAAGCTAAACATCTTCCGGCAGGTAGATGAATCGGCACCTTCTGCCTGCATACTTGCTACCAACACTTCCTCCATTTCCATTACGCGCATAGCGGCTGCCACGCGGCGACCGCAGCAGGTAATTGGTATGCACTTCATGAACCCCGTTCCCGTTATGAAACTGGTGGAAGTGATCAACGGATATGCCACCGGCAAAGACGTAACCGCCCGCATCCTGGAACTCAGTAAGCAGTTGGGTAAAATACCCTGCGTGGTGAACGACTACCCGGGTTTCATCGCCAACCGGATATTGATGCCTATGCTCAATGAAGCCATTTACAGCCTGTATGAAGGTGTGGCCGGTGTGGAAGAAATAGACACCGTGATGAAGCTGGGCATGGCCCACCCGATGGGGCCTTTGCAACTCGCGGATTTTATTGGACTCGATGTTTGCCTGAGCATACTCCAGGTATTACAAAGCGGATTTGGCAATCCCAAATACGCTCCCTGTCCGTTACTGATAAATATGGTAACGGCCGGTAAACTGGGAGTAAAGAGCGGAGAGGGATTTTATTTATATGAGCAGGGAAGTAAAAACATAACCGTCAGCAACACCTTTACCCACTAATTATATGTTTTTCATTGTTTCCAAATTACTGTTTTTTCTGTTAGTCCCTTTTAACTGGCTATTAGTACTGCTTATTATTTTCATTATCACGAAAAACAAGCGTATTAAAAAATATTCGCTGATAACCATAGCCATTATCTTCATTGTTTTCGGTAATAATTACCTCTATCAAAAGGTAACTTATGCCTGGCAGATCAATCAGTCCGGTATAGAACCTGGTAAACATTACCAGGCAGGTATACTACTGGGAGGAATAAGTATGTTCGATAAACATGGCAAGGGTTACCTGAACCAAAGCTGCGACCGGTTCACGGAAACGCTTAAACTATATCAACAGGGTGTTATTAAATACATAGTAGTGAGCGGGGGCAGTGGCCAGCTAAGCATGGAAGAACCTTCTGAAGCCGATTTTTTACAGCAGGAGCTGATAGCCAATAAAGTAGACCCTTCTGCAATTTTCATCGAAAACAAGTCGAAGAACACGTTTGAAAATGCGTCTTTCAGCAAGCGGGTAATGGACAGCATGCAATGGTCGGGGCCTTATGTATTGATCACGTCTGCTTTACATTTACGCCGGGCGTTAAAGGTATTTGATAAGGCAGGCATTGCCGTGGCGGCCTACCCCAGTTCTTTCGATGTGATTGAAAGCCGGTTTACCTGGTTAGATTATTTCTGGCCCAGTCCGGAGCTGATGAGTAGGTGGCCTTCGGTGATTAAGGAGATGGTGGGGCTGGCTGTATACAGCGTTACGGGCAAAGCTTAACAACACTGCCCTCTTTTGCGTTCACCTTATGAGGCCTTTAAGTTTATTCTAAGTCTCTTTGCGTCTTGCGCGGTTATATCAAGCCAATTTCCTCAAACCGTTTTATTGATGTAATAATATATCTCGTCGTTAATAACCGTATCGTTTCCGGCAGGTATAGCGTTTAAAAGCTCCGGCGCCGCCAGTCCGCCTGGTATCATCAGGCCGGTATTAGTGATCACCCTGGCTTCGTCCCAAAGGTTTTCTTCGATGAGCGAGCGAAGTAATCCTGCGCCGCCTTCCACCAGTACGCTTTGAATGGACAAACGATGCAATGCCTGCATCACCTGGTGGATAAATGATTCGTTCTTTTCAAGCCGGTAATAGCGCAGGTTAGCTATTTCTTCTTCCCGCTCCGTATTGAACACGATCGTGGGTACGTTGCTGTCCAGCACGTTCAGCGAAGGCGGCAGTCGCAGACCAGGATCGATGATGATGCGCACCGGGTTTTTACCTTCCCACAAGCGGGTGGTTAAAGAAGGATCATCATATAATGCAGTATTGGCACCGATCATAATGGACTGCTCCTGGCTTCTCCATTTATGTACGAGCCGGTTAGAAAGGGCATTGCTGATCATCACCCGTGAACGGTCTTCGTTGGCTATCTTACCATTTAAAGACTGCGCCCATTTAAGCAGTATATAGGGCCTTTGCATTGTATGAAATGTGAAAAACCGTTTATTCAGCTCCCGGCACCGGTCCTGCAGAATACCGGCGGTAACTTTTACCCCTGCCGCTTTTAATTTTTCCATTCCCCTGCCGTTTACTTCCTTAAACGGATCACGGATGCCTACGAAAACTTCCGGTACCTGGTGGGCGATAATCAGATCTGCACAGGGAGGTGTTTTACCATGATGCGCGCAGGGTTCGAGTGATACGTACAAAACACTTTCACGGATAAATGGCCGGTCATCCGCTTTCACGGAGGCAATACAATTCACTTCCGCATGCGCCTGCCCGTAGGCTTCATGGTAACCCTCGCCTATAATGCGGCCATTATGCACCAGTACCGCCCCCACTATGGGGTTGGGAGCCGTAAAGCCATTGGCAGCAGCAGCCAGTTGCAGGCAGCGGTGCATATATGTATCGTGTATGTCCATGATAATAAGCGGTAAAAATAAACGAATATTCCTTACCGGCTTTATCCCTTTAGAGCAGCAGTGCGGTTTTGTACCGTACGCCGTAAGTGCCCCATTGTTTCATGGCTTCATCAAGGGTATTCTTTAGCTCCCGGTAGTTTAGCTGTTTTCCTTTGCGCGGAGGTTCCAGTTTGGCTGGTGTTACCGGCATGTCCATCACTTTTGTAGCGAACCAGGTAATGTTCTCGTGCGGCAAAGCCACTCCCAGGATCATCCCCGGCAGTCCGCCGAAAGATTCCGGCCCGCCGGATACATGGATTTCGTCGGTATAAAATGCGACTACATAAATAGAGTCCAGTATCAATGCATTAGCCCTGCGACAGGTATACCCGGCGATTTTGCGGGTTTCTGAAGTTAACTTCCAACGGATAGGTCTTATACTGTCTTTTACCAGGAAAAGCTCGCCGAATACATCTTTCTGGTTAATGAAAGTGCCTGCTTCCCTATCGCCGAATATGATGTTAGGCTGACTTACCGCCGGATTATTGGTAAAGTAATTGCCCGGTTCCGGATCTTTTTCAGGTGTATATAACGTTTTGCCGACAGCAAATGCCAGGGTGCTTTTGAGTTTTTTAAATTGTGGCCGTTCGCTCTTATACTGATCGATGGCCTGCTGCCATACACCTGCATTGCTGCCAAAGGTTTTACTAATAACCGCGTGCATGTTGACCGATTTCTCATATTCAACAATGCCGGTGGCAGGAAACCTCGGCTGCTGGGCATAAAGCGTATTTGCCAGGAAAATACCGTAAAGAAGTAACCTGTTTCGTTTCATACTAATCATCGTTTTCATTGGCAGATATTCCCATTTTATTAAAGTCCCATGAAATGCTAAGCATAAAATAGCGGCTGATATTGCTGAATGTATTTTGTGTAATGATACTGCCATATGCAAACCGGTTAAACCCGGTGTTTTGTTTCAGCAGGTCGTTCCCGCTTAAGGAAAGCTTCAGGTTTTCACCCTTCAGGAACGATTTGCTGATAGTAGCATTCCATAACAGGCGACGAAAGTCCGTATCAAAAGAAGCTGTTTTAGCCCTATACTCGAAGTTGGCATCGGACAACAGTTTAATGCCTGCAGGGAACGATAAAGAGACAAAGCAATTAGCTTTGAAGCCCCCACCGTTGTTATTGATCTCTTTTTGTAAGGAAGACTGTCCGGTATTATAATTAGGCCCGAATGTGAGGCGATAATCGCTTTTATCTTTCGACCGGGATAGAGTCAGTTCACTGCCAATAGTATAAGACTTTGTTTCATTAACGACATTATTTATCATGCTGAAAGAAGTGTTCCCCGATACGTTAGCGCTCAATCCGATCCTGAAGTCTCCTTTCTTTATCCTGCCATTAATATTGCCGGATAAACTAAAATTGGAGGGTATTTTACTGCCAAGGTTAAAGGACTGGTAAATGGCTTTACCGGCAGAGTCGACACTGGTGTTACTTACGATCGGGTTCGTGGTAAAATTATAGTTACCATAAACGTACGAATAAAATGTAGTTAATACTTTATACATGCTGTAGTTAAAACCCAGGTTACTGGCGAAAGAGGGCTTCAATTCGGGGTTACCCACACTTATATTCAACGGATCCGCGTTTACCCGTACAGGCTGTATCTGGTCGATCCTGGGTTGAATGTTACGGCCTGAATAATTAAAGCCCATCGACTTATGCTGCGAAAAATTGAACTGGTACCTGGCCTGTGGATTGATATTGATAAAGTTTCTTTTGATAGTGGTTTTATTAAACAGGTCATCCTGCGTAAACTGCACGCCGGCTATTTTGGAGCCTATGTTTATAATGGTTTTACCGTTACGGTAATTAAAAACGGCCCCTGCCTGGTTCGACAACTGTTTAAAATCAAAGTCGTTGCTTAACAGGGTGTCCAGTGCGTCGTACTTACCCGGGAGCGATTGGTTGAACGATTTCCTGTCGGACCGGCTATGGTTCAACGATAGCCCATAGCTTAAAGCCAGCGACAGTGTTTTGGAAAGCGGCTCGGTATAAACGAAGCTGGTATTCAGGTCGGCCCTTTCACCACGGCTGTATCTTAGCTGGTTGATATATTGGGTACTATCCAGCAGCTGGGTGGATGAACTGTAGAAGTCGATAGATGATTCCAGCAAACCATCGGAGCGGGTTCGTGCTAAAGAGCCATCCAGTGAAATGGATATTGTGCGCCTGGGTTTAGTCAGTTTGCGGCTGTAAAATGCACTGCCCTTAAAAGAGTTTTCATCGCCCTTATTCGACAGATTCCGGGAGTTCCGGTTCAGCAGGTTGCCATCGCCAAGACTGCTGGAAGAAAGAAAGCGGCTGGTGTTATGGTTCTGCATTGTTTTACCTCTTATGGTCAGCTTAAGATTGGAAGCCGAATCCAGCTTTAATTTGTAAACACCGTCCATAAGATATTGCGATATATACCTGTTAAAATCCTCGTTAGTGTTAGTCGTAATAATTCTGCCGGGTAAATTATTCTGTGAGATGGTCGTTTTGGTTCCATCAATATCCTGTGAAGCCATTTTTAAATTGGTATTCACCGCTTTTTTGTCTTCATCCCACTTGGCATCGTAATGTATGCCGCCACTAATGGCTTCCGGTATACCTTCTCCCTTGTATTTACCGTCGAAAGATTCCATTTCGTCCTGATCATTGTAGGTAAAATAAATCTCCCCTCCATCACCTGTCTGTATCTCCTCATTAGATGTACCATACTTCGACCGGTCGTTCCAGCCCTGGCCCGTTCTGCCGGTATTGGCTTTATTGGCATACAACGAAACTCTTTTCTTAGCCCTGAATACATTCAGCATTCCCTGGCCCTGGTAAAATCCGTCAGTACCTCCGCCTACTTCGGCTTTGCCGAAATAACCGTTCTTTTTATCCTGTTTCAGCTTGATGTTGATCGTCTTGTTTTTTACACCGTCGTCGATACCCGTAAACGCCGCCTGGTCGCTTTTTTTGTCGAACACCTGCACCTTATCCACCATGTCGCTGCGGATATTTTTCGTTACCAGCGTGGGGTCGTCGCCGAAGAACTCTTCCCCATCTACCAAAACCGTACTGACTGTTTCCCCCTGTGCTTTGATGGTACCATCCCTGTCTACCTGTATGCCGGGCAACTGCTTTAAAAGGTCTTCTACCCGGTCGTTGGGTTTTACGATAAAGCCGGATGCATCATACTCCGTAGTATCTCCGTTCATTTTTATCGCTGCCTTTCTGCTGCGTACAATTATCTCCTCCAGCAATTTAGAGGCAAGGGTCAAGTTTATCTGGCCGAAGTCGTGTTCTTTATCCGCACCGTCCAGGGCAAAGTTTTCCAGGAAATCCGCATATCCCGGGTAGGTTACCAGCAGGATGTATTTTCCGGCTTCAAGGCTATCCATCTTAAAAAAAGTACTGCGCGTATTCCAGCTAAACCGGCAAAGCGTAGAATCCTTCGCATACAAAACGGCGATGGTCGCATTTATCAATGAGGTTTTAGACGACGTGTCTCTTAATTCGCCTTTAATACGGTAAGTCTGCTGGGCAAAGCAGCATGCAGAAAGAAACAGGAAGAGAAACAGGATGAAGGTATTTCTCATGGGTTAAAGTTATTCCAGGTGATTGATTTATAGAAACACGTAATGATTCATTCAAGAGGGTCCCGGATCACTGTTCTTGCAATTCCCTATGAATGTAGTACACATATATCGTTTCGCAATTCAGGTGAACTGACAATTATACTGATTTAACAAATAATTATCGTCCTATTATTTAACGATACATTACCCGCCCGCTTCGGTAAATTTGTCAGATGAACATACATGATATCAACAACCGCCTGCAGAATGAACTGACCGGATTGTACGATGAACGGGAAGCCGCCAGCATAGCCGATTGGGTAATGGAAAAAATAACGGGGTGGAAAAAAGTAGACAGGGTGGTAAATAAACAGGTAGCCCTTTCTTCCGGACAAAAGGAACAACTGGAGAAGTACACTTCGGAGCTGCTGCAATACAGGCCTGTACAATATGTGCTGGAAGAAGCCTGGTTTATGGGGCTGCGGCTGCTGGTAAATGAAGACGTACTGATACCCCGGCCGGAAACGGAGGAACTTGCAGCATGGATACTGACAGATAATGCCCATGGCGCAACACCCAAAAGAATATTGGATATTGGTACCGGGAGCGGATGTATACCCATTGCACTCAAGAAAAACAGGCCGGAAGCCGATGTATACGCCTGCGATGTAAGCAGGCAAGCACTTGCACTGGCCGCTACGAATGCGCGGCTGAATAATGCGGATGTACTTTTTATGCACTGCGATGTGCTCGACGATCTCTCGGCTGCCAGCCTGCCTTATGCAGACCTGATAGTGAGTAACCCACCGTATATACCGGTCAGCAACCAATCATCGATGCAACGTAATGTGCTTGACTTCGAACCTTCGCTGGCACTCTTCGTGAGTAACGACGATCCCTTACTGTTTTACAAAAAGATAGCCGATATAGCTGCCAAACGACTGAATAAAGATGGTGGGGTATACCTGGAAATACATGAAGAAGCTGGTGCTTCCGTTATCGGCCTTTTAAAAGAAAAAGGATTTAATACAATTGAGCTGCGGAAAGATATGCAGGGAAAAGACAGGATGATAAAAGCCGTTTACTGAACACCGCTTTTATCAACGGCCAGCACCGTTCTGGCACCCAGTTCCCTGGCTACCCGCATCACCGCTACCACCTGGTCTACAGGTACATTTTTATCCGCGTTGATTACTACGGATGGCTGTTCTTTTTCTTTTTCAATCAACGGTTGCAGTTTGGATTTTAATTCTTCCAGCGACACTTTGGAAGTACCTACATAATACTGGTTGTTGATATCGATAGAGACCACCACCGTTTGCTTTGCCTTGGTATCACTTTTGGACTTAGGCGTGGACAGTTTAATCACGTTCGGGTTGGCGATAGTAGATACGATCAGGAAAAAGAACAACAGGATGAACAGGATATCGTTCAGCGCGCCGGCGTGTAATTCGGGATGCGATTTGCTTCTGGAGCGAAGATTCATAACTATATCATTTTAACGGGTAGGCTCCTGCAGAATATCGATAAACTCTGCGCTGGCGACTTCCATTTTATTCACCGTTTTGTTGATCTGGGTGTTAAGAAAATTATAGGCTACATAAGCCAGCAGGCCGATGATAAGTCCGGCGGCGGAAGTAGTCATTTTGGTATAAATACCTCCTGCTATCGCAGCGGGGGTAAACTCGCCCGTGGCATTAATATTATAGAACAACTGCAACATACCGAAAATGGTACCCAGGAAGCCGAACATAGGGGCAATGCCATATACCAGGGACAATACCGACAAATTTTTCTCCATATTATATACTTCCAGCTTACCGATGTTTTCCATGCTTTTCTCAATGGCATCAATTGGCTTGCCTATACGCTGCAGACCCTTGTCGATCATACGCGCAACCGGGTTGTCGGTATTCCTGGCCAGCGCGCGCGCAGCACTCACGTTACCCGACACTACATTATCCCGGATAATATTCATGAAGTTCTGATCGATCCGGCTGGCCTTACGGATGGCTATCCATCTTTCAAAAAAGAAAAATATTGCCAGTATAAATAAGAGGCCCAGGGGTATCATAATAACACCGCCATTATATAAGAGATCGAACAGATTCATTTGGCCGGAAGATGCATCAGTGGTAATACCCGCCCTAGTACTATCTGTCACCGAACTTGCTGTATCGCCTATTTGCAGCAGGAATAAATTCATCCGTATAAAAATTTTAGTGGCAAATGTAACAGATTATGCACAATGTGAAATAATGAACCCGAACGATAAAATGTTAAATGTCTTTATCGTTCGGTCAATTACTGTTTGGTACTTTTCATTTCGAGCATACCCATGATCTGGTTCATGGTCTTGCTCATACCATCGCTGCTTCCATCGAGAAATATGATATTGCCCTTACCTACTTCCGCGAAATTTTTAATGGCTTCCGTCCACATACTGAACAGGATCACGTTCGTATCCAGGTTAGCCTGTTTCATTTCCTCGGCGGCCTGGCTCATGCCCTTAGCCACTTCTGCCCGGAACAAGGCAACACCCTGACCGCGCAACTGGGCAGCCGTTTTTTCTGCTTCGGCAGATATCTTGATAGCGTTACCTTCTGCTTCCGCTCCTTTGGTTTTAGTGATCAGCAATGCCTGGCCTTCATTTTCAGCAGCGGCTTTCAGGTTGTTGCTGGCCACTACCCTGCTCATACTATCCAGTATCACTTTGTCAAATGTAATATCGTTGATCTGCAGATCCAGCAGGTGATAACCCCAGTCTTCCAGCAGGTGATCGATCTGCTCCTTCACGTATTCCACAATCTCTTTGCGGAGTGCGAGTATCTCGGCCTGGCGTTTGGTGGCCACGAAGGAACGGATGGTACCTTCGATAGTGCGGGTAAGCGCCTGCATCAGGTCGCGGTCGCTGATAAATTTAAAAGCTACCTTTTTAATCGTTTCTTCATCTGCATTCTGCACCGCATACAACAGCATATTTTTGAAGTATACATTGGCCTGGTCGAAGGTTACTGCCTGGAACTCCATTTCCACGGAGCGGTTCTGGATGCTGATCTTTTTATATATCTGTTCAAGTACAGGTATTTTAAAACCCAGTCCCGGCCGCAGGATGCGCTGGTACTTGCCGAACATGGTAACCACCGCTATCATTCCCTGGTTTACCGTTACCAATCCTCCGAATATGATCATCAGGAGTAATATCAGCCACCAGTATTCTACTAAAAAGTTCATAACAAATAATTTGGCTGAAGGTAGTATTTTTTAATCATCTCGCTGTGTTGTCCGCTTTCAGCAGTCCCTGCTGGCGGTAATACGATATCAGCATGGCCACTACTTCGTTATAGCTTGCCATGCCTTTCGGTTGCTGGTTGGCTTTCAGGTAACCGGCATACAGTTTACGGATCAGCGGTTCAAAGGGGTTCTCGTATCGCTGGTAGAACCGCTTCAGTTCAGTAAAATCGTTTCGTATCCGGGGACGCAGTTGTGTATAAAGCAATTTCATCTGCGTGCTGTCGCGGTAATACAGTTCCCTGCGCGCATAAGCATACATATCAAAATAAACGGAGTATAAAAAAGCGTCGTTACCGGAACTCCGGGCTGAAAGAAAGCCGGAGAAATTGGCTTCGTCTTCTTTGGCATAGCCTAACTGGTGGCCAATTTCATGGCAGGCCACAAAGGGTTGCAGAAACGATGGAACCGTGGTATTCACCTGTGCCTCCCCGGAAAACGGATTGTAATATCCTGAGAAACCCAGGTAATTACCCAGATAACTAAATAAGGAGGGTTTGATGGAAGAAGGATGATAGGCCAGTTCGGTATAAGGATGTTCTGCATTGCGGTACGTATCTGCAGCTTCTTCGAAAATGGTTTTTTTGGTGCGCAGCACTTCGGTACCTTTTATGCCGGCGGAATCGAGTGCGTTGAGGCGGCCACCCATTATCCAGACCAATTCTGCCAGCTCCGCCGTGCTATAGGCATCCATCTTTAAACCGAACCGCTGCGCCATTGGCAGGCGGTTGTAGTTAAGTCCCCAAAGCAGGTTGAATAGTACATAGATCCAGAGCATCACAAAAACAATGTTTTTCAATATGCGTACAAAAGCTTCTCTATTCACCTGCTTTTTAATGAGGCGCACGATAAACACATACAGGCTCTTTACCAGGAACACGCCTGCCAGTAGGTATAGCAGGTCGCCGATACTGAACGGTATCCACCCAAGCACCAAACGCTGAAGACCGGAGATATAAGGGTAAATGCCATGGGAATAATATCGCTCTATCCATATAGGGAATAAAGAGAAAATCTTGATGGCTATTGCCAGTGCCATAAGGATAATCCAGGCCGTTTTTCGCTGCTTGTTCATTTCGGGATAAAATTATAGAAATTACATCGAATACCGTATTTCTGCCGCTATGTACAGGTAAGGTATGAGTGTATACTCTACGCCGCAATTATCTGCCGTATAAATGCTGATTCCCGTACAAAGACCTTATTTTGCACACTCTAATTTTCATGATCATGAACCTTGAATTTAATAAGAACGAAGATACCATGAGGCAGTTGCTATCGTCCATGCGTTACCGCTTCGAAACGGTGGCACAGGGAGGTGGAAAAAAGGCTATTGAAAAACAACATGAGAGAAATAAACTGACTGCCCGCGAGCGAATCGCTTACCTGCTGGATAAAGACACCCCTTTTATGGAAATAGGTAGTTTTGCCGGTTATGGAATGTATGAAGATCAGGGCGGCTGTCCCTCTGGCGGTACCGTGGCAGGACTGGGCTACGTAAGCGGCAGGCATTGCGTGATAGTAGCCAACGACCAGACCGTAAAAGCCGGGGCCTGGTTTCCCATTACCGGTAAAAAGAACCTGCGCATGCAGGAAATTGCTATGGAAAACCATTTGCCGGTGATCTACCTGGTAGACAGTGCCGGCGTATACCTGCCCATGCAGGATGAAATATTTCCCGATAAAGAACATTTTGGAAGAATATTCAGGAACAACGCCCGTATGAGCGGCATGGGCATTACCCAGATAGCCGCCGTGATGGGGCCCTGCGTGGCAGGTGGTGCTTACCTGCCCATTATGAGTGACGAGACACTGATGGTGGAAGGCAATGGCAGCATCTTCCTGGCCGGACCCTACCTCGTAAAAGCAGCCATTGGGGAAGATGTGGATGCCGATACCCTGGGCGGTGCCGTTACCCATACGGAACTATCCGGTATCGCCGATTATAAATTTAAGACCGAGCAGGAATGCCTGGATCATATCCGGAAGGTGATGGCGCGTATGGGGCATGCGACAGCTATGGCGGGGTACGACCGTGCCACAACAGCCCCTCCTTCCAAAGACCCAAAGGAACTATACGGCATTATACCGGCAGATGCCACCCGGCCGTATGATATGCTGGACGTGATCGAACGTATTACCGATGGGTCGGTATTCGATGAATATAAAAAAGACTATGGGAAAACTATCCTGTGCGGTTACGCACGGATAGACGGCTGGGCGGTGGGCATAGTAGCCAACCAGCGCAAGATGGTGAAAAGCAAAAAAGGCGAGATGCAGATGGGAGGTGTGATATACAACGACAGTGCCGATAAAGCGGCGCGCTTTATTATGAACTGTAATCAGAAAAAGATACCGCTGGTATTTTTACAGGACGTAACGGGCTTTATGGTTGGCAGCCGCAGCGAACACTCAGGCATTATAAAAGACGGTGCCAAAATGGTGAATGCCGTTGCCAATTCCGTGGTGCCCAAGATCACGATTATCATCGGCAATTCTTATGGCGCCGGTAATTACGCCATGTGCGGCAAGGCCTACGATCCCCGTTTTATTTATGCCTGGCCCACGGCAAGGCTGGCGGTAATGGGGGGCGGACAGGCAGCTAAAACACTCCTGCAGATACAGGTGGCCGGTATGAAGGCCAAAGGAAGGGAAGTGTCTGCCGAAGAGGAGAATAAACTCCTTAACGAGATCACGGATCGTTATGAAATACAAACATCTCCTTACTATGCGGCAGCCCGCTTATGGGTAGACGATATTATCGACCCTGTCAATACGCGGCAGGTGATCTCGGAAGGACTTAAAGCAGCCAACCAGCAGCCGGAATTTCCCATATTTAAAACAGGTGTATTCCAGGTATGATCACCGCGCAGCAACTCATTATATATACCGATGGTTCTTCCCGAGGTAATCCGGGCCCGGGCGGATATGGTGCCATTCTCCAATGGGGTACAGTACAGAAAGAACTCTCCAAAGGATACCGGCGCACCACCAACAACCGCATGGAACTGATGGCCGTGATCGCCGCGCTGGAAAGCCTGAAGAAGCCGGGACTCGATATCGTAATTTACTCCGATAGCCAATACATCGTAAAAGCCGTACAGCAGGGATGGCTGAAGAACTGGCTGGCTACCAATTTTAAAGGGAAAAAGAACCGTGATTTATGGTTGCTATATACGAAACTGGCAACCTGCCACCGCATTAAATTTATTTGGGTAAAAGGTCATGCTGAAAATGCGTACAACAACCGCTGCGATATACTTGCTACTACCGCGGCCGATGGAAAAAACCTGGAAGTGGATGAAGGTTACGAAAATGCTTCAGAAACCTGAACCCCGGTAATATTCCATTTAAGCCGTTTTAAGCCGGAAGCTCTTATTATTCATGAAATAGTATGCCCCGAACAGTACTGCGCTGAATACTATGGTGGCCACTATACTGGTATAAAGAAAAGGTAAACCGTCCGCATAACACATCATCAAACCCTCCCAGGTCATTGGCCTGCCGAAACCGCGGGTGCCCTGCCAACCCGCCCAAACGATAAAATTGGAGGTAATGAAATAAACAAGGGGAGCAGCTATGGAGCCGGTCAAAATACTAAGCAGGTTGATCTTCTTTATAAGAAAACCTATGAGCACCAGTACGCCGAACAGCAGGTAATTCTGCCACTGTCCTTCGTAAAAGCCCACCATGTCTGTAAGGCCGGCTTTATAAAGAATATGGTATAACAGGTCGGAAAGAAACATGGAAAGTATCGGCAATATAACGGCCCATTTTTTATCTTTGATTACGGCACCGGCGAAAAGTGCCATCGCTATCTGGGGAGCAAAGCCTGCCGGACGCCCGGGAAATATGCGGTAAATGGCGGCAACTACTACCAGCAGGATAAGGGAAATGAGGATGGATCTTTTCGATTTCATATATAGTTATTACGATGGAGCAAATCTAACTTAAAATTGTTATCTGCTGAAATAGATGGTTAAAAAATGACAATATGGCTTGCAAACAATCTCACAATACGCTCCATTTTTCCTTTCGTCTCTCCTTCGCCTCTCATTCGTCTCTCGTTCGAAGGGTGTTTTTTACCGTATTTGCTAGCACTCAAGACATGTTGTCAGTACCCCCCGCACTCGCCCGGTACAACTCTCCTGCCACCTGAGAACTGACTTCCAGCGACGTCCCGGCAAACGCTACCGCCGCTTCGCCTTTTTGAAGTACCAGGTGCTCGCTTCCTTCTTTCAATTCAAACACTCCTTCCATAACAATGAAGATATCCGTACTTACGGTCTTCAGGCTGCTATGAGCACCGGTATCAAGAACGAACCGGCTTAACCGGAAATCGGGGGCAGGTGAGGTAAACACTTCCTCCCCGTCAGCGAACGGTGTACCCTTTATAACGTCAGGCACTAGGGGTGAAAAATCAACGTGCTTCATCAGCTCTTTTACGTCTACATGCTTGGGTGTAAGTCCACCCCTTAACACGTTATCGGAATTCGCCATGATCTCCATATTTTGTCCTTCCAGGTAAGCATGCAGCAATCCCGCATCCTGGAAAATGGCTTCTCCTTTCCGGAGATGCACCAGGTTAAGCAGGTAGATGGAAAATATGCCCCTGTCCGTCTTACCCGGTTCATTAAACGTACCTGCGGCCCTGGCTGCCCAGAAATGAGGATCATCTTTTTGGAGGTAATCTATATCATAGGCGGCAACGATACGTTCCAGCAGGGGTTGTAGTACCCGGTTCACTTCGGACTGTTCCATTTCCATAAGGGTGGCGTACAGTTTTTTATACCCGCCTTCTGCGAACAGGGGCAGCATAAAATCGAACTCGGGTATGCGTTCGATGGCCTCGGTCAGTTGATCGGGTGTTCTGAACCCATGCAGCAGCCAGAAATCACCCAGGGCTAGCAACAGTTCCGGTTTATGATTATCGTCTTTATAATTGCGGTGAGGGGCCGTAAGCGATATGCCTTCCTTATTTTCCCGGGCGAATTCCTCTATGGCCGCTTTCCGGGAAGGATGCACTTGTATGGATAGCATATCTTTTACGTCTAGCACTTTCAGCAGGTAGGGCAGCCGGTTAAACTTTTCCTTCACTGTTTGTCCCAGGGCTTCGAGGTGTTCGTTTATATAAGCGTTCAGCGGTTGGGGTGGTGTTGCAAGCACTTCGGCGGGAGCGTTATCATGTGCGCCCAGCCAGTATTCCGCGAAGGGCTGGTGGGCAGTATTGGGCAAATGCAATAAGTCCGGCAAAAAATGATGCCCTCCCCATTGATAGTGTTGTATTTTGCCGTTTAGCCTGAATAATTTATTTTTAGTAGTGGTAGTCATGCTGCTCATTAAGGGCGTAAAATAATACAAAAATGGCATCACATAACGAACTGGGGAAATTAGGCGAAAACCTGGCCAGCCATTATCTTACGGGCAAGGGGTTCTGCGTGCTGCACAACAACTGGACCTATGCCCCGTACGAAATAGACCTGATCGCTTCGAGGGCGGGCCGGCTGCATTTTATAGAAGTAAAGACCCGCCGCTCTGTGGCCTTTGGATACCCGGAAGAAAGTGTGGACATAAAAAAGTTCCGCAACCTTCAAAAAGCCGCCACGCGGTTTCTTTATTTATACCCGGAGTGGAAGAATATACAGTTCGACATTCTTTCCATCTACCTGGACAAGCAGGATGCTCCCTCCTATTTTTACATCGAAGATGTGTATCTTACCTGAGCAAGATGTGGCAACCATATAAAAAAGGATTCAAAGCGTATTTACAACTCGAACGTTCCCTGTCAGACAATTCAGTAGAAGCATATCTGCACGACCTGGAAAAGCTCACGCAGTTCCTGCAATTGAAGAACGACCAGAAAAACCCCGACCAGGTGGAACTGAAAGATCTTCAGCAGTTCGTAAAATGGATCGCGGAACTGGGCATGACCCCTTCGTCTCAGTCCCGCATCATATCCGGCCTGCGCAGTTTTTACCGGTATTGCCAGATGGAGGATATTTCCAAAAACGACCCTACCGCACTGCTTGAAGCTCCCAGGTTAAAAAGGTCGCTTCCCGATGTGATGTCTTTCGGAGAAATAGAAAATATTATCGGTCAGATCGATCTCAGTACACCGGAAGGGGGACGTAACAAAGCCATACTCGAAACGATGTACAGCTGTGGCCTTCGCGTGAGCGAGCTCGTGAACCTGCGTATTTCTGCCCTTTACCTCGATGTAGGTTTTATAAGGGTTACCGGTAAGGGAGATAAAGAAAGGCTGGTACCCATCGGGAGTTCAGCCATTAAATTTATCAACATTTATAAAAACGATATCAGGGTGCATGTACCCGTAAAACCTTCCCAGGAAGATTACCTGTTCCTGAACCGGCGGGGCAGCAAACTTAGCCGGGTAATGATTTTCCTGATGCTGAAAGCCCTGGTAAAACAGGCGGGTATTACCAAGAACATATCTCCCCATACGTTCCGCCACTCCTTTGCCACCCACTTGGTAGAAGGCGGGGCCGACCTGCGCGCCGTACAGGAAATGCTGGGGCACGAAAGCATTACCACCACCGAGATTTACA
>JANNOM010000027.1:0-73055 GCA_031399065.1 Chitinophagaceae bacterium
GGTCAGTCCAACACCGCCATACTGTCTGAATTTTTAAACACGCATTTTAAAGAACAGGATATCGAATGTGAAACCGTTAAACTGGTGGATCATGCAATACATGCCGGCACTTATTCTGACATGGGGGAAGGGGATCAATGGCCATCCATTCTGAAAAAGATAATGGCCACAGACATATTGATTTTTGCTACGCCCATCTGGTGGGGAGGACACTCTTCGGAGATCCAGCGGGTTATTGAACGACTCGATGAATTGCACGATGAGATCCTTGCCGGTAAAACATCCGCCCTGTATGGGAAAGCCGGAGGTATCGTGATAACGGGTGATTCGGACGGTTCACAGCACGTAATAGGTAACATTGCCAATTTTTTCAATGCACTGGGACTGGTATTGCCTCCGTTTGCCACCCTGTCGGTATTGTGGGAAGGCCAGGAAAAAGAAAAGAACACTTCGCGCGAAGAACTAATGGCAGAATACGAAAAGGAATATGCTGAAACGGCCAAAAAAATGGTGAAGGAGCTTAAGAAATACGCGAAGGTATAGTATATCTTTATCCAGGTAGTAGCGTGATGATCTAGGCCAGTAATGAGTGGCTTATACTTTTCATTTATCCAAAATGCCCTTTCACATAATTGCCCGTCATCTCCTCCCGGGGGTGGGCGAATAAATCAGCGGTATTGCCTTCTTCTATTTTCTCTCCCAGGTACATAAAGACTGTTTTATCCGCAATACGCTGTGCCTGCTGCATGTTATGAGTTACTATAACGATGGTGTAATCTTTTTTCAATGTCATAATCAATTCTTCTATTTTGGAAGTACTTATGGGGTCCAGGGCCGAGCAGGGTTCGTCCATCAAAATCACTTCCGGGCGCAGGGCGACGGCGCGGGCGATACAGAGCCGCTGTTGTTGTCCGCCAGACAACCGCGTGGCAGGTTTGTGAAGATCATCTTTAACTTCATCCCATAAATAACTTTCCCGCAGTGCATTTTCGATGATGGAAGCACGTTCGGAGGCGGGTGTATCGTTGATGGTTAACCCATAGTTGATATTCTCATAAATACTTTTAGGAAAGGGGTTGGCTTTTTGAAATACCATGCCGATCCGCCTGCGTACCTGGGTTACCGACAGGTGACTATCGTACAAGTCCTGCTGTTCCAGCATGAATTTACCTTCTACACGGGCTTCGGGCGACAGGTCGTGCATACGGTTAAAAGACCGCAACAGGGTGCTCTTTCCGCAGCCAGAAGGACCAATCAGGGCCGTAATATGGTTACACGCGAAAGCGACTTCGATCTGCTTTAACACCTGCTTGCTGCCAAACCAGAGGTTGACGGACTGAGCGGACAATTTGATAGGGGCTTCATTCATGCCGATGATATTTATACCGGATATAAAAGGCGGTGCCGTTGAAAAGAAATACTACCATTAGCAGTACCAATGCCGTTCCATAAGCCAGCGGCCTTACTTCGGCGATCGCCTGGTGCTGCGTGGAGAGCATATACAGGTGATAGGGCAGTGACATGAATTCCTGGTTCAGGTATCCTGAAGGACTGTTGATGTAAAACGCCACCCCTGTAAACAGTATGGGTGCCGTTTCCCCCGCTGCGCGTGAAAGGGTGAGCACTACGCCGGTAAGTATCCCCGGCAACGCGGAAGGCAATACCACATCGCGGATCGATTCGAACTGGGTGGCACCTACGGCCAGTGCAGCCTCCCGGGTGCTGGCCGGTATACGCCTTAACGCTTCCTCCGTAGTAATGATGATATAGGGTAAGGAAAGCAGGCCAAGTGTACAACCTGCCGACAATAAAGACGTGCCCATGTGCAAACCCTGTACGAACAATGCAAGCCCGAACAGTCCGTAAATGATGGAAGGCACCCCGGCCAGGTTGCGGATGGAAGCCCTGATGAGCCGAGTAAACCCGTTGTCCCGCGCGTACTCGTTTAAGTAAATCGCGCAACAGATGCCGAAAGGTACTGCCAGCAGGGCGGTGATCAGCGTAAGTAATACGGTGCCGATAATGGCGGGCAGGATGCCGCCTTTAGTCATACCCACTTTGGGCAGGGCCGTCACGAACTCCCAGGATAAAGACGGCCCGCCTTTGCTAATCAGGTCCCAAAGAATGACTCCCAGAAAAAAAAAGACGATAAGCGTGCTGCCCAGCAGTGTTCCCCATTCCAGCAGCGGTGTCCATCTTTTCGTCATAGCGCATGGTATTTTCGGAACTTGTTGACGAAATATTCGCCCGCCAGGTTAATGATAAGTGTAAATAAAAACAGCACCGTCGCAATGGCGAACAGCGCATAATAGTGCGTAGTCTGGTAGGGAACTTCTCCCATTTCAATAGCGATGGTAGCGGTGATCGTTCGTACGGAATGGAAAAACCCTTTGGGAAATGCGGAGGCGTTGCCGGTTGCCATCAGTACGGTCATCGTTTCCCCGATGGCTCTTCCCACCCCCAGCATCACGGCGGCCAGTATACCCGGTGCCGCGGCAGGGATAGTTACGCGGACAAGCGTTTGCCATTTACTGGCACCCACTCCATAACTGGCCTCTTTATATGAATTGGGAATACCCTGTAATGCATCTTCTGTTACCGTAATAATAGTAGGCAGTGCCATGATGGCCAGCAGGATGGCCCCGTTCAGCGCATTTAAACCATTGGGTTGCCCTGTTAACCGGGCTATGGATGGTCCCAGTACAACGATGCCCAAAAATCCGATCGCTACCGATGGCACGGCCGCGAGCATTTCGATGCAGGGCTTCAGGATATTCTTAAGCCGCCTGCCCGCATATTCCGAGAGAAAGGCGGCAGTGCCGATACCGAGTGGTATAGCAATGGCCATAGCACCGGCGGTTACCAGGCAGGTGCTTACCAGTAAGGGCAATATGCCGTAGCTGGCAGAAGTACCCGAGGGATCCCATTGCGTACCCGTAATGAAATCCAGCGGCTTTATTTTTAGAAAGAAGGCAACCGTATTCCAGATCAGCATTCCGAAAATACCTGCCAGCAAAGCGATCACGATCCACCCGGTATTCCGGAACAGAAGCCGGGCAACGGTATTGATCTTTTCTCTTTTATTTACTTTCATGTGTTAACGTATGGTGGGAGAGTCGGCAATGATATAATAACCCGCTTCTTTTATGATCCGTTGTCCGGCCGGTCCTTTTTCGTAATCTATAAATGCTTTCACTTTATTCCACGACCCTGCGGCGATATACTGGTACAGCGGACGCTGGAAATAGTACTTTCGGTTTTCGATCGCCTGTTTATCCAGCGGGGAAACCGCAGCAGCACCGGGTGCAGCCGAAATTTTCAACACTTTAACCGCCGGGCCGGGTTCATCCTGCAACAGGTAACCGGCCCCTACGTAGCCAATACCTGAAGGGTCCATTTTTACCCCCTCCATGATCTGCGCGTTGCCGTTCATTTCCTTCGCCTCCCGGCTGAATTGTATCTTTAATTTATTGCTGACAAACGAATGGGTACCTGAATTACTTTGTCGCCCGTAGATGGTTACCGGTATATCTCTGCCCGTTATTTCCTTCCAGGTACTATTGCGCCCACTCAATATACCGGCCAGGGAATTTACATCGATCGAATCAAGCGGAAAATCTTTCTGAACGATAAAAGCCGTGGCGTCTTCAGCGAATACGATCGTTCGGAGTTCGATATGGCGGCGGATAAATAAACTGTCTTCCTCCTGGTTGAGGGGCCGCGAGGAATTGGCGATATCGGCCTGTCCGTTCAGCAGCGAAGCGATGCCCAGTCCGGAACCGCCGCCGGAAATGGCCACCGTGAACGTATCGTTCACCTTGTAGAAATGCTCTGCCAGACTAACGGCCAGGTTCACTTCCGTATCGGAGCCCTTCATTTTGATCGCCTTCTGGTTATTGCTGCATCCTACCAGCCAGCAAAGCAGGAAAAAAACCGGATACGGATATGCGGAACGCACGTTAGTCATGTATCCAAATATAACCATCCGTAAGAGGAGCGGGTATTATGTTAATGTTAAGAAATGAACCGGATGATGCCGCAACTGGCGGCTTTGGGGGAAAGTAAGGATATTTAGATATGGAAAAAATGATACTGCTGATCAATGGACTGCACCTGCCGCACGAAACTCTTCATGCCGCCATTAAATCCGCCTTAGAGCAGGATTGTGCGCTGGAAGTGCTGCTGATCACCGGCGATGCACCCCGGGATAATTATGCCTATCCCAGCGACCTGGAAGCGGCGCAGGAGATCACCGGGCGCAATACTTCCCTGGAAGCCAGTCAATCTCTGGCCGAAAGCCAGTTACAGGTGATCCGCGATATTATGGAGTCCGAAGGCGTTCGGGGAGAGGTATTGCATTGGGAAGAACCTTCTATCGAAACCATCGTGGAAGCAAGCCGCAATGCCCGGTTGCTCATTATGGAAAAACCGGATCCTGATCGTCCGCGGATACAGTCGGTTACCAAATTTACTATGGATGAAATGGTAGCAAAACTGGGTTGTGAGGTTAGGGAATGGTCTTCGGTTTAAGGCAAACTGGTAAACAGTATTATTAGTGCCACTAACCTGGAATATGAATATATTATGGCATGCCCTTGCTGAAAGACGGGTGTTCTGGCACCGGTTGAAATGGTAAAGAATAACCCATTTAATATTATAACGTCGTCATCATCATTTAATTCATCCATATGACAACAAGCGTAGATCAGGCAGTGGAAATCATCCGGCTTAAGGTTGCTCCGGCATCCTTTACTGAATTCCTGGCAAAGCGGGAAGCCGCCGACCAGGCAGTAAGCAGGCTGAAAGGATTTATCAGCTCAGAATTGTGCCGGCAGGGCGAAGAAGACTGGGTAATGTTTATTCGTTGGGAAAATATGGAAGTGGTTAAAGAAGCGCAGAAAATTACTGAAAACATGCCGGAGATAACTGCCTGGATCGCCGTTTCCAGCCAGTTTATATCTTTCGATACCGTTGAAGTGAAGCGTTATTTCGGGTTGCATTGATCGTGCCGGTACATGCATGGGTTAGTGCCTATTTGCAACCACTGATGATGCGCAGATTAAAAGTTTTATCTTCGTTATTACGTACTGTCACGGTGTACAGCAGCGTTTCCAGTCGCTAGCGGTTGGCAAACGTTGCAGAGTACCTAAATGAGCATGAGCAATAAGAATTTTGATATTGTGAACTTCGAAAGATTCGTTGCCCAATTTATGGGGAATAGTGCGCAACCCTTTGTATATAAACAAAGCCCCATTCAGTTATATCCTTTAAGTATCGCCTTTTCTTTCATCAAAACGCCTATTCCCTTATTTAGAGCAGATTATAACTTTTTACTGCTCTTTTCAGATGGAGGGGGTGAGCAACAGGTAGATAATGACATCCTTGATTTAAACGCTAATGATGTCCTGTTTATCCGGGAAGGCCATCTGAATGCGATAAAATCAATTAATCCGTCCACAGATGGTTATTTTATTTATATAGATAGTCTTCTGCTGTCCGAGATTTTTGATGATAAGGCTTTACTAAACCGGTTAACTTTTAATCCAAAACATTCCGTTTCGAAAGCTGAAATGGAATGGCTTTGCCAATGCTGTGATTTATTGATACAGCATAAAAATAATTTTGCTGATTCTAAAGAAATAGAAGTTTCTTTCCTTAAGGCTATTGTGCTTAAACTGGCGCAAACATGGCCTGCTTCCCTGTCTAAATCCGATCGCCAGTCAGAAATCTCTATGCTCTTCAAAGCGTTGCTCTATGAAAACTTTATGCACAGGAGGGATGTAACGTTTTATGCGAATTCATTATCCGTGTCTGAGAACTACCTGAACAGGTGTGTCAACCATGTCACTCATAAAGCGCCCAAGCAGCATATTAATGAGGCAGTGATTTATTATAGCAAGGTGCTTCTGCAGAATTTTTCTAAAGATATTTCTGAAATCGCATTCGAACTCAATTTTTCCGATGCTTCATACTTTGGCAGGCTGTTCAAGCAGATAACCAAGCTCACTCCGTCTCAATACAGAAACTCCCTTACGCAAGATTTGTCCGGACATCCGCAAGAATCCTCTTAGAGAATGGTATTACCTTGCTGTACATTTGCACAACAAATAAAGTAAAGACATTAATCTACGCAGCCACCATCTGCTTAGCGGATTTACTTACTTTCAGGATTACTGGTTATTTCAAATTTTAAATAATAAAAATGAAACTACTTTTTAAAAGTCATACCATCATTTTCAAACTCATGATTATGGTGATATCATTTACATCATTTAAATCTTTTGGACAAGACTCGTTAAATATTAAGGTCTCAAACATTAAGAAAAATAATGGAAAAATTATCGTAGAAATTTATAATAGCAGAACGAGCTGGTTGAAAGCCCCCTATCGCAAGATGGTATTGGCTGCTAATGAAAATGTTCAAACTGCTTCATTTCAGGTGCCCTACGGCAGGTATGCAGTTACGGTATATCAGGATGTAAATGTAAATGGAGAAACGGATATGAATTTTATAGGAATCCCGAAAGAACCGGTAGGATTTGGAAATAATTATAAGCCCTTTGGCGAGCCTAAATTCGAATCGGCATCAGTGGAGTTTAAAGAGACTTCAAAACTGCAGGAAATAAAGTTATACAAAGTATTTTAAGTTAAATTCACAATTGGAAATACGAGCCACGTTGGTTTTAATTTGCCATTAAAGACCTCATAGATAAATGGATAAATGGAATATAAAGAACGTGCCGTCTCAGCCAGGAAAACTAGCTATTGTTACGGGAGCCAACAGTGGAATAGGATATGAAACCACCCTCGGACTGGTTAAAAAAGATATTGAGGTGATTATGGCCTGCCGAAACAGCCAGAAGGCGGAAGAAGCAAAAGCAAAAATACTTTATGCGTACCCTGATGCGAAAATAAATCCTATGGTTGTCGATATAAGCAGTGTTACTGAGGTCAGGAAATTTGCCCATGCGTTTCAGACCCAATTCGGCAGGCTGGATCTGCTCATAAACAATGCAGGCATCATGATGCCTCCCTATAAAGTTACAAAGGAAGGCTTTGAAAGCCAGCTGGCTACTAACTATATTGGCCATTTTGCCCTCACCGGCCTGTTATTACCTTTGCTTACGGGCACTTCCGGTTCCCGGGTAGTTACCCTAAGCAGTTTATCTTACAAATGGGCAGAGATTCAATTTGATGATTTACATGCCCTGAAAGGCTATAGCCGGCGCAAAGCTTATGGACAAAGCAAGCGTGCCTGCCTGATGTTTGCATTTGAACTGCAGCGCAGACTCTCTATTGCTGGTTACGACACGCTTTCGGTAGCGGCCCATCCGGGGCTTTCCAAAACCAATCTGGATCAGTATTTCCCCGGTTGGTTGCGGCCTCTGGGTAGCCTTTTTTTACAGAGTGCCCAAATGGGGGCACTGCCCGTTTTATACGCTGCGCTGGGTAAAGATCTGAAAGGTGGCGAGTTCATCGGTCCGGATGGGTTCCAGCAAATGGGAGGTTATCCTGTGAGAGTAGACGCTGATGAATACTCCAGGGATAAAGAAGTTGCTCAGCATTTGTGGGAGGCGAGCCAGGAGATGACAAAAGTCTTTTACCTTGGCGACAAGATATAAGATATAAATTATGAAACTGATAACAGAAAATATAGCTTAAAATTAAATGATGAACGTAATCACAAACTTAGAACGGAATGCTATTTTTTTAATGCTGTTGTTAATCCCTACGCTATTAATCGCTCAAAATAATGGCAGTATATCAGGAAAAGTAATCGATAAATTAACACAAAAACCGGTACCTAATACCAACATTGCTTTAGAGGGAACTACAAAAGGAGTTGTTGCCGATTCAAACGGTTTATTCCGAATCACGGGAATAGCGTTGAGAACATACAATATAGCATTTACTGCCATTGGATACAAACCCGAAATACTTTACAACATTACAATTAATGCCGGAAATGAAAATAATGTAAACGTGGAATTAGAACCTGAAGCCAGCGCCTTAACGGAAGTGGTGGTAAGTGCAAATAAACGTACAGTGAAAGCAGCTACTTTAGAAACCCCATTAAGTGTACAACGGTTAACCACAGAGGAAATAAAAACCAACCCGGGTGGCAATTTTGATATCAGTAAGGTAATTCAGACTTTGCCAGGCGTTGGTGGTGGTGCAGGTGGGGGCGGTTTTAGAAACGATATTATTATCCGTGGCGGTGGGCCCGGCGAAAATGTTTTTTATTTAGACGGTATAGAAGTGCCTGTAATCAATCACTTTCAAACACAGGGAAGTTCAGGCGGCCCCCAGGGTATTTTGAATGTATCATTTATAGAAGATGTAAAATTGAGTTCTTCCGCTTTTGACGCCAGGTACGACAATGCGTTAAGTTCTGTATTCCAGTTTAAGCAGCGTACAGGCAATCCAAATAGAGTGCAGGGAAATGTAAGGCTCAGTGCAACCGAACTGGCTGCCACTTTTGAAGGCCCCTTATCAAAAAATAAAAAAACAACTTTTCTGGCATCCGCAAGGCGTTCCTATTTACAATTACTTTTTTCTGCCATTGATTTACCTATTCGCCCTAATTACTGGGACTTTCAAACAAAAATTACACACCAAATAGATAAAAAAACCACTATCTCATTTATTGGAATAGGAGCAATAGACGAATTTAGTTTTGCAGAAATAAAAAATGCAACGCCGGAAAAATTATATATTATCAATTCTAACCCGATCATAAATCAGAATACATATACGGCAGGAGTAACGCTTAAACGATTACTTAAAAATGGATTTTTAAACATTGCTCTAAGCCGCAATTCGTTTAACAACAAGATTAAGCAATTTGAAGATAATAAACTGCAGTTGCCTTCTCAGCAAATATTGTCTGTTAATTCAACTGAAGCAGAAAATAAATTAAGAATAGATATAAACAAAAATAGTAAGGGCTGGAAAATTGCTTACGGTGCGGTACTGCAATTAGCGGAATACGACAACAAAACATTTACCGTTTTAAGGAAAGAACTAAGAGACAGCAGCGGTAATATCATCCAGCCTAATAGTTCTATTAACTTTGAAAGTCCCTTAGACAACTTTTTAAAATACGGTGCATTTATACAGGTAAGTAAACGGTTCTTCGATAACCGGTTGGGTGTAAGTGGTGGCTTTCGCACAGATATGAATAGCTTTACGACAGATGGTAATAATCCCCTGAAAACATTGTCCCCGCGAATTTCATTTAGTTATGTTTTAGCAGACAAATGGACAGCAAACGCTTCCATTGGTAGTTATTACAAATTAGCCCCATATACCATTCTGGGCTTTGCAGACAATAATAATGTATTGGTAAATAAAAGCAGCAAATTTCAGAAAAGCGACCACTACGTGGCGGGTGTTGAATATTTACCAAACGACGGATTACGTTTTACAGCAGAAGGTTTTTATAAAGATTATGGCAACGTGCCCGTATCTGTACGCAATGGTATATCATTGTCAAACCTTGGCAGCGATTTCAATGTATTAGGCAATGAAGCAGTGATAACCAACGGAGAAGGTAACGCTTACGGCTTTGAATTATTTGCTCAAAAAAAATTGGCTAAACCATTCTTTGGTATATTTTCTTACACGTTTTACAGAAGCAAATATAGTGGAGCAAATAATTTATTGACGCCAAGCAGTTGGGATAACAAACATTTACTAAGCGTTACGTGGGGATATAAATTTCCGCGCGATTGGGAATTAGGTCTGAAATTTCGTTACCAGGGCGGCGCACCATATACCCCGTATGATGAAGCGGCATCAAGAATAAATTTTTTATCGCAGGGGCAGGGACTATTTGATTATTCTAAATTGAACTCACTTCGTTTAAGTGGTTTTAATGCCAGCGATATAAGAATTGATAAGAAATGGAATTTCAAAAAAATTACCCTTGACTTGTTCCTGGATGTAACAAACTGGTATGTTGCTAAAAGCACGGCGGTACCCTCCTACACTTTTAGAAGAACAGCGGATAACAGCGCATTTATTACTACAGATGGTTTGCAGATTAAGGCAGATGGAAGTAATGCAATTCCGGTATTGTTAAAAAATGACGAGCCTTCGGTAACGCCTACTATTGGTTTTATTATGGAGTTTTAGAGAACAAATAATTCTATTTTTTTTTTACAATTTCTTTACCGTTCTTATTCGTTACCGATCCATATATTAGAATTGGATTTTTCCCTTTCTGAATGATGGCACACTTACCAGTGAAAATACTCTTATCGGATAATTTTATAGGTTTGGATTCATCCATATTAATAGCAATTTCTGTAGTTTCTTCACCTGGTATTTTTATTTTAAAGCGAAACGCGTCTGGTGACGAACTTAGAATAGATGTAGTTAAAGATGGAAAGATATTATTCTCTGATGGAAACATAATCCACGCAAAAGTCTCTACATTTTTTGTTGCTGAAACCCGGTATTCTGCGCAGTATGCCGGTATTGCGTTGTTATAAACGTCGCTATACCAGCCTTGCACATAGGGGGAATACTGGCCTTTTACCAGAGATACATTCCAGCCTGACTCACTCACGGGAAAAATTTTTAAGTTTGGCATATCAGCATCCATAGTGGTAACTATGTCACCTTCAGCCCTTACCTCACACGATGGATTAAAGTGCCAGTATGCGGTAAGTTTGCGTGGTTTATCCGATTCAATCCTGTCAACGACTATCCAATAACGGTTCTTTAAGTAAATGACGGCCCTGGTATGTTTTCCACTAATATTTTCATCGCTTTTGTTCAATGAGTACGATTTTGCATTTCTGGATTTATCACCAAATCCATCTTCATAAGTGCTTATCGAGAAGTCTGCTTGGGACTGAATACTATATGTTGTAGAATCAATGGGTTTTTTGTTTTGTGGAGCTGTTTCGTTCTGGCCTTTATCGTCCAGAGTGATAACATTATGCCCAATTGAAAGATTAAAATAGCTTCTTATACTGTCTGGTTTGTAGTACATCCGCCCATTATCACATAGAAACTCCCTTCCAGCGTATAAACTAAAATGGAGCTTATCATTGTGCTGATGGGTAGTACCCCATGGTCCGATATCGAAGTAACTATAATGTGCTTTTTTTGGTGGTTTTCCATATCCATTCCGCATAATGGAATGCCCTGCCCATGGAAAAACCACAGAGGTTTGCGGAGGCATTTTGCCAATTTTACCATTAGATATAATATAATTCCAGTCCTGCCTTATGAAGTATGCGTTTATTTCCTTTAAAATCTCAAAGTTATTATTCAAATCAGAATCATTATTGTTTAGTCCTATACCGTCAGGGCGAGCAGAATAAGCAGTATAATTATATAAACTTTCCAATACCTGATTGAAAAACGGCTCGAGCTGTTTTCCAAAATGGTTATTTAGCAGTATAAATTCTTTAAATTCCCGTGTTACAACCTGATGGTAATGGCTTGTAAGTTCCTTTATGGCTCCATCCGGATAAGCGGAATAGACAAACTCTTCCTGCATATTTTTAATAGAATTTTGATACCAGGAATCTGATTTACTGAATTCAGGAAAATTTAAGGCCATTTTCGATAGACTAAGAAGTTCAGAAACGGCATGATTATGATGTTTGCCATGGTATTTATCTAAATAGTCTGCATGATCGTATAATGAAATCAACATCAGCAAGCGCGTTATATCTGTGAACTCTGATGCTTTCTGCAAATGGTAAAAAGTTTTTACCCAGCTTCTGCCAACTCTTATACCAACTTCCAGAGGGCGCCAGGTTTGGTTCTCCGTATACTTTGAATACGCTGGATTACTAACAATCCAGTCAAACAAAAGATTATTGCAACGTTCGGCATATCTGGATTCCTCTGTCTTGAGATACGCATTAGCTAAATCATTCAAAAAGAAATTCCGGTTTAAAAAGAAAGCCCACTCGATGTCCAGTTTGGGTCCATTGTAATACCAGTCGATTCTTTCGTTAGCCAAACGTTTAACGCTGCCCGCTACTCCCTGAAAGGTAAATTTGTCTGCAAGTGCGTCATCTGCCACTTTGGAAGT
Organism: Chitinophagaceae bacterium; assembly: GCA_031399065.1. Classification (GTDB taxonomy): domain Bacteria; phylum Bacteroidota; class Bacteroidia; order Chitinophagales; family Chitinophagaceae; genus JADCRZ01. The sequence goes on from JANNOM010000027.1 coordinate 12,059, forward strand.
ATTAGCGTCCAAAACTTCTTCTGACTTTATCAGCCACTCATTCTTATCCTTTACCTTATAATAAGTTATCAGAGATTTGCTGGCTTTTTCCCAATTCTTTGTCTTTACAGCTTGTTTAACGTCTTCTAATCCCGGATATTCAAGATTGATTTCGGCAAAAAACTGTTCCAGAACCTGTGGTTCTGCTTTACAAAATTCCTCAAGCGAGGTGGTGATTGGAAAGTCTTTGTGCTTAATATTAATTAATATTTGAGCCTTGGAGTTTGAATAAAAAAAGAAAGCAGTTAATAGAAACGTTAATTTGAAAGACTTTTTTTTCCATGTTGATCCTGAAAAACTTGCATGCATGATATTTTTTTTTAAGTAAAGAAATCCAATATTTTATAATTGGCTATTGTTTGAGCCAGATTAATTGGGCTTACACCTTTATTATTTTTTTGATAAATGTCAGCTCCACTACTTATAAGTAATTTTATTACATCCCCTCGGCCTTTGGATTCAAAAACAGCTCGCCATAAAACACTGTTGCCATAATTGTCTACAGAATTTAAATCGGCATTTGCATCTATAAGTGTTTTGGAAATGTGTACATCATATCTTTGCGCAGCGAAATGTAAAGGCGACCATCCTAAATTGTCTTGGATATCTAAGGATGCTCCTTTATTAATCAATAAATCAACCACCTCAGAGTCTTTTAGGAGAACAGCATGATGAAGTAAAGATCTTCCATCCTTATCTATCTCGTTTATATCGGAGTCTTTAAGTAATAAATTAATAGACCCTAGTTCTCCTTTGTTTAAAGCGTACAATAATTCCCTCTTCATGTAGTTAATCTTTTTTAATTTCTTTGACTGATATGTGGTGACCTGCCTTTATATTGATGTAGATGTAAAACTACCCTACAAAGAATCCCGAAGCAAGAATAGCTAATAGTTATTTTAAAAAGTCGGTATAAATGAAATTGATACTTTCATATACGGAAAAATTAATAGATGGCAAATGATTCAACAATGATACTAGATTGTAAATGTAGTAATGAATAGGATTGATTCTTCTCTAATTAAGTATTCAAATTGAATTAGAATGCTTTTAAAAATTACTTCTATTAATTTACAGAATTCCATGTTCAATTTAGTACATTGTCAATTTTATTTTGTAGGACCTGATATTTATCGGTATCTCTTAACTGAATATTATCATATATTAGAATGCCGCTTTTATCGATTAAAAGGTATCTGGGAATCGCTCTTACATTATACAAAGTCCTTGTGCTTTGCTCATTTATATAACCAGGTAAATCACATGTTTGCAGCCAGGGTAGGGCATGCCGTTTCAAAGCAGCATTCCATGCCTTAATATCTTTATCTATGGATACAGAAATTATTTGTAAGCCTTTGGTAGAATACTTTTCATTCAATTCCTTTATTACCGGTAAACTATTAATACAAGGTTGGCACCAAGATGCCCAGAAACATAGCAACACATACTTTACAGGCAAAAACGAAGATAATTTATAAGATTTTAAACTGTCGGTGAGGAACGAAAAATCTTGCATCTTTTCATTCAGGGAAAGTGATTTGTTTTTGAGCAAATATGCATAGACTGATTTTCCTAATTTTGTGTCCTTGGCGGAGTCATCAAAAAATGAGTAAAGGGCTAAAAGTGAATCCGCAGATATGTGATAATTATGATAAAGTACCTCTCTTTTAAAAATATGCAGCCTAAAATAGGAATCTATTGGACTTTTTACAAACATTATTTGCCTATCCCTGTGTGTAGATCGCAGGGAAGCAAGCGACTCTGCCAGTGAATCCTTATCGAACTCCTTACGAAATCCTTTTTTGACATCTGTTAACAAATTGTAGGTAAAGGACACGCTATCCCCAATAGGATGAACAATTGAATCGTACCTCTTTTGTTCTTCAATAAATGGAATATTGACATAGCAAATGGAGATCAGATCGCTATCGTCTTTAGTGGCTGTTATTATAACTTTCATATCCCCGTCCTTGATGAAAAAGCCCCAACTGGCTAATCTTGAATCGTCTTTTAGCAGTCTTAAACTGACGCCCTCGTATTTATCTGTAAGATTACCTGAAAAACTAAAAGTATTGTTTTTGATACTGGTCGATAGTTTGTCAAAGGCAGTATCCTTCGATAAAAGTTCAATGGTCAGTCCATTAAACTGATTGGAGACAGTTCCGGAAAGGGTAAAATGTTTTTGGGCACTTGTTTGCAAACCAGTAATGATCAACAGAACAATAAAGAATGGTTTTATCATATATAAACTTTAATAATAGCAGAAGACAAATACCAGGGGGTATTTCTACGGCCCGAGCAACATAATCAAGGTTACCCTACATCACAATATTCATTTCCGGCGCTACGGCCACAACAGCAAATAAATTCTCCATAAACATTGCCTGGGGGGTGGATACGAGAAGCAGGTGTACGTTTATCATTCTCTTCCCAACAAACGGCCCCATCTCCTACACAAAATGAGATGCCGTGACCCCTGTAATTTTTAACCTGCGTCCAAGTAAATATAGGTTCCCCAAATAAGGACAAATAAATTTAATCTTAAAAAATGTAATGACAAATTTATTGAAACACTTGTTACAAAATCGATCCGCGTTATCAGAAGCGAAGAAACGATCCTAAACATTCTTGCTGACCATAAAAGAAGCATATTATTTATTCCCTCGCACTGCAGTGCCAAAAAGGTTCAATTAGGCAAGTCAAAAATCAAAGTAAAGTCCCTAACTTTAAACCCAGTTCGTATAAAAGCTTCAGTGTATTGATTTGCTAGCCATATAGTCACCTTCAAAAGATATTTATGACAAAGCACATTACACAAGATGACATTATTTATTTTATTATCACCGACCGCTTTTTTGGCCGCAATAAAATCAATGCGACGGTAGCGGACAACAAAATTCATGGTGGAACTTTGGATGGTATTATTGACAAACTGAATTACCTGATTGAATTAGGCATCACTGCCATTTGGATAACGCCTGTCTATGAAAATATCACCAATATAGGCGGTTCAGAGCCTTACCATTATTACTGGCCGCAAAATTTTGAAAAAATTGATGGCCGTCTTTTGGATGGCACCAGATTGCCTACTTCAACCGATAAGACCACTCTCGGTGTTTTCGTTGAAACCTGTGAATCAAGAGGCCTTAAAGTGGTGCTGGATATGGTGGTAAATCATGCAGGCTATGGAACACAAGCCAATTTTGAAGCAGGCTGGTTCAATGTTGGTGGCATTGGTGATATTAAAGGGGAACTGTCTGGCTTGCCAGATTTCAATCATGACAACCCGGAGGTCCTGGATTACTTTATCAATAACATAGCCGAGTGGAAAATAAAAGGCAAGGTCACTAACATTAGAATGGATACCGTAAAGCATGTAGAACCAAAGTTCTGGCATTTTTTCAAGTCACAAATAAAAGGTGAGTTTCCCGATACCAATATTATTGGTGAAGTGCTATGTGAAGGGAAAGAAGATATACAGCAGTTGCTTCAATACCAAAACTTTCACGACTTCAATTCCATTTTTGATTTTCCCCTTTGCACAGCCATCCGTTCTGTATTTATTTATGATGAAAGTATAAAAGATTGGCTGGCACGACCACGTTTAAATGAAGGGGAACCATTAGGTGTTCTGGACAATGATAATCCGTTAAAAGGTGGTTACAGAAATGCTAACAAGCTCGTAACATTACTGGATAACCACGACCTTCAAAAACGCATCATGAGCCACGCCAGGTCGAGGCATACTGGTGAGGCAGAAGGGCTGCAATGGGCAATCAAGGTAAACAAACTTTGCCTTGGGGCATTGTTTACCATGCGTGGAATACCACAGCTATATTATGGCACAGAGATAGGTATAGAAGGCTGGAAGAGTGAGACAGGTGATGCAGACCTGAGGCGTGACTTTCCCTGGCAGATAATTGATGCCAATAATCGCCCAAATGTAAACGAAATAACTGCCGGGGTAATTTACCAGTGGACAAAAGAACTGATTAACCTACGCAAAAAAAATGCAGCATTGAAATATGGAACAACCATAACATTGTGGTCAGACGACTTAGTATATGCTTTTCTAAGGATATCAGTTAACGATGTTGCTTTTGTGATTATCAATAATGGCTATGCCGCGATGGATTTTCCAATACGCATACAATTGAACAAATCATTGTTGGCTGGCAGGCTCATTGTGCTGATAAAGCATTTGAGACATTGGCAAACCAACGAAGAAATTATTACCGAAGACGATAATATATTGTTTACCGCAGAAGCAAAATCAATAAATATTTACTGTTGAAAAGTTCAGCTTACTTTACTTCTGCCGCGGCTTTTAGGATGCCTATATCCAGCTTAATCATGTTCATCATGGCTTACATGAGGCAGCCTGCCTTTGCCCGATCCTCGGCGGCAATCAGTTCAAGTATCATAACAGGCGTTATCTGCCAGAAAAGTCCGAACCCGGTCTTAATGCCCGACTGCTTTAATTATTAATTATACTGGCCGGGGATGCCTAAAGGCTACAAACAAATGTTAAATTTTTTCTTAATATTTGGGAAGCTAAATCTCATACTTGAAAGTTAAAAAAGTTGCTTTTCATGGAGTTTCATTTTTCCGTGTTATCTTAAGCCTTAATTAGGTCGGCAATACCCTTAGTCTATGGGACTGAGAGTAGTGTTGCTATTATTAAAAAGGTAGAATAGGTTAGACTTCTCAAACAATTTCTACTTAGGTAGGTTTGCAATTGATTCATTAAAGTTAGTTTTATGGACACAATTAAAATATAAGGGTGAAGATTAGATCGGGATTTATTTTCCAATGAACTTTAAAATCAATGGAACACTTCAAAAAACTGCAGGAGCAAAATGGAGCGCCACCGACAAATGCTGGTATGTGCCGCTGACCAGGGGTAACTATGAAAAGATAATAGCCGCCGTAAAAAATGTTGTAGATGTAGACGATTCTTTACTTCGGCTTTTTTTGTAGGAGAAGAAGAAAAATCCGGTACACCAGATGGAAAATCGGAAAAATTTAATGTTCCGGAATCTCTACACGACAAATCTTTTCGTTCAACAAATCCGTTCAGAATTGTTGGCGAAGTTACCAATTGGCAAGGACACCCTCCAGAACAAGTTAAAACAATGAGAGACGCATTAGCTAAACTCAAAGGACAAGGAATTAATTCACTAAATGACGATTAGTAAAAATAAAAGAAAAGTAATTGCAGCAATCAATATGACTCTTGACGGAGTTTGCGACCACACTGTAGGCATTGTTGATGAAAATCTTCATTATCATTATTCGGACCTTATAAATAATGCTGGAGTTATTTTGTATGGTAGGATAACATATCAACTAATGCAATTCTGGCAGACTTTATTAAAAAACCCATCAGACCAAAAATCAATGAATGACTTTGCCTTTTCAATTGACAAAATTGAAAAAGTTGTTTTTTCCAACACTTTAAAAGACTCAGGTTGGGGAACAGCAAATATTTCAAGCAGACCTCTTGAGGAAACGATTTTGGGACTTAAACAACAATCAGGAAAGGACATTTTAATCGGTAGTCGCAGTTTGATTATTCAACTGTTAAATAGAAATCTCATTGATGAATTTCAAATTTGTGTTCATCCAATGATTGAAGGGAAAGGTTTGCGATTATTTGACCAAATTGAAGGCAGGATTATTTTCAAACTTATCAAGACAAAAACGCTAGATTCAGGTGTAACAATAATGTATTATGAACAGACATTCGAAAAAACAAAGAACCGCTAACACGGGTCATTGTTGGTCTACAAAACATAACGACAAAAGGTAAATAGAAAAATGGATAACTTTAAAAAAACAATTACTATTCAAGCCTCAGACAATATAGTTTATGAAGCTTTGACCAACTGCATTAAAAAATGGTGGACAGAACTGTTTGAAGGCACATCAAACGAACAGGGCAAAAATTTTACAATTCGTTTTGGGGCAAATGTTTTTAAAACAATGCGAGTTGAAGAACTAATTCCAAATAAAAAAATTGTTTGGCTCGTAACAGACTCTTTAATTGATATTCCTGAGTTGAAAAACAAACGTGAATGGATAGACACAAAAATTATTTGGGAAATTTCTTCAAAAGACAACCAAATTATATTACAACTAACACATCATGGCTTGACACCACAAATTGAATGCTTTAACATTTGTGAGAACGGTTGGCACAATTTTACCGACAGTTTAACCGAATTTGTTAACACAGGAATTGGTAAGCCATTTAAACGTCAATAAAATACAAGACCCGACCATATCAAACAATTGAAGGCTCCCCTTCTTGAGTACGCTTTAAAAGTAGACATTTTTTCATACCAAATGGGTTTCCTGATGGTTTAGTTCTTTCACCATTTTTTTATTGAACTTAAATATGTCCAGAAAATAAATAGTATTTGTAAAGGAACTCTGAACCACAGATAGGTCACTCCATTTCCGTCAAATGTTCCTCTCTGATAGTCAATATGTTTTACGGCAGCGTTAATGTTTGCCGGAAGTAGCAGTATAAAGAAGATAATCAAAACCCAAGCCGAATAAGCTCTAAAACTCGGAATTATCAATCCAATTCCTAATAGAATTTCTAATACACCTGTTAGATATACTATTTCAGTTTTTAGTGGTATTACGGATGGTATCATCATCGTCATACCTTTTGTAAAAGCAAAATGTCCTATCGCTGTAAAGAAAAGCATAGCACACAATCCAATTCTTGCGGATAATAACAAGTCGTATTTTTGAGTTAGCAACTTAATGGCAAGGATTAATATTAAGAAAACGGCAATTAATACTATTAATGGTTTCATTTTTTATGATTTTGTTTTTACAAAGGTCGCTATAGTTAGAGCCTTATGCAATGAACCCAAGTTAAGAAATTCGTTTTCGTATTCTGCTTAATGCCTGCGGTGTAATTCCAATATAGGATGCAATATATTTTAGTGGTATCAGCTGTAATAGATGCGGTTGTTCTATGAATAAATTCAAATATCGCTGTTCTGCCGAGTCAGTTAATAATGTTAATTCTCGTTTGGATTTTTTCAAAAAAAGGTCTTCGCCTGCAAGTCGTCCAATTTTATTACCTATTTCTGTTTCGGAATATATTTGTTGTAAGTCATCATAGGTCAAACTCCAAAGAATTGTTTCCGTTATTGATTCTAATTGGTAAGTTGAAGGTTTTTGCGTTAAAAAAAAGTCGTAGGCACTTACAAAATTGTCCGCAAACGCAAAACTGAAAGTAAAGTCTTCAAATTCTGTTGGAATACAGAAACGAATAATTCCTTTTTCTATAAATGACAGGTAATTTTCCTTTTGACCTACTTTTAATACAAGTGATTTTTTGGAAAATTCTCTTCTTACCATTTTGGATGAAAATACATCCCAATCACTATCTGAAATGGTTACGAATTTCTCAAAGTATCTTCTTATTTCATTCATTGATGAGGTCTGTTTTTAAAATAACGCCTAACGTAAGTGCATGCGTCGTTAAAATTACCTTTAAAAAATATAATAACAATTTTAATTGCGCATACACAGTGTTGTAGGCAGTTTGCTCCTTGAATCGCTTAGGCTTTTTCTGTTAATGGCTTTTTTCTCGCGCTTCAAATTAAATATAAAGCAAACGTAGTTGAACCCATCTAACCTCTTTATTAAATGAAAGTTCAGGTTTTTAAAAATAGTTACGGCGTTTAGATCTGTCTGAAAGTATGGCATTATTTTAGCCCGGCAGTCATTATTTAACAATCGTTGCCCTTCACTTTCAATTAAAAATTCTCACCAACTACGTCTAAGTCAGCCGAATTAAGAGTTGACTATTGACTTTATAATTTTTTCGGCTAACTTAGACATAAGTCTTTTAAAACGGCTCACGTTTTTGAAAGTGCGAACTTTCACACGGTATCACCGAAAAAACTCAATGTCAAAATCCTTCTGATTTTTTCATAGCTCCTGCGCACCTGGGGAATTATGGGCCCACCCGGAGGACCTTTGAATCCTTGAAAACAGAGAAATAGAAGTTCATTGCTTCTTCATCATTTTTGTCAAACCAAATGAAAGGACTAATCTTTGCATGTAATGATTTTTATGGTTGGTTCATTTGTATTTTATTATTACTTATTGTTGCCCATTATAGCTTGGTTCAAAATCCACCATCCATTCAATACCGAATTTGTCCCGAAACATACCAAAATAGGAGCCCCAGGGACTATCGCCAATAGGAAATTCAATCGTTCCGCCCGCTGAAAGTCCGCTGAATAAGTGGTCGGCTTCTTCCCGGCTTGCTGCACTGATAGATATCTTAGACCTGTTTTCCAGTTCATTTACCGGCCCCGAACTTTCCGGAACGTCATTACCCATTAAAACATTTTTACCAATAGGCAAATCAATGTGCATAATCTTATTTGCGTCTTTTTCTTCTACCGGATAGTCAGGGCTTGACATATCTTTCAAGCGTACAATCCTTGCGAATTCCCCGCCAAATACGGATTGGTAAAAGTTAAATGCTTCTTCGGCATTCCCGTTGAAGTTGATGTGTGGATTGATCTGTGCCATAATTTTTGTTTTTACATGTTGTCTCGCTAATGTACCTTACGTTTTCCGAACTCACGGGGTGTTAGATCGACAATTCAAGGGGCGATTGCGGCTTTAGCTGATTTGCCAGGGCTTTTCGATGGAGATGATACTGATCACGTGGACGAATGTCATACTATAACCAGAAGTTTGTTATCTAAAAAAAATTCCTCCCAGGGTTCAAAATCTTTATCCCGATTGTCTTTATATTTATACGAGAACAAAACACCGAGTATGCCTTATTTTGAACTCACACCCGAACATGAATTGCTGGCGCAGGCGGCGGCCGGCAATGAAGGCATCTTCTCCACTCTGTTTATGCGTTACAGTCCGAAAGTAAAACAGTACACTGCGGTGGTAACTCACGGGTATCATTATGATACCAACGATATTACGCAGGAGGTATTTGCGATGTTATGAGAAAAGCTGGACCTTTGAGCATATCGATGTTTCGGGTCATACCGGTAAAACAAATGGCTTGATCTGGATAGGGGCAAAAGATGATTTTAAGGTAGACCGGGTGATTATTACCATTCATAATTCAAAAGGTAAACTGATTGAAAAAGGCAATGCCGTGATGGAAGAGAATTGGTCTCAATGGAAATATACGGTCACCATTAACGTGAAAAACGTCAAGGGATGTAAAATATGTGCTACGGCTGTTGATATTCCCGGGAACAAAGGGTTTGTGAAAATGGTGGTTTAATAGGGCAGGTTAAATTATCTATGTATTCGTTACAGCAAAAAAAGTAAGCGTTTCTGGCGATCTCATGCTAAATTTCAAGGAAAATATTTTTTTGAGGTCATTATAAATTAAGTAGCTTCATATTAGTACAATTTACTATGAAAATTCTGCACACTAATTTATTCAGTAAACCTTCATTTTAGATAATCAGATTATGAAACGCAATCTATTGAAATTGATAGCTATTGTTCAGCTGTTTTCAATTTTCAGTTTTAAAGCAACATCACAAGATTTCAAAATATTCCACCATGATGCAAACGACAGTTCTAAAAATTATTGGGTAGTCTATGAAAAGCCAAAGACGATCAAAGGTGTTTTGGTTCTGCTTCCTTCCTTTGGTGAACCGGCATTTACAATACAAAACGAAACAGATATAATTAAAAAGGCCATTAATAATGGTCTATTTACGGTCTCAATATCACTTCAGGATGGCCCATTTTCATTTTGTGTCGATAGTATTTCCCAACAGTCCATTAGTAAGGCAATTTCTGATATATATAAGTATTATCACTTGGAGAATGTAAAACTTTACCTTGGCGGGTTTTCAATCGGTGGCAGCGGAGCTATTAGATACTATGAAAACTGTTTTGAGAATCCAAAACTGATTAAGCCATCAGCGGTTTTTGCTATTGATCCGCCGTTAGATTTCGTAAGGTTTTATTCTACTTTAAGCAAGAGATTGGCCGATAGCATTAAATCAGAGGAAGCAGAATACCTTGTTAAAAGAATAATTTACCATTTTAACGGATCCCCTAGTGATAATTATTCCTCTTATATAAACAACTCTCCCTATATTTTTAAAAATAAAAGTTCTAAGATTAAGCTGCTTAAAACCGCCCCAGTCTTACTCATAACCGAGCCAGATATAGAGTGGCAACTCACCAATAGAAATAGAGATTTTTACGATATAAATGCATTAGACTGTGTCAGCTTTATCAAGGAATTACGTCTTTTGAATAACCAAAATGCGACACTCTTTATAACTAGCAATAAAGGCTATAGAAGAATTTCTAACACTCGTAATCCGCACTCATGGTCAATTGCGGATAGCGATAAAACTATCGCATGGCTACAGCAATACTAATTTTTTGGGCTTTTGGCAAGGTGTGGACTTGCACAGATATAATTCTATTAAAGCTTAAGGTCGTATCATTTTACTGATATCCTGCTTGCGCATCAAGGTATAATCGATCGCTGTTTTAACAAAATCATTCAGAGAGATGTTGTTAAGTGCCGCAAATGCAGCCGCTTCTTTGTGGAGTTGGTTCGGAATGCGGACATTAAAGGTGCCCTTATAGGTTTTGTTGGGTTCTTTTCCCAGCGTTTCGCAGGTTTCCAAATAGTCTTCCACAGCTTCCTGGAATGCTTTTTTAAGTTCCTTGACGGAAGTGCCTTCAAAGCTTACCAGGTCGTTGATACCTATTATTTTCCCATAAAACAGTTCATCCGTGGCACTAAAGTGAACGGAGGCGTAATATTCTTTGTATTGTAAGATGTCATTCATCTTGTAGGTATCCTTTTTCTTTTAAATGCGCAATCACTTCTTTGAGCGCATATTCTTTTATGATATTTCCGGGATGGGGCTTGTGAAGGCTGATAATATTTTTTGTATTGTCCGCAAACTTCCTGCGTGATCCTCCCGTTTTGCCTTTCTTGATCTCTGCATACCCATAAAAAGCCAATAACTTAACTAATTCATCCCATGTAAAATCTTTGGGGATAGCGAGCAATCGCAGTATTAATTTTTCTAACTTCGACATTATGTAAAATGTTGTAATTGTTTTTTGTTACCATCGGAACTTTTTTGAATAAGTGAAGAATATACTTTTGATGAAATACAAACGAAGTCCAGTACTCATGCGACTGCCTTGCAACTATATTTCAGTTGCAAAGATACTGAAAATGTTTGAATATTCCATCTTCTCTTGTTGTATTTTATAAGCCGTAGATTTATAATGTGAAATTACTCTTTGCGACGAACTATAGACTTACCTTAAAAGCTGTAACGCCTTTATAGATGATGTCGCGCTTGGCAAAAAACACTGTCTATCACCGGAAGGTCTCCAAGCACCATATTATGCCAAACCCGATACCCTGTTACTTCAAACCCAGGTACCCTAAATGAACTCTGCCAATCCACGGATACGTATCGGCAGCACCCGCATTTCCGGCGAGTATCTTTACAAAGGAAGTGCCGGGTGGAAATGAACTGAATTCATACGTGTACTTGTTTATAGAATGATTCTCCTTTCCGGAAATCATGCTGGGGTAACCGGGGCGGACGGTTGTAACAAATGATGAAGGGGTAAGCCACACAGAACCATCAGTGGAGTACTGAATCTTCAGCGTATCCGCCTTATCGCTGAATAAAAAAACGTTGACGGATTTTATATTATCTGCTTTATAAATAAGTTCACCCGCTGCGCTTCCGGCTGTTCTTACCGCCTGATAGCGATCTTCCTCGGTCTGCCTGAGCGTAGGCCATGTTTCTGAGTTGATACTAATATTTGGGCTATGGGCATACGTTAACGAAAAGTCGAGGAGGTTATCCATCAGCATTTTTTTCCTGGCTACTATTGGCCCTATTACGTTGGAAGGCGCCGTTGTGCCGGATTCGTTTTTTCCTTTGATGCGGTAATAGTAAGTGTTACCGAGGGTAGCACCGGAGTCTGTAAAAAGGGGATAGAAATACAAACTAAAACTGATATCGAGATCACCGCTGATATTCGTCCACGGTCCTGACGCAGACCTGGCGCGTTCAACCTGGTAATAGCGGGCACCGGGTGATACCCTCCACTTTAAGGACGCTACCTCTTTTTCTAAACTGGCAAACAAAAAAGGCGGGTCTGTCGGAGCGGGTATTTCCGGTACTTTCAATCCCCTTATTTTATAAGAGTATTTGCGGATCAGCAGGAGATTCTTCCGTTCATTAAAGTACTCGCCGCCATCAAAGCCGGGCCACCGGCTTCCGCCCCAGGAGTAGGAATGCAAAAGCGCATGCCCGCCGATGCCCCCTGTATACTGGTTCTTCATCAGGCTCCATAACAAGCCGCCTGTAGTGCCTGTATTGACTATTTGCTCCAGCGTGCTGTCGAAGCCGTCCATTTTTTGAAATTCATCGATGATCATCGGTCTTTTGCCTTTGCATACATCCCATAGTTCCGCCACGGTACCACGGTAGTTGGGATACTGGCGGGTTTTTACGATATCGATGTTTTTACAATTTTGCAGTACATCATCCACCAGTTTAGCCATTTGTTCTACTCCATTGGCGCGCCGGGGATCTGCTATAAGATGATGGGGAGCCACACGTTTTAAATGAGCAGCCATTTCCGCTATCCATTGCACTTTATCATTCGGTACTTCGTTTCCGAATTCCCATGCCAGTATAGCTTTATCATTTTTATATGCCACTCCGGTATAATGATTTTTACGGTTAGCCATCGTATTGAGTAAATGCCTGAACCCGTTCTTTACCGTTGAATCGGTATAATAATCCCCACCTCCATACAATGCACTAAAAGCCGCCGTTCCGCCCCAGTAGGAGTTCTCCTTAACAAGGCAGAGGATCACCCGGATATTATAGCGGTTGCATAACTGGAGCATTTTATCGATCCTGCGCAGGGCAGTTTCATTATAGGTGTAAGCACCGGTCACCAGGGCTTCGTAATCACCCGATCCGTCGGTAACTGTAATTCCCCAGTTTCGGAATACGGTGACACCCATCTGGTGCATATCCTTAAAATAGCTCTCCATTTCGTAGGTAAGCTCGATGGGATCGTAGACATATCCGCTGCCAGGATAGGTGTTTTTGTATCCGTCATAATGCCCATTGATGTTCGGAGCATTTACCCCAATGAACCGGAATACTTTTTCTCCGTCTTTTAACAGGTCGCCGCTTCTTGTTATAAAACGAGGGAAAGGGTTCGCTTTGCAGATAGTAACAACCAGCAGTATCAGTATGGAAAATACGTATTTAATCTTTGAATCTTTCATTGGCGAAACGTTTGCCGGAGTTTTATAGCTGATTAATATATTTTATATTGTAAAATATAATTCCTTATTATAAATAAATATAACACGATTTTTAATAGCGTTTAAATAATTTCAGGGGCAGTTATCACCTGATCACTTTCCTGCGGTTAATCCGGCCTGAGCGCTAGGCGTTTTATCCCATTTATAAAAATTTTTGTATTACGTACTTTAGGTATACTTTGAGGTAACTAATTGCCATATAAAAAGATGTCTTATTACCTTTACATCAGGTCGAAAGCAGTCTGTTTGCTCTTATTTATCGCAACCGGTTATTTTAACGCTGCGCCCGCTCAAAACACTATTGCCGTATCTTACCTGGGGCGCGAAAACGGACTTTCCAATAACGGGGTTACCAGTATTTACCAGGATCACAGGGGTTTTATGTGGTTCGGAACTTTTGACGGGCTTAACCGGTATGACGGATATAACTTTAAAATTTTCCGCAACCATTTGAATGATCCTCATTCACTGGTCAATAACCGGATCAGTTCGATCGTCGAAGATTCGGATCATACGATGTGGGTCGGCACCCGGAGCGGTGTAAGCAAATACGATGCTAATACCGGCAGCTTTTTAACCGTGTCATATATAGCTTACCAAAGCCGACAGCCCAGGATCATTCGCTCCACCGTCAACCAGATCAACACTACCGCTGCCGGAGATCTGTTTATTGCCACCGCTACGGAAGGGTTGTTATGGAAAAAAAAGGGAAGTCCCCATTTCATCCAGCTTCCTTTAGGGCAGAAACAGGGATATTCTACGCAATACGAAGTATCTGCACTGGAAGCGGGTAAGGGTAAAAATCTTTGGGTACATATCGGTGGAAAAGGTCTTTTCAGCTTCGATATGGAAAAAGCCGTTTTCCTGTTAAGAAACAGGATTGTTCAGAAAGTGTATTCCATGCGGGCAGATAACAGCGGTCATCTGTGGATTGGTGGAGACCACGGATTGTACCGGTATGATATTTCGACTGGTACCACCCATCATATTACCCAAAATTTATTTCGCTTCAGCCACCTGGAGATTGACCGCCAGCAACGGTTGTGGATTGCTTCTGACGGAGATGGTATTTTTATCAAAGATCCCGGCAGCGAAACAGTGAAGCCACTTTCTTTTCCCCGGAATCAATCATCGCTTAACAGTAAAGCAGTCTATTCGATCTGCGAGGACAAAGAAGGCCGCATATGGATAGGAACGCTGCGGGGAGGGGTTAACGTTATCGATCCTAACCGGAGTAAATTTCATTTGATAACTCAAAATGCCGGAAAGCCCTCCACCCAGGTTAATTATATCACTTCTTTTTGCGAGGATGGGGAGAACCTCTGGATAGGGACGGAGGGTGCGGGGGTAAGGTATTGGAACAGGAAGGCCGATACATTTACCGATTATCCCTACCAGGCCCCGGCAATGTCGGGTTATACCGGCAATTCTGTTACGAATATATTGAAAGACGAAGAAGATATGGTATGGACAGCCACCTGGGGAGGAGGTATACAAAGACATCATCCGAAATCAGGTTCGTTCCAGTTATTCAGATGTTATAATACGGTTTCAGGCAGATACAACGATGCCGTGTGGAAATTATACCAGGACAGTAAAAAAACCCTATGGGCTTCTACCTGTGCCGACGGCAGTCTTTTCCGCCTCAACAAGGCAGCTAAACGATTCGATCTGTTCGATGCACGGCTAACTAATATTATCTCGCTGGCAGAAGACAGCAGCGGCCATTTATGGGCAGGCGATTTTACTTCTCTTATCCGGATAGACCAGGCTGCGGGGAAACATCTGAAATATGAAGTAGGGTTCCCGGTACGTGCCATTCATGAAGACAGCCGGGGAGATTTATGGATAGGCACAGAGGGCGGAGGGTTGTTACTCTTCGACCCCTTAACTGGCAGGTATACCGCCTATACCGAAAAAGAAGGTCTTTGCAATAATTCCATTCTGAATGTGATAGAAGACAAAAATGGAAATTTGTGGATCAGCACTTTCAACGGGCTGGCTAAATTCAATACAGGCAACAAAAAATTCGAGAGCTTTTCTCAGTCGGACGGGCTGCAGAGCAACCAGTTCAATTACAATGCAGCCATCGCTTTACAATCGGGAGAGCTTGTTTTTGGAGGCATCAAAGGGTTTAACCTGTTTTACCCCGATAGCATAAAGTATCAGGTACGACCAAGCAATGTATTTATTACCACATTAAAAATAGACAATGTTCCCGTGGAGGCGGACAGCTCTTATATTGTAAAACGATTGTCCGAGCAGGTTCCGGAGATTAGTGTGCCTTTTGATAAGGCCGTTCTGTCGGTCGACTTTGTCGCGTTGGAATACTCGGCGCCGGATAAGATCAATTATGCCTATTACCTGGAAGGCTGGGACAAGGGCTGGAATTATACCGGGAAAAACAGGACCGCCAACTATACCCACCTCCAGGAAGGCAAATACATCCTGCGCATCAAATCCACCGACACCGACGGCCGCTGGATCAACCAGGAATATAACATGCTTATTAACGTAATGCCACCCTGGTTCAGGAGCTGGTGGGCTTATACGCTCTATATACTCACTTTTATATCGATCATTTACCTATACCTGCAATACCGCACCCAGCGGGCCCGGCAGGCTTACCAGGTAGCCCTGGCGAAAATGGAAACGGAAAAAGAAAAAGAGCTGAACGAAAAAAAGCTTTCCTTTTTCACGAATATATCTCATGAGTTCAGAACACCCCTTACATTGATCATCAACCCGGTGAAAGATTTGCTGCAGCATCCCGAAACCGCTCCCGATCCCGGCGAACTGAATGTGATATACCGCAACGCCCGCCGCCTGCTTAGCCTGGTAGACCAGTTACTCTTGTTCCGGAAAGCCGAAAGTGAAGTAAGCCGCCTCAAAATTACCCGGCTGAATATATTCGAACTGTGCCAGGAAGTATATGCCTGCTTTTCTCAAACGGCCAGGGTAAGGGATATCCGGTATTCATTTTCCTCTAATAAACCGGGCCTTGAGCTTTATGCGGACCGGGAAAAAATGGAGATGATATTATTTAATCTCCTTTCGAATGCGCTTAAATTTACTCCCGACGGAGGTACGGTATCGGTGGAACTAACGGAAATGGAAAACGATATCCTCTTTATCGTTTCGGATACCGGTTGTGGAATTGATGGAGTGGCCGGAGACCAGATATTTACCCAGTTTTACCAGCAAAAGAACGAACGGACGAATGATAAAAAGGGATTCGGTATCGGTCTGTACCTGGTTAAGCAGTTCGTAGAATCGCATAAGGGTACTATAACTTACGAAAGTGAAATGAATAAAGGCACACGCTTTACCGTTCGCCTTCATAAGGATAAAGCGCATCTGAGCGAATACTATATTCATGAAGAAATAGGACAAAAGCCGGCTTTGCTTCGGGAACTGATGAAGGAGATGGAGCCGGATACTCTGCCCACGCAGGATACCGTTATGGTGGAAAAACAGCCGGTAAGCGAGGTAATATCTGAAAAAAAATCGATATTGCTGGTAGACGACAGCCCGGAAATACTGCATTACCTCAACCAGATATTTGCCGGCAGATACATCATTTACGAAGCAGCCGGGGGCGAAGCAGCCCTTAAACTGGCAACTAGCATAATACCCGACATGATTATCAGTGATGTGGTGATGGAAGGTATTACCGGGGTGGAGCTCTGCGGCAAGTTAAAGGAAGACCCCGAACTGAATCATATCCCGGTTATATTACTCACGGCTTCTTCTTCCGCCGAAATCAAACTAAAAGGTATCGAATGCGGTGCGGAGGATTATATCACCAAGCCATTCGACAAAGAACTGTTACTGGCCCGGGTAGAAAATATAATGAAGAACCGGAACACGCTGAAAAAGTACTTTTTCGATACGATCACGCTGCGTAAGAACGATCTTCATATTTCTGCCGCTTACAAGGAGTTTTTAGATAAGTGTATAGAGATCGTCGAGAAAAATATAGATAACGAAGACTTTACGGTACTCCTGCTGGCAAAGTCCATCGGCATGAGCCATTCCAATCTCTATAAAAAGGTAAAATCCATTTCCGGGTTATCGGTGAATGCTTTTATCCGGTTTATCCGGCTGCGTAAGGCGGCGGAGATCCTGCTGGGTACGGATGCCAATGTGAATGAAACGGCCTTCCAGGTAGGGCTTTCGGACGTAAAAAATTTCCGGGAGCAGTTTGCAAAGCTGTTCGGTATGTCTCCCTCCGAGTACGTACGGAAGTATAAAAGTTCCTTTAACAAGGATTTTAAAGTGATCTACAAAACCGAATAGTGGTTCTGTTTTCCCTTTTACTATTTACCGGTGCCCTTTTACTATTTAACCCCCTGTATTAGGCGATTGCCCCCCTGTTTCTTCCCTTTTTTATTGATAATCTTGCTCTTCCAATGCAGGAATACCTGATATATGAGGTAAAATCACCTGGTTCATGAAGGCTTCTGGTGATTTCCGAGAATCTGGCCGTAACGATTACTTAACCAAACGAATGATTGTTTATGAAACAATGGATTGCAAGCCCTTTCAAACGCTACCTGTTAACTGTATGTATCCTCTTAACCCTGAGTACCTACGCCCATGCACAGCAGCGCACTATTCGCGGAACTGTTTCCGGCGAAAACAGTCAACCGCTCGAAGGAGCTACTATTTCTTTAAAACAAACCGGGGAAAAAACAACGACGGATAAAAACGGGTTGTTCAGTCTTTCTTCCGCTACCGCCAACGGCACGCTGGTCATTAGCTACGTCGGGTATTCCGGCCAGGAAATTACATTGGACGACCGCACCGAACTGTCCATCACCCTGCAAAAGACCAGTGGCACTTTCGACGAAGTGGTCGTGATCGGCTACGGCACGGCGAAGAAGAAAAACATCGCCGGGTCTGTAGATGTGGTTACGGGCAAATCGGCCGGTGCCACCACCGCTACCAGTCCTGCCCAGTTGCTGATCGGTAAATCCGCCGGCGTACAGATCGTGAATACCAACGGTACGCCCGGTTCCGGAGCGCAGATCATCATCAGGGGAACGGGATCGCTCCGCGGGGTCGACCCGCTGTATGTGATAGATGGCATACAGGGAAGTAATAACCTGTTCAATTCCTTGAACACACAGGATATCGAAAATATCACCATCCTTAAAGACGCTTCTCTAACGGCGATATATGGAGCATCGGCTGCTAATGGAGTGGTGATAGTGACCACCAAAAAAGGCAAAAGCGGCCTTCCCAGGGTATCTTTCAGCTCGCAGGCCGGTATCAGTCGCATTCCTAAAAAACTGGATGTGCTGAAAGCGGCCGACTATGTTGATTTTTTACGGGATATCTCCATCTCAAAAAACCAGGTGCTGCCTGCTAAATTAAATACACCTGCGGTGCTGATAGACAGCACCGACTGGCAATCCGCCATACTGCGCAACGCACTCAGTACGGAAAATACCATCAGTCTGACCGGAGGCAGCGATAAAGTAATTTACCAGCTCTCCGGCGGATACATCACCCAGCAATCCATCTCCGGTAATTTTATCAATAAGCGGCTAAACCTGCGTTTCGGTTTAGATGAAACCTTCGGTCGCTTCCATTTCGGGCAAACGCTGGTTATCCGCAATGTTAAATCGAAAGGAAGTCAGGCCAGCCTGGTAGGAGCCATTAGCTATGCCCCTTACAAACCCATACTGGATAGCCGCATACTGGGAGGTTATTCTACACTTACCAATGGAGATGATTTCAGTGACGTGGGTAACCCGCTGCAAAACGTTAACCTTACCAGAAACATCACTGATGAATTTCTTCTGTATCCACAGTTGTTTGGAGAGGTACGACTGGTAAAGGGATTAAAGTTCCGTACGCAGTTTGCCGGTATATACGGTGCCAGCTCCGCCGAAGGGTACCGGATACCTTATGTAGGGGCCAATAACGTGCTGCAGGACCGGCAGGCGACCCTTTCTACCGGTAAATCCTCTTATTATATACTGGAAAATTATTTCACGTACAATCTTAATACAGGCAATCATAATTTTTCTTTCACGGGCGGGAACAGTTATACCGACAAGGGAAAATCAGTGAATCAGAGCGCACTGGGAACGGGTATCCCGAACGATAATATCCAAAGTATAAATGTGGCTTCCAACCGCACGGTTACCGGAAGTTCGGTTGGTTATGCCGCTACGGCACTCATCTCTTATTTCGGCAGGTTAACTTACGACTATAACAATAAATATTTTATATCATTAAGCGCCAGGCGGGATGGAGCATCTAATTTCGGTATCAATAACAAAAACGGAAATTTCCCGGGGGGCGGTGTGGCCTGGGTGTTTTCTGAGGAAGGGTTCATTAAGAAAAGCCTGCCTTTTATTACGGAAGGTAAGCTGCGTGTCAGTTATGGAAGACTGGGCAACAACCAAATTCCCAACTTCCTGACGGATGCTTTTACGTATACTGGTCAGAGTAATAACGGCAGTGTAGGGTATGCATTCGGAACCACCGAAGCCTTCGTGCCGGGTGTTACCATCAATACCATACCTAATCCCGATCTGAGATGGGAACAGACCGACCAGGTGGATATAGGACTCGAATTAAGCCTTTTTGAAAGCCGCATTAATTTTTCCGCTGACTTATACCGGAGAAAAAGTAAAGGCCTGCTGGTAAGCGTTCCGTTACCGACCGATAATGGTATCGGTGGCGTGGGCGGGGGCGGTAGCAGTATTTTAACGAATGCTGCAGACGCCCAGAACGAAGGGCTCGAATTGTCGCTTACCTATAACAGTAACCCCGGCAGAAAGCTTAACTACAGCGTAAGTACCAATTTTGCTTATAACAGGAATAAAGTGTTATCCCTCGGTGAACAGTTTCAGGCTCCGATACTCGCGGGTAGTTTTAACCAGTTGTCCGCATTCACTTATACGGCTGCCGGTTCCCCGATAGGTGCTTACTACGGATATCAACTTATTAAAGTAGCAGCCGACCAGGCTGAAATAAATGTGCTGAACCAATCGGCCCGCGACAAAACAGGCAATGCCAATGCCGTATACCAGGCTTCCTTGCTTCCCGGCGATTTTATTTTCCGCGACCTGAACGGCGATGGAGTGGTAACGGCCACCGATCAGAAAATACTCGGCAGCCCGATCCCTAAATTCGTATATGGCTTTAACGCCAATGCGGCTTACGGAAGTTTCGATTTGAACGTGGTTACTTCCGGTATCGCAGGTGTAAAAGTAGTGAATGCCAATAAGTACTTTACGGAAAACGGCACTACCGGGCATAATGCTTCCACGGCTATACTTAACCGTTGGAGAAAACCGGGCGACCAGGCAGCATTACCACGTGCCGGGCAGAACGCCACCGCCGCAGGTAACCTGCGCGTATCCGATTTCTGGGTCAACGACGGATCGTACCTGCGCTTAAGAAGTGTCACCCTGGGATACAACGTACCGAAGAAAATGCTTGATGGTATGAAGGAAAAAATATTTACAACGGCACGTCTTTATATCGCTGCGCAAAACCTGCTGACGGTTACTACCTACGATGGTTTCGATCCTGAAATAAGTACATTAAGCGGTGGTGACTACATTTTCACGAGGGGCTTCGACAATGGCCAATTACCACAGCCCAGAACCTTCCTCGTAGGACTTCAACTCGGTTTTTAATTTTTAAATACGTTACAAATGAAAAAGATATTATTATATATAGTTGCAGTTGTTACCGTATCGGTTAACTGGCACTGTAAAAAGTCACTGATCGATCCCAGCAATCCCAATGCTTATACACTGGACAGCTATTTTAAGAATGACAATGAAATGAACCAGGCCGTCGTGGCCACGTATGGTACTTTCCTGCATCAGGGATTATGGGCAAGAGACTATTATTTCATTTTTGATCTGCTGGGCTACGAGGCTAAAAACGATGCGCCCATGCAGGGCGACCTGCTGCAACTGGCCCAGTACAATTTTGGTAATAACCAGCCGCAGTTAAGCCAGTTGTGGGCAAGTCTGTACCGTATGATATTCCGGTCCAATGTGGTTATCGACCGGGCAGAGGTTTGGCAGCCAACCGTTCCTGCGGAACAACAGCGAAAAAAACAGTATGTAGCCGAAGCGCGGTTTTTAAAATCATATGCTAACCTGCACCTGGCTTTCCTGTATGGCGATGCGCCGTTGCGCACGAGTTACGACAGCACACTGGCTAACAGGTATCCCTCACGCACACCCGTAAGCGAAATATGGCGTACGGTGGAAGCGGATCTTACGCTGGCTATCCCGGATCTGCCGGTGTCTTACCCGGCTGCGGGTCTTGGCAGGGCTACCCAGGGTGCCGCCATTGCTTTGCTGGGCAAAGCATACCTGTACCAGAAAAAATGGGCTGCCGCGCAAACAGAGTTTACTAAATTGACCAAAGCACCATTTACCTATATCCTGTCGCCTAATTACCTGGATGTATTTAGTACAACCAATCAGTCCAACCCCGAAAATATTTTCCAGGTAATGAATGGCGTATGGGATCAAGCCGCAGGTGATGCTTATTTTGCGTACGGTGGTGTAGAAGCATTTGGCCGCCGCGCCACACACTCTGCCCGCGCACAGGAGTACGGATTCAACGATTTTAAAAACGTATTCATTACTACATCGGCCGTTCGGGCATTCACTTACCCTAGCCCGGTGGATGGCACTACGTATAGAGATCCAAGAGCGCGGTTCACTTTTTACGGCGACGCGGCCAGCGGAGGCCAGACGGTTTTTTGCCAGCAGTGCACCACTGGCCCGGTTAATTTTCCATTCGCCGGTGCTAATGGTGGCTATCGCTGGCTTAAGTATGAATATTATAATCAGCGCGCTTCGTTCGGCGGTCCTCAGAGTACTATCAACGGGCAGGTGATACGATATGCCGACGTGTTGCTGATGCTGGCAGAAACGTATATACAGCAGGGAAATACGGGCAGTCAACCCCTGGCTTTAATAGACAGTGTACGTTCAAGGTCGGGTGCCGCGCTGTATACTTCACTGGGCAGTATTGCCAATGCGATGCAGATTCTGATGCGTGAACGGCAACTGGAACTGGCGGGAGAGCAAAGCCGTTATTTCGACCTTATCAGGTGGGGTATTGCTAAAGAGACCATTAATACGCTCAGGCAGGCCGAAGACGGTACGCAGCCGTTCCAGGATAAGAACCTGCTGTTCCCGATTCCATTGGGTGAAAGAAATGCCAATCCTAACGTGAATGCGCAGGTGAGAGACGAATGGAATTAAATGATTTTAACATATGCTTGCTTACACTTTTAATTAACATAACATTTTTGCCATGAAAAAAAATCAACACTACCATCAACTGGTACATTCGATTGTTATCATTTCCTGTTTCTTTCTTTTTTTTAAGAGCAGTTTAGTAAACGCCCAGACGTATGATCCCGAGCAGTGGATCGTGCAGCCCTGGGTTACGCAGAGCACCCTGGACAAAGGCCTGATAGGAGGGGAAGGGGGCCAGTGGGGCATAGGCCTTGCCATGGATGAAACAGACGGCAACCTGATGTTTTTTACTACAGATGTAGGTGGTATCTGGCGCAGCCTGAACGGCGGCAATACCTGGGAACCTGCCAACGGCGGACTCTGGTCGCGTGGGGCATCTGCCGTTGCCATCGATCCCAATAATATCAACAGGGTACTTACGGTAGGAGGTAATGGAGGCCAGGGTTTTCAGAACCAGCATGGTATTTACCTGTCTGCCAATAAAGGCAATAGCTGGAGCCTTCGGCTTCCTCTTTCCAGTTATTGCGGCTTTCGTGATATTAAGGAACATATCACTTTCGATAAAAGCAGCCTTAATCCTTCGCTGGGTTATAGCACGGTAGCCTACTGGTCGCGTTCGGATAATGGCGGTAACTGCCAGGGAGGGATCGGGCCTTTTAATTTCCCGGGGCTATACAAAAGTATCAACGGAGGCACGGATTGGATTAAAATACCCAATTCCGACTCGGTAGGCGGAGGAGTTGTAAAAGTAAACCCGGCAAACAGCGCAGTGTATGTGGCCAACAGGCGTGGTTTCTATAAAAGTATCAACGGAGGTACCGACTTTACTAAAGTGTTAACGGCTAACATAGTAGATATGTCATATCCTTCACAAAACAATACCAATAATATTTACCTTCTTACCAAAGAAGGTGTTTATTTATCCAGTAACGGGGGCGATAATTTTCAATTAATTACTTCTAATAATTTCCCTGGCCAATTTACACCCTATCACTTGAATGTGAGCCCGGTGAACCCGCTCAAAATGATTCTGCAGATAAAAAGAACCACGTTCGATGATGTGCGTTACTACACGATAGACGGGGGATTGAACTGGCAGGTTGCCGTCATCGATAAGGTCACTGAAAACTTTACACCTTTTAACAACGGGGTAACCATTTATTCGGTATGGCATCCTACAAGAGAGAACGAAGTATGGACCTTCGGCTCTGGCATTGTACTAAAAAGTACAGACGGGGGAAGAAATTTTGGCTGGGCAGGAAATGGTATATCGCATACATTCGTTTCCGAAGGCATCAACTGGAGTACTACACATCCCGGCGTATTGGCGACACCTACCCAGGACTGGAATTCAGCCGTTACCACAGATGGTGGCCGCACCTGGAAATACCTTCCAGTGTCGGGCCTTAGTTACGGATATAATTACGGTGCTTATTCCAGCAATGGACAGGTAATAGTGGTAGGTAATGCACTGGAAAATTATCTTCCCAGTAAAATTGCCGTTTCCCGCAATGGCGGACAAAGCTTTACCCGCACGGCCTATACCATTACAGGGAAAAAAACGGGCTATGGAGACCCTCACGATAGCACTATTCTTTTTTTAGGTAATTTCCGAAGCATCGACGAGGGAATCACCTGGAACAATATGAGCGGTTGCGACGGGGTAATTACTTCCAGTCCTACCGGCGCAAAAGAACTTTATGGGATAAAAGGACGCAACATAGTGCGTTCAGATACGCGGGGAGCCAGTTGGACCACCGTCACCACCATACCCGATGGCATCCAGGATCTGGCTTATGATCATATCCGGAACCGTTTTTATGTTACCTGCGGAGACAATAACTTTTTCCAGTACGATGTAAATCCGCGCAGACTTACTAATCTGAATAGCCGTATCCCGGCCGACCAGTTCGGATTAAAACGATACAACGCGATAGCGGTCGATCCGATCGACCCTACGATTGTTTATTTTGGTGCGCACCGTGATATCTATGCTACGGATGTTTCCCTGCTTCGCTCGCTCAATGCGGGGCTGACCTGGCAGATACTAACCGTGGCACCGCGACATAACAATAGCCAGTACGGCGTTACCGGCGGTTATGAAACGCAGGTAATACGCGTTAACCCGGTAACCCGTTCCCTCTATGTGGGTACCAATTGTTTTGGTAACTGGAAATTTGGTCCGCCTGCTGTTCGGCTGCCTTCAACGGAAAACAAACCGGATCTGGTGGTAGCGGATATCAGCTATTCAAAGCTGCGCCCTGCGCAGGGAGATACGATACAGTTTATCGTTACACTTGCTAACCGCGGATCGGCACCCAGCTCCGGACCCGTTTCTGTGGATGTAAAAGTGGACAGCGTAAATTTCGCAACGCTCACTACAGCGGGATCTATACAACCAGGAGATTCAGTGACCCTTGTTACCACCGGCACACCCTGGACGAGCCTAAGTGGATCGCATACTTTCCTGGCCGTAGTTGACCCTTTAGATGCAGAGCCCGAGCAAAGCGAGCTTAATAACTCGAATGCCACTTCTGCGAAAGTAATTACCCTTACAGCCTTACTGCCTCCAGTTAACCTGCAGCTTCTGCTGGCAGAAGCCACCAACGCAGTACTTACCTGGGAGAAACCCGATAGTGCTATCGTGGAGCGGTATGATATTTACCGCGACAGTGCATCCGTCGGTTCAGTGGGTAGCAACGTGACCAGGTTTATATCTACAGGACTTACCAGGAATACCACCTATCGCTTCTATGTAAAAGCGGTATATGAATCCGGCGACGATACGGCCAGCAATACAGTGGTTGCCAGAACGGCGGCCAGTTTATATGCCATTGCCGAGCGGACAAATACGCCGGTAGTATTGGATGGTGTATTAAATGAAAACTGGCGGTTCTCCAACGTGCTGAGCCGGATACCTACTTCCGGCCAAACTACGGATAACTTCACCACCTTCGCGTTACTATGGGATTCCGCCAATCTATATGTGGCTGCCAGGGTATTGGACACCACACTTACTTCCCGGCCATCCCATGCTGCGGGTGACGGACTGGATGTTTTTGTAGACGGTAACCGTTCCAAAGCCATCGCCATTTATACGCAGGACTGGGCACTGCGTTCCGCTCTGAACACCGATTCGCTGGCTCCTATATTAGCACCGATCAATGCCAGGGCAAGATTTACCAGTTCCCGCACTACGGCTATACCGGGTGGCTATATTACCGAGTTTGCCTTACCTTGGAGATACCTCTTTAACAATAGTGATCCGAACGCCACTTCCGGCAGTCCCATCACCTTTAATAACGGTAAAATATTCGGCTTCGACCTGGTAAACAGGGACAATGATAACGGAACAGGGCTGAGGGCATCGGTAACCTGGAGAAGCGGCACCGACCGCGAATTCAACGAAGCAAGCTGGGGAGATGCTATACTGGCACCTGCCGGAGGCGATCTTACCCCGCCTGCCGCACCAGCCAATTTGAGGAGCGACCGCCTTTCTTCCACTTCTCTGCGTTTATTATGGAATGCAGCTATAGACGATGTGGGTGTCGCTGAATATCGCGTGTATAGAAACGGCGTGTTACTTGCCGGCAGCATCACTACTACCAATTATACGGTGAAAGGACTGACACCGCTTACGGCCTATCAGTTTACCGTAGATGCAATAGACATTTCAGGACGTATATCTCCTGTAAGTACCGTTTTGAATGTTACGACCACTGATCACCTGTTGGCCAACGCTATCCGGACAACGGTACGGCCGGTAGTAGACGGTGCGCTGAATGAGCCCGAATGGCAATTGAGTTATACCGCCGAGAAATTATTATTCGGTACGCAAAATAATACTACCGTCTTTGGAACACTGTGGACAAGCGATACCCTGTACATCGGTGTCCAGGTGCTGGATGCCAACCGGTTCACCAACCCGGCGCAGTTCTTCAATACCGATGCCGTTGAAATTTACCTGGATGGCAACCAGGGACGTACCGCCAGCTATGATGCCAACGACAGGCAATTTATACAGGTCTATAACGGCGGATTGTTCGGAAGCAATCAGACAGGTGTAAGAAGCCGCTGGTCGCCCATCGAAGGAGGATATACGGTAGAAATGGCCGTACCATGGAGCAATTTCGGAGTTACTGCTATCAATAATCTTATTATTGGTTTTGATGTGGCTAATAACGATGATGATAACGGAAGCGGGCGTACGGTGCAGACGATGTGGAATGGTAACGATAATAATTTTCTTACCTCCGCAGCATTCGGAAGACTGAAGCTACTCCCGGCTTCCAATACTACGGTAACACTCACGTCTCTTTGTTCAAATAATCCGGCTGTTACGCGTCGCTGGAGGGTTAGGAGCACCTATACCACGCCGGTGAACTTTACCTGGGATATCTATGGATCTGCCCAGACGGGTTCCGGAACGGTGCCTGCCAACGGTACTGTCATTTTTGAAACGAATACCGAAGGCGATAGTCTGGCCACCAACACCCTGCGGTTGAACTATCTGAATAAGAGTACTACCAAAGCGAGCAGTGGTGCAATATGCAGCACAGGGTCCAGGGAAGCTACGATCGCAGAAACTGTTACCGCTTCTGCCCAGGGTACTATAACCGTATTCCCCAACGCTTCTGACGGTAATTTCACGATCCGTTACCCGGCGCAAAACGCCGAAAAGGTGGAAGTGCAGATTATCAATGAACTGGGACAATCGGTGCTGCGCCAGGTGTTCAATGTATCCGGAGGAACGAACCAGTTACCTGTCCGCTTCCGTCCGCTTGCATCCGGTATCCATTTATTACGTATCGTACCGGCATCAGGCAAACAAACAGTAATTAAACTTTTATTTAACAAATAAAAAAACCATAGCTGCCCGGTAAATTTTACCGGGCAGCTTTTTTACATTATTATGTATTTCACGAAGTATGTGTTGGTCCTGGTTTTATTATTCATAACCTCCGGAACCTATTCCCAAAAACAGATTAACCAGGATGTATCCGCCGCATGGGATACGGTAACACCTTTACAGAACCCGTATAAAGGATGGTATATTCACTACTATGATAACAGACTCGATCGGTATGGCAAATCCCTTGCACCGGAGGATCAGTTAAAAGACCTTAAAGGATTAAATCATGTTTACCTGCGTCTCGGCTGGTGTTACCTGGAGCCGGAAGAAGGCAGGTTCAACTGGCCCCTGATAGATTCTATCATAGATAAATGGACCGCCCGGGGATGCCAGATCAGTTTCCGGATATCCTGCAAGGAAACAAGCAGCGACCAGGTTTTTGCGACACCGGAATGGGTAAAGAAGGCCGGCGTTAAAGGAAGTTTTGCAGGAAAAAATAATAACTGGGAACCTGATTACGGCGATCCCATTTTCCTGGAAAAGCTGGAGAATTTTCACCGTGCTTTCGCTAAAAGATATGGAGATCAGCCCTACCTGGCTTATGTGGATATCGGCAGTTTCGGCGATTGGGGAGAAGGGCATACTATATTCGGTACCAAGACAGAATACCCCGCATCGGTGATAAAAAAACACATCGATATTTACAAAAGATGCTATCCTAATACATTGCTGATGATCAGCGACGATTTCATCACATCCCGCAATAAACCGGACGATGCCACAGCCCGTGAGCTGCTGGAATACATCCGCGGTAACGGGATTGCCTGGAGAGACGATAGTGTATGCGTAAAGTTTTTTACCGATCACTATGGCTTCAGTACGCTGCGAAGTCAATACCTGTTCGATGAAACCTGGAGAACATTACCCGGCGATCTCGAACTGGAACATTACCAGCTTACCAAAGATTTCGATACCTGGAAAAACGGCAAGCCATTGGAAGCAGCTATCCGCGAGGCCCACGCCACTTATGTAGGATTTCACGGAGAGCCCCGACAATGGATGCAGGATAACCCGGGATATGCAGACCGCCTGATCAATCATATAGGGTATTGGTATTTTATAAAATCGGTACAACTACCGGTTACCGTTAAAGCCGGCCAGCGGGATTCAGTTTCCATTACCTGGTTAAACAGGGGAGTAGCTCCGGCTTACCGGCGTTTTGCCCTTTCCCTTTCTATTATCTCTCACGAAAAAGAACAGATCATTCCCTTATCGAATGGCGATAACCGTACCTGGATGCCGGATTCTTTAGTAAGTGAAACATATCATTTTACCGTACCGGACGATTTTCCGAGCGGTAGTGCTAAAATAGGCGTGCGGCTGATAGCGGATATGCCTGACGGGAAACAGCGCGTTGTGGAACTTGGTATGCGATGGAAAAACAAAACAGGTTTTTATCATGTAGGAAAGATAAATGTGCTGGCAGCCCGGCCGCTAAATAAAAAAAAGATTGTCTTCCTGGGTGATTCCATTACGCAGGAAGCGTTTGGCGAAGACGGTTATGCCAGTGTGTTGAAAAAAACCAGGTCGGTTAGAAAAAAATATGAGTTGATTGGGGAAGGAGTAGGAGGCAACCGCATAGGTGACCTGGTAAAAAGACAACAGGAAGATGTACTGGTATACAAACCAGATAAAGTAGTATTGTTTGTAGGTGTTAACGATTGTGGATGGCCTACCTGGCATCCGGAAGAGCTCAGTAATACCGAAGCTGAATACGAGCAAAGCATGCTGGAAATGGTAAAGCAGTTTCAGCAGCGGCAGATCGAGGTGATTATATGCACACCGGCCTTAATCGGCGAAAAGAAAAACGGCGGTAATGGACTTGATAAAAAACTGGATCGTTACGCGGACATTTGCAGGAGGGTGGCGGCCAGCAGCGGATCTGAGCTGGCAGATATCCGCACGGCGTTTACCCGTTATCTCGAAGTTCATAATACGGCTGACCAGGATAAGGGCATTCTCACCGTTGATGGTGTGCATCCGAACCGGACAGGCAGCGAACTGATTGCACAGGAACTAAGTAAAGTAATTAAATAGATACCCTTCTACTCACCCCCAAAAAAAGGCAGATCGTATGACTATAACGGGAAATCATTTTTTATTAATACCACTATTTTTATTCCTGTTTTCCGGCGTTCAGGCGCAACATACTTTTTCTAAAACGGCTAATACTTTAACGCCGGTACTGGAAAAAACACAGCGTATCAATAACACGCCTAAAACCATCACCGCGCCCAGGCCGCCCATGGGCTGGAACTCCTGGAACAATTTCGGTTGCGATATTACGGAGAAGGAATTCAGGGCGCAGGTAGATTATGCAGCCACCCACCTGAAACAGTATGGTTATGAATACATGACTATAGATATATCCTGGTATTCACCGAGTGTGTCTGCCGATCCGCGAAGCCCTTTCCATCATCCGGAATATGCGCGGCACGATGCCAATATAGACGCGTATGGCCGCTTTATACCGGCATTGAATAAGTTTCCCTCATCGGGTGGTTCATTCAAGGCAATGGCAGATTATGTGCATTCAAAGGGCCTTAAACTGGGCATCCATATTATGCGGGGCATACCCTGGCAGGCAGTTGAGCGAGACCTGCCCATATCGGGTTCAGCTTATCGCGCCAGGGATATTGCCAATCCTGCCGATATCTGCCTTTGGTATAATGCCACCTATGGAATAGATATGAGCAAGCCCGGTGCTCAGGAATATTATAACTCCATTTTTGCACTGTATGCGTCCTGGGGAGTAGACCTGGTAAAAGTGGACGACCTGTCGATGCCTTATCATGCCGATGAAATTACAGCGGTGCGTAAAGCCATCGAAAAATGCGGGCGCCCAATGGTATTTAGTACTTCTCCCGGCTCAACGCCCGTTACCGCGCGTTACCATATACTCACGAATGCAGATATGTTCCGGGTATCGGCCGATTTCTGGGATACCTGGCCCCGTTTGAAAGAACAGTTTTTTCTGGCCTCCCAATGGGCGATCCACAGTGTGCATTTTCCCGGACGGTGGCCCGACCTCGATATGATACCTTTCGGAAAAATAGCCAGCCGTTCGGGTGATGCAGGGGGAGAGCGGTATAGCCGTTTCACCAAAGAAGAGCAGTATACTTTGATGACGTTGTGGTGCATTGCGCGATCTCCGCTGATCATCGGGAACGATTTGTTACAGACGGATTCGTTTGCCTATAAACTGCTTACCAATAAAGAGGTGCTGAAAGTAAACCAGGAAGGAAGTAATCAGCGTCAGGTATATGCCGGCAACGGACAGGTAGTGTGGGAGTCTGAAGCACCGGATCGCATCAGCAAATACATTGCATTATTTAATCAGACCGACTCGGTTCTTTCCATCGAAGCACCTTTTAATCTGACCGGAATAAAAGGTAAATGCCGGGTGCGCGATTTATGGGCGCAGCGTGACCTGGGTATTTTTGAAGACAGTTTTCGGGCAGATATCGGCATACATAGTGCGGGTATGTATATGCTTACTCCCGTGAATTAAAAAGGATACTCATTAGCTTTATTATCAAAATGCCCATGTAATGTAAACCGCTATTGATTATGGTATGAATCCCGATATAGCATTTATTTTGTAACCATGGATATGCATACTCTTTAAATAAAGAGGCCGTATCAAAGTTGATACAGCCTCTTTATTTAAATACCTTATGCAAACAAATTGCTCTTATACAGTTCTCCGGCTTTTCGAAATACGTTCGATACTTTCGCTTGCTTTAAGAATACATCGATCATTATTTCTTCTTCCCTGATTTTTTAGGCGCAGCCATTTTTTCTTTAAACTCTGTGAAAGCGTCGGCAAGTTCCTGTAATTCCGGGTCCAGGCCGGGAGCAAACTCTTCCGGACGTTCCGGTGCAGATGGAATGGGATAACTTTCGCGCGGTTCTTTCATGGTAACAAGTTCCGTATCGTCATGAAACGGTGAAGCCCCGCTAAAGATTTTTCCCATTTGCGAATCATCCAGGCGGAAATGGTATTGCTCACGATGAATGCCCGCGTCGAGCAAAACTTTTACTTCCGGAAACTGCGACGAATCAAATTTAGGAACGGGTAATACTTTCCCCCAATCCACTCCCAGTGTTTCCAGTGCTTTTGCGAAGGCAGCCTGGTGCGCTTCATCCCGAACGATCAGGAAGGCTACCGTTGCGCGCAGCGTTTTGTTTTCTGACATCTGGTAGATGCGGCATTTCTGTAAACGACCCGTAGCTTCCAGTACCAGGTTGTCCATCAGATCCAGTACCAGGTTGCCATGGTTGTGTACATAGGAGCCACTCCATGGATTACCCGCTGCATCTACGGGCAGCGCACCCTGCGCGCCCACTATAAAGTGATGCGGGTTTTGCTGCTCCTTCGCCATATCCATGGTTGCCACACCGCCTTTACCGGGCGTTTCAAACTTCTTTCCATGATATTCAGGAGCGCCATCCAGCAGGCGGGCGATGGTTTTTGAAATCAGTTCCACATGACTGATTTCTTCTATTCCCACACCTTGAATAAGATCAAGATAAGGAATACCGTTCCCCCTGAAATTAAAGCTCTGAAAAAGATATTGCATCATCGTACGCATTTCCCCGAACTGGCCACCCAGGCCTTCCTGCAACGCATTGGCGGCGGAGGGATCGGGTTCGTCGGCTACGATTTCGTTGATAAGTGTCTGAACATGGTAAAACATATAATGATTTTTATTTCGTCTACTTGTATAAAATTTATGCCACCGATACTTACGTTTAATCGGTGCATTCATTTAAATCTATAAAATTGGCGAGGTTGTTTCAGTGTTTGATTGTGCGGATAAACAAATAGCAAAGCCCCACCAAGGCTATGTTGAACTTTTGGTAGGGCTTGCTTTTTATTTAGGCTTATTACGACGGCAACTTTACAAAGCAACAATTTAACTGATAATTATACGCTATAAAAAGACGGTGCCTTACTTTGTGAAGGAATGAAAATGCCCCCAAAAGTGTTTAGCTCTTGGGGGCATTTTCATTCCTTGATTAACCATTTATCTCCTAATCAATTTAAACCGTTGTTTTTGACTTCCCTGTGTCACTTCAAGGATATAAATACCCGCTGGCAAACGGCTGCCCAATTGCAGTGTTCCATTCGCAGAAAGATTTGTTTTTCTTTCCATTATCCTTCCTTGCATGTCTGTCAGCAGAACGCTTAAACGCTTATCACTACTGCTATTCGTGGTTATAGTAAAATAGCTGTCCGATGGGTTAGGGGTAGCTTTTACCACTAATTTACCAGTAGCAGGCAACTGCAGTTCCCGCATCGCTTGTTGGAAAGACTGTGTTGACATGCGGGCGCTGCTTTCCCCTATCGGTGACAACCTGTTACCCGATATCGGAAATTCGGCTGTTCCATCCGCCATGGTCCATCCAACTGATAAATGGTCGGACCCTGTGGACTGCTTATGCAGCGCTTCAAAATAATAACGGACACCTTTTATCATTCTTATAGGTGCTGATTTCTGCGATGGGAACTGGAACCACTCCCTGAAGCCAACCGGTGCTTCATTGTAAGCGACCAGTACCTTGTTGGAGGGGTTTACATCGGTGCTTAAGAAGAACCCTGCCTGGTCATCGCCAGCTATGTAAAAAATATAATTGCCGGTCGTAGGTGCACAGATATAACCTTTTAGCCTGGCACCGTAATTACTCCCCACTTCGTTATATTCCAGGCTGCCTAGTGGCAGTGTGACGCCGGGATTACCAGGGTAAGCAGGATTATTAGTAAGGTCTGTTATCTGTGTACCAGGTATGTTAGTATATCCCTCACCTGTAGCAACTCCTGTAGGCGTACAGCCAGTAACGGTGACCAGTACCGTGTCCGATATGGTACTATCGCCGCTGTTATCAAACGCTTTTGCCGTTACGGAATAAATACCGGGTTCTATTTCGTTGTGGCTTGGCCAGATGTAAGGCGAGGTACTATCTATAAAAAATTTGATACCATCATAATAAAACTCCACTTTACGAATAAAGCCATCAGTGTCGCTGGCAGTGGCTTCAACTGGTATAAGGGTGCCTGCGGCAAAGCTGCTGTTGTTAACGGGATTTATAATACTCACAACCGGTGGCTGATTGGATGGTACAACAACCGGAGCTTCTTCAGTAATAAACACATCATCTAAATACACCGACTTGTTGCTGTTACCTAAAAAGAAACGCAGCGCCACCGAACCTGTATAGGTGCTGGTATAGGCATAAGATCCGTAGGTTGCCTGCGTAGTTGTTATACTGACGCCTCTGGAGAAGATAGTGGCGAAAGGAGATGCATTTTGCAAAATCCTTAATCCTATGGCACGGGCAGAATCTGCACTTGCTTTAAAAGTAATGATATAGTTCCTGTCCTTTACTAAAAAAACATTGGTGCTAAGCTGTATATTGTCGGAATTATTGGGTGTAGGGAGTGTGGTAATAACTACATTACCAACGTTGGTAGATGAACCGGTCATGGGAACTGACTGTATGGTTGAAACGCCGCCATTTTTATTAGCAAAGGTCCATCCGGTAGTATTCACATCAAAAGTCGGATTGGAAATCATATTCGTTCCGGGAGGAGGCAGCACCGGGGTAACGGTCAATAACTGCGTCACATTTCTGGCCGGGTTAGTAGCGGTATCCCCGGGTTGCGAGGCTGTTATGGTAGAGGTGCCTGCCGCTACGATACGAATTTGCCCGGCAACGATGGTAGCCACCCCTAAATTGGAACTGGTATACGAAATAGGTAAGCCTGCACTGGTGGTGGCACCCGGATCGAAGTTCGGACTTCCAGTCACTTTTATCGGGAGCGGGTTAAAGGTAATCGTTTGTAAGGCTTTTGTTCCATCATATCCATAACCCGTTATAACAAAATTATAGGGGTTTTCATTTGCGTCGTCATTGGCAATACTAACAGTACCGGCATAATTACCTGCCAGGGCTGTGGGAGTTAAGGTTACCTGGAAGGTAACCGACCCGTTAGGAGCAACAGTAGCCGGCGCATCAGTAGCAAGTGAAAACCCGGTACCTGTTGTGTTGGCTACTACCACCGTTGGCGTGCCGGTTAAGTTAAGTGCAAGGTCGCCGATATTTTGGATAGTAAAGGTGACCGTTTTCGGTGATGAAGAGGATACATCTCCAAAGTCGAATCTGCCGGTATTGTCGAATATTTCTGCGGTATCCTGCAATAGCTTTAGTTCTGTTCTGGCAATCACCGTAGGGTACTCGTAAGCACCCTTATCGCTTGCAAAGCCCACCGGGCGTCCAACGCCTAAAATATCGGTAACACTGAACTGGCCGGCTATATTGCTACCATTGTTAATAGCAGGACTGGTAGCGTTAAGCTGCAGGTTAGCTGTGGAGTCTGTGGCAAGCGAAATAAACTGTGGGTTGGCAGTCATGTCGTTACCCCCATTTTTATAGGAAGGCCCGTTAAAATACAAATTATAGTCATAGATGGTGTTGGCATCATTACCGTTGCAATTGCCGCCGGTACGTGCATACATAATGTTATTGTAAATTCTTACATCCGAACACTGGTTGGCATCGATCTCCGGATAGCCCACTACGGTTCCATTGTTATAAGCGGTGTTATTGACAATATCCACATGGGATGCTCTGTATGCATGCACACCTCCTCCGCCGTTGTTATAACTCACATTGTTTTCTACCAGGTAACGTCCAACATACGGGAAGGTAGTAGTGCCGTTGCCGGTGTTCACGTCCAGTATAATACCATTACCATCGCTCAGTGCGTCGATCCGTTCCCAGGGAATAAGTGTTTTATTGTTGTGAACCACATTGTTGCGGATAAATATTTTGTATGAAGTGACCGCATCTATGCTTTTAGGATCAAGAATACTGATGCCGCTGCCGGCGTACATGGAGTACCAGCAGGTGTTATAAATCAGGTTGTTTTCTATTGTGACGTAATCGCAACGGAAACCGCCTATACCACCGCCGGTATCATGAATTTTACAATTGCTTATAATGATGTGGTGAGCGTCAGCACTATTACCGATAGAAATAGATCCGCAGTTATACATGGAGATTTTGTTCCAGTCTGCGTTCCTGTTTTCATAATCCCGCCATGTTTGGTATGCATCGGCATAGTTAAGGAGTTGGTTGGTTCCTTCTATTTCAAGCCCGGAAATAGCAATATAGGATGCATCAATAGCGATTGCCCGCCATATTTGAAATGTTAGTCCTGTAAGCAGTTTCAGCTTGGGCGTGTGGCCCGGGTATGCCTTATATGTAATATAGGCTCCCTCCCTACCTGAGCGGGTTATAGTAACAATGCTTTGCTGAAAGTTTGATATGGGCGTATACGTGCCGTTCATAATAAACACGGTATCGCCCGGGTTGGTAAAAGAGGCCGCTCTTCTGATCGTTGCAAAGGGTTGTGCGAGCGTGCCGGGATTGTTATTGTCTCCGGATAAAGCAGACACATAATAATCAGTCGCAAACAAATTAAATGTGCAGGATAACAAAAAAACAAGGAGAGGGAAGGTAAATACTCTTTTCATAATGGTGATTATTTTTTAAATAAAAGCATCGTTTTAATTTTTTAATATTAAAGGCCAGAGTATGAAAATAAATAAAAATTTTATTATAAAAAACTATTCAATTATGTTGAAGTGTACAATTTCTACATTTTACCCGTTAAAAGCGTTTTTCAATTCAGCAGAGCTGCTGAATTGACATTGTTTTCACACGGATGCTGCTTCCATCTATTTAAAAGATCATATAAACTTAACAAAGCCACTGAATGCTGCAATGGAATGTAGTATAATATCCGAAGCTGCAGGACGTAATAAACAAAGTTGAGTCAGGCAAGGCTGCAGGTAAATTCTTTCCCCAATCGGCTTTCTACCAGCAACTACCGCTTTTGTTTTCTTCTTGCAACCATTACCGTCAGCGCAACCAATGCGAGGCTACCCGCCACCATGCCTGCTTTGCGGGCCGTTGATTGCGATGAGGGTTTGCTCCAGCCACCGTGTATGCTGCTGCCGAAGTTTACAGTGTCCAATATATTTCCAGGTGTTTTTTCAATGGGATCTGCCTGATTTAGATAGGTGCGTATTACCCATGCCGTGATGTTTCTGCTCAATACAGGAAATAGCGCATGGGTGATTCTTAAAAACGGGGACATAACGCCCACGGCTATTGTAGAACGTGGCTGACGGATAATCCGGACCACTTCCCTGGCTACTATTTGCGGATCTACCACGGGAGGTGCCGGCCGGATTACCTTGCCCGTGTAATTGGCTGCGTGCTGGATACCCGGGGTGTCCAGAAACGCAGGGTAAAGGTCACAGACATGGATATTCGGCTCATTACTCAATTCGCCTTTTAACGCTTCCGAAAACCCGCGCAACCCGAACTTGCTGGCACTATAGGCAGCTCCATACGGAACGGGGAACCAGCCACCCACAGATATATTGTTGATCAGAATACCATAACCCTGTTGCTTAAAATAGGGCAGTATTGCCTGCGCACCATGGATATAGCCCAGCAGGTTAACTTTAATAAGATCTTCATGAACGCTTGATGGAACGTCTTCCAGCGCACCGGTAGCCATAACGCCGGCATTATTAATCCACACATCCACGGAGCCTCCATACTCATTTGCTTTCTGAGCCAGTTCCCGGATACCGTCGGCAGACCGGGTATCTGTTTGTACTGCCAGCGCGATGGCACCATACGATTCACATTCCCTGGCAACTTCCTCCAGCACGTCCAGTCTTCTTGCTGCCAGTATGAGCTTCGCTCCGTGCCGGGCCAGTTCAATGGCCATTGCGCGGCCAACCCCGCTTGAAGCCCCGGTGACGACGATGGTTTTGGAAGAGAGATCTATTTTGTCGGGTATCATACAAGATGTTTATATGGGTTGTACAATAAATGCGCCATCAGCTTTGGCGGGAGGATTTGCAGGGGTTATGCATTGCGATGAGGTATCTACCGTAACAGTAAAAAGGTTCCTGAAAGTAATTTCACCGGCTGTCCCCTGAACTGGATCTGAAGCTTGTAGACATAAGTTCCAACGGGTTGCGGCGTGGCTTTGTACATGCCGTTCCAACGGTCCGCAGGAGTGCCCGATTCATACACTTTATTTCCCCAGCGGTTATGGATAGTAAGTTTATATTTTTCCAGGAGGCAGTCAGGACTGATCAGGCCGGTAAAAAGATCATTTCTGCCATCACCATTAGGAGTAAATGCGTTAGGTACCTGCACACTGCAATGGCAGTTGTATATCGTAACATTTGTACTGCTTCCGGGTGTACCCGTATAGCAACCCGTTATTGCCAGGTTATACGAAACCGTATAAGTACCGGGTAATGATGAACGCGGATTGATGGCACCGGTAGTAGCGTGGAGATATAACCCGGAGGAAGCGGAAAAGATACCGCCTGCCGTAAAGCTTTCAGGGGTGACGGGACTTTGCAGGCTATCGTCTGAACATATAAACTCGCTGACGTAATTAAAAGATGACGACAGATTAATAGGTGGTTCCACTACCAGTTCAGCGGTTGCTTCTAGTGCAGGGGAACAGGATGTAGCGGGCCTCCTGTAAACGACGGTATACCTGCCCGGAGTGCTGCGCGAGGGATCGGCCTGGCCTGTTGTTTCATTAACGATGGCACCAGGAACTATGGTGGAAAAACGTCCCCCTGCTGGGAAACCGGTACTCTTAT
Organism: Chitinophagaceae bacterium; assembly: GCA_031399065.1. GTDB lineage: Bacteria > Bacteroidota > Bacteroidia > Chitinophagales > Chitinophagaceae > JADCRZ01. The sequence goes on from JANNOM010000027.1 coordinate 50,342, forward strand.
CGGCAGGCAGCGAAGAGACGAGTCCGCATGCAGGCACCGGGTACGAAAAGGAAAAGGGGGCCTCAGGCGAAGGCGGTAAAATGGAAATAACGGTACTCGTGGTATAATTGTACGGACAGGTGATCTGGTAATTTATAGTATAAGTGCCAGGGATGGAAGCTTCCGGGCGGATGATACCGGTAGCTTTATCCAGTTCGAGACCCGGAGTAGTAGCAGTATAAGTACCCCCGGGTTCGAAACCCGGTACTGGTAATGGACTGGCCGTTGCATCGGAGGTGCATACAGGCGAGGCGTAGCCGATGCCGAAGGAGGGGACAGGCCGTTTGCCATCGTCCACTTTTACGACCCATAAATCATTCAGTCCTTTGTTACCAGTAAGGTCACCGTCTGATGATGATGATAAACCGGCAAAAAAATATCCGCCGGAGCCGGCAGGGGATACTAATTGCCCGTAGATAGTAAGGTCATTCCCGAAACCACCAAAGGTCTTTTGCCATTCCATCATTCCGGAAGCAGTTATTTTTACCAGCCACAGATCGATAGATCCTTTTATGCTGCACACATCTCCATCTGATGAAGTGGTATACCCCAGTATGATACATCCGCCATCTGCAGTTGCGGCAAGCGAACCATTGTTCTCGGCTGCTGTACCGCCTAAACTTTTTTCTGAAAGCATATTCCCGTCTTCATTGATCCGGAGCAGCCATAAATCATTATCTCCGCTGGGAGCCGACACATCGCCATCTGTGGAATTGGTATTTGAAATAACCCACCAGCCAGTGCCTGCAGGTGCGATACCGCCGAAGATGTCATTGCCAGAACCTCCATACGTTCTTTGCCAGAGCAGGGTTCCGTTACGGTCAAGCCTTACCAGCCAGGTATCAAATTGCCCTCTATTTACTGTAACATCTCTGTCATCGGAGCTGGTGCTTCCTCCCAGTATTAACCCCCCGTCTTTTGTTTCCAGTATCTTATGCGGTCCATCGTCGGAATTTGTACCACCCAATGTTCTTTGCCATAAAAGTGTGCCCGATGCATTCAGACGCACGATCCATATATCTATAGATCCCCTGGGGCTTGTCACGTCGCCGTCATTTGATTGTGTAGTGCCTGTTACGGCCAGTCCTCCGTCGGATGTTACCACGAGCGAGAATCCGGCATCGAACCCGGATCCACCCAGGCACCGCTGCCAGAGTATGTTGCCATCTCTATCTACACGTACCAGCCACATGTCCTGACCGCCTTTAAGTCCCGCTATATCCCCACCGGATCGGTTAGTAACACCTGTAAAAACATATCCTCCGTCAGGCATCTGTTTTACACCAACCCCATAATCGTCTCCAGGTCCGCCATAGTTTTTCGCCCACTGTACGGTTCCGCCCGGGGCCATTTTTACGAGCCATATATCATTTCGACCCTTACTACCGGAGATATCGCCATCGGCCGATTCAGTGAAGCCAATCAAAATACAACCGTTGTCTGAGGTCGGCTCTAAGCCAAATACATGATCGTTCTTTGTGCCGCCCAGATTTTTCTGCCACTCGATGAGAGGTTGTGCATGAATATGAATAAAACTGTAGAGTAGTAAGACGGCAGACAGTGTTGTAATATGTTTCATAAACCGGGAACGTTTCAGGGTACTAGATAAATGAACGATCTCCTGAAAATATAAATTTGCATTAGAACTTTTATTGAATTTATCTTAAGTGTTCGTTTTGCTTGCTGAAATGCACTTTTATATTGTTTGTTATTTATATCTTTATCGGTGTAGCAGCTAAGTTCCTGACTAATGCTAAAATGCTGCTTATATTACCCTGATGCTGACAATCAGACTTCTGCCTACCCTCTTCATTGTAATTGTTTCGTTTTATCCTTCGATGATAGAAAAAGCAGGATTTGCTTCAGTTCATTTAAAAGATACATCTAAAAGCCTTTCGGGTGATACTACGGAAGCAAACAGGTTGCTGGCTCTTTGCGAAGCATCGTATGATAAGGGTGATTACAATACAACGCTTACTTATAGCCGCCAGGCCTTGAAGATATCGGAGTCATTAAAATTTTCGCAGGGAATTTCGAAATCGCTGATCATTACAGCCAACTGCCTTTTTCAACAGGGTAAATACAGGGATGCGGTTCCGGTAGTATTAAGAAGCCGTAGTGTAAACGATAGCGCGGGTAACAAAAAAGGAACTTACTTTGCTTTTCTTTTATTAGGAAATATATATTTCCGCCTGGCTGATTATAACAAGGCCTCTTATTATTTTAAGGAAGCCGGTGCAATAAGCACTTCCATCAATTACACGAAGGGAACCATGAAGTCGCTCATGAATCTTGCCGCAGTGAACATAGACGATAATAAAGCGGATACCGCAGTTATGAATCTGCACAAGGCATTAGAGATCGCTCTTCAAATAAATGATCAGTCATCTGTTTCCGCCATTTACGTTAATATGGGCGTTACATACTATGACAGGTCGGGATACGATAGTGCCCTTAAATACTATAACAAAGCACTGCAATGGGGGAAAAAATCGGGTGACAGGAACATGATAGCAACTGCGGAACTAAATATAGGGAGTGCCCTTGTAGAAAAAGGTGAACTAACGGGCGCAGAGCAGCACTTAAAAAGAAGTATGGTAATGGCCAAAGAACTTGGAGCCAGGTATATGATCGCAGAAAACTACCGTTTTCTTGCGGACCTATTCGATAAAAAAAAAGACTACAGGCAGGCTCTTATGTACGCGCGGATGTATTTTTTATTGATGGATAGTTTACGAAGTCAGGAAACAAAAGAAACTATCGAGCAGCTTAACCTTAAATATAACAGTGAAAAGAAAGATCAGAACATTCAGTTGTTAAAAAAAGAAAATGAAAACAGGCAAACGACCCTCCGGGCGGCTATCAAAACAAAACGATTGGTACTTACTGCAAGCGGTATAATTATAGGGATGCTGGTAATCATTTTCCTGGGCCTGTTCCGGAACAGTAAACTTCGCCATAAAGAAGTGATCGCCCGGATGGAAAAGGAAAAACTGAAGTCAGATCTTACGGCACTCCGATCGCAGCTAGACCCCCATGTGATATTTAACTCACTTAATACCATTTATCACCAGATCGAACACGACCCCCAGGCCAGCCGGCAAACTATCCTCGACTACGCCGACCTGCTACGATACCAGCTTTATAAAAGCAATGTAGATTTTATAGAGATGGACATGGAGATCAGTTATCTCCATAAATATATTACACTGCAGAAGCTGCGGATATCAAGCCGCTGCAAGGTATCAGTGTTTATAGAAGACGATTTTGCCGGGATCGTAATTGCCCCTTTACTACTTGTTTCTGTAGTGGAGAATACATTTAAACATGTAAGCAACACAAAAAATTCTGGTAACTTTATTAACATAACGCTTATTAAAAAACAGGGTGGTATTGTCCTGTGTACACGGAACACAATAAATGCCCCTGACTACCAGGAGTCATTGAATGAAAAAAAGGAAGGAATCGGTCTGGCAAATCTTAAAAACAGGCTGATGCTTATTTATCCTGAACGACACAAGATTGAAACACTTATTAAGGATGACGTTTACGAGGTAAATCTTTTTATCGATGTATAATAGAATGAATATATTGTTGGTAGACGACGAACCCATAGCTTTAAACGGCCTGGAGAAATATGTAGCCCGCGTTTCCTATTTCAACATTGTCGATACCTGCGAAAATGCATATGATGCAAAAGATGCATTGGAAGCACATCTGGTAGATCTTATCTACCTGGATATCCAATTGCCGGGAATAACCGGCCTTGATTTTTTAAAGACCTTAGCGCATCCGCCCCTGATAATTATAGCCAGTGCATTTCCCGAATATGCAGTAGAAGGTTTTGAACTTGACGTGGTAGATTACCTGGTAAAGCCATTTTCTTTCGAACGCTTTTTTAAGTCCGCAGAGCGCGCAAAGGAACATTTTACACAGCGAACTCAAACGGTTGCAGTTCTACCGGAGAAGGATTATTTTTTTGTGAAAACAAATAAAAGGACAGAAAAACTAACTTACCAGGAAATTCTATACATAGAAGCGCTACACAACTATGTTGCCATTTATACCATTCAAAGAAAACTTGTCATCTATACCAGCCTCAAAGAGCTGCAGGAGATGCTGCCAGACCGGAATTTTATGAGAATACACAAATCGTTTATAGTTTCCCTTCAGCACATCAGCCGGATCGAAGACGGGAAGGTTCTGATTAAAACTGCCAAAATACCCGTAAGTCGTACCATGAAAGAAGAACTTACCGCGAGGACCCTGAAGCGTTGACTTATTCCGACCTATCATCGTTTCCTGGATTAGTAGCTGGTATCGTCGAACAATTCTAATTAAAATGCTTCATTTATACCGAGAAAAAATCCTTTGGAGCCAAATTTGCCGAATGCGTAATCAAGGCATAGATTGGTGCGGGTGGATTTATTAAACAGTATACGTAAACCTGCACCGCCACCGGGTTGCCATTGCTGAAACAGCTTTGTGCCGGACTGATCGCTGGCGGTTTGAATATTAAAAAAAGTAACGCCACTGACAAACTTGTTTCTGGTTATCGGGAAACGGTACTCCACTTCAGAATAATTATATTTAGGCCCATTAAAATAACCTACGGTATAACCCCTTCCGCTGCGCGAGCCCGGATCCTTGGCCGTACCAGGTAACTCCAGATAGGGTACTGTGCCACTCACCAGGTAAGATCCCCAGTTCCAGAACGCAATAACATGCTCAGGCCTTAAAGTGGATAAACTGACATATTTTCTGAAATCGGTGGTGAACTGTACGGCACTTTTTGTACTACCCATCCAGGTTTGATTCACCCGGAAGCCTGCATCTGCGTACATGCCTTTATACGCGCGATTCAGGTTATCACGGGTCGTATACTGCACATTAAAAAGAAGTCCATTCGACAGGTAATGATCCCGTGCGTATCCGTTCCGGTCGCTGTAAACATTATAAGGAGTTAGACTATTGGTAGTATCCCGTTCGTCAATTTTTCTTCTTATTTCGAATGATGCTCCCAATCCTGCGAATAGATTTTTCCGCACCTCTTTGTAAATCTTCTCTCTTATGATATAATATTGCGAATATAGCACGCGCTTTTTGCGCCCGGCATTCACCAGTACTTTGTCGGCTTCGGTTCCCCCGGAAGCATTTCCAATGCCCAATCCAAAATCGGGCGTCACTGTTTTGGCGGCAACAAGGTTACCCTGAAAATTCCACTTATTACCGGGGGTATATACATTGTGCGTGATGTAAAAATAAATGATCCCCTTGGTAGTTATCGATGCGGAAGTGCCGGCGATAGACATAAGTGTGCCGGGGACTTTCCCCAGTACTTTACCTGCGACCGCTTTTATACCTATCTGCGCCCCGATACTCGGATTAGCCGCGATATTGGGTATTATGGTAACAACTGTCGGCTTTTGGCTCCGGTCACCGGGTTTCCTCTTCGGGTTAAAAATATCCACAAATAAATCAGCGATATCATATTGCTTATATGTGCTATCAGCGGGTTGCTGAATTTTTACAGAGTCGTACTTTACGGGATCTCCCTTCAAAGAATCACCCGGAACAGCTATCTGGCCATACGTATAACCATTAAAGACTATTAATGAAATCGATAAAAAAATCTTTCTTAATAGAAAAAATTTTCTGCTGTCGTGTCTATGTTCTCCTGTGTTATGTAACAAATGCGTAATTTCTTAATTATTTGATATAACCTCTGGCTTGCAAATTTGAAACCAACAAAAAGGCATTTAGTTCAAAAGCGCAGGATAGTTAAAGAAGATGGCCATTAGCTATTTAGCCAAAATTAACACTTCACTGATTTTGTAGAGTGGTCTATTTTTCATACTCTTGCAGTATAGCCGCCTGTTCCCCGGAAGGGCAAGATAAATCTTTTATTAAAAACATTGTTATGTCACAAACACCATTAAGATTTGAAACACTCCAGGTTCATGCAGGTTACCAGCCGGATCCGGCTACTCATTCGGCGGCAGTGCCTATCTATCAAACGTCCTCCTATACATTTGATAATGCAGAACATGCTGCGGATCTTTTTCAGCTTAAGCAGTTTGGCAATATCTATACAAGGATCATGAACCCGACTACGGATGTTTTTGAAAAAAGGATCGCTGCGCTCGAAGGTGGTGTGGCCGCGCTGGCGGTGGCATCGGGACAAGCTGCGCAGTTTATCGCATTGCATAATATCCTGTTGCCGGGAGATAATTTCGTTTCCTCCTCTTTTTTGTACGGAGGCACATACAACCAGTTTAAAGTAAGCTTTAAAAGAATAGGCGTTGAAGCGAGATTTGCCGACCTGGATCAACCTTCCAGCTTCGAAGCGCTGATAGATGAACGCACCAAAGCGATTTTTGTGGAAACGATCGGCAACCCGCGGTTTGCCATTCCTGATTTTGAAAAGATTTCTGCCATTGCCAGGAAGCATGACCTGCCATTGATCGTTGACAATACTTTTGGCGCAGGTGGATACCTGTTCAGGCCTTTGGAACATGGGGCCAATGTGGTAGTTGAATCTGCTACCAAATGGATCGGCGGACATGGCAACAGTATCGGCGGGGTTATCGTTGACGGCGGCAACTATAACTGGGGCAATGGTAAGTTCGTGCAGTTCACTGAACCCGATGAAGCGTATCACGGCATGCAGTTCTGGGACGTATTTGGTGCCAATAGTCCTTTTGGCAACATTGCCTACATCATCCGTGCAAGAGTAGCGGGTTTAAGAACCTGGGGACCTTCACTCGCCCCCCAAAACGCCTTCTTGTTTTTACAGGGTCTGGAGACCTTATCCTTACGCGTAGAGCGCACCGTTGAAAATGCATTGGCACTTGCCACCTGGCTGCAAAAGCACCCCCAGGTTGAATCCGTTAATTATCCCGGCCTTCCCGGCGACAGGTATCATGAACTGGCCTTAAAGTACCTCAAACGTGGTTTTGGCGGTGTACTTACATTCAAGATCAAGGGCGGAAAGGAAGTGGCCGATGCATTCGTCAATTCATTAAAAATGATCTACCACTTGGCCAACGTAGGTGATTCCAAAACCCTCATTATTCATCCGGCAACTACCACCCATCAGCAACTGTCCGAAAAAGAGCAGGAGGCTGCCGGCGTTGCGCCGGGTGTACTCAGAATATCGGTGGGAATAGAGCATATAGACGATATCAAGGCCGATCTTCAGCAGGCTTTTGAGGCTAATTAATAAGCAGACCGCAGACTGTATGGACCTTTATGGGCTTTTGATGTAAGGGGGTACCTGTGCCCGCAACCGGCCTTCAGGCAGGTGTTGAACCGCTGCAAACTTATACTCCCTGTACGTTTTTTACAGGGAGTATGTTATTAATTATTATTTGCGTCTTCAGTCCCGACCGATGTACGTTGGTATAAATTGTTTTTATTCCCAAAAACTTTCGCCGTCTCTTAGCTCGTACTCTGTTATCGGCTGGTATGGAGTTCCTGGTGTAACATTGCGTACGGCTCTGAGCAAAAGAAGCATAAAATCGCAAATCAAATACCTGGAAGTTGTGTCAGTCCGTTAAGTGGACATTTTTACAAATAGCTGTTTGCTTTGATCAGCATCCATTCAATTCTCGCCACAAATAAAATGATCACTATTTCTCCCAAAAAATAAGCAAATCCAAGTATTGTTAAAGAATGGTAATGCAGTACTAAAAGCGACAGGGTAATAATGCAATACAAGCAATTTGCGATCATTATTATTGTTAAAACGACTTTCCATTTCTTTAAATTAAGCAAATAGGCACTGAATGAATATATCGCGAAGACAAAAGCGGGTATTGATAACGGACAGATAACGCTCTTCGGCATTCCAAAAGCTTTTTCGAAAGGAACTAATATAAAGGTTAATAGCAGTGCAGACAGCAGCGCGCCTATGCCATCAACTAAAAATATTGTTCTTTTATTTAGAGCAAACTTTTGAAGCATATTGTTTTATGAGGTTATCATATTGGCTATTTTAATATGGTACTTATTTAATCTGCAATACGTTACCCTTTTTGCAGCACAGATTTTATCCAATACGTCTTGTTTATTGTATATTTCTCTCTATCGTTAGGATATTTTGCTGCCAACCTTATTTTCAGATCCTGATACTCCTGCCTTATCGCATAATTGCTGATCAGGATGTCGCGAAAGGTGATCTTATCTATTACCTGCTGCGAATTCATCGGATACAAATGTAAATGATGTGTTCGGGGCAAATTTTTAAAAAGAAACTGATGATCGTTTGCGGGATTTTTATCCCAGAAAATATATCCGGTAATTTGTAACTGATCAATGATTATTTGGGAAAGGGGAAAAAATTCCAACTCAATAGCTATATCTATTACCGGTTTTGAGAACATACCCGGCACTGCGGTGCTACCAATATGATGATACCTGGCCGGTGAAGAAATGATTTGTTTTAGCAGCTCAATCTCACTCAGATACTTTGATGGATAACCGGAATTGTATTCTTCAAGAACCACATTGTCAATTTCGCCAAAGTAATTTTTATTTAACATAGGGATCATTCTAAAATTATTATGCCTGATGTATACGTCTGCGGACTACAATTAACAAATGCAAAGATAATTTCTTTTTCATATTGGATGCGTATAGGTTGCTTAGGCAGGTCGCTGATACACCTGGCCGGGGGTACTACCTTTTTTATGTTAGGTAATTTAGCTCTCGTAAACAGACCTGATTTTATTCGACTAAATTTAGGTTGTCGCATTACAGGAAAGGATGTAGTTTCCCTTGAACTAATAACTTATATCTTTATTGAAAATCAACACCTTAACTAAATCCTTCCAATTTCATTTTACATAAGCCTTCAACAAGTAAATTTTATCCTTAGATTTGCGGGTGTCTAATAGCACCGTCAAATATGAATTACGAAGATAATAATGATATAGGTCTTGAGCTGAGAGAGCCTGCAATAGCCTACGGGAAAAGTATGTTTACTATAGAGGAGTATCTTGAAATGGAACGTGCATCTCCTGTAAAACATGAATATTATCAGGGCGAAATATTTACAATAGCAGGGGCCAGCCCCAGGCACAATGTATTGTTCAGGAATCTGTACATATCGATTGGTATTCATTTAAAAGGTAAACCCTGTCAGCCATACGGAAGTGATATGAGGATTCATATTCCTGAGAACACACTTTTTACCTATCCGGATATCTCCATCATTTGTGGCGATGTAATGGACGATGTTTATAATAGTGATACTGCTATTGGGCCGTCTGTACTTATCGAAATACTTTCTCCTTCTACCCGAAGCTGCGATCGCGGGGAAAAGTTTAAACTCTATCGCGATATTCCCTCCCTGAAAGAATATATAGTCATAGATTCTGAATCTGTTCATATAGAAAGCTGGCGCATTAATACCGGCGGGTATTGGCAATTGGAAGAACTCAAAGACAAACAGGATATTCTCAGATTACCAACTATTGACTTCAGTTTGGTAGTTGATGAGATTTATGAAGGAAGTAAATTATGAGGTACAAATATAATTTTGTGGAAATAAAGTTCAGATCCGTTGTTAAATATATATACATACTAGCTTTCATGGTGCAATGCGGATGCGCCCCCAATCCTTATGCGGAGACCAATAAAAGCTACAGGAAACAAACTAAAACCCTTGCAAAGGAAATCCGCAAACAGCCCTGGCAGGATTCTCTGATGCCTCCCCTGTATTGGTCAGGTACGGTCAATCTCAATTTGCGTAAGCCTAATTTCGTTATTATACACCATACTGCGCAGAATAGCTGCGACCAGACGCTTCGAACGTTTACGGTAGTCCATTCTCAGGTAAGCGCGCACTATGTTATCTGTAAAGATGGCACCGTGCATCATATGCTTAACGATTATCTCAGGGCCTGGCATGCCGGTGTTTCGAAATGGGGAAATAACTCCGACATCAACAGCAGCAGTATAGGAATTGAGATCGATAATAACGGAAGGGAAACATTTACCGAACTTCAGATAGGAAGCCTGCTACGACTACTTGAAAAATTAAAGCGGATGTATAACATTCCCGATGCCAACTTCATCGGGCACAGCGATATCGCTCCTGGCCGAAAAGTTGATCCGGGCCGTACTTTCCCCTGGCAATTGCTCGCGTTTAATAAATATGGGCTATGGTACGATACCCTCGGCGTGCAGGTGCCGGAAAACTTCAATGCTATGCAGGCCCTGCGTATTATCGGCTACAACACGAAAGACAGCATAAATGCCATATCTTCTTTCAAGCTGCATTTTGTGCAGAACGATTCTACCATTGAACTGACAAATGACGATAATAAGATACTCTTCGACCTGATGAAAAAATACTAATCTTGTTAGCGTTTCGTTGTTTTTCTTTTACCTCTTGGATTACCTAATTGATTATTTCACCTTTATTGTTCGCTAATTTTTCACGAAACTTTTGAAGTTCTTCAGGAGTTTGTCGCACCCACTCCGTTACTTCTCCAACGATTTTCAGTGGTGCTTCGGAACGATATGAACGAGATGGATTACCTGGAAATTTCTTGTCTGTTAGATTCGGGTCATTTTCATAATTCCCGGTTGGCTCAATAATATACACTCTTTCATTTCCATCGCCTTTTGCTAATGCAGCAGCAAGTCCCGCACCATTTACTAAAGCGGTAAAGTAAATATGGTTCATCTTTAATTCAGTATTGTAATTAGAACCGCCCCCGGCAGTCAGGAAATCGCCAATCTGTAAATTCGCTTTAGTGCCATGATAAAAGGGTCCTTTATCCGAAGGATTATACTTATACGAAATTGCCAAATCGGAATTCGCTTTTGCTTTGTCAGAGTTACCTAATTCTTCGTAACATTTGGCAATGTTCAAATAAAGAGAAGGTAAAGCACTATTAACGGCGTCATTATTTACTTTTAATGCAAACTGTAACGTCGTTTCAAGCCAATTTAATTTTTCGGAAACTGTTTTTTGATGTCGGGCTACATAGTGAGCTGCAAGAAATTTTTCAAAGTCATTGGTAGCTTTGTCCCAACCTTGCAGAAAAATTTCCTTTGCTTGTTCTAATTTGTTTTTGTCTTCCATTTCCATTCCCTGCAGACATAATTTAACAACATTGTTGAAAGGTGAGAATTCCATTTTTGATTATTTTGTTAATTTTTGATTTGAAAATTTGTTTGTTTTTAGGTTTTTAGAAGGTCGGTGTGTCGTCCGTTACAATAACCGCCAACATTTTGCGGCCTCGAGCCGTTTTTGCTATGTCCAAGTTAAGTATTTGAGCGTCACCCGCAAAAAATGGTCGCAAGACCGCTGCTACAGCAGTGTTTGCTTTTTATCCTACTAATGCCTGTGTTTTTAAATGACGTTTCTTTATCTTTACAATCAATACTTTAAATCAAAAATCAATGAAGAAACTTCTTGATATTTTCAGTCAGTTTATATTGTGCGATCAGGCATTGAGCGAAATCTGTTGCAGGTTTGAGCTAAAGTATTATCAAAAAAATGAGCTGGTGCAAAAAGAAGGATTTGTAGCTAACTTTCTGTATTTTATAGATAAAGGAACTTTAATTATTGGGAATGAGTTAGAACACAAAACAATTACAAGATATATGGCAAAAGAAAATGAATTTCTAGCCTGTATCGATAGCTTTATTAACAGAAATATCAGCAAAGAATTTATCCAGGCAACAGAACCTACAACAGTTTACCGTATTTCAAAAGATGACTTTGATGTATTGGTAAAAAAATACCCAGGTGTAGGAGAATTTTGTCAAAAATATTTTGTAGAATCTCTCATTAAATGCCAGCAACGCATAACTGATCTTATAAGCCTCGATTCAAAATCTTATTATAAAAACATTGTCGAAAATAACCCTGAGTATATACAAAAGATGAACCAATATAACCTGGCTTCATTTATGGGAATAAAACCTGAAAGCCTTAGTCGTATTCGTAAACCAGATTAATAGTTTTTAGAATTTCCTTTCTTAACAAATGTTATTTTTTGGTGAATTCATAGGTTCTAATTTTAGTTTTCTAATAAAATAGAAATTATGAAACTAAAAAAAAATATCCTCATTTGCCTAATGGCATGGCTCGCTTTGAATTCTAAAGCACAAACAACAGATTCTTTAAAGCCATGTCTTTCTATTGAAACCCGCGTGACAAATTATTTTCAAGGAGGGTATGAGTTAAGTGTGTTTTGGAATACCCGTTCAAATTTCTCTTTTGGCATACAGGCTGCTGGTCAAAAAATTGATGGAAATGCAAAGGAGCTTGTATTTGAATCTTCAAATTATGACAATATAGATATACGCATTAGTTGGCTTGCTGCATTTAAAACAAGATACCATATCAATAAACATCATGAAGGGCTGTATTTTGAGGTAAGTGCCGGCGGTGAATCATTCAGAATTGAATCTGGAAATGAAATACACAATAACGGAAATGGTTTTGTTCTGCCAGGTACAGGATATATCTGGCATCCATTTGGTAGAAAAGGTTTCTACATAAATCCTAACATTGGTTATAGCTTCGTTTTTTCAAATCAGGACGAAAGAATAATTAACGAAACAACTTACAAACTAAAATCATCATTTGTTGTGCCGGCATTATCTTTAGGCTGGAAGTTTTGATACACAAAATAATTAGAAAATGGAATTCAATGCAAACGACAGTCTAGTTGGAAGTTGGCGAATATTAAAGCGTATTCAAACGCAGAAATTACTAATTAATTTCTGTGATATGCAATCAATGCCTATAATAAAATTTAAATGCAAATGAAATAATGACTATTGACAGTGGACATTTACCAATGATAAGCAAACCAAAAAGAATTAGCTGATATTTTAAATAGCTTTGTAAAAAGCCTCAACTGAAAAGAACAACGAGCCGCTAAGATCGGTTTGACAATTGGGCGGATGAAGTGCTTCTATGATCATTGTATTGTGACACTTCAAGACTACAAAATGTGAATCATGTAATTCTTTCCGCAAGTTGTTTAGTACTTCTTAAAATTTATGGCTCAGTTTACGGAGTGGTAATCGTACCCTATTAAAAATAGTTCAACAATCATCCTTTCACACATAAATAATAAAAAATGATTTCGGTAATTGTAACTTATCAAGTAAAGCCAGAATTTATTGACCAAAACAAACAGAATATTCAACGATTCCTAAAAGACTTCAAAGAGCTCGGCACATCGGACTTTCAATATAGTGTTTACACAAAAGAGGATAATGTTACTTTTGTTCATCATTCAGTTTATAAAGATGAAAAAGTTCAAACGGAAATTTTGCACGTACCTTCATTTCTTGAATTTCAAAGGATACGAGATGAAAGTGGGCTGAACGGAACTCATAAAGCAGAGGTTTTGAAAGTTGTAGGTTCAACAAATGAGAAACTTGTTTGACAAATACTAGCGGCTAATAGTGACTAGAGGAACAACGAACCGCTAACATCGGCTTGGCAAAAGACAGGCTGACGCGCTTCGTAGAAACATTTATTTCGAGACAAACATTTGTGCTTCGTATGAACTTTAGTGCTAAAAGTCCTTCACTTCGCCGATTTGTAACCGTTATGTGCAAGCAAACCGTATACGCACCCTCAAATCATTCACGCTTCTCAAAGTTGTCAATGCAATAATGACTTTGAGACCGCATAGCTATCTTCTAGTAAAGTGTATTTGGTAATTTTGCCTCCCTTGACAATAAAATGTATGGAGAAAACAGAATTTACAATGTTGTTTGTTTCTAGCATCTTTGTGCTAAACGAACCTAAAAGGGCAACATCGGATTCGTCAATAAAAATTTTACTCATTTCGGCAGACACAGGTTCAGTCGCAGCCCATATTGTAATAAAAAAATCTCGTGCTTCCGACTTAGTACTCCTCTTGCCCAACCACTTTATATCAGTTGTATTCCCGGGTATCAGCCACTCGATCTGGTCATCAAATAAATTGACAAGCTTTTCTAAATTTCTTTTCTGCAAATGACTAAGAAAGTTCTCTACTACTGTTCTTGTACTGTCCATAATTAAGCAATTTTTAGATTTCTTGTTTGTAAGTAAGCCATTAAACCTACCCACCCACCAATGGCGAGTATGATTATAGAACCAACCGTGCTTATTAATGAAAATAATGCTACAACTGTTATAATACTGGCCATAACCCAGGTTATATCTATACCAATAATGAACCTGATCCAACCTTTACGAATAGGGCTTTGATGTGCAGCTACAATAACAAACAAGGAAAACAGAATCAAAAAAATACCAACTTCCACAAACGGAATAATTTTATTTACCTTGAAAAGGTTTGCAAATAATGCTGGCATCGCTACAAGTAAGAGTCCTGTAGCTCCAGAACTGACAGCATTTATCATTAATACATTTTTTAGTGTCATAATTTTGATTTTAGTTTCGACAAAGGTATTTTTTGTTCAAGATCCGATTGTTATCATCACACGACATATCATTGACATTTCACGCCAATCCGTTGTAAAGTAGTGCTGAGAATATATACTTTTGTCAAATGAATTATAGACAAACATTTTTGCAAGCATTGCTAGTATTTTGTGAAGAAAGAAATATTGATTCTTATAAAATTGCATCACTATCAGGGATTTCTCTTCATTCATTAAATAACACCACAACATTCGAGATAGAAAACTGGGAATTAGAAAATATTTGGAAAAATATTGTTATACTTTCTGGAGATGAGTTAGCAGGTCTACATTTTGGAGCCACAATGCAGGTTGCAGCTTTAAATGTGGTTGGTCAGGTTATCCAAACAAGTGCTACTGTACAAAATGCCTTGCAGCAAGTATGTTCGCTTATTTATTTACTTACTGATTTTTATACGATGAAGGTGGAAGAAAAGCCAAAGACATTTACTATTAATTTTCAGAAAAAAACTGGTTTTGATACTTTTTCAACGTCGGCTAATCAAATGGGAGATTTTTTAATTGCCTTTACGCTTTATGAACTGAAAGGGTTGTTACTAAAAAATCCCAAACCAATAGAAGCCGGCTTACCCACATATAAAAGAGCGTTTGACAAAGAATATGAAAACATTTTAAAATGCACGGCAAGGAAAAGCAAGCATTATTTTATAGAGTTCGATAAAGAATATCTGCAATCAAAAATCATTACAGCCAATTATGAAATTCAAAATTTACTGATAACCAGAATAAACAAACTACAACAATCAAATTCTTTGAATGGTGACTTTTCAAAAAAAATATTCAATTTTCTGATTGCAAATTATTATTTGAATTCGTTTTCTATTGATACCGTAGCAGGAAACTTCAATTTGAGTGTACGAACATTGCAGCGAAAACTTAAGGCAGAAGGGATTTCCTATCTTCAGATAGTAGAAGAAGTAAGAAAGTTTTTAGCTATAAATTACATACAAAATAGCTCATCACCCATAAAGGAAATTTCATCTATACTGGGTTACTCAGAGCCAAGTGGTTTTGTGAGAGCATTTAAAAAATGGACAGCAAAAACTCCATTTGATTATCGTAAGCAGAATAATTAGTTTACGACTTGCCTGCACACGACATTGTGTTTGGATTTGATTAAGTTTTACAATGCTGTTGAAAAGATGCGAGGATTAGTACTACCCGTATTAGTCTTTACATGGCTCTGCTGCAAAAATGGAATTCAAGTGGTGGAAAGAAGGCAATGAAAGTGAAACTGATTTAATGAAGTTAGGCTGTCCCATATTTTCAAATATGGGACAGCCTTTTTAATTTTTACTATTTATCCCAATTAATGCATATTAATTTAATAATGCAGGCTTAATGTTAAGGAAATGCTTTTGTGTTAGCTTTAATGAAATTTTATATATGAAACCTCTATACCCCTGTTTGTTCACCTTATTTTTCTTCTTCTCTCATACTGGTCGTGCGCAAAACGACCCGCAGTTTCAATTTACATGGAGTCGCGATATAGGATCTCCGACTCTTCTAAATAATACAGACCAACCCTATATCAAGACTTCTGATTCAGCCATCGTATTCTTCACAATTTCGGGAACTTACGATGATCTCCAACTCTATTTCAATAAGATTGACCTTAACGGACAGGTTCAGATTTATAAAAAAACATTGCCTTTTAAAACTACAGGCAATTACTACTTTCAATTGTTTCCAATAGCAGATGGCGGAGTTATACTGGTAAAATATATTCGCCTTGGGCGATCCGTACAATTCTACCGGCTAGATGCAAACGGCAACCTCGTGGTGTCGAAAGATTTGAGTCCCACACAAGGTAATTATGGATTTGCTCTTTCCCAACATGCGAAAAACGGAATTACATTCATAGTTTTCAACCGTTACGATGCCCGTTTCCTCAGCGTGCTGGGATCACGTATATTGGCAATTGCTACTTCTGGTACTATTGTTACTACATCAGACCTCAATGATGTTTCTTTCATCAATCTTTTTCCTCCAGATGACAGTACTATTCTTTCTATAGAGTCGATCAATAACTATCAGCAGTATTTCGTGCGACGTTCTCTTTCAGATGGGTCGATAATAAAAACGGCTGAAGTTCCTTATGGGCGCCCCGGTAATTATCCTTCCATACTCAGTAATGTGATCTTCAACTCCACTACTAACCAATTTCATTACCTGGCACAAGACACTGCCCAGGCCCAGCCCGGCGCTTTCAATATCAATGCCCTTAGCTTTGATAGCGGCTTCAACCAGATCAGAACCACCAACTACACAAATGTGGCTGTTTCAAGCCAATTCGGAACTGCCCCGTCTTTAGTACTTACAGCAGATGTAAATGGGGGCTGGTACGCCAACCTTCGCCCTCTTTTCTATAATAATTTCATACTGGCAAAGGCAGACACTACAGACCAGATTAATTGGGCATACGGGTCCGCAGACAAATCGCTGGCCGATTCCTGGCGGAAGATCATCCCCCTTCCAGGAAATGAGTTCATCGCCGGCTTGTATAATAAGGTGATACGTGTAAAAGTCATCGATTCCTCAGCAATTTTTGCTGGATCGAGGAGCGATCTTTCAATCTTGTCATCATTTAAAAAGCAGGACGAATCCATTTTGGAAAGCAGTTCTTCCAGATTAGATATTCGTTATAACAATCCTTCTGCCAATGTTTTCAGACTCCGTTTTAGCACTTATTCTACAGAAAGAATTCATCTTCAATTAACAGACGTCAACGGCCGGATCATTGAACAAGGAATAAGCGTTTCCGGTCAAACAAATCAGGTAGAAGTGGGCGGTAGGCTTAGGGCAGGGATGTACTTCGCAATTATAACGCAGGGAAAGGAACGAAAAGTTATAAAACTAGTAAAGTTGTAAATAAAGCCATCTTGGTGATAGGGTAACCATAATTATCTCGTTCGCCTCTCTAAGGTATCTGGAAGGTATCTGGTTAGACTGTGGTCGAACGAGAGACTTTAGAGAAGCGAACGAAGAGTGATGTCTATGGTGATGCTTAGATGATGATACACCGGCTGAACAAGTTGGGCGTAGAAACGCAAGCACTTGAGCAGCCTATTGACCTGAACATCCCGGAAAACAAAATTATGCTGGCTTTTTACCTGTCCGCCCCGGAAGTGGGGAACGACCGCCGTTCCCTTAACGTGACCGCCGGTATGTGCAGGGCCATATAAGAAGGAAGGCATGTGACTATAGCTCCCAGGGGATATAAGAATACCCGAAACAAGGTGAATAAACCGGTTATTGTTGGCCACTGACCTGGAGGACATTGTTATTGCCGGGGGTGTTTTCTGTTCTTATCTACGGCATCGTGAATTGGTGGAAGCGACTCTTCAAAAAATGAGACGATATGAGCCGTAAACGCCTGGGTTCCGCGTACTGGGCGGTCCCGGTGCGTCTTCGCCTGAGGCACGGCATTGACGTCGTTTTTATTCAAAAACTTTTAGGGCACAATGATCTAAAAACAACCCTTCGTTACCTGCATGTGACCAATAAGGACACGCTCAATATTGTAAGTCCGCTAGAGATATTAAGGATTTTTTATAGGAAATTAGAATAACGGAGTTGTATTTCGCAAGTTTTCCAAGCGTTAAAAATTGTGCAAAACCTTTATATTTCGCTGAAAATCAATGCGGATATTTTTTGAGAGAAAAACGACTACATTCGTATATACGACAATACGCACGTTAGCGGTAAGCGTAGAAAAACGACAATCTTCAACAAAACGAAAATTAACAAATAGAAAGAAATATTATGTTAGGACTTAGAACAACAATTTACAAAGTTTCAGACATTCAAAAAGCGACTGAATGGTATTCAAACGCATTTGAAACTAATCCTTATTACAACGAACCCTATTATGTTGGTTTCAACATTAAAGGTTACGAACTTGGACTTCAACCAGAAGATAACCCAACTTTTGATAAAGTTGAAAGTGTAGTTTCTTATTGGGGAGTAGAAAACATTCAAGCAACTTTTGACCGACTAATTGAATTAGGAGCGACCGAAAATGAAAAACCATATAGCGTTGGTGGAGATTTAATGACAGCGACTGTTAAAGACCCATTTGGAAATGTAATAGGCTTGATTTACAATCCTCACTTTCAACTAAAAAACTAACTAATGGCGTCCGAAATAAACTTTGTAGATTTTGTATTAGATCAAATCAAAAAGTCAGGAGAAATAACTGCTAAAAAGATGTTTGGTGAATACGGCATTTATTCAGACGGAAAACTATTTGGGCTAATATGTGATAATAAACTATCTATCAAGCCAACAAATTCAGGGCGTACGTTTATAGGAAATGTTGTTGAAGCACCGCCATACGAAGGAGCAAAGCCGAGTTTTTTAATAGAAGACAAAATTGAAGACAGCGAATGGTTAAGTGAATTAGTTAGAATATCACTGAATGAATTACCAGCACCAAAACCGAAAAAGAAAAAATGACAACAAAGGCTATTTGCTGACTTTTACTGAAGATGAAAAGTAAGACAAACATAAAACTACCACTGACAGACGTTGAAAAAGCAAATTTGAGAAAGAACAAAATCAAAATTGCAGGCATTCTTGACTTTGCAACAGACGAACTAGAAGTATTGCTTAACACTACAACCGAACGAGCAAAAGAAATTTATGCGTTAGCAGAATTTCAAACTGTTCCGTCAATCGGAATAAAATTTGCCGAAGACCTTGTGTTTTTAGGTTACCATTCGCTAAACGAACTAAAAAACAAAAACGGTGCAAAACTGACAGATGAATACGAACTAAAAAAAGGATATTGGACAGACCCTTGCGTTGAAGACCAGTTCAGATTAGTAGTAAACTTTGCAAACACACACGACACGAAAAAAACGTGGTGGGACTTTACGGAAGAACGAAAAAAGTTTCGTGCTGAAAACGGCTATCCAAAAAGCAGACCTCAAAAATCATGGGTTGAAATATTAGGATATGTACAGAAAGACAAAAACGCCTAACAGCTAACACGGGTTTTGCGTCAGGCGGGGTGACGTGCAAACTTGGAGCTTTGTGCTCTAATGTTCCGGAATCTTCACCCAATAACAAATTAATACATAGCCATTCGCTGAACAATTCCCGGATTAAGACCTCAATAAATGGTACAACACCCAGCCAACAGGTGAATCTGCATGTCATCCCTACGTTGCAACAACATTTAAGCTTAAAAGTTACAGCCAGTCAACTTTGAGTGAGATTACTAATCTCGAGAAACAGGACATAGATACTAACCGGAAACTTTTATTTATCAGACGGGCTAAAGGAAAAAAAGACAGGATGGTAGGTCTTAGTCCGGTGATGATTACTATATTAAATGAATATGTTGAAATCTATAAGCCGCAAAAGTATTTGTTTGAAGGGCAGGACAGAACAATACACTATAGCATTAGAAGGCTGGAATTAATTATCCAAGCCGCAAAAGCAAAATCCGGTATCACAGAAAGCGGGGGTACGCACATGTTAAGGCATAGTTTTACCACTCATCTACTTGACAAAGGAACCGATGTCGCAAGTTTTCTAAGCGTTAAAAATTGTGCAAAACCTCTATATTTCAATGAAAATCAATGCGGATGTTTTTTGACAGAAAAACGACTACATTCGTATAAACGACAATACGCACGTTGGCTGCAACCTTTCAAAATCCATAACCCTGTAAAATACTCAAGTGACTAAATTCTATTTAATGAAAAATTTCTTAAAATACATTATAAGCCTTTTTGTTCTGCTGACTACCAGTACTACAGGAGCACAAAATTTAAAACAGGTGCATGATTCTGTAAGTGTATTATTACTGCATGCTTTTAACACAGAAGATCCTTTAAACACTTATGTGTTAACTTCATCTGCATATCAGAAAAAAATGGATGTTGATAAATTTTCCGAAGGACTAAAGAAATTCAATCTCAGATCGGGAAAATGGAAAGGGCTGACCTTTAAAGAACCAAAGGAAGATGGCTTTACATATCTTGCGGATTTTGAAAATGACAAACAAATACTCTTCTTAAGAGTAGATGAATACGGCAAAATACTGAGGTTCAATTTCACTCCAATTCCATTGAAAAAAATGGAGAAAATCTATTTTATCCCTTCTGATAACCCTATGGTTAATTCTATTGATAGCCTGGTTGAAAGGCTTGTGAGGCCTTATATTCAACAAGAAAATTCTACAGGATTATGTATAGCGATTATTGAAGATAGAAATGTGTATAAATATTGCTATGGTGAAGTAGTCAAAGGAGGCTCACAACTTCCTGATCCAGCAACTTCCATTTTTGAAATTGGGTCTGTAACGAAAACATTTACTTCTTTGTTGCTTGCCTTACAAGTAGTAAAAAAGAAGATAAGCCTAAAAGATCCAATCAACAAATTTCTCCCCAGTTCCATTCCAACGCTCAAATATGAAGATGTGTATATAAAGCTTATCAATCTAGCAAATCACACCTCAGGACTTCCAAGGCTACCTTCAAATATTTTTTTAGGTAATGTCAATCCTGAAGATCCATATAAGCATTACAACCGTGATTCTCTGCTTAGCTATTTGAAATTATTTAGCCCCACGGTGAAGCCCGGGAGCCAATTCTCTTATTCTAACTATGGAGCTGGCCTTTTGGGTAATATTTTAGCAGATATTTCTCACAGAAGTTTTGAGCAACTGGTTGAAGAAGAAATATGCGTCCCATTACAGATGAAAAGCACACGAATCAGTTTAAATGAGAGAGCTATTCCTTTTTTGGTGCAAGGATATACAGCCAAAGGTGAGGTGACATCCGATTGGGATCTTGGTTCATTGCAAGGATCAGGTGCAATCAAATCGACATTAAATGATATGATTCGCTACACTCAGGCTCAACTTGGTCAGTCTCCAACTAACCTAAAAAAAGCATTGTTGTTAACACACCATTTGACTTTTCAAGATAAAGATAATGCAATAGGACTGGGATGGCGTATTGAACAAGGGCAAGCAAGAAATTACCTGCATCATTCTGGTGGTACTGGTGGATTTCGTTCTTTTGTGGGTTTCGACAAAAAGCGACAGATAGGGGTTGTCATTCTTTCTAATACGGCTGAGGATGTTACTGGTATTGGAGAGGCTTTTTTAAAAAACTAAATGTATTTTGATAACTGCTTTAAATATGAAATATTCTTTCATTATATTCTTCTTTATATCATTTAACATATATGCGCAAAAGATGGATGTGTTATTGATAGGAGCATCACATAACTACAGTAACTATCCTCAACAAGACCTTTCAAATATTAAAAGTAAGATCAAAAAATTTAAACCAACTGCCTTTTTTGGAGAGTTTTTGAGTAAAGAAGATGAGCAAAATATTATGGATTATTGGTGTAAGCAAGAGAATGTCAAACGTCTTGAAACACTTAGAAAAAATAGATATATAACATCAGAGAAACTTCCAAAGGTCATTGACAGTTTAAAAAAATTATCATTGCGAAATCCAAAAGATTATTATTTAAAAACTGGTTTAGCACACGCTTACTATCTTAATCAAGATGTTTCAAATGGACATTATCAGTTTTGGCAAGTTTTTAATAATCTACAACAATTACCTAATATTGAACTTGAAAACTATGTAAATAAAATACTTAGCCCGCAATTAGATGTAAAAGGACGAAGTATGAAAAGATTGAAAACCTCTGAATATGCACTTATTGCTTTCCCAATGATGCAGGAGATGGGAATTCAAGAATTATATCCTATGGATTGTCAAGATTACGATTTGAACTGGTCTGCATCAGCATTAGCATTCTACAATAAATTTGAAGATCTCAAAAAAGACACACTGACGACCTATGCAAATGAGTTAAAAACAATGCTAATTAACAGAGATAAAGGATTTGAAAAATATGGTAGTGTTGAAAAAAACTCAAAAAACGTAACGGAATGGTTAAATACTGATGAAGCGTCTGATATTTCTGCGTCGGGAGATTTTTATTTTCAAGAAATGTATGATAAAAAAGACTTCCCAAAAGAGGAAATGCTTTCGCAAATACATTGGTGGTTAATGAGAAATCAGGGAATGTGCGAAAATGTTGTAACTAAAGCCAGAACTTTAGGTGCAAAAAAAGTGGTTGTTATTGTCGGAGCTAATCATAGAAAATATATGCAAGAAATATTCAAAAAAATGCCAAATGTATCGGTAAGAAATATAAATGAATT
>JANNOM010000048.1:0-336063 GCA_031399065.1 Chitinophagaceae bacterium
ATTGACATAACCCGGCAACCTGCTCAGGTGCTGCAGGTATGGACCTCCGTTAGCTTTTGTACGATAGTCTATATGCGCATTGAGATACCGGGTGCCTTCATAACGGATAGCATCCATCTGGAAACCGGTTACCGGTCGATCATTATCGTAAAGAACTGCTTCATAAATGCCATTCAGGTTGGAGGAACCGGTATGCGTGTCGTAAGCGGTAATGGCAAAACTGACCAGGGGAGATGAAACGGTGATTAATCCAGGTGCAGTAACGAAAGCGGTTCCGGATCTTTTAGCCGGTATTATCCGCGGCATCTGCTCATATACACTCCTCGTGCGATCATATATCGCCAGCCGCAATATAGTAGGACGGGTATTATCCGGTATATCAAAACCGAATAACATCGGGTTGACATTTACATCACCCTCCGTAGTTCTTATTTCGAAATGAGTGTGCGGACCCTGGGAGCCTCCTGTATTTCCGCTATATGCAATGAACTCTCCTTTTTTAACAGGGAACAGTCCGGGAGGAAGGGTAAGAAATACACGCCAGCTTTCCTGCTGATATTGTTGCTCTTTGAGAAAAATCTCCAGTTTTGGGACAAAATTATTCAAGTGGCAATAGACTGTGGTGAATCCGTTCGGATGATCTATATAAATGGCTCTTCCAAACCCTCCCGGCTCAATTTTTATATGGGAAATATACCCTTCCGCCGAAGCGTATACCGGTAAATTTTCTCTTTGCTGGGTTTTAAAATCAAGGCCCATATGATAATGATTGGGCCTCAATTCCCCAAAGTTCCCGGCCAGGCTGGGCGCGACGTTCAGCGGATTACGGAAATATCCGTCAGGATACGTTTTTGGTGAGAATATTTGTGAAAAAAGTGAAAAAGAACAAGTTAAAAATCCTAAAACGACCCAAAAACGTTTATTAATCATCATTTTCCATCTTATGTGTAAAAATAGCCTGAAAGCGTTGTTAAAGAAGGATTAATTAATGATAATTTTTTGTACTTTTTTTAAAATGGTACAGCTTTTGGCATACTTTAGCTGTCTTTAGAATAGGAATAAATTATACCACATTAAACCGGAGGAGTCATGAAATTAATTAAACTCAGGCTACTATTCCTCCTATTGTTTACAGGAGGATTTTTTGTAGGTGCCCTCAAAGGAGAGGAAGCCAGGCAAAAATGGATCTTTAAGATCAAAAGCAAATATGAAAACCGCAAACAAATAGCGGAAAAGAAGTCTATTGCCCGCAGAGGTGGCGTACTGCTCGATGATATCGAGATCGCATCTTTTCACAATTAACTTATTCTACATAATTTGCATGAGGCACAGGCCAGGTTCCATAAGGAGCACGCCAGTGCCTTTTCTATGTCATTCAATACCTGTTTTCAATAACTACAGAGTAGTGGTAACTGAAAGATTTTTATAATCACTTCCACTACCTTACTTTTGCGCAATTTGTGTTTTTTCGATCATCTATCTTAATTCAAATGCCAAAAGACAATTCCATACAGTCCGTTTTAATTATCGGTTCAGGGCCCATCATCATAGGGCAGGCTTGCGAGTTTGATTATTCCGGCTCCCAGGCTGCCCGCAGCCTGCGGGAAGAGGGGGTGAAAGTGATTCTTATCAATAGTAACCCAGCCACCATTATGACAGATCCCATGATGGCGGATAAGGTATACCTGCTGCCGCTTACGGTAGAGAGCATAGAACAAATACTGGAAGAGAATAATATAGACGCCGTGCTGCCTACCATGGGTGGCCAAACGGCCCTTAACCTCGCCAAAGAGGCAGAAGACCTGGGCATTTGGGAAAAATATCAGGTACGCCTGATAGGGGTCGACATCAAAGCGATCGATAAGGCGGAAGACCGGGAAAAATTCCGACAATGGATGATAGAAATGAAAATACCGGTGGCCACAGCGAAAACGGCCAACTCTTACCTGGAAGGAAAGGAGTTTGCCCAGGAGATCGGCTTCCCACTGGTGATACGGCCTTCCTTTACCCTCGGAGGAACAGGCGGCGGTTTTGTTCACGGAAAAGACGACCTCGACGAAGCCCTCAACCGGGGGCTACAGGCATCGCCCATACATGAAGTGCTGGTAGAAAAAGCGATACTGGGATGGAAAGAGTTTGAACTGGAATTATTAAGAGACGCCAATGACAATGTGGTGATCATCTGTACCGTAGAAAACTTCGACCCGATGGGGGTACATACGGGGGACTCCATTACCGTAGCACCTGCCATGACGCTGAGCGATACCGCTTACCAACTCATGCGCAATACCGCCATCAGCATGATGCGTGACCTGGGTAATTTTGCCGGCGGCTGCAATGTGCAGTTCGCGTTGAACCCGGATACAGAAGAAATAATCGCCATTGAAATAAACCCGCGGGTAAGCCGGTCTTCCGCGTTAGCCTCCAAAGCCACGGGTTATCCCATTGCCAAGATTGCCGCCAAGCTGGCCCTAGGTTATAGCCTCGATGAACTACAAAACCAGATCACCCAAACTACATCGGCTTATTTTGAACCGGCTCTGGATTATGTGATCGTTAAAATACCCCGCTGGAACTTCGATAAATTTAAAGGAGCCGATGATACCCTCGGATTACAGATGAAAAGCGTGGGTGAAGTAATGGCTATAGGGCGCAGCTTTACGGAAGCCGTGCAGAAAGCCTGCCAGAGCCTGGAGAACAACGCCGTAGGATTGGGCTATTACGGCAAAAGCCTGATGCATGCGGAAGAACTGCTGGAATACATCAAGACACCGAAGTGGGACCGTATCTTCCGCATAAAAGATGCCCTGATGGCCGGTATTTCCGTAGGCACCATTTCCAAAGCCACCAACGGCATCGATCGCTGGTTCCTTTACGAAATACAGAAGATCTGTAATATGGAAAAGGAGCTTTCTAAATATAAGTTCGACTCCCTGCCGCTCGACCTGCTGAAAGATGCCAAGCGCATGGGTTTCAGCGATGAACAGATCTGCCGGATCATAAACGACGGTACGGAAGATACGATGTACGAAAAAAGAAAGGCGGCCGGCATCACCCGCGTGTTCAAAATGGTAGATACCTGTGCCGCGGAATTTGAAGCCAAAACACCCTATTTCTACTCTACGTTCGAAAACAGCGGGGCTTCGGAAAGCAAGGTGACGGATAAAAAGAAGATCATCGTACTCGGCTCCGGTCCTAACCGGATCGGCCAGGGTATAGAGTTCGACTACTGCTGCGTACACGGACTGCTGGCCATCAAGGAAGCGGGCTATGAAGCCATTATGGTAAACTGTAACCCGGAAACCGTTTCCACCGATTTTGATATAGCCGATAAACTATACTTCGAGCCGGTGTACTGGGAGCATCTGTGGGAAATAGTGGAACACGAAAAGCCCGAAGGCGTGATCGTGCAACTGGGCGGACAAACGGCCCTTAAGCTGGCAGAGCGCCTGCACAATAAAGGAATCAAAATAATAGGCACTTCATTCGACAGCATGGATATAGCGGAGGACCGCGGACGCTTCAGCGATATGCTGAAAGAACTCAATATCCCTTATCCGGAGTACGGTACCGCCCATTCGGTTGACGAAGCCATAGCCGTTGCCAACCGGGTACATTACCCGGTGCTGGTGCGTCCCAGCTATGTACTGGGCGGACAGCGCATGCGGATCGTAATTAATGACGAGGATGTGGAGAAAGCGGTTATCAGCCTGCTTAAGCATCTTCCCGGCAATAAGATACTGATCGACCATTTCCTGGATCGCTGCCAGGAAGCGGAAATAGATGCCATATTCGACGGAGAGAATTTTCATGTAATGGGAGTAATGGAACATATAGAACCGGCTGGTATCCATAGCGGCGACAGCAACGCGGTATTGCCCGCATTTAACCTCACCCCCCTGGTAGTTACCACTATGGAGCATTATGCAGAGAAGATTGCCAGGGCACTCAACATAAAAGGGCTGATAAATATCCAGTTCGCCATTAAGGATAACAACGTTTTTGTGATAGAAGCCAATCCCCGCGCCTCAAGAACCACTCCCTTTATTGCAAAGGCCTACCAGATTCCTTACCTTAATATAGCCACCAAGATAATGCTGGGTGTCAATACGCTGAAAGATTTTAAGTATGAAAAGAAACTGAAGGGATTTGCTATTAAAGAGCCTGTATTCAGCTTCAACAAATTCCCGGGTGTTAATAAGGAACTGGGGCCGGAAATGAAGAGTACTGGTGAAGCGATCCGGTTTATTAAAGATTTGAGAGATCCTTATTTCCGGCAGCTTTATAAGGACAGGAGTATGTATTTAAGCAAATAAATGATTGCTTACTTAATTTATATTACGCTTAACATTACGGTAAAAATGATTAGATAAAAGGGTGTTTCCCCCCTTTTTAGCTTGCCGGCTTTTTCTAATTTACGGCATGAAGTATCCTGCCCTGCCTTTATGGAAAGAAGCCCCGTTTATCCGTTATATCATTCCGCTTTCGGCCGGCATTTTTGTGCAGTGGTATCATGCGTTTACGTTTACTGCACTGTTATGCGGGTTAACAGGTTGCACTGTTTTGATAATAATATTCAGTATAAGCAGACTGTCCTGGCGTTTCTATTTTAGTTACATTTTCGGATGGAGCTTTAACCTGTTGCTGTTTTTCATGGGGAGCTTGCTGGTGTACGTAAGGGATGAAAGAAATAAACAGGAATGGATAGGCCGGAAGCCGCTGCAGGAATCGATACTGTTAGTTCGCATAGAGGAACCGCTATCTGAAAAACCCCGCTCGTATAGGGCGTTAGCAATAGTTGAAAAAATGATCGTTAAAGATCGTTTCATTACAGTGAACGGGCGTGTAATTTTATACCTGGGTAAGGATGGCAGGGCCGCCGGTGTAAAACAGGGGCATCGCCTGTTGATGAAAGCAACCCTGTCCCCCATTAAAAACTTTCCGAATGCTACCGGGTTCGATTACCGGAGCTATTGCGCGCTGCAGAATATTTATCATCAGTCTTTTTTAAAACGCAGCTCTTACCTGTTGTTGCCGGGCAGAGAGGAGAAATTCTTTGGCGAATTCCTTTTTTTCCTGAGGGAAAGAACACTTCGCATATTGCGCACTTACGTAACCGGGAAAAAGGAAGCAGGGATGGCAGAAGCACTACTGATCGGGTATAAGGACGACCTGGACAAAACGCTTGTTCAATCTTATGTGAATACCGGAGTGGTGCATGTGATCGCCATATCTGGTTTGCATGTAGGCCTTATTTATACCATACTCTTACTGGTACTGCGGGCATTACCCCGCGGAGCTTATACCCGGTGGGCCAAACCGGTGATACTGCTGGCGGCTCTGTGGGTGTTCAGTTTACTGGCGGGCGGATCTCCGTCCGTTTTACGATCGGCCGTTATGTTCTCGGGAATCGTGCTGGGTAAAAGTCTCGGGCGCAAAAATGGTATTTACAATAGCCTGGCGGCTTCCGCTTTCCTGTTGCTTTGTTATAACCCGTTATGGTTATTCGACGCCGGCTTCCAGCTCTCTTACCTGGCTGTGCTTAGTCTCGTTATTTTTATGAACCCCTTGTACAATATCCTGTATGTTCAAAACAAGCTACTGGATGGCGTATGGAAAATGGCGGCTGTCACCCTGGCCGCCCAGGTGCTTACGGTGCCGATCTGTCTTTATTATTTTCAGCAGTTTCCTAACCTCTTCCTGCTTACCAATATGGTGGCTGTGCCATTGTCCAGCGTCATACTGGTAATGGAAATAGCACTATGCACGTTTTCCTTTTATCCGCCGTTGGCCCATTGGACAGGGTATTTAACAGAGCGGTTGATTTTTATGCTGAATGGTTTTATTGAGTATATGGAGAAAATGCCTTTTGCACTTACGAAAAACCTGGTCGTATCTTTTTACCAGGTGATGGTTTTGTATGGTATTATTCTGTTGTCCATGCAATTAATAAGAATTAGGACAAAAAAAGATTGAGCTATCAATGGTCAGCTACCTGCCTTTCCTTGTTCTTGTCTTCATATTCTTTCTTATTGGCGAAAAACTCACGTATCAGGGAAGTATACAATTTATTACGGGTAACATTCAGCCGCACCTGCGCGGGGCCGCTTAGATCCGGGTCGGCCAGTGTACTCCTTGCATAGTCGTTGGCTTCTGCCATGGTCTCATTGACCGCCAGCTGCCTGGAACTGAGCTTCCGTTTGCTCATATCGGGGTAAGCGCTTAATACGGTTTTGTCGCCATATTGTTTAATGACCAATTGCTTTCCAAGATGCCCGGAAGCTTTTTTTAAAAGTATGTTTTCGCTTGTTGCCATAATATAAATTGAGTATAAGTTGCCTTTATAAAACCTACATGTTACCTTAGATAATCAAGTAAAGATAGGGCATTAATAAGGTAATTGTTGGGTTTTTAATCAAAAAATGGTACGATTACCTGATAAATACCTTATGATGACCTTAAGATGAAAGGTGTCATTGAGGCTTAAATGAGGAGAATAGTAAGTATTTATCGCTTCAATAATCGGGTGATTTGGGTTAAGCTAGTATTTGTTAATGGATTTCATTATACCGCTCATTTCCTTAGCTTTGCCGCTCTTTTCAAATTTATATTATGTCGAAAAAAATTCAATCTGCGCTTATTTCCGTTTTTTATAAAGATGGACTTGAAAATATTATCAGAGAACTTGATAGGCTGGGTATCATCATTTATTCAACCGGTGGTACACAAACATTTATAGAATCATTGGGCATGTCCTGTTTGCCGGTAGAGTCGCTCACTACCTACCCATCGATACTGGGCGGGAGAGTTAAAACATTACACCCGGCAGTATTTGGAGGCATACTTGGTAAAAGAGATGATGAACAACACCGCAGGGAAATGGCGGAATACCATATCCCTGAAATCGACCTGGTGATCGTTGACCTCTATCCTTTCGAAGAAACGGTGGCCAGCACTACCGACGAGAAAGCCATTATTGAAAAAATAGATATCGGCGGGCCATCCATGATACGCGGGGCAGCAAAAAACCATAAAGACGTAGTGGTAGTAGCTTCTAAAAAGGACTACGCCCTGCTGGAACAGATACTAAAAGAACAGAAAGGAGAAACGACACTTGAGCAGCGCAGGGAGTTTGCGATAAAGGCATTTAATGTATGCTCCGGATACGATATCGCCATTTCCAATTATTTTATGCATACCAGTCATTTTAACCCGTTCGACCAGCAGGCCACTGTAATGCGTTATGGAGAGAATCCGCACCAGCAAGGTATTTTCTATGGCAATATCGGTAAACTGTTTATACAACTGAATGGCAAGGAGCTTTCTTATAATAACCTGGTGGATGTAGACGGAGCCGTGCAGCTGATACAGGAATTCAGCGAGACCACGTTTGCCATCGTAAAACACACCAACCCCTGCGGCATCGCATCGCGGCCCACTTTAAAAGAAAGCTGGGATGCGGCATTAGCCGGAGATCCGGAAAGTGCATTCGGCGGGGTGCTGGCATGTAACGCGGAGGTGGACAAGGCAACAGCCGAAGCCATCAGCGAGCTGTTTTTTGAAGTGCTGATAGCCCCCTCTTTCAGCGAAGAGGCATTAACTGTTTTAAAAGCCAAAAAGAACCGGATCCTGTTGCAGCAGGTGGCCCGTACGAACACTCCTTTTCAGTATAAATCTTTATTAAACGGAGTGCTTAGCCAGCAGCAGGATGAGGGCAGTTACACCAAATGGGAAGACGCAGGCGGAAGGCCCGCAACGGTTAATGAAAAAGCAGACCTGGAATTTGCCAACCTGGTTTGCAAGCACCTGAAGTCGAACGCTATCGCCCTCGTAAAGAACAAACAACTGGTAGGCAAGGGCTGCGGACAAACCAGCCGTATCGATGCACTGCGTCACGCGATAGAAAAAGCAAGGCAGTTCAGTTTCGATTTAAAAGATGCGGTGATGGCCAGTGATGCCTTTTTCCCTTTTAACGACTGTGTGCAGCTTGGTCACCAGGCGGGCATAACGGCGTTTATTCAGCCGGGAGGTTCTGTTAGGGATAAGGACTCTATCGAATACTGCCGGCAGCATAACCTGGCCATGGTAATGACGGGTATGCGTCATTTCAGGCATTGATCTACCTGTCCCAGTATACTTCTTCTTTCAGGAATATTTCATACACTTCGCGCCACCCTTTAAAATGAGAATCGGTGCCCAGGAAATGGTTATGCCAGATGGTGATCATGAGTCCGTTCACTTTTTTGACGGTATAGTAGTAGTACATCATTTCATCGAAAGCCTGACGGGGAGAAAGCTGTTGTTCATAGTAGGCATTGGCGTCCATGAAGCAGAATGGATATACTACCAGGTCGGTGGTGGTTTCCTTTTGCAGATCGTACCAGTTGAAAGAAGAAGCTATGGAGGCGCGAAAACCGTTGATGCTTCCATAGCCCATAGAAAAGTCCTTTTTGATACCCGCTTCCAGAAGTTTACGGTAAGTCTGCGGAAGGGTAAGCCGTATATAATGCTGGCGGCTATGCGTTACTTTTTTTCCGGCAATGGTTTCGAGTGTTTGTATTTCTTCCTTCAGTAAAGGTTCTTTATCTCCGCTCTGCCAGGAAGGATGAATGCCCACCGTGTACCCGGCACCCGAATAATTTATCAACCGTTGCATCACCTGTTTGGAAGGGTGAATGTTTTTATCATACGCCCCCGTTTTATCTGCCACCAGAAAAAAATAATAGGCTTTGGGCATACAGTATAAGTGCAGTGCATCCAGCCACTCGTAAGCATCGAAGGGGTCTTTCTGTTTACCGTTTAATACTCTTATTCTTTCCAGCATCAATGTCCACTCACCGTGTAGTAAAGCGCGGATAGCACCACCCAGGTTGCGTAACCAGCCCTTGCTCTGGTACGAATAAGCGATATCGATATCGTAAGTAGCAAGAAATTTAAACCCCGGACGATGAAAATAAAAACCGGGATATTTTTGCTGCAGCATCCTGCGCAGGTCCTTCAACCAGATATTTACCAGGGGCAGGTGAATGAATTCTTCCTTACAGGCAAGCGAACTGGTATGGGGATACCTGCCATATGCATCTTCCTGGAAAGGCAGGTATTCTTCGTAGCGGCTAACGAGGTAAAAAGACGCAGCCAGTACATCAAATCCCATATCTCCCCCTGTCTGAAAAAAAGCTTTGTAACCGTTCTGTTCAAACAGATAAAGCTGCTGCTCTCTTATGTCCGTTTCAAAGAGCAGGTGGGCACTTTGTATAAAGAATTCATTTTCCCGGATGGGGTGTTTGGAATAATTGATGCCTATACCCGTGTACCGGCCGAACACTTCCGGATCGGTGGTAAATTGAACGGGCTCATTAAAAAATTCCCTGGCCAGAAGGGTGAAGATATATTGCAGCCGGGGCGTTACCTGTTGCGCAAATAATAACATTCAAGAAAGATAGTAAAAAACGGGGAAACACATTATCCGGAATGCCGGGCCGTCCATTGTTCGTTAAATGTTTTTTCTGCAAATGAGAGGTCGGCGTGGTGGGCAGTCCATCCTTTAAATACTTTATTCACCATCCAGTTTTTAATACGGCTATTACCCATATTCATCATTTTGCGGCTCATACTTGCCCGGGTCCAAATCTTCCAGGCAGTTCGCTCCGCAAAAGTGGTATCGCCCGATTTTACAGAATCGTTCCTGTTGTTCAACAGCAATTCATGCAAGTTGATCTTTACCGCACATACTTCCGTACAGTTACCGCAGAGAGAAGAAGCATAACTAAGATGTTTCCATTCGTCCATTTCTTTTAAGTGCGGAGTAATTACGGAACCGATAGGCCCGCTATAGGTAGTACCGTAAGCATGACCTCCAATGTTTTTATATACCGGGCAGGCATTGAGGCAGGCTCCGCAACGTATGCAATAAAGGCTCTCCCTCGATTTGGGATCGGCGAGGATATTGGTACGGCCATTATCCAGCAATATCACGTACATCTCTTCCGGACCATCGGATTCATTACGCTGGCGTGGCCCGGAGATGATGGTATTATAAACCGTTACCTTCTGTCCTGTACCAAAAGTGGCCAGCAGGGGCCAGAACAAGGCCAGATCGGTGAGGGAAGGAATCACTTTCTCTATGCCCACCACTACTATATGCGTGCGGGGCAGGGCGCAGCTCAGGCGTCCATTGCCTTCATTTTCCGTAAGGGCGATACTGCCCGTATCGCTGATGATGAAATTGGCCCCGGTAATACCAATTTCTGCATTCGCATATTTTTCCCGGAGATTGGCTCTTGCCACCAGGGTGAGTTGCTCCGGAGAAAGGTTAATGGGGGTGTGCAGTTTTTCATGAAACAGTTTGGCAACGTCTTCCTTGCTTTTATGCATGGCGGGGGTTACGATATGATAGGGGGCTTCTCCATCCAACTGCTGGATGTATTCTCCCAGGTCCGTTTCAATACTTTCAATATTATTTTCATGGAGAAAATCGTTGATCTTTATTTCCTCCGTCACCATGCTTTTGCTTTTCACCACTGTTTTACAGTTCTTCTCGCGGCATATCTTTAATATCGCCTCCTGCGCCTGCTTTACATCTTCGGCCCATATCACTTTGCCCCCTCTTTGCGTAAAAGCGGATTCGAACTGTTCGAGGTGCTGATCGAGACTTTCTATGGCGCGCCACTTGATATTCTTCGCTCTTTCCCGGGCCAGTTCGAGCTGGTTAAACTGTTTTTTCCCCTGAGGCACTACGGCATTATACCTGCCTATATTAAAATTGATCTTTCTGCGGTGATCGAGGTCGGCGGTTTTGATAGTACTTTTAGCTATAAAGGTGGCGGAGGTTTGTGTCATTGGCTGGTTTGTTTTTTTGCTTCAAAATAATCAACGGCCACTTTTTCGAGTGCATTGTAAAACGCCGAACCATACTTCCGGATAATG
Source organism: Chitinophagaceae bacterium (assembly GCA_031399065.1). Classification (GTDB taxonomy): domain Bacteria; phylum Bacteroidota; class Bacteroidia; order Chitinophagales; family Chitinophagaceae; genus JADCRZ01. The sequence goes on from JANNOM010000048.1 coordinate 10,927, forward strand.
GGCTCTTTTAGAAACCGGTAAACGGGAACTTTAAGTTTTTTACCCAGGCTGCAGGCCGCTTTACAAAGATCTTCCCGGGGTTCATAGTTAACAAGCTCGTTGCGTTTGGTCTTCTTTATTCGGATAGGAAACAGGTGACAGCTGATCGGCTTTTTCCAGGTTATCTTACCATCGTTATATGCCTGCTCTATGCCGCATTTGGTGATGCCGGCCGCGTCTTTATATCCATACGCACACATTTTACCTTCTATGGCCGGTGTTACCCATCCGTATTCCTGGTCGTACAGATACTTTCCTCTTTTCTCTATTTCACGAATGCCCTCTTTGGTGATGTAGGGTTTAACCGTTTCATATACCTCATTCAGTACCTGGAGTTCATCTTTATCAAGCGGAGCGCCGGCGTCTCCATCATCGCAACATCCGCCTTTGCACCTGGTAAGGTCGCATACGAATTGCTCTTCCACTACTTCATCACTTATCAGTACATTATCGATGGCTATCAAGTATACCTGTTTTAAGTAAAGTTAACGCTAATGAGCGATTCCCTGTAAAAAAGGCCGGAAGACAAGTGTATTACCGGGGCACCCAGCGGAGGGTATTAATCAGGTGCTTCATGTCTTCTTTTATAAAGTCGTTCACTACTCTTAAAGAGTCTTCATTAGGTGTGGCATCGAAATAAAGTGCACCACGCAGAAAATGTTTTACCGAATCGGTCACTAAAAACTGGTTGGCCGTAGCAGTGTTGCCACCCACTTTAAAATAAATACCTTCTAGGCCGTTGGGGGTTCTAAAAAGACTGTCGTCTATAGAAGAAGCTTTATAGGAATGTTTGTAGGTAAGATCGTACGATCCTTTCACCAATCCCTCCAGGGTATTAAACCCGGAAGAATCCACATAGCTTCCCTTAGCCGAGCGTACCTTGAATCGGGCTTTACCTCCTATTTCGTTGTAACTGATATAGATCCTGCTTTGGAATCGCGGCAGGTCGATATTGAGCCAGAAAGGGTTTTCCGGTCTTTCTTCAAAATAAGAAGTATCCTGCACTACATTGGCATAAGAAGGATATTCGAACGTATAGGGAAAGCCGGGTTGGGCGAACTGTTTATATACTCTTTGAGGAAAATCGATTTTAAAATACCCGGGCTGCCTGGCGGTATAATCGCTGTTACAGGAAAAGGCAAGCATCACAGTCATGAGTAATACGGGCAGGACAAACCGTTTTTTCTTCATCATTTTACTTCATTATGTTTGAGGCTTAGTTTCACTTTAAGAATGCGGTTGCGGTCGCTTTCCAGCACGGTAAAATCAAAATCGCCAATGGACACCGTTTCATTCACGGCCGGGAACTTACCTGCCAGTTCCAATACCAGCCCGGCCACCGAATCGCTGTCTCCTCTTATCTGGTCGAAGGTATCGTCCGGCAGATCGAGCGCTCTGCATACATCATTGATCATGGTGCGGCCTTCGAACACGTAGGTGTAATCGTCGATCTTGCCATTGGTGGTTTCTTCATCATCAAATTCATCTTTGATGTCCCCGATGATTTCTTCCATGATATCTTCCAGCGTCACTATGCCGCTGGTGCCACCGAACTCGTCTACCACTATGGCAAAATGGATACGCTTTACCTGGAAATCGCCGAGAAGGTCTTTAATCATTTTCTGCTCATGAACAAAATACGGCTGACGCATAAGCGGCCGCCAGTCGAAGCTGTCGGGCTCGTCCAGGTAAGCCAGCAGGTCTTTCGTATGCAGTATGCCCACCACTTCGTCGAGGCTCGATTTATATACCGGCAGTCGGGAGTAATGCAATTCTTCCACCCTTCGTATAAGGGATTGAAAAGAAACAGCGTGCTCTACCCCGCTCACATCCAGCCGGGTACGCATGATCTGGCGTACGCTGATATAGCCAAACTTGGCGATACCCTTCAGTATGTTCTTCTCTTCTTCCGTAGCATCTTTATTACTGACGTCTATATCATGATTAAATTCTTTCAGGCTGTAGGAAGCCGCTTTTTTACCTAGAAATCTTTCCACGCGGTCGCTCATGGATACCAGCGAAATGCCTATCTGCTTAAAGAGGTAATGGATGATCTCTACCACCGGCGAAACACTGTAAGCAAACCATAAGTTACTTTGAGAAGCCCATATCTTGGGCATTACTTCACCGAAAAGTATCAGTACGGAAGCTACGATGGCTATCTTCAACAGCACCCACCAGAAACCGGAAATGGGCATTAACTGATCTATCAGGAAGTTGGAAAAAATGATGATCGCAATATTGATGAACGTGTTGGCAATAAGAAGAGAAGCTAGTAAGTTCTTGGGTTCTTCCAGCAGGTGAACGATCCGCTTCCAGGAAGTGTCTTTTTTTGTTTTAAGAACATTGATGTCCTTATAAGTAAGGGAGAACAAGGCCACTTCTGCACCGGATACGATAAAAGAAAATACCAGCAGGGCAATAATGATGATTGACAATACCGTAGTCCCTTCCATATTTACAGCGAGAAGATGGTAACTCATAGCGGCGAAGATACTTTAAAATGGCAAATCTTCTGAAGGCCCGTCTTGTGCAACATCATCGTCCTGCGATAAATGGTGGGGATGACCGCCGCCATCGGTACGTCTATCGAGCATGATGAGTGTATCGCCTACTATCTCGGTAGCAAATTTCTTGTTTCCTTCCCTGTCTTCCCACCCCCTTGTACGTAATCTTCCTTCTATATATACCATGCTGCCTTTATGAAGATATTTTTGTGTGAGTTCTGCCAGTCCGCGCCAGAGTACAACCGTATGCCATTCCGTTTGAGAAATCAGTCTGCCGCCTCTGTCCTTATATGTTTCCGTTGTTGCCAATGAAAATTTCGCGACGGCAATATTTCCCTCCAGTAATTGAATATCCGGGTCTTTACCCAGGTTTCCAATGAGGGTCACCCTGTTTACTCCTCTCATAGACGCTTTTTGATTATGATAGAATCATCTGCCGTTTCTAATTCCCTTTAAAGTTAATTTTTTTCAGACAAAAAACCCGCCGACAGGAAATTATTTATGAGTGCAGGAAAGGGGAATTTCCACAGCTCATCTTTGGTTACCTGGTCGTATCCCTGCATTAAAGGAGATGGCGTATGAAGTTTGAGCCGGATGAACCGGCCAATGATAGTCTGGTGACTTAACTGTTGCCGGTGCTCTACTGAAATACCAGCCAGTGTTGTATCTTCTCCCGCTACATTTTTCGCCATTGTCTGCCAGCACAGAGGATCGTCGTTCATGGCTTCATTTGTTTCCACCAGGTTAAATTCGTAGAGGTTCTCCCATATATCTTTCTTGCTGCGCTTACGGATATATATCTTATTATCCCATTCCACTATAAAATAATTAAACCAGCGCGTTCTTTTTTTCAATGTCTTTTCTTTTACCGGAAGTTCATTTACCACGCCGAGCCGGAAAGCCTGGCATTCTTTATTTTGCACGCAGCTTACGCATAAGGGTTGCTGGGGCTTACAGATGATGGCTCCAAAGTCCATGATGGCCTGGTTATAAATACCGGGCAACTTTGTATCGAGCAGGGCCGTTGCGAGTTGGTTATATATCTTTTTGCCTTCTGCACCATCTACCGGCGTCGTAATTCCAAAGTAACGGGCGAGCACGCGAAACACGTTGCCGTCTACTACTGCATACGGCAAATTAAAAGCGAAGGAAGAAATGGCCGAAGCCGTATACGGGCCGATCCCTTTCAAACGGAGAATGGCTTCGTAGTTATCGGGGAACTGTCCTTTAAAATCGTTCACGATTATACGCGCCGTCACCAGCAGATTTTTACAGCGGCTATAATAGCCAAGCCCCTCCCATAATTTAAAAACCTGCTGATCCGGCGCAGCAGCCAGATCGTGCACAGTGGGGAAAGCATGTATGAAGTTGTGGTAGTATTGCAGTCCCTGTTCGACCCGGGTCTGCTGCAAAATGATTTCACTTAACCAGATCTTATAAGGGTCTTTCTCTCCTTTCCAGGGCATTTCCCTTTTATTGGAAGATTTATTCCATAATAATAATTTTTTTGTAAAATCTGGCTTCATCGGTGAGGGTTATTCCGGTTTGTAATATAACGCGCTAATTGCTGATTTATAATGTAATACGATAACAAATATTAGGTAGTAATACAAAAACGGGAAAGATTCGCCGTTAAAACACGGTATTTAAAGGGTGTTTTACCCACGATTGTAGCTCAAAATCTTCGTAAACTTGCAGTAATAAAAAAGAAGACTTATCTTAAAGCCCTGATAATGTGTCAGTTATGGTAAATTCTTTTTTCCGGGAACAAAACAACACTTATAATGAGTTAAGCCTTAAGCACAAACAATGAGAAAAGCAGATCTTATCAACCAGATTTCAGAGAAAACGGGTATTCCTAAAGTAGATGTACTGGTGACGCTCGAAACGATGTTCAAAGAGGTAAAAGAAACCCTTGCCCAGGGCGAGAACATTTACATCCGGGGATTCGGCAGTTTCGTTACCAAGAAAAGAGCGGCGAAGATTGGCCGTAACATCAAGAAAAACATTGCCATCGACATCCCGGAGCACTACATCCCCGCTTTCAAGCCTTCCCGTGAGTTTATCCAGGAAGTTAAAAAACTTCAAAACGTAAAAGAAGGACAACCAAACCCCGACGAAGAGATGTAATTTTACTGCTGTATGAAAAAACAGCAATTCCTACTGGTGGCCGGTGCCACCGCATTACTCATCGTCTCGTTCTTTTTTGGAAGAACCATACCTAACCCGAAATCCGGCATTACAAAAGAATCCACAGCGGCACACAGCGATGGTGACGGACATGATCATTCGTCGGGATTCAGCATAGATACCGTGCTGGCTGCCAATATGCGGCAATTAAATGCCGGTCAGCAAGCCTATTTAACCTCGCTGCGGTCGGCGGTAGTGCGCGGAGACGTAAAAGACCAGCAGATTCATGTATATCACCAGCTTGCTTCCTTCTGGAAAGACAGTGTGGCATCTGCCCCTTTGTATATTTATTACACTGCTGAAGCATCTAAGTTGGAAAATTCTAAAAAAAGTCTCACCTTTGCAGCCCGTTTATTTTTAGAGAACCTGAGGGGAGCAGAAGATCCGGGTACAAAAAACTGGATGGCGGGCGAGGGTAAAAAGTTGTTTGAGAAGGTACTGGCACTGGATCCGGCAGATGACTCCGCGAAAGTTGGCCTCGGAGGCTGTTATATTTTCGGAAGTGTTTCCGGGGATCCGCAGGAAGTAATGAAGGGCATACAGCAGATACTGGAAGTGTCCAAAAGAGATTCCACCAACATGTATGCACAACTGATGCTCGGTGTGGGCGGAGTGGTATCCAACCAGCTCGATAAAGCGATTGACCGTCTCGAAAGAGTGGTGCGTAACGAGCCGGCCAATCTGGAAGCTATTCTTACACTCGCGGAAGCGTATGAGCGGCATGGTGAGAAGGCAAACGCGGTAAAATGGTATAATAACAGTAAACAGTACCTGGTTAACCCCGAGATATTGAAAATAATAGACGAACGTATCAAATCATTACAGTAAATATATTTTTTAACTAAAAATCTTTGTACATGCCTTGCGGTAAAAAGAGAAAGCGTCATAAAATAGCGACGCATAAGCGTAAGAAAAGACTGAGAAAGAACCGTCATAAGAAGGGCAAGAAATAATTCTTCCGCATCTTATTTAGGGCTGGCAGTTTAGCTTCCGGCCATTCCTTCTAATCTGCTGAAATAACTTTACTCAATATCTTTTAACTGTTTCTACATCTAAAAAAGATCATTCGGTAATTTGTTGGTTCAGTAATTTTTCCTTCCGGTGTGTTGATCTGATTTTAAACGTGATTACGCGTGAATAAGGAATTAATAATTAATGCAGCACCCCAGGGTGTTGAAATAGCGTTGCTAGAAGATAAAAAGCTGGTAGAACTGCATAATGAGAAAACGGATGCCAGCTTTGCCGTAGGAGACTTGTACCTGGGTAAAGTTAAAAAACTGATCCCCGGTTTAAATGCCGCATTTGTAGATGTAGGGTTCGAGAAAGATGCTTTTCTTCACTATACAGACCTTAGCCCTTATGCTAAGTCGCTCCTCAAATTTACCCAGCTGGCAACAGCCGATACCTCGGAGAAGGGGTACGATTTTTCTCAATTCGTAGTGGAGCCGGAGATTATAAAAACCGGCAAGATCAACGAGGTGCTGGGTGGTAAACCCAGCGTACTGGTGCAGATTTTAAAAGAGCCCATTGCCGCCAAAGGCCCCCGGCTTAGTTGCGAACTATCGCTGCCAGGTCGTTTTGTAGTAATCACTCCCTTTAACGACATAGTAGCCGTATCGCGCAAAATTCATTCTTCCGAAGAACGGAAGCGCCTCCAGAAGATCATCGAGTCCATTAAGCCAAAGAATTTCGGGGTAATTGTAAGAACGGCTGCTGAAAGTAAAAACACCGCTGAACTGCACGAGGACCTCTCTGCCCTGGTACAAACCTGGCAATTGATACAGGTTAACCTCCGCAAAGCCGTGGCCCCCGCCAAAATATTAAGTGAGCAAACAAAAACCACCAGTATGCTGCGCGACCTGCTAAATGCGGATTTTAACCGAATCATCGTTAACGACCGCAGCATATTCCAGGATGCGAAGAACTATATCCAGCGCATTGCACCGGAAAAAGCCGACATCGTCACTTTTCACCAGAATGGCACGCCTATATTCGACCAGTTTGGCATTACCAAACAGGTAAAAGCTGCTTTCGGCAAAACGGTGAACCTGCCCAGTGGCGCCTATCTCATCATCGAACACACCGAAGCCCTGCATGTGATCGATGTAAACAGCGGCTATAAAAGCGTTAGCAACAACCAGGAGCAAAATGCCCTGGAGACCAACCTGGAAGCTGCCGAAGAGATATCCCGCCAGCTCCGGCTCCGGGACCTGGGGGGCATTATAGTGGTGGACTTTATCGATATGAAGCTGCCGGATAACAAGAAAAAGCTGATGGAATCCATGGAAGGCTTTATGCAGCCGGATCGTGCTAAGCACGCCGTGTTGCCTATTTCCAAGTTCGGGCTAATGCAGATCACCCGCCAGCGGATGAAGCCGGAACTGACCATTAATACCCTGGAAATCTGTCCGGCCTGTAACGGCACCGGTAAAATCGCATCCGCGATGGTGCTGGAGGATGAGATCGAAAAGAACCTCAACTACCTGCTTACGCATAAACACAATAATCTAACACTGGCGGTGCATCCCATTATGCACGCTTATTTAACCAAGGGAATCATTTCCAAAAGAGTGAAATGGTCCTGGAAGCACCGGCAACTGATTTCCATAAAGGTTAATAACAACTATAACCTGACGGAATTTCACTTTTTCGACCACCACATGGAAGAAATAAAGCTATAGCAGGGCCTTTTACCTGTTGCGATTCTGGTAGATGAAAATGTACTGTATCAGGGTTACGATGGAGGCCAGTGCGGCTACTACATAGGTGGTAGCTGCCCATTTAAGGGCATCTTTGGCCATCGGGTATTCTTCGGATGTGGTAATATTTGCAGTGTTAAGCCATTCCAACGCTCTTTTACTTGCATCAAACTCTACCGGCAACGTAATTACGCTAAACACGGTCGTGGCGGCAAAAAGGATAATTCCTCCCAACAGAAGGGCGGGAAACGTATTTATCAGCAGGATACCGCCTAAAAGTACCCATTGTACCATCGAAGAGCTGAATTGAACCACCGGTACCAGTTTACTGCGCATCTGGAGCCAGGGGTAGGCTGTGGCGTGCTGAACGGCGTGGCCGCACTCGTGGGCAGCTACTGCCGCCGCAGAAATACTGATGCCATCGTATACATCCGGGCTTAAATTAACGGTTTTGGTGGCAGGATTATAGTGATCCGACAAGAATCCGTTCACCGATACGACCTGCACATCGTAAATCCCGTTGTCGCGCAGCATTTTTTCCGCCACTTCCTTACCGGTAATCCCCTTATAAAGCCTCACTTTGGAATACCGGGTAAATTTGCTCTTTAGCACCAGCGATACCAGCATACTTATACCAACAAAAATAATGGAAACCAAAAAAACGGAAGATGTCATTTTACCTGTTTTATATTGTTGAGCCAAATATTTAGTGGCCCGTTTAAAATCTTAATTTCTACCCTTTCTTAGCATCAAAACAACAGCCAAAAGGTTGTGAATGACAAGATTATATCCAGAGGATTTTTTCAATTGACGTTTTGACATACCGACATCAAAACCTGAAATTATGGCTGTTCATAAAATATTTTACAGGGTACACAGTTGACTTAATTTAATCATATAAGTAGTTGATAATCAAAGCTCTAAAACGCTACCTTCCCCGGTGGCGATAAACCGTTATCGAACTGTTTTTATTAGGTGACTGGATAAAAAATAATTTTGTTTTGTGGCACTAATTTGTAATTTAGTGGTAGAATTTAATGGGTTAGTAAGTAAAGGGTCAATCGAAAGGTTGGCCCTTTTACTTTTATCTACTTTCTGAAACAGCTTCACTTATCTGCTAATTGTTATCTATAAATATACCGATAAAAAGCACTGCACTTACAATATATCTATATACATTTTACATCTCTTACCTTTAAATAATGAGCAAAATAAAAACAGCTTTCTTTTGTCAGAACTGTGGATATGAAAGTACCAAATGGTTAGGTAAATGTGCTTCCTGCAATCAATGGAATACATTTATTGAAGAACCTGTTCAAAAAGATGATACACGAAAACAAAATAACTGGAACGAGTATGAAGAAAAGAGGAGTAACAAAACAATTTCATTAAATGAAATCAGCAGCATCGAAGAGAAACGGATCCTGAGTATGGATGGTGAATTGAATCGCGTACTCGGTGGAGGCATTGTACCAGGTAGTATCATATTAGTAGCAGGAGAACCGGGAATTGGTAAGTCGACCCTGTTTTTACAGGACGCCCTCGATATAAAGAACATCCGGATACTGTATATAAGTGGCGAAGAAAGTGAGCAACAGATAAAAATGCGGGCCGACCGCTTAAAGATCAGCAACGAAAACTTTTATCTGCTTACAGAAACATCTACACAGATCATTTTCCAGGAAATAAAAAAGCTAAGGCCTCAACTGGTCATTGTAGATTCCATCCAGACGCTGCACACTTCCCTGATCGAATCTTCTCCCGGCAGCGTATCGCAGATAAGAGAATGCGCAGCAGAGTTTCAACGCTTTGCCAAAGAAACCCATACGCCGGTGATATTGATAGGACATATAACAAAGGATGGCAGCATTGCCGGACCCAAGATACTGGAACATATGGTAGACACCGTATTGCAGTTTGAAGGCGACCGTCATTACGCCTATCGTATACTAAGAACACTCAAGAACCGTTTTGGAAGCACGGCCGAACTGGGCATCTATGAAATGACGGGAACCGGTATGCGGCCGGTAACCAACCCGAGCGATATACTTATAACACAGAAAGAAGATCAGTTGAGCGGGGTAGCGATAGGTGCTACCATAGAAGGATTAAGACCCCTTCTGATAGAGGTGCAGGCCCTTGTAACCCAGAGTGTGTACGGCACTCCGCAAAGAACGGTAACGGGTTTCGATCTTCGACGCCTTCAGTTATTGCTGGCCGTACTTGAAAAAAGAGGGGGCTTTCATTTTGGCGTAAAGGATGTATTCCTGAACATAGCAGGAGGATTAAAAGTGGAAGACCCGTCCATCGACCTGGCTGTATTATGTGCTTTATTAAGTTCTTATGAAGACACTCCCCTGCCACTCGATATCTGTTTTTGCGGAGAAGTAGGATTAAGCGGAGAGATAAGGGCCGTTAACCGGATCGAACAGCGCATAGCAGAAGCAGAGAAACTGGGATTCGAAAAAATGATCGTTTCAAAATATAACCAGAAAGCACTTACCATTCCTTCCTCTCATATAGAAGTGGTGACGGTAGCCAGAGTGGAAGAAGTTTATACGCTGTTGTTTTAAGAAACCGATACTTATATAAGTATGCTTACGTATTATAAAGGCCATTAAAAAACCATACCATGCATTACCTGCGAAATATATTGAACGACCTGTCCCATATTTTTTTCCCGCATATTTGCGCCGGGTGCGGCAGTGATGTAATAGATACCCAGGCGGTGCTATGTATCCGCTGCCTGAACGAAATGGCTATCACCAATTTTAATATCTATGCAGATAACCTGGCAGAAAAAAATTTTCGGGGAAGGATGCCCGTGATGAATGTGAGCAGTCTTTGTTATTTTACCAAAGACTCATTAGTAAGAAGACTGATGCACCAGTTAAAGTATAAAGGACATAAAGACGTAGGATATTTTCTCGGCCGCATGATGGGCGACTCCTTACAAAAAGCAGAACGCTTTGCCGGCATCGATGCATTGATACCGCTTCCTCTTTTTGCTTCAAGGGAAAAAAAGAGAGGGTACAACCAGGCTGCGCTGCTATGCGATGGTATGGCAGAAACCATGCAATTACCTGTATGGAATAATGTAATAAAAAGACGGTCGTTCACGCTTACCCAAACCACTAAGACCCGTGCAGAAAGATGGCATAATATGGAAGGAAAATTTGAACTGGAAGATGCCGGTCAGATAGCAGGAAAACACCTGCTGCTGGTAGATGATGTGATCACTACGGGAGCTACTCTCGAAGCCTGCGGACAGGAACTTTTGACGGTTCCGGGGGTGCGACTGAGCATTTCCACCCTTGCCTGCGCAATAAATTAATGAAAACACGCCCGGTAATATTTACTTAATTTTGGAGAATATGAAGCAAATTCTTTTTATCCTGGCAGGCGTTTTTACCTTTTTGGTGATTTCCTGCAAAAAAGACTCCTTTATAACCAGTGGTGACGCTACCATACTGGTAACCGCCGATACCCTGCATTACGACACTGTTTTTACCACTACCGGCTCCATAACCCAGGTTTTTAAGATAATCAACGAGAACGACCAGAAACTGAAACTGGATGAAATAGTACTGGGCGGCGGCAGCGGCTCTTTTTTCCGGATAAACGCCGATGGCATAACAGGCCCGCGGATCAGCAACGTGGAAATAGAGGCAAACGACAGCATCTATGTGTTTACTACCGTATCTATCGACCCCAGCGCGGCCAGCGTGCCTTTTGTTGTGAGGGACAGTATACAGATCTCTTTTAACGGCAACCGGCGGCTGGTACAACTGGAGGCATACGGGCAAAACGCTCATTTTCTCCGCAACACCCTGATAACAGGCAATATAACCTGGCCAAACGATCTTCCCTATGTGATACTGGGCGGATTGCAGGTAGCCCAAAACGCCCGGCTTACCATCGAAAAAGGGGCAAAAATCTATTTTCATTCCGATGCACCACTGATAGTGGACGGCACCCTTGTAACGCAGGGCGAAGACAGTGCAGGCATGATCCGGTTCCGGAGCGACCGGCTGGATGAACCCTATGCAGGCTATCCCGGTAGCTGGCCAGGCATTTATTTCAGGGAAAACAGCAGTAGTAATGTATTAAATTTTACCGCCATCGAAAACGCCTACCAGGGACTGGTAGCGGAAGGACCTTCCCCCAATGCCAATCCAAAACTGACCATCAACCACTGCATCATCGATAATGTATACGATGCCGGCATACTCGGCATACGAACCAGCATCACGGCAAGTAACTGCCTTATCAGTAATGCCGGCGGCGAAGCTTCTAATAATGTAAGCCTGGTGTACGGTGGCAGCTACGATTTTACCCACTGCACCATTGCCAGCGTAGGCAACAGCTATGTTACCCATAAAAATCCGGTATTTTATTTAAGCAACTATATTATCAGCGACAATGTAAAGTACCCGCTGAACCTTACAGCCCGTTTTCGTAACTGTATCTTTTGGGGCGAGAATGGTGCCGTGGATAACGAAGTATCTGTAACAAAAGACGGTTCCACCATTTTTGATGTACAATTTACCAACTGCCTCTATAAAGTAAAGGATGACCCTATGAATGCCATTCTTACCAACATTATCCGAAATGAGGCACCGGGGTTCGACAGTACCGATGCAGGAAGGCGCTATTATAATTTCCGGCTGAAGGAGGGTTCACCTGCACTCAATAAAGGGGTAGTAACTTCCTTTGCCACCGACCTCGATGGAAGGCCGCGTGTAGCTGGCTCTTTGCCCGATCTGGGTGCCTATGAAAGGCAATAAGTTGCCGTGAATAATAGAAAAATCCGGGTGATCATATAAATCAATGGGCTATTTTTGCCCTATGCAATTCAAAGAGGTAATCGGGCAGCAGGATACCACCCGGCACCTAGCCGAAATGGTGCAGCATAACAGGCTTAGTCATGCCCTTATTTTTCTGGGTAAAGAAGGCAGCGGTGGCTTGCCGGCCGCACTGGCGTTTGCTCAGTATGTTGTGTGCCAAAACAAAAGCGAAGACTCCTGCGGTATTTGCCCGGCCTGTTCCAAAGCAGCAAGGCACATACACCCGGATATTCATTATTCCTATCCCGTAATTTCCCGGAAACCGGGTGATAAACCTGTCAGCACCGACTACATACAGGAATGGCGGGAGTTCATTCATTTGTCACCATACGGAAATGTGTATGACTGGCTTCAGTTTATAGGCGCGGAGAACAAGCAGGGAAATATTACGGCCCACGAGTGCAACGATATTATTCGCAAACTGAGCCTTAAAAGTTTCGAAAGCGAGTTTAAAATTCTCGTTATGTGGATGCCGGAATACCTTGGCAATGAAGGCAATAAACTGCTAAAGTTGATAGAAGAGCCCCCTCCCAATACCCTGTTTATATTAGTAGCCGAAAACGAATCACTTATATTGCCTACCATTCTTTCCCGCTGCCAGCTGGTGAAGTTGCCCCCGCTGTCTGTGAAAGAAATCGAACAGGCCCTGCTAACCCGTGCGGCACTGGAACCTGTGCAGGCCCGGCAACTGGCCGGCATCAGCGAAGGCAATTACCGGGAGGCACTGCAACTAATGCAGCATGCCGGGGAAGACTGGCAGGACATACTGCGGGAATGGCTGAATGCCGTACTAAAAACAGGCCCGGTGGCACAGGTGAAGTGGATAGAAGAGATCAGTAAATCGGGCCGCGAAAAGCAAAAACAGTTTCTGCGGTATTTTACCCATTTACTCGAGCAAAGTATACGCTTACGCGTTATGAACACGGAGGAGCATAACCCCGGCATCGCCGGCAGTGAAATGGATTTTGCGTTACGTCTCAATAAACTGACGGATATTCCCCAGCAACAGGCCATTATAGAAGAACTCGATAAAGCCACTTATTATATTGAAAGAAATGCCAACCCTAAAATGCTTTTTCATGCGCTTACCATCAAATTATACCATATAATAAGAGACAAAGCCCTGATACAAACCTGGTAAACCTCCTGGATTCTGCCAGACATATCGGTAAACCGCGATCCGTTTTAAATCTTATATTTGTGAATCGGGCTTTAATGTCCTATTACAATATTTATTAATTTTTTAACTTATAATATATGGGTTGTAGCAGTTGTGGAACCACCACCGGTGGCAAACCGGGTGGGTGTAAGAGTAATGGAGGATGCAGTACGGGGGGATGTAATCGTTTAAATGTGCACGACTGGCTTGTAAACCTTCCCTTTTCTGACCCGGAAAGCAGTTGCAAAGTGGTGGAAGTAAGCTTTAACCAGGGCAGCCGCAAAGATTTTTTCCGCAATAATACCCTTCAGCATTTTGAAAAAGGGGAACTGGTAACGGTTGAAGGAGTGAGCGGGGTAGACATCGGGGAGATTACGCTTACCGGGGAAATAGTTCGTCTGCAGCTTAAAAAGAAAGAGCTGGACGAGTTTAACCCGGAAATGAAAAAAGTACTCCGCCGCCCGAATGATAAAGACATCGATCTCTGGAATCATCATACGGCCCGTTCGGCGGAAGCGGTTATACGATCAAGGGCCATTTCGCGGCAGTTAAAGCTGGATATGAAGATCTCGCAGGTGGAGTTTCAGGCGGACGGCAGAAAAGCCACTTTCTATTATATCGCCGACGACCGGGTAGATTTCAGGGAGCTGATCAAGATCTACGCTTCCGAGTTTAAAGTAAAGGTAGAGATGCGCCAAATAGGCGCGCGGCAGGAAGCCGCCAAGATCGGCGGCATCGGGAGCTGCGGAAGAGAACTTTGCTGCAGTACCTGGCTCAGCGATTTTAAAAGCGTAAACACTACGGCCGCAAGGTACCAGAACCTTTCCATCAACCAGACAAAACTGAGTGGCCAGTGCGGCAGGCTTAAATGCTGTCTTAACTACGAGCTGGATACATACCTCGATGCCCTGCAGCATTTTCCTGATAACGCAGAAACGATACAGGTAACGAGGGGCACGGCGATACTCATCAAAAAAGATATTTTCAAGAACCTGATGTGGTATATACTGAAAGACAGTAGCAAACAATATCCGCTTACGATAGAACGGGTTAAAAAGATCAAGCAACTGAATGCCCAGAACATTATACCCGAGGAACTGGAACCGGTAGACCTGACCGCCAGTAAATCCAAAGAAATAGAACCGGAATATGTTGACCTGGTAGGCCAGATCAGTCTGCGTACTCTTGAAAAGGCGGATCGCAAAAAGAGGCACCAGCCGGAAAACCGGCCGCGTGACAACCGCGGCGGATCCGATAACCGGCAAAGAGATCAGCGCGCACCCGGCCAGCAGCAACCACCGAGAGAACAAAAAAGTCAGGGTAACGCCGGACCACAGCGTGCTCCACGAGATCAGCGGGCACCAGGCGGTCCTCAAAGGCCTCCTGCCAACAGGGGCCAGCGTCAGCAGGGGCCACAGCGACCCCCGCGCGACCAGCAGCGGCCTAATCAGCCACCGCGTAAACAAGACCCTCCAAAGGAATAATTGTATCAATAGATAAACAGAAAGGCTTCCATTATCGGAAGCCTTTCTGTTTATGTCAGTTTTTCATTTTTATTAAAACCAGCTACCTGCCCATTTCTCGTTCACTTTATTACCCAGCTTTCTTTTTCTCCTGGCCACTTCAGTCCGGTGTTTGAAAGCGGTAACGATCATTAACGGCATGAACAGGAATATAAGGGGGGGAATACCCATAAAAGATATCCATTTACCGCCAAACATTCTTCTCATAGGTCTTCTAAGCCTTTCCGCGATCAGGTACATTCCCGGTACCATAAACAGCGTCATAAAAAACGCGAAGGCAAGACCATAAATGATCGTCCAGCTCAATGGCTTCCAGAATGCCACGTTATCGCCCCCAAGAAATATATGCGGGTTCAGTTCGGAAAAAAGTGATACGAAGTCGATATTAAAACCAACCGCAATCGGTATAAAGGCTAGTATGGCGGCAAGTGCTGTAAGCAGTACCGGTATAATCCGCGTTTTACCGGCCTGGATCACCGCTTCCCGCGTACGAACCCCGCGACCCCGGAGTTCATCGGTGAACTCGATTACAAGGATACCATTTTTTACCACGATACCTGCAAGACCTACTATGCCCAACCCTGTCATCAGTACAGACACTTCCATGCCGGTAATAGCAAATCCAAGGAACACACCTATTATACTGAAAACGATTTCCGTTAAAATGATCACCGATTTACTTATACTGTTAAACTGGGCTACCAGGATGAATAATATCAGCATCAGCGCGATCACCAACGCCATAAAAAGGAAATTACCTGTTTCTGCCTGCTGCTCCCCTTCGCCCGTTTGTTTGATAGTAACACCATCCGGTACTTTTTTAAAACTGGCGATCAGCTTGGCCAGTTCCACATTTACGCCTGTGGCGTTATAACCCTGGGTGGTAAGTACATTCGAACGCAGCGTTATAAGGCGTTTCTGGTTCTTGCGCTTAACGCTACCCAGAGTACTGGTAGGTTCTACTTTTACCAGCGAGCTGATAGGTATATTCTTAATGGCACCGCCGCTGGCGAAATCACGGAACGATACCCGCATATTCAACAGGTCTACCAGGCTTTCCCGCTGCAATTCGTTATTACGCAACTGGATTTTGTATTCATCCTTTCCTTCCTTGATCTTGGATACTTCCCGTCCGAAAAGAGCGGTACGTATCTCCTGGCCGATCTGGCCCGAAGAAACCCCTTCGATCAAAGCCCGTTCACGGTCAACCGTAAGCGTTATCTCCGGGTTGGTAAGATCAATATCCATTTTCAATTCTTCCACACCCGCCACCTGCGAAGAATCAAGATAGTTCTTTAAGGAGGAAGCCGTTTTTATCAGGTCATCGAAATCTTCACTCGCAATTTCTATATTAATGGGGGGATCCGTGGGGGGTCCGCCGCTTTCCTGGTCCACACTTATTTCGGTACCGGGTATGCCTCCCATTTCCGCTCTTATCTTATCAAGGTAAGGTGCGGTGGAAACACCGTGTCTTTTTTCATACTCCACGAAGGAGACCTGTACACGACCCAGTTCGCTGCGGGTACTTCTGTCACCGGCAGCCGGATCGCTGGCACCCACGGCCACGTTACTGATTACACTTTCCACTACCGCGTTCTTTTGCCCCTTGTCCGTACCCAATACTTTATTTACCCGCGCTTCAAGTATACGCGTGATGGAATCCGTATACTCCACGTCAGTACCCACCGGCAGTTTGAGATAAACATATATTTGGTTAGGATCCGCCTTAGGGAAAAACACCACACCCACCCTGCCGGAAGATACCGACATGGCAAATACGATAAAGGAGAAGATCAGCAGAGCGAAAGTACCCAGCAAGAGGTGCACGGGCCTCCAGCCTTTGAGCGACCATCTCAGCAGGCTTTCATAATGCCCCATAATCCAGGGCAATACCCTGTTTTGAAAAGAATGAATAGCCCCATCCAATACATATATGTTCAGCAATACCAGCAGCATAAAGAAAATAAGCAGGTTACCCAGGAACGTAAAACCAAATATATCCAGCAGGATACCGATACCCAGCACTATCCAGAAACCAGGCTTACGGAAAATAGCACTCTTCGATTCCTTTACACCTTCCGGATGGTTCATAAAATCCACCGCAAATACGGGGTTCATAATAAACGCCACCAGCAACGAAGCGGCCAGCGTGAAGATGAGCATCGTAGGCAGATAGACCATGAACTTACCGATAATACCCGGCCAGAAAAGCAGCGGAAAGAAAGGAGCCAGCATGGTAAGCGTACCGGCAAGCACCGGCACAAACACTTCTCCTGCGGCCATCCTGGCCGAAATGGGAACACTTATTCTTCCATTACCTTCCGTAAAAATCCGGTGCGTATTTTCTATAACCACGATGGCATCATCCACGATAATACCCAGGCCGAATAACAGGGCGAACAACACCATGAAGTTGAGTGTAACGTGCGTACCTACAATCAGATCCGCGGCCGGCAGAAATACGAAGGCCACGAACATACTCAGAGGTACGGAAAGTGCCACGAAGAAGGCATTGGTTATACCCATAAAGAACATCAGTACGATCAATACCAGGATAAAACCGATAACGATAGAGTTTACCAGTTCTTTAAAGGAGGCATTTGTCTTGATACTCTGGTCGCCCGTAACCACGGCGTTCAGATTTTTCGGGAAAAGGACGCCCCTGCTTTCCTCCACCACTTTCTTTACGGCCTCACTGGTTTCTATCAGGTTTTCCCCGCTTCGTTTAATGATGTTGAGGGTTACCACGTTCTTACCATCGAGCCGGGCATAACTTTCTCTTTCCTTGGTAGTATCTTTTACAACGGCGATGTCTTTTATATAGATAGGTGCGCCGGTCGTATTTCTTACAATTATCTGCTCAATATCGTTGGCAGTTTTTAGCTGTCCTTTCAACTGCAGGGTACGCTTCATATTTCCCACACTTAGCAAGCCGCCGGATATATCCAGGTTCTCCCTTTGTACGGCGTTGTTGATGTCATCGAACGTAATTCCAGCTCCCTGCATACGATAGTTATCCACGTTGATCTGGAACTCACGCTCAGGGGCACCCACTACGTCTACCCGGTTGATCTGGGAAAGATCCTCCAATCTGTCTTTTAAATCATCGGAATATTTTTTCAGTTTTTGCAGGTCGTAATCACCGCTGAGGTTTACATACATGATCGGCTGATCGCTCAGGTTTACTTCCAGTGCGGTGGGTTCCTCCGTAAGGTCGGTGGGAAGATCCTGCTTTGCTTTATCGATGGCATCTTTTACCTTCTGAAGGGCGATCGTGGTTTTTACATCCGTATCGAACTCCACTATAATGGCCGAAAAATCCTGCTGCGAGGTACTGGTAAATTTTTTGATCTTGGCACCGGTAATACCTTTTATCTCCTTTTCGATAGGACGGGTAACCAGGTTCTCTATATCTTTCGGAGAGTTACCTACATAAACGGTCTGTACATAAATCGTAGGAATTACTATATCCGGAAACTGCTCTTTGGGAAGCGTTACGAACTGGAAGATACCCGCCAGGCTCACGAACAACATCACCAGGTAAATAGATGTTTTGTTATTGATACTCCAGGTAGTAGGTCCAAATTCCTTGAACTTATCTTTTATATTTTCTAACGCGCTCATACAATTAGTTTAAATGTAGTGTAATCGTCTATTGGTTCGCTTCCGTGGTAATCAACTGCCCATCGTATAAACTCTGGAAGCCGTCCGTAACCACCAGGTCGCCGGCTTTAAGGCCGCTTTTGATTTCCAGCTTATCGTCATAAAATTCTCCGATGGTCACCACTCTTTTCCTGGCTATCATTTTGCCATTTTCCTTTGCGGCGGTCATAATAAATTTGCCCTTCTCATCGCTCTGCAGGGTGTTTACCGGTGCGGTGATGCTGTTGTTGATAGTATAATCCTGTATCTTAACCAATGCAATCTGGTTAGGTCTGAAATCTTTATTGGAAGGTATTTTAGCTTCGATAAAAAAGCTGCGGCTATTGGGGTCTATCAACCGGCCTGCTACCGATACTTTAGCATCGATGGTTCTGTTGATATCGGGGAAACTTACTTTTACTATGCTTCCCTGCTTCACTCTTTCCAGGTAGTTTTCAGGCACCTGGGCGGTTACTTTAAGATTGCTGGTATTCACGATCTTTATCTGGCCCATGCCGGTAAACTGCTCTCCCACCCTGATATCGACATTATCCGCCACACCGTTCACGTCGCTGTACACATTGGAGAACCCCTGTTGCTCTTTCGTTACTTTTATCTGCTCCTGCGCGTTCTTCAATTCATTCTCCGCCAGCTCCACGTTATTTTTCGCAGTTATCAACTGCACTTCCGTACCTATCTGCTGATCCCATAGGTTCTTTTGTTTCTGGTAAAGATTCTGTGCATAGGCCAGTCTCGTGCGGATGGTTTCCAGGCCCTGCTCCGCAGCCCTTAAGCTCTGCCTGGTGATAGCATCATCGAGCTTCAGCAATAACTGTCCTTTTTTAACATTATCCCCTCTTTTTACATACAGTGCCCTTACCTGTCCGGGACCACCACGGGGTGTAACAAAAGAAATATTTTCCGATTCTACCTTACCCTGCAGGTCGATATAATGCGTAAAGCTTACCGGTGCTATCGCCTCCACCGTTACCAGCTTGGCCTTATCCGCTTTTCCGGAAGCCGTATCCAGTTTGGCTATTTCTTCTTCCAGTGTTTTTTGCTCCTCCTTCAGTTTTTCCAGTTTCGCTTTTTTGTCGTTCAGATTGGCATTACCTTCTTTCGAGCTGTTACCACATGCTGCCAGCATTAAAAGGGCCGACATTATTAAAGTATATTTCATGTTCGTAGTTTGCATAATAATAATTTTTATAATTTTCCGGTTGCTTTCTGGAAATCCACTTTGGCGATGATGGCATCGTACAGAGCGTTGATATAGTTGGTCTGTGCCGTTTTCAGATCCGTCTGCGCCGTATTGATCTCCGTTTGCGAACCCGTTCCTATTTCATATTTCTTTTTAGTCTGATCATAAACGGTAGTGGCCAGTTCCAGGTTTTTTTTCTGGTAATCCATTGTGCCAATGGCCGTCTTTAAATCATTTCTGGCTACTGCTACTTCATTGTCGATCGATAATTTCAGTGATTCTATTTCGTTGTCTGATTTCATCAGCTCTATCCTCGCCTGTTGTATCCTGGCCTTTGCGGCAAATCCGTTGAAGATGGGTACGGAAATACGCAGATTTATGGAAGACACTGTAAACCATTGACCTTTACCGAAAAAATCGAACTTGCTACGTTGCGCACTTTTAGAATAATTACCCGCTAAGCTTACAGTAGGTATCTGGCTTAGCTGATAGCGTTTAACATTAAATTCATTCAGCTTACGACCTAACCCCGCAAACTGGTATTCTTTGCGGTCTTCGTAAGCATATTCTCCCGTATTCAATACGCCCGATTTGATTTCTTCCTCGCTTAAAGAATCGGTAAGTATCAATTCATGTGCAACAGGCATTCCCATCAGCACTTTAAGGCCGTAGTAGCCATTCGATATACTATTCAGCGCCTTTGCTTTCTCCGTTTCCAGGTTGGCCAGTTGTACCAATACCCTGTCAACGTCCAGTTTTTCGGCAAAACCATTTTTATATATCTCCCGGGTATCGTTAAGCAATTTATTCAGGCGTTCAATATTGGCATCCAGTAATTGTATCTGTGTTTTACTTACCACCAACTGGTAATAGACCTTATAAATATTGGTTTTGATCATTTCTTCCGTTACTTCCGAATTCTTTTTTCTCCAAAGTAAAGATGTGGCTCTTGCCTGTAATCCCACAAATACCTGTCCGTCGAATAAGATCTGGTTAAGATCAATCCCAGCCAGGGCATTAAACTTGGTTCCGAACTGCGCCGCGATTACCCCGTAGCTGGAAGGGGCTACTATCGGGTTGCCCGATCCGTCGTTCACTCCTGCGTCCGTAAGCACTTTATATGTAGAAGGAGCTATAAAATCGGGTATAACCTGCACAGCGATATTTGGATTATAAGTACCGCTTACGCTGCCGTTCAACTGGGGGAAAGCGGCAGCCGTGATCTCTCTGTTTTGTTGTTGCTGCAGGGCGACATCCAGCAGCGAATTTTTGATCTGTACATTATGTTGATGCGCATAATCTACCGCCTGCTTAATGGAAAACACATGTCGGCTGCTGTCCTGCGCATAGGTGGCTAAGGCCATCAACAGGCAACCCGCCATCACCAGCATCCTTTTACTTAATCTTTGTTGCTCCATGACCAGTTGTTTTTTTTTCAAGTTCTTGTTTATATTTAGCTATCATTTTATATCCCCGGGGATTTACCAGGCTGAAAAGGTATAGTTCGAGCAGCTCCTGCTGCATTTCCGTGAGCGTGTATTTGGAATGAGTCTGGAATTCTGGACTGAACGGGATCATCATGCTTTCCACCCGGAAACGGGCTACCAGTTCTATTTTGATATCCGGCCGGTACAGATCTTCCTGTATGCCCCTTGCCAGGTTATCGCAGATTATGCTGAAAAGAAATTCCGATTTATGTTTGTGGAACATCTGGAACGCTTCCGGATGATACTTTTGCATATCGAAAAGCAAAGACGGGTTCATGCCTTTGAATATTTCCCCTATCATCCGCAAAGCGAGCAGTAATTCATGCACTGCATTGTCGGCAGTGGTAACATCGTGCATACACAGTCCCTGACTGTGGTTTATCATATCTTCCACCACCGCTTTTACCAATTCGTCCTTATCGGCATAAAACTGGTAGATCGTCTTTTTACTGATGCCTATACCGTTGGCGATATCATCCATACTCACGCTCCGGATGCCGTAACGCATCAGGAGCGTGTGCGCCTGCTGCTTTATTCTTTCTTTGGTATCTATCTCTATCATTTCGGGTGCAAAACTATGGAAACTTTTAATGTAACCAAAGTTTCCATCATCTTTTTATCAAAAAAGGGTGAAAACACCCTTTTTTGATAGTGATTAACCCAGTACTTTTGGGACTGGGTGACTGATTGCTGAAGGGGTGATCGTCAGCCTGGTATTATAAGAAATAACGCTGATATGGATAACCCGACAACCGCCGCTCCGCGCAACTGGAAGTGGAAAAAGATATTACAATACCTGTTACAGGGCATACTGGTAACGGCTCCTGTGGCTATAACCATCTACCTGATTTACTGGTTCGTTTCGTCGGTGGATAGCTGGATACCCATCTTTACCGCCAAGGATGCGTCGGGCAATATCATCAACCAGAACTATGGACTGGGCTTCGTGATCATCATCGTGGCACTGATCGTTGTGGGTTACCTGAGTTCCAATTTTATTACGCGGCGGGTGTTCAGCCTGTTCGATTACTGGTTGGAGCATGCTCCTGGTATAAAGTTCATCTATTCTTCCATTAAAGATTTTTTTGAGGCTTTTGCAGGCAATAAGAAAAAATTTACCAAGCCGGTACTGGTAAGCATTTTTAACCCCGATGTATACCAGATCGGTTTCGTGACAGCGGAAGACGCGCATGAATTCGGATTAAAGGAATATGTAACGGTATACGTACCCATGTCCTATTCCTTTGCCGGCAATACCTACCTGGTGCCGGTCCATAAAACCCGGACGATATCGAACGTGTCCGCTTCCGATGCGCTTAAATACGCCATTTCCGGTGGTGTGGCGGAAGTGGAAGAAGGCAAACCGGTGTAAGACTTCTGGGCCATCCCTTTATCAATCACGCTACCATGTTATATATAAAATGGCTGATGACCGGTGCGTTGGTGCTTGCGCTGCACCATACTTCCTATTGCTGGGGATTTTATGCGCACCAGAAGATCAACTACCTGGCTGTATTCCTGCTGCCCCCGGAAATGATGGTATTGTACAAACCGCATATAGCCTTCCTGAGCGAACACGCGGTGGACCCGGATAAACGTCGCTATGCCGTGCGGCAGGAAGCCCCGCGGCACTTTATTGATATCGACCATTATGGCAAATATCCTTACCCCGCCCTACCCCGTAAATGGCGGGATGCACTGGAACTGTATTCAGAAGATACCCTGCAGGCCCGGGGCATTGTGCCCTGGTGGATACAAACGATGCAGCAGCGGCTCACTGCTGCATTTAAGGAAAAAAACCAGGCCCGGATACTGAAACTATCCGCCGAAATCGGGCATTACCTCGCCGATGCCCATGTACCCCTGCATGCCAGCAGCAATCATAACGGACAGCATACCGGGCAAAAGGGTATACATGGATTCTGGGAAAGCCGGTTACCCGAATTGCTGGCAGAAAATAAATGGGATTTTTTTATCGGCAAAGCCGCTTACATCTCTGATATAGGCGATTTTATATGGGCCAGGGTATTGGAAAGCGCCGCTGCCAGCGATACCGTGCTCCGCTGCGAAAAAGAACTGACTGCCCTGTTTGATCCCGATCAAAAATACGCTTTCGAACCCCGCAACGACGTACTGGTACGCCAGTATTCGACCAGCTTTTCCCTGGCTTACGACAAGAGCCTGAACGGCATGGTGGAGCGCCGGATGCGCCAGTCCATTTATGCGGTAGCCTCTTTCTGGTACACTGCCTGGGTAAATGCCGGTCAGCCCGACCTGAGAGGCCTTGCCCACAAAGAATTTTCTCCGGAGGATATAAATGCCTTCGAAGAGCTGAACAAGCAATGGAAAATGGGCGGGTCAAAGGGTAAAGACTGTGAATAAACACCGCGATACTTTCCGGCACAGATCACGAGATTATGGACGTATTTTACCCGTGTAAACATTACTTTTGCACCGTTATTCAGAATCTTTAAAATTTTACCGTCTTGGTGCATAATTTCAATTCAGGCCCCAGCATATTACCGAAAGAAGTATTTGAACAGGCAGCACAGGCCGTGATCGATTATAACAATACCGGATTATCCATACTTGAAATCGGTCACCGTACCGAACTTTTCGAATCTGTGCTGAACGAAGCCGTTGCCCTGGTGAGGGAGCTGATGCAGTTGGATGCAGATAAGGAAATACTCTTTCTGCATGGCGGTGCTTCTACCCAGTTTTTCCAGGTGCCGATGAACCTGCTCGACGAAAAAGCCACTGCCGCCTACCTCGATTGCGGGGTATGGGGCGTTAAACCCATTAAGGAAGCAAAATTGTTTGGCACCGTCAAAGTGGTAGCCAGTTCCAAGGACAGGAATTATACTTACATACCCAGGGACTTTACCGTACCGGAAGAGGCTGCCTATTTTCATTATACCACCAACAACACGATCGAAGGAACGCAAATGCATTTTGTTCCGGAAACAAGCGTACCGCTGGTGGCGGATATGAGCAGCGATATATTAAGCACGGTGATGGACTTCAACCGGTTCTCCCTGATATACGCAGGTGCTCAGAAAAACATAGGTGCCGCCGGGGTGAACCTGCTGATAGTGGATAAGGATGTATTGGGTAAAACCAGTCGCAAGCTGCCTTCGATGATGGATTACCGTATTCATATAGAAAATGGTTCGATGCTGAATACGCCACCGGTATTTGCAGTGTATGTATGCCTGCTCACCTTAAGATGGCTGAAAAAGCAGGGAGGAGTGGCAGCCATTGAAAAAATCAATAACCAGAAAGCAGCCCTGCTGTATGATACGCTCGATAGTCTGCCGGTTTTTACACCAACGGTGGACAAACAGGATCGCAGCAAAATGAATGCAGTGTTTATCATCAAAGATGCGCTGCTGGAAAAGGAGTTTCTGGCCACCTGCAAGAAAGAACAGATTGTCGGCATCAAGGGCCACCGGAGCGTAGGCGGCTTCCGGGCAAGCCTGTACAATGCCCTGCCGCTGGAAAGCGTAGAGGTGTTGACAGCGATATTGAAAGACTTTGCAACTAAAAAAGCTTAACTATTTTATTTATATATCATGGCTTTAATATCACCCTTCAAAGCGCTACGTCCGCAACCCGCTAAGGCCGCACAGGTAGCATCAAGACCCTATGACGTGCTCAACAGCGCGGAAGCACGACTCGAAACACAGCACAATCCTGATTCTTTTTTACATATCACGAAAGCCGAAACAGACCTGCCGGAAAATACCGATATTCATTCCCGGGCCGTGTACGAAAAAGCAAAAGAAAACCTGCATTCTTTTATAGACCGTAAAGTGCTGTTCCGGGAAGAGCAGCCCTGTTATTATATTTATGAACTGGTGATGAACGGTCGCAGCCAGACAGGGCTCGTTTGTGGTTCCTCAGTAGATGATTATGAAAATGATATCATTAAAAAACATGAGTTTACCCGGCCTGAAAAAGAACAGGATCGTATCAACCATATTTCCATTTCAGGTGCGCAAACAGGCAATGTATTTCTGGCTTACCGTAACAATAATGCGATAGATAACCTGGTAGATAGCTGGAAAGCCGGTAATGAACCTGCCTATCATTTTACAGCGGAAGACGGTATACAGCATACGGTGTGGGTGGTAAACGACGATAACGTTATAGAAACCATTACCCGGCTGTTTGACACCGAAGTACCGGAAACATATATCGCGGACGGTCACCACCGAGCCGCGAGTGCCGCCAAAGTAAGGCTGGCCCTGGGCGATAAAGCCACTGCGAATGCCAGCTATTTTCTTACTACCCTTTTCCCCTCCAACCAGCTTTATATTATGGATTATAACAGGCTGGTGAAAGATCTCAACGGGCTCAGCAAAGAAAGCTTTCTTAACAGCATTATCGACAATTTCGAGCTGGCGGAAGCTTCTTCCGCGCTATCGCCCGCTGCCCTGCACGAGTTTGGTATGTACCTGGACGGACAGTGGTACCGGCTTACAGCAAAGGATGGCACCTATACGCAGGACCCGATAGGAGTGCTGGATGTAACTATTCTGCAGGAAAAAATACTGGACCCGGTGCTGGGTATCAAAGATCAGCGTACCGATAAACGCATCGACTTCGTAGGCGGTATCCGCGGACTTAAGGAACTCGAAAAACGCGTGAACAGCGGTGAAATGAAACTAGCGTTCAGTCTTTATCCCGTAAGCATCGACCAGTTGTTCGCCATCGCCGACAGCGGCCATGTGATGCCTCCCAAAAGCACGTGGTTCGAACCGAAATTAAGAGATGGCCTGCTGACGCACCTGATCGACTGAAGAAACCGCATCTGATGCAACGCGTGTAGTGGGCAGACTATCCGGATAGTTCTTCTGGATAAAAGCCACCAGGTTTTCCCGGATATAACAGCGCAGGTCGAACGCCGTTCCGGAGTCGACCGCGCTTACCAGTGCCCGCATCTGGATCGTTCGTTCCGAGGCATCGGTTATTTGTATAATGCTTACTTTTTTATCCCATAAAGGAGTAAGTGTTAACAGCCGGTCGAATTCTTTACGTATTTCGTCAACGGGTGCCGTATAATCGAGATAGATAAAAACCACCCCGAGTATTTCAGCACTGCTTCGCGTCCAGTTCTGAAAAGGTTTTTCTATAAAATAGTTGATAGGGAGTATGAGCCTGCGTTTATCCCATATATTCAGCACCACATAAGTAAGCGTAATTTCCTCCACCCTTCCCCATTCACCTTCTACCACCAGTACATCGTCGATACGAAGAGGCTGGGTAAAAGCGATCTGCAGCCCGGCCAGGAAATTGCCCAGCGATCGCTGTGCGGCAAAACCGATAATGATACCTCCTATGCCCACCCCGGTGAGCAAACCCGCACCGATCCGGCGCAGGCTCTCGAAACTAAGCAGGACAGCGCAGACAGATAATATAACGATCATGGAAATTGCCAGCTTGCGGACAAACTGCAACTGTGTTCGTATTTTTCTTTCTTTCAGGTTGTCGGCTTTGGCGAGATCATACGCCTTATACACGTAATCCTCCGCTACTTTAATCAGTCCAATCAACACGGCGGCAAATGAGATAATAAGTAATATCCCTGTAGCTTTATCCAGCCACCTGGCGGCTTTCGGCATTATTTTCATTAAGGGCAGTATGGCGTTGAATACAAGCAGCGGAAGAAAATGATTCATTGGCTTGCCCACCCGCAGAAATATCGAACGTACCAGCGAAAACTCCTGATGCTTATTGTAATAACGAACCACCAGGGAAAGTATCCATTTTAATACCCATCCGCTTAAAACGGCGACGCCTGCCAGTATTAGGTTCCAGAGAAACGGGGGAAGCCGGTCGAATGAATTCTCTATATTATCCCACATAATGCACCTGTTTATGGACTTGAAGTTAACGCTTGTCTTTTTATCCGCCACTACTTGTGGTCGTCTTTTTGCATACCCCTTCCGTAAACAAGTGTATGAAGAAGATCAGCTTTAAGGTTCTGTGGCAGGTATTAAAGGATTCTTTCAAAGGTTTTTCGGAGGACAAGATCACCAAGCTGAGCGGTTCGCTGGCTTATTACACGGTATTCTCGATGGGGCCTTTACTGATAGTTATCATTTCTTTGTGCGGCTTTTTCTTTGGAAGAGAAGCGATCGAAAGCAGTATATATGGACAGATCCGCGGGTTCGTAGGATCGGACACGGCCCTGCAGATCCAGGAGATCATCAAAAATGCTTCTTTAGAAGGAAAGGGAACACTGGCACTTACAATAGGAATCATCACGCTATTGATAGGCGCCACTACTGTATTCGCGGAGATACAGGATTCTATCAACACTATCTGGGGGTTAAAACCAAAACCGAAAAAAGGATGGGTAAAAATGCTTCAAAACAGGCTCTTGTCTTTCTCCGTTATCATAAGTCTTGGCTTTCTGTTACTGGTTTCCCTGGGGCTATCCGGTATTATAGATGCACTGAGCGACCGGCTCCGCAGCAGGTATCCGGATGTAGCGGTAACGGTGTTTTACATCATTAATCTGCTGGTAACCATTACCGTGGTGACCCTGCTTTTTTCAGTAATATTCAAAGTACTTCCTGATGCCAGGATAAAGTGGAGGGATGTAATAGCCGGTGCTTTCACTACGGCCCTGCTTTTTATGATCGGCAAATTCGCCATATCCTTCTACATCAGTAAAAGCGATATAGGTACTACCTATGGAGCAGCGGGCTCACTGGTGATATTACTGCTTTGGGTATATTATTCTTCCATTATTCTTTATTTCGGGGCGGAGTTTACAAAAGCCTATGCATTGAGACTCGGTTCTGAAATTCATCCCAATCAATACGCCGTTACCACCAGGCAGATAGAAGTAGAAGAAGAAGGTAAATCAATACAGGAAGTAGATCAGAAGAAAAATGAAACCTAGACAGCTTACATATTACGCCGGTACTGTCCACCCACTTCGTACAGGGCCTGGGTGATCTGGCCAAGGCTGCAATATTTTACCGTTTCCATCAGTTCTTCAAAAAGATTATCATTATCGATTGCTTTTTCCGTAAGACGCTTCAGCATTTCATCGCTCTTATGCCTGTTGCGCAACCGGAACGCTTCCAGGTTTTGAATCTGCTGCTCTTTTTCTTCTTTAGTAGACCGTATCACTTCGCCCGGCAGGATGGTAGGACTTCCTTTTTTATTCAGGAACGTATTAACCCCGATCAGCGGGAGCTCACCGGTATGCTTAAGCGTTTCATAATGCAGGCTTTCTTCCTGTATCTTATTGCGCTGGTACATTCTTTCCATGGCACCTAATACACCGCCACGCTCCGTTATCCGGTCGAACTCCGCCAGCACGGCTTCTTCCACCAGGTCGGTGAGTTCTTCAATAATAAAAGATCCCTGTATAAAATTTTCAGTAGTGGCGGAGCCCAGCTCGCGGTTGATGATAAGCTGTATGGCCATAGCCCTGCGCACGCTTTCTTCCGTAGGGGTGGTAATGGCTTCGTCGTACGCATTCGTATGCAGGCTGTTGCAGTTGTCATAAATCGCATACAGTGCCTGCAAGGTGGTACGGATATCGTTGAAGTCGATTTCCTGCGCATGCAGGCTTCTTCCGCTGGTTTGTATATGATACTTCAGCATCTGGCTGCGCTTGTTCGCCTTATAGCGGTACTTCATGCTCTTAGCCCAGATGCGGCGCGCCACCCGGCCGATCACGCTATATTCAGGGTCCATACCGTTGCTGAAAAAGAAAGAAAGATTGGGGGCAAAATCATCGATTCTCATACCCCGGCTCAGGTAGTACTCCACATAAGTAAACCCGTTGCTCAGGGTAAAAGCCAGTTGCGTAACAGGATTGGCTCCCGCTTCGGCAATATGATAACCGCTGATGCTTACGCTGTAAAAATTACGCACCTGCTGCTCTATAAAATAAGCCTGTACATCGCCCATCAGTTTCAACGCAAACTCCGTCGAAAAAATGCAGGTGTTCTGCGCCTGGTCTTCCTTTAGTATATCTGCCTGCACGGTGCCTCTTACCTGCGAGAGGGCGGCGGTTTTAATGGTGGCATATACATCTGCCGGCAGCACTTCATCCCCGCTCATACCGAGCAGGCCGAGGCCCAGCCCGCTGTTGCCTTCCGGCAATCTTTCCGGGGAAGACGGATTATAATAAGAAGGTCGGCCTGCCCTGTCGTATTTTTTAGCGATAAGGGCATTTACTTCGTGCCATAACTGGTGTTGCGTAATGTATTTTTCGCATTGCTGGTCGATGGCGGCATTCATAAAGAACGCAAGCAGCATGGGGGCCGGACCGTTAATCGTCATGCTCACGGATGTTTTGGGATCGCATAGATCGAAGCCGCTGTACAGCTTTTTGGCATCGTCTACCGTGGCAATGCTCACCCCGCTATTGCCTACCTTACCATAAATATCCGGCCTGGGTGCGGGATCTTCTCCGTATAACGTAACGCTGTCGAAGGCCGTAGATAAACGCCTGGCGGGCTGTCCGGCCGATACATAATGAAACCGTTTGTTCGTGCGCTCCGGTCCGCCTTCGCCGGCAAACATACGCGTTGGGTCTTCTCCTTCTCTTTTTAAAGGAAACACGCCTGCCGTAAACGGGAATCTGCCTGGTGTGTTTTCCTGTGCCTGCCATCTCAATATATCGCCCCAGTCGCGGTACTTTGGCAACACCACTTTGGGTATCCTGGTGCCGCTCAGGCTGCTGGTAAACATTTCCTGGCGGATCACTTTATCCCTCACATTGTATTCATAATAATCGGCTTTGTATGCTTTTATTTTTTCCGGCCATTTCTGTATCAGCTTACGGGAAGTGGGTGTCAACTGCGCTTCAAAAAAAGACACCTGCTGCCGGATGGCTTCATTATCGGGCAGGATGGCAAGTGCACCCTGCAGCCGGTATAGTCTGGAAGCGATATCCGCCTGCTCCTGCACCAGCTGGTCGTATTGACGGTTATTCTCTGCTATCTCCGCCAGGTAGCGCACCCGTCTGGGAGGAATGATCATCGAGCGGCTCGAGGTATCTCCGGAAGTACCGGCAGGGTATTCACCGAAAGATACCTGCGTTCTGGTTTGCAGCGACTGCATCAGCCGGGCGAACAATTCATTTACGCCACTGTCATTAAACTGCGCGGCGATGGTACCCACCACCGGCAGTTCTTCTTCCTTGGCATTCCAGAGGCCGTGATTGCGGCGGTATTGTTTGCGTACATCATGCAGCGCATCGAGGGCACCTGACTTGTCGAATTTATTGATACATACCAGGTCGGCATAATCCAGCATATTGATCTTTTCCAGTTGCGAGGCGGCACCGTATTCAGGTGTCATTATGTATAAACTTATATCGCAGTAATCCAGGATGGAAGCGTCGCTTTGTCCTACCCCCGCACTTTCCAGTATAATAAAATCATATCCCGCCTCTTTACAGATATCGATCGCTTCCTGCACAGAACTGCTCAGGGCGGTATTATCGTCGCGTGTAGCCAGGCTGCGCATATAGGCCCGCGGGTGCGAGATGGCATTCATCCGTATCCTGTCCCCCAGCAGAGCACCGCCCGTTTTTTTCTTGGACGGGTCTACCGATACCACGGCAATCGTTTTATCTTTAAAATACCGGAGAAATCTCCGAACGATTTCATCCGTAACACTGCTTTTACCGGCACCGCCCGTACCGGTGATCCCCAGCACGGGTATGGTAGTACCATTGGTAACTACTACTTCGGCGGTACCTGCATTACCATTTTCTGCATTGGTAATACGGCGGGCTATTTTACGTACATCTTTTACTTCATTGAGGGTCATGGCCGAAGGATATTCACCCGTACCATTGAGCGGAAAATCGCATTGACGGATCACGTCTTCGATCATTCCCTCCAGTCCCATTTTTCTTCCATCGTCCGGCGAATAAATACGCGCAATACCATAGGCCTGCAATTCGCGGATCTCTTCGGGCAGTATGGTGCCACCGCCGCCGCCGAATATTTTGATATGCCCGCAGCCGTTCTGATCCAACAGGTCTTTCATATATTTAAAAAATTCCAGGTGCCCGCCCTGGTAAGAAGTGATGGCGATACCCTGGGCGTCTTCTTCGATAGCACACTCCACTATTTCCAGCACTGAACGGTTATGCCCCAGGTGAATTATCTCCGCCCCCTTGCTTTGCAGAATGCGGCGCATAATATTAATGGCCGCGTCGTGCCCGTCGAATAAGGAAGCGGCAGTAACTATACGGACTTTATTATAGAGCGTGAACATCATCGGCTAACGATTAAACTAACAGTCGTTAGCAAATATACCGATAAACTGGTACCGCTGCGCATAACCAGCCTCCGGGATGCACCATGATAAGTATTCTACCACTTCAGATTCCTGTCGATAAACTGTATCAGCTCATTTGCCATTAACTGCTGTTCGCTTTTCCGGGGGTGACCAGGAGTGTCTTTAAAAGGGAAGAAACAGGTATATATCTTTTTATCTTTAAGATGGCTTACGGCCGTTTCGATATATCCCGGCCAGGCGGAACCCTTCCGTGTGGCGTCCATATTGCCTAATGCGCAGATGATAGAGGCTTTAGGATATTTTGAACGGATGCTTTTGACCAGGTTTTCATAAGCTTGTACGATAAATTCCAGACCGGGTTTTTGTGTACCGAAGCGCGCCTTAAACTGTTCGTGCTCCGGTTGATTAACCAGCCAGGAATCGTTCTGAAAAAGGTTTATCACCACGATATCCGGCTGGTAGCGGGAGAAGTCCCATTTGCTTGAACGGTCGGACGGACGGAGCCGGTCGTAGACTTCGGGCATGATTTCGGGGAACCAACTGATGGTAACGCCGATGCCGCTCCGGGCTATGCAAGAGTATTGAGCATTATAGTGCCGGGCGGTAAGCGCGGCGTAAGTATAGTAATTGTCGAAAAACTCCGGCGCCCCGGAATCCTTGCCTCCATCCGGCACGTCTACTCCATGACCGGCGGTAATCGAATTGCCATAAAACTCTATCTTACGCTTAGGCGGCCTGGCCGGCTTTAGCAGGCGGGTATCTCCGCTCAATTCAAACCCGTAGAACAGGGTCTCCGTAGTATTATTCGTGAGTTGAAACAACTGTACCGAGTGCCGACCCTGGGGCAGACCGGATGCCAGTACATAGGTTTTAGTAATAGTATCCGTATGAATTTTATAAGCCTCTGCTTCGTTACCATCGGTGATCACATAGAAATAAGCATCGCCTCTGAGTGTCTTCAGCGTTGCTTTTGCGCCGTTACCTTCAAAGTGGATGGTGGCCGAAGAGCCGGGCCAGAAGAAAGAAGCATGGTCGTTCTGAAAACCGATACGTCCCTGGTAAGCGATCTTTTTATCGCCACTGCCAACGGTTAGCTGCGCAGATAAAAGCGTTGAACTGGCGTATAAGATGAGGGTCAGGATTATCTTCAGGTAATTCGTCATATCGATAAAAAATTAACGGGTCGGTTATGGGGGTTTTTATTCAGTTACAAGTGCATTTATAAAAAGCTGGTTGCCTATGTATTTTCAAAGTTGATGGACGCCATTATCCGTTCCAGGTAGTGCTGATCGTCGGCATCGAATGCCTCCAATGAATCGCTATCGGCATCGAGGACAGCCACCACTTCATTATTTCTGATGATGGGCACCACTATTTCCGAGCGGGAAAGACTGCTGCAGGCGATATGGCCGGGGAATTTTTCCACGTCCGGTACTATTAAGGTTCGGGCTTGCTGCCAACTGGTGCCACAAACGCCGCGTCCTTTGCGGATGCGCGTACAGGCTACCGGTCCCTGGAATGGTCCCAGCACCAGTTCGTCGTTTTTCACCAGGTAAAAGCCTACCCAGAGCCATCCGAACTGTTCTTTAAGAGAGGCTGCTACGTTGGCGAGATTAGCAACCAGGTCGGTCTCTCCTTCTATCAATGCGGCTACCTGTGGTATCAGCGTCTGGTAATTCTCTATTTTTGTGCCCTGGTTAATTTTCAGATCTTCCGCCATCGGGCAAAGATAATTTTTTTACGCTTACCCTACACAGATGAACAAGACGCTAAACTGGCAATGCAGGCATTTTAACGAACTGACCACTCAGGAACTATACCGGCTGATGCAGGCACGCAGCGAAGTGTTCGTAGTAGAACAACAATGCGTATACCTGGATGCTGACAACACGGACCGGCAATGCTATCATCTTTGCGGCTACGCCGATCAGGAGCTGGCAGCATACTCGCGGCTGATAGGCGCCGGCATCGTTTACACACAGCCCTCCATCGGCAGGGTGCTTACCACTGCGGCACACAGGGGCCGGGGAACAGGCAAAGAACTGCTGGAAGTATCTATTGCTACCTGCAGGCAATTGTTTGGCAACACCGCCATTAAAATAGGGGCGCAACTTTACCTAGAAAAATTTTATGAAGGGTTTGGGTTTGTAAGAAAGGGGGAGTTTTATTTAGAGGACGGGATCGAGCACGTGCATATGATACTGGACTAATCGCTGGATAACCTGAAAGTGATAGGAAGGTTTTTATAAGCGGTTACTGCATTGCCATTTCGCACGGCTGCAGTCCAGGGCCCACTTTTTTTAATGACCCTGATGGCTTCTTCCCTCAGACCGCCTTTTTCGGGACCAGATACCGCTTCCACTTTACTGACATCCCCTCTGCTGCTGACTAAAAACCGGAGCATAACGGTGCCTTGTATATTAGCGTCAATCGCTTTCTTGGGATACTTAAACGTCTTATTCAGGTAATTGCGCCACGCCTGCTGCCCGCCCGGGTATTCCGGCTCCGTGTCCGCTATTGCAGAAGGAGTCTTCGTCTTTTCCTGCACGGAAACCAGCGGGGGGTTCACGATGGTTGTGTCATTTACAGAAATCTCCGCCTTTAATGCAACAGAACAAAAAAGTAAAATAACCAGAGGGACACTCATTATGCGTGCAACATAGGAAAACCGATTGTTTCCAGAATTAAGTAAAATCATGGTAATACGTCTTTTAAGTGATGAATTAAAAAAGTGATGCGTAACAGAAATATGTTTTGAATCAATGGCATTCATAACAAGGAATTCAGCGTAAGCATACCGGTCGCTATCCGAAACAGCAAACTGATCCGCCAGGAATTCATGTATAGTAGCTAGTTCTTTTTTTATTATATGAAAAAAAGGATTGATCCATGCAAACACCAGCACCAACTGCATCAAAATAATATCCATCGAATGCCTTTGCATTACATGATACAATTCGTGCCGGAACACCTGCTGTCCTTTTTCCGAATGCAGGGGAAGCTGTTTATTCCAGAATATTTTATTCGTAAAAGAAAAAGGGGTATTGGCTTCGTCGGTATTGTAAAACAGAATACTGTCTATTTGTTCACTACTATATTTATTGACAATCAGTCGCACTGTCCACAACGATTTTATCAGTCTAACAAGCATATACCCTGAGATTAAAAAATAAAAACCAAACGCAATGATTCCAACACCCGTTAAAGAATCGGCAGGCATTACGGATACCGATGCGTCTACCGAAATAATGTCCAGGGTTTGCATGTAGATAGGTGCTTGTACATCGCCCAACCATGGTATGGATATATTCAATACGGGAAGTACAAAACTGATAATAACCGTTAGCAACAGGTAAAACCGGTTATATTGATGGAATTTTTTATTTCTTAAAAACATTACATAGTAGCATAGTAGTACTCCCGAACAGCCAATCATTTTAAGCAGGTATAGAAAAAGCGCTTGCATACATTATCATTTTTTAGATGATTTAATCTTTTTAAGCAGGCCTTCCAGTTCTTTAACGCTCATTTTATTGTCCTTGATGAAGTGAGACACCACGTTTGCAGGGGAACCGTCAAAATAACTTTTCATCAACTGAGATATGGATTTTTTAGCATATTCCTCACGGGGCAGTTTTGTTTTATACAGATTATTCCTTCCCTGCGCTTCATAATCCACATACTGTTTTTCTACCAGTATTTTAACAATGGTAGCCACCGTGTTGGGATGAGGCCTTGGCGGTGGAAGTGCCTCCACGATATCTTTTAGGAATCCCTGTCCTATTTTCCAGATGGATTCCATGATCTGTTCCTCTGCCCTGGTAAGTGATCTCATAATGGATTGCGTTTATAAAACAAATGTATAACTATTTATTTAGTTATACAACTATTTATTTAGTTAATAGAATTATAAAACACAAAGGTCTACCGGCCCATCATTGCGGCCACCTTCTCCCCCGCCAGGGGTGCCAGCGCCACTCCCATACCGTTCATCCGCACTGCGCAAAACACGCCTTCGCTTAGTTGTTTTATCACCGGGAGCTTATCGCTGCCCATACCCATGATACCACTCCAGCGATCGGTGATCTCATACTGCCTGCCCGGGAGGATGTAGTGAGCGAGAAAGTGTTCGAGTTCCTGCTGGATGGCAGGCGTAGTACCCATCTCGTGCGTACGTTCGGCATCAAAGGCTTTATTGCGCGCGCCACCCAGCAGTATCCGGTTGCCCAGGTTGCGGAAATAATAATAGCCACCGTCGAAATGAAAAGTCCCTTTCAACGATAAGCCCTCTATGGCACTTGTAAGCAGCACCTGGCCACGGGCAGGCACTATATCCAGTGCAGGCAAAAGCTGGCGGGCGAACGCATTGGTACATACCAGTATTTTGGAGGCCGTCAACTGCGGCGCATTGACTGCCCAAACCGTAAACCCGGTTCCGTTTTTTTCAAACTTCTCTACTTCATAGGAAGTGAGTATGGTTACTCCCATACCCTGTACTATTCTTAGCAGCTCCTGACATAATTTACCCGAATGCAGATACCCTTCGTATTTATTTTCCAGCAAATGACATACGTTATTAAACCCAAAACGACCGATCTTTTTATCTGCCAGACGAAAAGTTATTTTGTTTTTGGTAACGGGATAAAGCAGGCGGTTGATCCAGGCTGCCTGCACCAGCCATTTTTCTTCGCTACCATTTTTGTCTTCCGTAATCAGCTCATACCCGCCGCATATATTAAGATCTATACGCTTTGCCGGTAACAGCTTTTGCAATTTCTGCAAACCGTTCCATCGCATACTTACCAGCTCCTGCATTTTATTTTCCCCCATCAGCTCTACGTCCTGCACCAGTTCGGTAAGACTGCCAAAGCACGCAAACCCTGCATTGCGGGTGCTTGCTCCTGTGGGGATCATACCTCTTTCCAATATAGCGACCGACATGCGCGGATATTTCTTCTTAAGATAATAAGCACTCCATAGTCCTGTGAGCCCACTGCCGATAATGATTACGTCTTTGGGTGCGTAAAAACTTTCTTTTTCCCAGACAGATAATTGCATTCATAAAATTACTTATTAATCCTGAGCACCCGCTCTTTATAACTTAACAGCCATCCGGTGATATTTACGGTATATTTGCAGCACAGCAGGTATCATTGACCAACTTATTATTCTAATCAAAGTGCAGCGTAATGAAGCAACAGGACGTCCATAACCATATCAGATATTACCCCCCGCACCATTTTATATTTTACCCTTTACTGGCCCTGTTTATTGCTGCCAGTTCCGCCTGCATTTTCCGTTACCCGCAGGATGCCCTTATATGGAAAGCCATAACGGGCGTACTTATATTTATTGCCTTTCTTTCCCTGCTATTGCGCCAGCACTATGCCCTTACAGGTCAGAACCGTACCGTGCGGCTCGAACTGCGCCTGCGTTATTACATACTAACCCAAAAACGCCTGGAGCCCATAGAAGAACAACTTAGCTTCGGGCAACTGGCTGCGCTGCGGTTTGCATCCGATGAAGAGTTTCCCGCCCTGGTGCAGCGAGCCGTAAACGAGAACCTCTCTGAAAAAGAAATAAAGAAAGCCATCAGGAACTGGGACGGCGATTACATGCGCGTTTAATGTTGTTCGGATAATTCTTTTAACTTATCCAATGCCAACGGCCATGTTTTCTCAAAATACTCCTTCATATCTTCCGTAAGATCTATATCTATAGTAAGTTCTGTGTTTCCATTCACCGTTGCAAGTGTGTAGTTCTCCGTAGCACCAGCCCATGATTTTACTTTGTCGCTGGTGGTATCTTCCTGTCCATCTTTCACCATGCCCAGGTGCTGGAAAGACATGAATTCGTTCGGCCTGCTTTCTACAAGCTTTGACACCATACCATCCCCCTTGCCGTCGACGAAGAGCACCTTACTGCCTTCTTTCCAGTCGGTGATTACGTTTGAGCCTTCTGCGAACGGAGCAGTCCATACCGGGTAGGTTTCCTTTCCCCAAAGTATATTCCATACCTTTTCGCGCGGAGCTTCTATGCTTTTTTTGAATTGATACTTTTCCATGATTATTTGTTTTTGTTTTTACTGAATGTATTTACTATTGCAAAGATGGTACCCTTGCGGGTTATTCAGCGGGTGGCGGGGCGACAAGTTAAGGGGTAATTGCGGCCTTTAAAAATGCAGGTTCTTTTTATTTTGACCGATTCAAAAAGCTTTCTTAGCTTATCCTTATAGAAAAAGAACCCCTAAGCCAATCCAAATGAAACAACTACAATATTGACTCCGATTAGTATTTTCTGGCCGGACTTCGAGATGCCCAAGTGTGATAATATGCTACTGACGGACTTTGGTAAAGTGAAATACAAAAGAAAATAAATTCTTATGAGTAGTCCACTTAAGGTAAAATTAAAACTATCCCTTTTGAAAATTAACCATCCACTGGATACCAAATCTATCCGTAAGCATCCCCCAATAATCGCCCCAAAACATATCCGCCATCGGCATCGTCGCCTGGCCGCCTGCTGAAAGAGATGTATAGAGCCTGTCGGCTTCTCCTTTGCTCTCGGGGTGCAATGATAAGGTAATATTTGTTCCGGTTACCAGATGCTGGCCCATACTTTCGAGTGCGTCAGTTCCCAGCAATATATTATCGCCTACGGCAAGTTGTATATTCATTATGCCATTCAGATCTTTGTCGCTGAAATGTTCTTTACCCGGTAAATCCTCTACATCTTTAAAACGGGTGATGCCAATAAACTCGCCGCCGAATACAGATTGGTAGAAAATAAAGGCTTCTTCCGTGTTGCCCTGGAAATTTAAATAGGAATTTAACTTTGTCATAAAATGGTATTTTAACTTTAATTATTGTGCTCTCATTTTAAAGGATCTCATTCTATCGAAAGGCATTCACCCATTCCTTATTAAATTGGCCTCCCTCTTTTTTACTCACTAACGTTGTAGTGAACTTTAACCTTTTATGGTAAGCCCTGTAAGAGACTATAAGTAAAGCCAGGAAAATCAAAGGGAAGAACGTTTGAAAATTGCCTATGCCATCCACTGCGCCGTGTGAAACGCTGGCAGCAATAAAATTAAATGCAAAACCGGCATAAGCCCATTCCTTAATTTTTTGGGGCATCTGGGTTATAATTAGTGCTAATGCGCCGAACACTTTAAATACCATCAATATAGTTGCAAAGTAAAGCGGATAACCTAAATGCCGGATGCCTTCTTTAGCCAATTCCGTGTGAGAAGTAAGTACTGGCATCAGGCCCTCAAATAAGAAAATAACTATGGTGGTAACCCAGAAGATTATGGTTGTCTTTTTCATTTTGATAAATTTAAAATGTGATGAATAATTGTTTTATTGACAACACAAAACTAAGACGGGTAATTAACTTTTTACAGGTGTAAAAAGGACTTGATCAGGGTTATTTGCGACTTTATCGTCGTAAATTATATCTCTGTAAGCGGATTTGAGTTGGGTTAGCTGATGAGGCGCATTCTGGCAGATCATATCAATATACTTTTTGCCGGTAGTTTCTTTATATTCTGTCAATAGTTACTAATCGTCCAATCCTTTTCCACTAAGTATATGAAGTATATATTTTTCAACTCTTTCCTCCCGCGTTTTAGACAGCTTAGCCGAAGAAAAATAAAGTAAGTACCCTCTCTGCCGACCCGGTGTAAGTGCGTCAAAAGCGGTTTTTAATTCAGGCATGTTTTCTAAAGCCCTTTTAAATTCTGCGGGCATGCTGAATTCGGTGGTCTTTTTTAACTCTACCTTCAAGCCTGCTTTTTCAACATTAATGGCTTCTTTGATGTATGCTTTCAGGATTGACTTCATTTTTATTATTTCCTGAATATTGGCGAACCGGATTTGTCGGGCGGCCTGTACATTTTCCGTTTGCTGGATTAAAATTCCTTTTGCGTCCTTCAGCAAAGCACCCTGCATAAATAACAAAGCACAGTAGTTCTTAAATCCGTGTATTAAAACAATATTGCTGTTCTTAAATGTGTAGCAGGGGCATCCCCATTTTAATTCTTCTGTAAGTCCGCAGTCAAGCACGAGCATCCTTAGTTCTGAATACTCTTCCTGCCACTTTGTAGTCTTGTTGAAAAACCAGTCAACTTTTGGATTCATATTTTATCTATCAGTTTGCAATAGTCAATTTTCTGTTAGATGGTCGTAAATACCAGGAAGCAATGGTAAGGCACATAAATACGAAAACCGGTAAAGCACCTAATACGCCGTCTCCACTCGCAAAGTGCGAAATGACTCCTCCGGATAAAAGAAAGAATAAACCTGCGTAAGCCCACTCTTTAGCCAGTGGATATTTAGGAACGAGGATAACCATTACGGCAAGCACTTTCCAGGTACCTAAAATGGGTAATACATATTCCGGATAGCCTAAATGAATAATGCCATCTACATTAAATTTAGCTCTTAAAATTTGTCCTGTTCCTCCAAGTACCATTCCGAAAGATAATAATCCTGTTATTATCCAAAAAGCAATCGTTTTTGTTTTGAGATTTGCCATACGATATTATTTTAATTTACTTACGATGTCCTGTAACCGGTTATGTGCCATACTTAAGCCGTGAGCAAATGGCAATTGTAAAACCTGGTCTCTGTGTGCCATTGAACGATAGATGATATGAATACTGAGTTTGCTGGTATCGTCAGTGAGTTTGTGAAATTCGAGGAACTCAAGCTGTATGGGAAAAGCGGTGTTCTCTATTTCGAATGTCCGTGTAATTTTATGGTTCGGGCTAAATTCGTGTATTACACCATTGGCTTTAAATACTACGTTTCCCCGGGTATCGGTTGTTTCAAATTGATAACTGCCGTGTTTTTTACTTTCCAGTTTCAGTACTTTCGTTCCCATCCACTGCGCAACAATTTCGGGCTCTACATACGCTTTAAAAAGTAGTTCCAGCGGTATTTCAAATTCTCTTGTTATCAGTAAATCCTGTTTGCCGTCTTCGGCATTAACTTTTGTTTTCAGTTCCATCGTTCTACTTGTGTTTTTTCATTATGGCTTCGAGTTTATTAAATCGGTCGTCCCACATTTTCCGGAACGGCTCAATAAAGTCCGATACTTCTTTCATTTTTTTTGCATTGATATGATAGGAAATTTCCCGGCCGTTTTGCTCCTGTTCAAGCAGTTCACACTCGGTCAGTATTTGAAGGTGTTTTGAAACGGTCGGTCTTGCCGTGTCGAAGTGGGAGGCGATGGCGCCGGCGGTCATCGATTGGGAAGCCAGCAGCAGTAATATTCCCCTTCTTGTCGGATCCGCAATGGCCTGAAAAACGTCCCGTCGTAAATTCATTATGAAGTTATTTGACTACAAATATAAGCGTAGTTATTTGACTACGCAAAAAGATTTTTACGATGACTACTTTACTGCGTAAAAGAATTGTTTTTCGGCCTGTGTACGCATTGCTCTCCCATTGTTTAGGCTTGAGGGAGGCCTGGGCACCCGGGATTTACCCATTGAACCGGCGAAGGATCCCGGAGGTATGGCTTATTTTAGGTATTTATTAGGCATATAATACCCATGCTTATCGCGGAACGACACGCCTGCTTCCATCTATTTATTCATAGTTGTGCTGGTATAAGTCACTTCCAGCCATTGAATGCTTTCGGTAGCGGTAACACGCACGTTGTTGCCTGTTATGGACACCGGTTTGGATATCGGGGTGTAACTGTCGTAGCGCAATGTTTTGAGGATGGCCGACACCGCTTTTTCTCCAACAGGCACCACTACGCTGGAATTGCTTCCATTGGAACTGCCCCGCCATATTTTGAACAGTTTTTTGTTCGTATTTGTTTCGTGGTTCTTTCGGGTTACCCATGTGCCGTTAGTGTCTCCATTGGCTAATATGGTTGCATAAAATTTATAGTCCTTTTCGCAGTATAGCTGATTGGCAAGGGCAAAACCCATTTTAGTAACCAATGCTCCGGTCGGTTGGCCAAAATAGTCGACGACTGTCGTCATCGTGCTGAAATTGGCAGATCCATCCTGGAAAGCAGCATAATGAAACATGCGGCGAAGCAAGGGTACCGTCTGCGCAATGGCATATTGCCTTAGTTCCCAATCAGCGGCTACTTCCGCCTCTGGTTTGGCTCCTATGTTATCGGCATCAAAAGGAGAATCATCGGCTGTAGACACACCGCACTCGCTAATCTGAACTTCTTTATTGGGAAATATAACATCAAACAATTCTTTCAAATGTATCAGGCGGTTAAAGAACCGCCACTTCTCCGGGCTTACCGCTTTGCTGGCCGGGCCTCCACCCTGACCATCGAGAAATTCGTTCTGATATAAATTGTAGTTGATGCCATCACACGGAAATACTGTGGTATCATATAGCCAGTAGTGATGGAAGAACATGGCTTTCCAGTATGTGGTATCTTCAAACGTTGAAGCACCCATGAATATTTTTGCGTTCGGGTCAGATTGATGCCCTCTTATCCACGTCTGCCGCAGAGCCGTGTAGTTCACCTGCGGTGAATGCCATGCGCGCACTCCTGCAAAGTCGCGTGTCCACTCGTTGCCCACTTCAAACACATCGATGCCGCCCTGACCCGGTAATTTGTTGCCCCCGTTACCGGCATTATTTATCCTGATATTAAGTCCTGCCGCACTGGAAGCCTTATTGGTGCCGTACAGGTGAATGATGCCACGCCACATATGTGCCAGCCCCTCCCAGGTGCGGGGGTTCAGGGAATCGGAGCCGGGGTCGGTAAATTTGGTGTTGTTTAATGGATCGGCAAGGTAGGAATTATTACTGCCCACTAAGCTTAGGCTATCCAACCGGTTTCGGATAGTGCCGCCGGTATGGTATAACTGGGCTTTTAGTCCGTAAGTGTTAGCAAAGTTGATGATTCTTGTTTTGATATGATCGTCCCCGAAACGCCCCATCCAGAGCGGAGCCGTCGTATCGGATAACGGCTTGCTCCATCCATCGGGGAAGAATTCAAATCGCTGCCCTTCCATGCCGGTACGGAAGCTCCTGAACATTTTTAACAGGATGATATTGTGGGCGGTGGTAGTATCGAACTGTTCCAGCCGGTTGTCCAGGTCATTTACCCCAAACGCATAAGACCCCGGATCCGCATGCGGTATAATTGTTTCGCTCCGGTAAATGGAGGGTGCAGGGGCGATAGAGTCTCCGTATATTTTCATTTCATAAACACCCACTTCCGTATCCGTATAAAGGAACTCTAAAAATCGTATACTGTCGGCAGCACTGATATCTAAAGTATTCCAAACGCCCGCCCCTTCTTTTACCAGTGTATGGGATGATATGCGCGACTTATACTTACTATAGGCTCTTATCTCAATCGTTCCTGCATCATAGTTATCGTAATGTTCGATCTTCATATTTT
This sequence comes from Chitinophagaceae bacterium, assembly GCA_031399065.1. GTDB lineage: Bacteria > Bacteroidota > Bacteroidia > Chitinophagales > Chitinophagaceae > JADCRZ01. Next base: position 53,899 of record JANNOM010000048.1, read on the forward strand.
TACAGACATAAGGAAGCACTATGAAAGACCGCCACGGCTTATCTCCCACGGCTTCTGACATGCCGGAAATATTATACTTCGTCAGCTTGTTGCCATCGAACATTCCTCTTAACCCTTTGCCGTTACGGCCGTTCAGGTCATAAATCCAGAGGTTGTCGATCTTAATGAGAGCATTCGATGAATAAATAGTGGAATCAGCCCATTTACCGGCAGTACCTTTCATGTCGCATCCAGGTAAACCGGCAAAAACCTGGCTACTTAACAGTACAATCTTTAATAGCAGTTTCATGATTTCTTGGAGTGCTTTACGCTGCCTGTTGAAATTTTAATTAGAGCAATGTACACAATTTATCATCATATAAGAGCTACTATATTAAATTTTACTTGCATGTAAAAACTTATGGATGATGAAGGTCATTACCTTATCCAAAAAAATATCACGACAATTTCCGACCGGTTTTCTTCGCCAAACAGTCTCATTATATAAATCGGATACGAAATGTAAAATTTGAAGTACAAAGTCGCCGTATTACCTGCGGAATTGCAAATTCTATGTCCGCCGGGTAATTATATCATCTTATAATTAGACAAAATGAATAAACTAACCAATGCCGGGAGGTGGATGTTTGCCCTTACTTTTATTATGGGCGGGTTGCTGCACCTTACCGGTCCGCAATTTACCGCGCCGCAGGTTCCTTCTTTTTTTGGTGCTCCCTATTTTTGGGTGATTCTTACAGGTGTAGCACAGTTAGCCTTTGCGCTAAGTATCCTGCTCAGGAAATACGATAAGTTGGCGGCAGTATGCCTGTTTTTGATGATGCTCGTTTTTATTATCACGCTGCATATTCCCAAAACAGCGGCAGGCGATTTTATGGGTATAATCAGCGTTATGAGAGATTTTGGATATGCAGGAGCGGCACTTATTTATGCGGGTTCCGTAGCGGCGGATAAGCGCATAATTGGCTAAATTTACCATCATGATAAATGCAAGCGACCAGGTATTGAAATCGGCCCTCAACGGGGATATTAATTCTTTTCAAATGCTGTTTTCCGAGTTTCAAAATCAATTGAAATCGTATATCTACCGGCTCGTCACGGACAGAAATGATGCGGAAGACCTGACGCATGATACGTTCGTAAAGGCATTCGATAAAATCGCCACCTTTAAAGGCAACTCCTCTTTAAAAACATGGATTTTTACCATCGCCACGCACCTGGCATACGACCATTTAAAAAAATACAAGCGGTGGGCGCCCGATGCGCAGGACCGGTCGAAAGCACTGGCACTAAGCAATAAAGATATTTATGATGCTATTAACATGGTAAGTTATGCCAGTGGAGAGGGGGCTTATGATATGAAGGAACATATCGATTTCTGTTTTACCTGTATTTCTAAAACACTGCCGGTAGAAAATCAGGTGGTACTTATATTGAAAGATATCTACGACTTTTCAGTCAATGATATTTGCCTGATCCTGGAAAAGACGGAAGGCGTGGTAAAACACTTATTAATCGATGCACGCAGAACAATGACGGACATCTTTGATCATCGTTGTGCCCTGATCAATAAGAACGGGGTTTGCAATCAGTGTTCGGAGTTGAATGGCGTGCATAATCTAAAACAGAACCAGCAGGAGGAGCTGATGAAGCTGGAACTGGTGAGAGCATCTAAAAAATTCGACAGGGAAGCGCTTTTAGAGCTGCGGACACAATTAGTGAAGGTGATAGATCCTATAAGGGGGAAGGGAGCAGATTTGCAGGATATCATTATGAAATGCACGCGCAAAGCAATCGGTGAAATAGAGAAACTGAATTAGCCCGGTTAGGCCGATCTTAAGATTGGTATGTTATTTACTGTCACGACAGACCAGCGAATCGCATAAAATCTAATAATGAGAACGAGACGCGACAATGGCTGCAGCACTTCAGCCATATTTCCCCTTATTTTGCACTATGAAATGGATCACGCGCGAACGTCCCAAAATAGACCGGATAGCCTGTCCCTGGCTGATTAAACGCTTTATCGATAAAGATGCCGAAATCATTTATGTACCCTTTGAAGAAGTGATGCCCAGGGCCAGGGAATGGAATGCAACGCCCTTCGACGTTCCGGGTGTGGAGTTTACACATTATGGCAACGATTGTACGTTCGACTATTTCATTAAAAAGTATAAGATCAAAGACAAAGCGGTACTTACCCTGGCACCCATCGTTCGGGGAGCGGATACGGATCATCATGAACTGGCTTTGCAGTCGCCGGGGTTATGGGCCATTTCCGCAGGACTGTCTTATAATATCCGGAACGATCAGGAACTCCTGGAAACCGGTATGCTGATCTACGATGCCCTGTACAGCTGGGCGGTGCACCTGCAAAATGAGAAGCATACACAGCAACCTTTCGAACACCTGCTGATCAGCGTGTTTAACACGTATTTCAAAACAAAAACAGGCCTGGAAAAGAAAATGCCGGCCTGGGCAAAGGAGCTGAAAGAAATTATACAGGATCAAATCGATACCAATATCAGTTTGAAAGAAATATCGAAGGGCCTGGAGATAAGTCCTTCCTACCTTTCCAGGGAGTTTTCCAAGTACTTCGAGGATCTTTCTTTCGGGGAATATATACGCAAGCAGCGCATTGAAAAGGCCACGGAACTGATGCGGTCGCCGGATTATTCCCTTACCGAGATCGCTTACCTGACGGGGTTCTCGGATCAAAGTCATTTTACCCGCATCTTCCGGAAGTTTACGGGAGAGAACCCTTCCGTGTTCCGTAAAAGATTACTGAAAAAGTAAGTTTTATACAAAAGTGAATTTCCGTTCTATTTAAAAGATATCGCCAGCCATAGTATTGCAGTTTAAATGAACCGACTGCATGATGAGTAACCGTTTATTGACAGGTATGGCCGTTTTGTTACTGTTGTTATCCGCCGTTTCTTCTATTGCGCAGCAGGCCCCTGCGAGTTATCCGAAAATCGCCGGCTATGTAGGTATCCTGCACCCGATTGTCACTTTCAGCAAAGATGGAACCACCACCAACTTTAAGGATTATTACGTAGGCGGCCTGCCTACCGGCATCAATATATGGAAAAGTGCGCGCATCGGGTTCTCTGCGGAGTTCGTGCCATTTGTGAGGGCTGAGAATGGAAGCAGCAGGATGAGCAATTTTCTGTTTCATCCCGGTGTACTGGTGGCACTCGGTAAAGGGTGGACGTTCGCCGGCAGGGCGGCTTTTGAAACATCCGGCCGGTATGGCCTTACGCCGGTACTGAATAAGATCGTAAAGAAAAACAAGAACAGCGGTTATTTCGTGGCCGTTCCGTTGCCTCTGCGTTTCGGTAACAATCATCCCGCCAGCTTTACCGCGGGGTTCCAGTTTGGTATAGTATTTTAATTTATTTCATGGCTTACTGTCAAACTGGTTTGCGGTTCCGCGCCTGACGCGCGGCAGGCTTTGTTCATGTAACAATAAGTTGTTGACTGTACACTCCTGGTGCAGTTACGCAGAATGGTCTATACGCTTTTTATCCAACTACCTATTTTCTCCAGTACTTCGTTTTCCATTACGGTTTTAATCGCCCCGTATTCTTCCACCGTGCAGGTGGTGCATTTCTGGAAGAGGTGATTGAAGCCTTCCATTTCAACGATGGTTATTTTTTTATTTCCTGCTTTTTGCAACGCGGTACGGAATCCATCGAGGTTTTCTTTCGCATTTACCTGTATGTCCTTACTGCCATTGATGGCAAGTACGGGGCATTGTATCCGGGAAATATCTTTCTGGGGATTATAAGCTAAAAAATATCTCCACCAGGGAGCATACAGGGTTTGGGTAATGGCGTCCGCGAAAGCGGCCTGCGTGCTGTCGTTGGTAACACCGGTAACGGCCTGCACCCATTCCGGTTTTGTTTTTAACCGCCACTCTTTCACCAGTCCGGTGGTGATTAACCCGGCACTTCGTTTATCGGGAGCAGCTGGCAGTTTAATCAGTAAATCTTTATATAAGGGCAGATAAGCGGCTACTATTTCGGGTGCCAGGCCCGCTGCGCGCAGAACGTCCTGATTCTGTCGGACCATCAGATCCACTGTCGGCACGGCGGGACCGGCGAGCGAGATCACGAAGGCGACCTCCTTATTGCGGGCTGCCACCATAGCGGCTATCATACCGCCTTCACTATGGCCGCATAGTCCTATTTTACTGGTATTGATTTCTTTCCTGCTTTGCACATAACGGATATGCTCTTCCACATCTTTCGCAAAATCTTCGCTGGTAGCCGTGCTGAAGTCGCCGGTTGTTTGGCCTATGCCCCTGTCGTCTACCCTCAGTACGGCAAAGCCGTTGTTAGTGAGGTAATCGGCTATCACTTCAAAAGGCTTATGATTCAGGAGGGTCCCGTCCCTGTCCTGCGGGCCGCTGCCGGTAATAAGAATGGCTACGGTAAAATGGTCACCCGTTTTTGGATAGGTAAAGGTGGCCCCATACGTTAACCCGGTAGCGGAACCTTTGTAGGCAAGTTCTTCCCTGTTATAATTAACGGGTGCTTTTGTTGTCGTATCCTCCCCGGCATATTGTTTTAAGAAAAGGCCATTCATCATCGAGTTACTATCCACCGATATGTTCACGGTACCCAGGGCTTTTTCAAAATTCGTTTTATAAGAGGCGTATGTTTTTTCGTACTTAATAAAGGTTCTTTGAGTAATATTGCCCGCCTGCATTTTAACGCTGGTTAAAAACTGCCGCGTTTTGTCAAGAGGAAGTGCCGCCCGCATCTCGGGCGAAAAAAGGGAGAAGATGCTGTCGTAGCTGCCTTTGTTATAATAGTTTTCAAATTTACCGGCCATTGTTTTATACGCCGGCTTTTCCGTTTGTGCCTGTACAAAAAGGGAAGCGAATAAATAAGCTGTTATCAGGAAAAGGTATCGCATTTTCGGTAGCGTTTATACAGATCAAATATAGGGTTATATATCAGAAACCGCGCTTATTTTCAATCATCCTTTTCTGATACACCCTGTCATTTTTCCTGTTTTTCACCCGCCTAATAGCATAGCTTTGCGGCCTGTGAAAAGAGTGTTCTATTTATATAAAAATGCCTACGGGGGACTTTCCGCCGCCACCTGGTGGCTGTCGCTGGTGATGCTGGTTAATCGTTGCGGCACTATGGTGCTGCCTTTTATGGCACTGTACCTGACCGAAAACAGGCAGGTGAGTATCGGGCAAGCCGGCCTGGTAATGGCACTGTGGGGTCTTGGAGCGATAACGGGTGGGTTCGTGGGTGGGCGGCTCACCGACAAAATCGGGTTTTATTCCATACAGCTCTTTGCATTGGCAGGCGGCGGTGTACTCTTTTTTGTACTGGGACAAATGGAGAGTTATTTCATGATCTGCGTGGCTACTTTTGCGCTCAGCCTCGTGAACGAATCGTTCCGGCCGGCTAATGCAGCGGCCATTGCGCAATATAGCCAGGAGCATAACCGCACCCGTTCCTATTCCCTCAACCGGCTGGCCATTAACCTGGGCTGGGCGGTGGGGGGCGGTCTCGGCGGCCTCATAGCCTCTTACAATTACCAGCTATTGTTCTGGATAGATGGTTTCACCAATATAGTGGCGGCCATTTTGCTATGGCTGTTCCTTGCTCCTTCTAAAAACAAATCGACTCCTTCCCGCATGCAGAAGCCCGTTGAAAGCGTGGAAACGTTATCAGCTTACAAGGACAAGCCTTACCTGGTGTTCATTCTTTTCACCATCCTGTTTGCTTACTGCTTCTTCCAGGTATTCAGTACCCTGCCCGTGTTTTATAAGAAATCGCTGCACCTCAGTGAAGTATTTATCGGTGCCATCATGGCACTCAACGGGCTGATCATTACTTTCGTGGAAATGGTGATGGTATTTAAACTGGATGGCCGCCGCCCCCATCTGCAATATATATTTTATGGGGTGCTGCTCACGGGTATTTCTTATGCGCTGTTCAACTTCTCCCTGCCTCCTGCACTGCTGGCGGTGCTGGCCATGGTACTGGTCACCTTCGGAGAAATGTTATCCATGCCCTTCATGAATGCTTACTGGATCAGCCGGACCAGTGCGACCAACCGCGGGCAATACGCCGGCCTCTATACCATTGCGTGGTCTGCTGCGCAGGTATTAGGCCCTGGCACGGGCGCCCTTATAGCGGAGCGGTATGGCTTTGCATTTCTCTGGTGGTATATAGCGGCTCTTTGCGTAGTGGCCGCGGCCGGCTTTCGGTGGCTGCAGCGATACCAGGAAGCCGGCTCACAGCTCGCCGCGGGAAGCAGTGTATAACTCGTACCAGTCCTGGTGATCGAGCTGTATCTGGAAGGCGCTTGCAATGTTGCGTATCCGCTGCTCGCTGAGGGTGCCTACCAGGGGAAGCGCATCCAGCTTTACCAGCCAGGCCACCGCCAGCGATTCGATATCGGCATTGTATTTAACGGCAATCTCCTGCAGTTTTCTTCTAACCCGTACGGCCACTTCATCGGTGCCGTTGGCTATCCTGCCATCGGCCAGCGGCGAAGATGCCAGGGGCCGCATATACCGTTGCTTGATATAATCGATCTGGCCATTATCCAGCGCCGATATATTCAGCAGGTTAAGATCGATATGGTTGGTTACGATCGGGCTGCGCAGATAAGAGGCAAGCAATTGGTGCTGAAAAACGGAGAAATTAACTACCCCGATGTTCCTGATCTTCCCGGAATCTTTCAGCCGTTGCAGGGTAACGGCCGCTTCTTCCAGGTTACTGAGCGGATCGAGGTGATTGAGCAGGAAGATATCGATATAATCGGTATGCAGCTTACGCAGCGAATTCTCCACACTTAAAATGATATGTTCTTTGGAAGTATTATAATGTTTGATGCGCACTTCCGGGTGAGACGGGTGCGGAAGCGTAAGCCCGCATTTGGTAAAAAGCACGACATCTTCGCGCTTAAATGCTTTTTGCTTCAGCAGGTCACCGAAGATCTCCTCACATTGGTAATCGCCGTAAATATCCGCATGATCGAATGTATTGATGCCCAGCTCCAGGCACAGATGAACGATTTTCTCCATTGTTTTAGTTGCATTGCCCGCCACATCGTGCCACCGGTAAAAGCCGTATACTGCCGGGGATACTTTAGGTCCTGAATCACTGAGATATATTTTTTCCATTAGATTTTTTTTACGAACAGTTTACAATTATCGGATATATATGATTAAGATGCAAATTAAGTTAACCGTGCATGATACACATGCAGTGGCGACAGGAATGATAAATTAAAAATTATCCGTTAAATTACCGCTATAATAATAAACGAATGAGCATTCCGGCAAGTGAAAGGCGGGTTACCAGCACAGGCAAAACGGCGACAGAACAACTTACCTTAAAAGAGCGTTTCGCTGCGCTGCGGCTGATACCTGCGTTCTTCCGCCTGGTATGGGATACCAGCAGGAGCCTTACGCTTTTCAATATCCTTTTAAGGCTGGTACGTGCAGCCATTCCTCTGGCCATCCTGTATACCGGTAAACTGATCATCGACGAAGTAGTGCTTCTCAGCCGCGGCGATGCCGCCGCTTCGGCCTCTTACATATGGCAACTGGTAGCATTGGAATTTGGGCTGGCCATCGTTTCAGATGCCCTGAGCCGAGGTACTTCGCTGCTGGATAGTTTACTGGGCGACCTGTTCGCCAATCATACATCAGTAAAGATCATGCAGCATGCCGCTACGCTGGATCTCGACCAGTTCGAGGATTCCACGTTTTACGATAAGCTGGAAAGAGCCAGGCAGCAAACCAGCGGCCGCACCGTGCTCCTGAGCCAGGTGCTCAGCCAGGTGCAGGACCTGATCACCATGGGCTTTCTCGCGGTGGGGTTACTAGCTTTTAATCCCTGGCTGATACTATTGCTGCTGGTAGCCATCGTACCGGCATTTCTGGGGGAATCTTATTTTAACAACAAGAGCTACGAGCTTTCCCGGAGTCAGACCCAGCAAAGGCGGGAGCTGGATTACCTGCGCTACCTGGGGGCCAGCGACGATACGGCCAAAGAGGTGAAGATATTCGACCTGTCGGGTTTTATCATAAGCCGCTTCCGCTCCCTGAGCGATACTTTTTATACAGATGCCCGGAGGCTTTCTATCCGGCGTTCTTCCTGGGGTGCGTTTTTCGCCTTCCTGGGCAGTGCAGGGTATTACGGGGCGTATATCGTTATCATTTCGCAGACCGTCAACGGCAAATTGTCCGTGGGCGACCTTACCTTCCTGGCGGGTTCTTTCCGGCAGCTCCGTGCGTTGCTGGAAGGTATCCTGAACCGGTTCACTTCCGTATCGCAGGGAGCTATTTACCTGAGGGATTTCTTCGATTTTTTCGCCATTACCCCTCGCATCGTACAAACGGACAAACCACTTCCCTTCCCCGTACCTATCCGCGAGGGGTTCCGCTTCGAGGATGTGGGGTTTCGTTACCTGCATTCCGAGCAATGGGCCAACAGGCACCTCAGCTTCACGCTGCATGCCGGTGAAAAGCTGGCACTGGTAGGCGAGAACGGGGCCGGTAAAACCACGCTGGTAAAACTGCTGACCCGGCTCTATGACCCCACCGAAGGAAGGATACTGCTGGATGGGATAGACCTGAAAGACTATAACCTGCAGGAGCTGCGTATGAATACCGGCGTTATCTTCCAGGATTATCTCCGCTACCAAATGAGTTTTTCACAGAACATAGCAGTGGGTAATATCGCCGAGTCGGACAACGAAGCATTGATACGCTCCGCTGCCGAACAAAGTCTGGCGCATACGCTGGCCCTCAAGCTGCCCGGTCAGTACGAGCAAAAACTGGGCAGGCGCTTTAACCAGGGTATCGAGTTATCGGGTGGGGAATGGCAGAAAATAGCGTTGGCGAGGGCATATATGAAAGAGGCCCAATTGCTGATACTCGACGAACCTACCGCAGCCCTGGATGCACGGGCGGAGTACGAGGTATTCCAGCGGTTCGCGGAGCTTACCAGGGGAAAATCGGCCGTGCTCATTTCGCATAGGTTCTCCACCGTGCGCATGGCAGACCGTATAGTGGTATTGGAAAAAGGAGAGTTGAAAGAGATCGGCAGTCATGAAGAACTGTTATTAAAAGCCGGCCGCTATGCCGAGCTGTTTCATTTACAGGCCCAGGGCTACCGGTAATCAGCCATTGTCCGTTACCGGTATTTCTATAATTATTTCGCAGCCGCGACCAACGGAGCTGTTGATATAACAATGCCCGTCGAACAGCTCGGCCCGTTTTTTTATGTTGCGCAGCCCGATGCCTCTTTTTACCTGGTCTATGTCGAAGCCTTTGCCATTGTCGAAGATCCGCATGATCACTTTTCCGTCTTTCATCTTCACACTGATCTCCAGGAGGGTGGCATTGGAATATTTAAGGATATTCTTCAACTGCTCCTGTAATATGCGGAACAGGTTAAGTTGTATATCGTTGCTTAAATCCGAGCTTTCATCGAACTGCCGGTAAGACGTGATGATCTGGTATTTATTATTTACGTTAATACTATATAGCAGCGTATCGAACGCATCTTTCAGGGAGCTTTCCTGGAAGGATGCCGGGGCAAGACTATGAGAAAGTCTTCTTATTTCCGCCATAGCCATTTTGATATATTCCTTCGACTTTTCGATCCACACTTCCGCCTGTGAGCTGGAAGGGTTGGTGGTCATACTGAGTGCCAGTTGCGCAGTAGCCAGTATCTGGTTTACATTATCGTGCAATTCTCCCCCTACCTGGTATCGTTCCTGCTCCTGGGCTTTTATGATGGCGCGGGTAATTTCTTCATCCTGCTTTTTCAGGGCCTGTTCCGCTTTTAGGGTTTCGGTAATATCTATCACCATAACCAGTCTGGCATCTTTTCCATCGAAATCGATCCGGTTGCTCTGGATCTTTACGTATATCAGTTCACCATCCTTTTTTATATGCCTGACGGTACCCTGGAAAAAAAGACCCGACCGTTTATTGATGGCTACTATTTCCTTTATCTCGTCGATATCTTCAGCGGGCCGTATTTGCATAATAGTTTGTTCCAGGAAGGCTTCCCGGCTATAGCCATAGTGGCGTATGGCTGCTTCATTTACATCCAGGAAATAAAAGGTATTGCTATCGAACACCCACATCGGTACGGGACTGAGATGAAAGATATTACGGTACTTTTCTTCAGATATTTTTAAGCGGTCGCCGATCCGTTTTCTTTCAATACTATAGTCGATGCTCTTAAAAAGCTGGGTGGTATTGATCTCCTCCTTCAGCAGGTAATCGCTGATACCCATAGACAGGGTACGAACCCCAAACTTCCTGTCGGCATGGCCGGTAAGCACTATTACGGGAGCACGGCCAGCGATGGCCACTATCCCGTTTACCAGTTGTTCGCCGCTGGCATCGGGCAGTGAGAGATCGAGGAGTATAACGTCGAATCGTGTATTGCTTTCCAGTTGTTCCCTTGCTTTCAGAAAAGTAGTGATATGCAGTATTTCCGCGGCAGGCAGGCATTCTTTCAGATAGTCTGCTATCAGTATAAAATCACCGGTATTGTCTTCAATAACCAGTATTCGTAATACATTGTCTGCGTTGGACATTTATTTCTTTTTTACGGGAGCTGCGCGGTATTGATCCAGAAGTTTTCAATAGACGAAAGCACCTGCTGAAACCGGTTTGCTTCCACCGGTTTGGTAATATAGCAGTTCACATGATTATTATAGGATTCGGAGATATCTTTTACATTGGAAGAAGTGGTTAGCATAATCACCGGTATATGCAGCAGGTCGGGGTTTTTTTTAATATTCCGAAGCACTTCCTGGCCATTGAGTTTAGGAAGATTGATATCGAGAAGGATGATATCCGGGATCTTAACTTCCCTGTAATTATCTTTCTTTTCCAGGTACCGTATGGCTTCCCAGCCATCCCTTACTACATCGACGGAGTTGATCATACGCTTTTCTGATAGGGCTTCCGTGGTTAGTAGAATGTCTCCTTCATTATCTTCAACCAGTAAAATGTGAACTTGTTTCATAAGAAAAATTTATTTACAAATGGTAAAATAAAACGTACTCCCTTTCTCCGGTTCCGATTCCACCCATATATGTCCTTTATGATTCTCCACAATCTTTTTACAGATGGCCAGTCCTACCCCAGTACCGGAATATTCTTCCTTATTATGTAATCGCTGAAAGATCACGAATATCTTATGGAAAAACTCCTGCCTGATACCGATGCCGTTATCCGCTACCGAGAACTGCCAGCTATCCTTTCTGTCTTCTGCGCTGATCTTTATCAGTGGCTGTACGCCTTCTTTCCGGTACTTGATGGCATTGCTGATCAGGTTGCTGAATACATGCTCCATCGGCACCCTGGATGCATGTATTACAGGAAGATCACCGACTATTATTGCTGCATCACTTTCCCCTATCATGCCTTCGTGCATCTGGATGACTTTTTTTAAGAGTTCGGTGGTATCGATTTTTTCGACATTGTTATCGGCCCTGCCCATGCGGGAATATTCCAGCAGGTCGAGAATGATCTGACGCATACGCACGGCACCATCCACGGCAAACCATATATACTGCTGCGCCTTTTCATCCAGTTGGTCGTGGTACTTTTTTTCGAGCCGGGTCAAAAAGCCGGTGATCATACGGAGCGGCTCCTGGAGATCGTGGGAAGCTATATAGGCAAATTGCTCCAGTTCTTCGTTGGAGGCTACCAGTTCGGAAGCCCGCTTCTGAAGCTGTTCGTTCAATTGCTGCAAGGTCCGTTCGTTTTGCCTGCGGAGGGTAACATCCTGCATGGCACCTATCATACGGAGCGGTTTACCGGATTCGTTTCTTATTACGAAACCACGATCCAGAACCATCGCATACGTGCCGTCGGCTTTCATGAACCGGTACTCGCTTTCCCATTTCGGCAGGGAAGTAGAGTAGACAGTATCACGGATGCTGTTTACTACATCGTAAATATCATCCGGGTGAATACACCTGATCCAGCTTTCGATTTTGTTGATATCATCCGCCCGGTGGTAACCGAACAGGGTAGTAAATCCTTCGCCCCAGTGCAGCCGGTTGCTTACAATATCCCAGTCGTAGATAGCGTCGTTGGTGGCTTTCGCCGCCAGGTCGTAGCGTTCTTTATCAAGCAATATTTTTTCGTTCGCCTGCTTACGCAGGGTGATATCGGAGGATGAAATAAATACTCCCATAATCTCTCCCGACCGGTCGCGGGCAGGGGTGTATTGAATAGAATAATAGAGGAGTTCTCCGTTGGGTGTATTCACCTGTAACTCGCGTTCGTGATGGCCGCCGGCCAGTATTTTACGGAAGATATCTTCCAGCGATTGTTTATCCCATAAAGCATAATTCATTACCGAATCGCCCTTTTTTACTTCTTTTCCAAACAGCGATCTGTACGATTTGCTTAACTGGTGATTAAAAGTGATAATATTAAAATCCCGGTCCACCACCATAAAACTTTCACGGGTATTGCTTAACAGGAGTTCCATGTCCCATTGCAGTTCGGTCATCGAATTTTTTTCCTCCTCTACCATTATCTTAAATTACGGATTTTTATGATACGCTTTAAAAATTAAACGATCACAGGGCCGGGAAAAATTATTCAGTAGGAGATGAGTATATTGCGGATATGAAGGCAGCTACCATTCATGAATTAAAGCAGGAACTTACCAATATACCACCTGCGCAGGTAATTGAATTGTGCATCCGGCTGGCCCGGTTCAAAAAAGAAAACAAGGAACTGCTTACCTATCTTTTATTCGAGTCGTTCGACGAAACAGCTTATATACGCCTGGTAAAAACGGAAATGGATGAAAGTTTCGGTGGCATCAATACCTCGCATATTTATTTTGCGAAAAAAAGTCTGCGCAAGATCCTGCGGACCATCACCAAATATATACGTTATACCGGTTCCAAACAGGTAGAAGTGGAACTGCTGCTGTACTTCTGCCAGCAGCTGAAAGAGACCGGCATCGCCGTAAACAGGAATACGGTGATCATCAATATGTACCAGGGCCAGCTAAAAAAGATAAACAAGGTACTGGAAACTATGCACGAAGACCTTCAATACGAATACCGGAGGGAGATGGAAGCACTTTAATGCATTATACGTTCATCGCTTCCGCATAGATGGATTCATCAAAGCCTACCGCGATTACCTTATTGCCCGCTTCTATTACCGGCCTTTTTATCAGGCTGGTATGCTCCTTCATTAAGGCAATGGCGTCTGCTTCCGTAAGTATGGATGCTTTAACGGATTCGTCAAGGTCGCGCCAGGTGGTTCCCTTTTTATTCAGCAGCAGTTCCCAGCTCACCTGACGGCACCATTTTTTCAACTGGCCGGCGGCAATGCCTTTCTTTTTATAATCGTGGAATTCAAAAGCTACGTGATGTGTTTTGAACCAGTCGAGTGCTTTTTTGACCGAATCGCAGTTGGTGATGCCGTACATTCTATACATACAATACAATAAGCTGCAAATATAGGGCTTACCGCTTTGTTTTGCCGGCCATACGGAATGCGATAATGACTATCAATACAAGGGCTATCACCAGTAATTCTTTGATACCGGGCAGGGAAAGAAATAGTTGCATGAATGATAAATGAATCTGCCGCAAAAATAACGGCCGGCAGGGGAACAAAAAAGCCCGGGATAAATCCAGAGCTTTTAATTTTTTAATGCCTTCGGGTTCAAACAAAATAGTTTTTGCCGGAAATTGGATATTTGGATATTGGACTGTTACGGTTGATTGACAAGATCCTGGTTTTTGGATTGGATATTGGACATTCCCTTAAAAGGGTGGTTTTTTGGATATTCGGTATTTTTGCACCGTTGGACTTTTAAAACCTTATCGATCAACTAACAATACAAATGTACCCGGAAGGGGGCACCTTTGCAAGAGGGAAACTGCCCGATCTTTATTTGCGGCATTTCCCTGCCGGGCTAGTATAATTACGAAGAGCTACTATTAGACAAAAGAATGTTTATCGGCTTCATTAACTGAATTGATATACTTTTAAGCCCGGAAATTTCGTTACTACACCAATTTATAAAAATTGTTTGAGTGAAATATAACTTATCGTTTGTTCTGCTATTGTTCGTTTTACAGGGATCGGCTCAAAACAGGGAACTGAAAGTGACCATCCCCAATATTAATAAAAAAGAAGGCCAGTTGATGATCGCACTGTTTAACAGCGCCGAAAAATTCCTGAAGCCAGGTAAGGAATACCGGACCGTCATTCTTAAAATATCTTCCGGTACCGAAACAGTATCGTTCAAAGACCTGCCGGTGGGTGAATATGGCATCGCGATCTGTCACGATAAAAACACCGATGGGCATTGCAACACGAATATCTTCGGGATCCCCAAAGAAGGTTATGGTTTTTCCCGCAACTTCAGGCCACGCTTTTCTGCGCCCCAGTTCCGGGACACCAAGGTACTACTGTCGGAAAATACCGACCTGGAGATCAGCATGATCTATTAAACTATTACAAATTCTGTTAATACTGGTAAATGACAGCGAAAAACGCCGCTTACTGGAAGGAGCGACTTCAACTGCAACAGCATCCGGAAGGAGGTGCTTATCGGCGAACATTCAGTTCCTCCGTAACCGCCGCAGCGGGTTCGCTGCCCACGGTATTTAAAGGAATGCGTCACTATTCTTCCGCCATCTTCTTCTTACTGGAATACGGCAACTTCTCTGCTTTTCACCGGCTGCACTCGGAAGAGATGTGGCATTTTTATACCGGCTATTCACTCACTATTTACGAGATTGCGAAAAGCGGCAGGCTGCTTATCCATACGCTGGGGAGCGACTTTGAAGCGGGAGAGCGTTTCCAGGTACTGATACCTGCCGGGAGCTGGTTCGGTTCCCGGGTAGAGCAAACGGAAGGCTTCGCACTTGTTGGCTGCACGGTAACACCGGGGTTCGACTTTTCAGATTTTGAACTGGCTTCCCGTGCAGAGCTGGTACACGCCTATCCCCAACATGCGACACTGATAAGGGAACTTACCAGGGAATGACAGCTAAGATTCAATGCCATACTTTTCTTTTACATAGTCCATAAAGAACCGGGTATTCAGCGGCTCTCCCGTAATTTTTCGCGAAAGCGCATCGGAGGTAAGTAGCCGGCCATGTGCAAACACCTTTTCCTGCAACCAGCGGTGAACCCCTGTCAAAGATCCCGAAGCAATATCATCCTGTACACCAGGTGTGTCTTTCTTAAGTTGTGCCCAGAACTGGGCGGCATAAAGACTACCCAGGCTATAAGTAGGAAAATAACCAAAGCTGCCATGGCTCCAGTGGACATCCTGCAGGCATCCCTGCCGGTGATCCGGCACTTGTATGTCCAGGTGTTCTTTGTACAATTCGTTCCAGCGGGCGGGGATTTCCTTTACCGGTAACTGACCTCCCAGCAATTCCTTTTCGATGGTATAGCGGATCATCACATGAAAGTGATACGTGAGTTCGTCCGCCTCCGTTCTTATCAGCGAAGGACTTACCTTATTGATGGACCTTACGAAACGATGCATGTCCACCTGGTTCAACTGCTGGGGGAAGTACTGCTTCAGCACCGGCAGCTCGTGCTCCCAGAAGTGGTGGCTTCTCCCGATACAGTTCTCCCATAACCGGCTCTGCGACTCGTGGATGCTAAGGCTGGCATATTCACCTGACGGCAGCCCGTAGTCATCATCCGGCAGACCCTGTTCGTACAGCGCATGACCCGTTTCGTGAATGCAGCTCCATAACATGTTGGCCAGGTCGTGTTCATCCAGGCGGGTGGTGATGCGCACGTCGCGGGCACTGAAGCTGGTGGTAAACGGGTGCTCGGAAACATCCTGGCGGCCGGCAGCCGTATCGAAGCCCAGTTTTTTTATAAGGTATAAGGAGTATTCCCACTGTTTATCTTTTGGGTAATGAAAACGGAGAAAAGAATTATCCGTATCGCGGTTCACCAGTTGACCGATCAGATTTTTGAGCGGGGCTTGCAGTCCGTCGAACAGGGCATCGAGCTGCCCGGTGTCAGTAGATTTTTCATACTCTTTCAGATGTGCATTATATGGATGTCCTTCATATCCCAGTATATCCGATTCCTGTTTTTTCAGTTCAGTAAGATGCGTAAGGGCCGGTTCAAACACGGTAAAATCGTTCTGCCTCCGTGCCTCTATCCAGGCATGAAAGGCGGCGGAAACCGCTTCCGATAGGCTGCGCACAAAAGCACCCGTATACTTTTTCTGTTTATTATAGTCTTCCAGCGTAAGGCTGGTATTTGACTTTTCCTTTTCGTCCAGGTCCTGTCGTTCCTGCAGTGTCTGAAGCAGCTTGCCCAATGCATCGTCGGAAAAAAGCCGGTGGGCTGTCTCGCTGAGCGTGGCCAGTTGCCTTGCGCGGGCGGCATTGCCCTTTTCCGGAAGATAGGTCTCCTGATCCCATTGCAGAACGGCGGCGGCATACTTTATATCCGCTATCTGCTGCATCTTGTTAACGTATTCGCTATATAATGATCCGGATGATATCTGCTCCATTATGAAAGATAGGTACCGGCTTTAAACAAGGTACTTTTAAAAGTACTGAATTATTTATGCCGCCGCATGAATTAATTACGGAGCTAGCCTGACTTGCTAAGTATAGCCCTCAGGTAATTGCGCTTTTTGATCACGCTATTTAACCGCCAGTTGCCCTATCTTTTCCCATTCCGGACTGGGTTGCAACGTAATAGTTATAAAAATGGAATCGGAAGGTTCCCCGCTTAAAGGCCTCTGGGGAGTCAGTTCGGGATAGATTTCTTTAGGACTTAATTTATACACGCTTCCAGTACCTAAGTCTATCGCAATACCGATCAATCCCCCGAATACGATATTGCCAAATATCCAGGGATCCAGTTTCCTTTTTAGCTGCACTTCGTAAGGCTTATAACCATCGAGCTCGATCCTTATAAGATGATGTTTACGGCGTTGCAGTCTAATATCCAATGGTGTATTTCCTTTAGACACACCATTGATAAAAACGGCAGCGACCTTCGGTTCGCAGGTGATCACCATTTTTTGCCGGGAACCATGAATGATCAAAGCGCAATTGGAGAAAAAAAACAGCGGGGCAAGCAAAAAGATAAATCTTTTTTTGATGGGTAGGTTATTCAGTTTAATGGGCATGAATGTAAAATATGATTCGGTTTACGGTAATTAATTACATATCAATTATACGGCAATTAAGTGATATTGCAAACAGGCAAAATGGTTTCAGAATATCCCCAAAGACTTCTTTCAAGTAGATGCAGGCCATCAGGGAACCGTATAACATTGTCCTGATCGCCCGGAAGTGACCGATTTCTCCCTGGCCTGTTGGCTGGATAATAAGGACTGCCTATTTCCCCCTTATTTGTAAAACAACGTTAGCGGGATCCGATCCATCTTACCTTCCGTTACTTTAAGGGTAGTTCCGTTAGCGTTTAACAATACTCCTTCAAAACTGCCGGAAAGCAGTTTCGCTGTGGTGTCCAGCAGCGTGATCTTTACAAGGGAAGAGGCGGTGGGATAATTATCTGTAAAGCTTAACTTATTCAAGTCCATCACTTTAACATCTTCTACCATCAATCCCCCCAGCGAATAAATCTGACCGGCGGCGGGAGACAGGTCGATACCACGAACGCGGTTGATGGGAAGCTTTATGTCCTTAAGGTTATATACATTGAAGCCGATATTGGGGGGGATCCTTTTGGGCCTACGGTCGTAATGCACGGTTACATTCAGAATGTTCTGTTTATCCTTCAGTAGCCACATGCAACTATAGTCGGTAGATTCGATCTTCCGGCCGTCTAACACCATGGTGATGGAAGGCTTCGGGGTAGTAGTTATTGACTGCTCAACGGGGCTTGCCGTTTTATCGGCCGGCGTATGTTCACTACCGCATCCGGCCAGCATGGCTATGCCCGTAATGGCTGCCAGCAGGAATAAGTGCTGCTTTTTTTTCATGTCGATTATCTTTTAGGTACAACGATGGCGGTTCCGTTAGGCTGTCTTACGGCCATAAATCCCTGTTCAACGGCATAGGTGCCTATATTGCACACTTCCACCATATTTTCACTGATATATTTTTGCTGCCCGGGGTAAATAGCAGGATTGTTGTCGTCGCAGTCATCGCCCGCGACAACCGTTCCGGTGGCGTCCACATTAAAACAGGTACTGGCGAAATAGCCATCCCGGTCCGCATCCACCTGCCCGAAAGTATTCATATTGCAGTCTTCATCCCTTCCATTTGCATCGCATTCTTCCGTAGCACTTGGGTACCGGGAAGCGTCCGTATCGTCGCAGTCGGTACCACCGCATTGAACACTAACGGCACCATCGCCATCATAATCTCTTACCGGCCGGGTGGCGGCGTAGCGCATGGAATGGGTATGCTTCACTTCGCCGCAATAGGTACGGGCATCCATCTGATCGTACTGCTGGTAAAGATCCCAGGAAATAGGGACCGCCTTACGTAAGGGTTCATTGCCATAGTCTTTATAACTTAAGGGTATAAGAAATACTTTACGTCCTATCACCTTCCTGCCCAGGAATACATTGAACGCAGCGTTATACAGCGTGATGCCATCGTCCGGGCCGATATATACCGACCAATCGGTGGCTGTCGTACTTCTGTCTGACGTAAATGTGATCTGCTGCGCCCCGCTGACATTATCACTGGCGACGCCCAGGTATTTTTTAGAACTGCCCGAGCTTATCTTATAACTTCCTTTGGCACCAGCTTCCAGTTGCCAGGCGGCCAGCAGATCGCGTGGTAACTGGCTGTTGATGCGGCTCCTGGGAGTAAAATCTTTATCCGATACCAGGAAGCTCCGGTCGGTTTCACCGTATAAAGCGCTTACTACCTGGTCTTTTATCAGCGGCAGGCTCTCATTGTAAGGGCCCAGCCGGAGATACGTATAATAAGGTGCGTTCAGGAACATGGGGCCCACGGCGGAATTGCGGGTGCGGAATACGCTGAGAAAATCACTGGCACTACGGGCATTTTTAAATACCTCCGGCGAGATTTTACCGGACGGGAACTTTTTGCCCAGGTTACCGTTTTTCTGCAGTTCTTTGGTTTTGGCCAGTATGCGGGTATTTACATAGGGCATTTTAAATACCAGGTGGGGGATCGTTTTTGGCGGAGGCACTGTTTTTTTTTGTGCCGCAGCGTTGATAACGGTCATTAAAAAAATCAGCGAGAGGGGCAGCAGGCAGGTATAGCGTTTTTCCATGGCGTATTTTTATGCAAGGTCATCTATTTCACGACACGTGTCAATTACATGATTGTGTTATACCTACGGCTATATCATCATACCATACCCCGGCGAATGGCCAGGGCAACCGCTTCTGTACCGCAACTTACGTGCAGCTTGGAATATATCTGGCCTATATGTTTTCGAACGGTATCGAGCGATATCTTCAGTTCGGCGGCAATCAGTTTATAGCTATACCCTTTTACCAGCAGCGCGAGCACCTGCAGTTCCCGGGGACTAACAGGGAAGTCGGGCTGCTGTACCGGTTGCTGCCGGAAGGTTTGCAGTACCCGGGAAGCAATCAATGGTGAAAAGGGGGCTCCGCCTTCCAGTGCTTCCTGTATGTATTGCATAAATTTATCGGGACTGGTCTTTTTGAGGATGTACCCGCTGGCACCCATACAAAGGCTGGCAAACAGTTTTTCGTCTTCCCCGAATACGGTATGCATCACAACCAGTATTTCGGGATGTTTTTGTTTAATAAGCTGTAATGCTTCCATCCCGCTCCTGCCGGGCATATCGATGTCCATTATAACCAGTTCCGGCTGTAACAGATCCATCTCCTCCTCTACTCTGCCGGCATGTCCGAATGAGCCGGTTACCTCGTATGATGAATGGGTCATCAGCAATAATTGCATAGACCGCCTCAACGGGTCGTTGTCCTCGTAAATTACTATCCTGATCATCGGTTACCTACTGTTATCGTGGTACAATATAACAACAATGAGGCAAAGCCTGTATTACATCTTCAGGCCATGTTTCACCGGGATGCTGCAATATATCTGCGTGCCGGGACAGGTAAGAATCCGGAAGACGCTGGTTTTATATTTTTTTATACGGCACTCCATATTGCGGAGACCATTCCTTCCATTCACACGTGCCTGCTGCAGGTTGAACCCTTTGCCATCGTCTGAAATATATATTTCTAAGAAACTGTTTTTATACCCGATTTTAAAAGATGCGTTGCTGCAATCAGAAAATTTAATGATGTTATTAACTGCTTCTTTACATACCAGCCAGATATCCTGCGCCAGTTCCTTATCGATTACCAGGGAATCCGGGATATCCGTGATTTCCATATCATAGTTTATATCAACCGATTCAAAAAGACCGGACACATAACTTTGTATCCGGTTAATGGTAGCCACGGCCAGCTCATGGCCCGGCTGAACGCTCCATATTATTTCGTCGATGCTTTCGCCGGCCTGCCTGGCCGACTGCCCGATTTGCGCCAGCAGGGTGGCGACGGGATGGTTTTCATC
Organism: Chitinophagaceae bacterium; assembly: GCA_031399065.1. Lineage (GTDB taxonomy): Bacteria > Bacteroidota > Bacteroidia > Chitinophagales > Chitinophagaceae > JADCRZ01. The sequence goes on from JANNOM010000048.1 coordinate 74,443, forward strand.
GAGCTGTTTCCTGGCAACCGTTGCCAGCATGTTCATACTGCTCACCGTAGACCCCAGTTCGTCGTGAAGATTGGAAGAAATCTCGTTGCGCATGTGTCGCAATGCCAGCAGTTGACGGATGCGGTACCGGTGTACGGCATATAATAAAAGCAACACCAGCAGGAAGGCGGAAAGTATAAACCAGGCCTTCTTCCAGAAGGGTAGCATCACCTGTATGGGTATGCGCAGTGCTTCGCTCCATCTGCCATCGTTTACGCCCGCTTTTACTATAAATGTATAGTCCCCCGCCGGCAAACCATTGTACTGAACATGACCGGTCCGCGTAGTTTGCCAGTCGCTGTTATACCCCTCCAGCCTATACAGGTATACCAGGCGTTCCGGTTGTATGGGCTCTATGGCCGTGAAGTAAAAACCGATACTTTTTTTGTCGTGCCCTACTCTGTAGGATTTATGGAAAGACGTGTCTTCAACATGCTCTCCGTCTATCCGCAGACCGGCCAATTTCATTCGGCGCAAAGTAGTACGCTGTTCCCGGTTGTTGGCATCAAACGCCAGGAAGCCGTCGCCCTGACTAACAATTATCTTATTACCGGGAAGCGCAAATAACGGTTGATCCATATAGTCTTTCGCGATACCGTCCCTTTCATCGAACCATTCCCATCTATCATCGCCTTTGCGCAGCACACCTAATCCGTTATTGGTAGCTGCCCATATATTGCCGGAAGAATCAGCCTGCATATAATTGACCTGCGGAGACAGGAACGAGTTGTTACCCTGCACCTGGTAGCTGTTAACAAAGCGGCACTTCGCTGCATCCACTACCTGCAACCCCTGCGATTCGGTAGCCACCCATACATGCCCGTCCCCGGCAACCGCCAGTGTGGTAACATAAGGATCAGCCAGGGCATTTCCTTTCGCTGAACCGGAAGGATAAAAATGCGTCCATTGCGCGGATAGCGGGTCAAACTTCCACAAACCGATATTGGAGCCGATCCATATATTCCCGTTCAAATCGGGCTGCCATACGGCATGGAAGACCGGTAATCTCAGCCCGCTTTTTTCTGACGGAATAAAGGGAAACCGTAACACCGTATCACGACTGGCATCGTACTGTATAAGTGCCGAATCGTCCACCATCCAGATGTTCTTTTTAGTGTCTGTCACTAATCCCGGAATACCGCCTGATGGTAAACCGGACTTACGGAAGCAGCCCTTCACCGGATCATAATAATATAAAACAGGGCTCTTGTAAACCTGCAGCCATATTTTACCACCTGCATCCCTTTGCAACGCGTTGCAGGAAAAATCGATCGTACGATAGCCCTCTACACCAATGGACCTCGTATACCTGAATGAACTGTCATATTCCAGTACACCGCCCGAAGAAGTGGCTGCCAGCCAGTAACAATGGCGTTCCGGCAGCCATAGTACATCCTGTAATTCGGGACGGTAAGCAGGGGGAGCGGCCTGCTTCCTGTAAAGTGTATGCACAGTGCCAAAGCGGTGGTAAGTCGGATGCCGGATATAAAGTACGTTCATACCGCTTATCCAAAGACATCCGTCGGATGTTTGGTTAATTTTTACGATATGCGGTTTTACGTTTTTAACGGGCCCTGTTTCCGCAGTAATAACCGGTACATATTTCCCGGAAGAAAGGATAAACTCAAAAAGCCCGTCGTCCTGGGCCGCTACGTATAGCGATGTGTCGGACGCTTTAAATATGTCCGACACTATATTGCTGGCAAAATTATTCTTTTGGTAGGCTTCGCGGTGCAGTGGAAAATCAGTAAACCGTTTATTGCGCTTATCGAATTTTACCAGTCCCCCGCCCCAGGTACCCAGCCAGATGGCTGCATCATCTGCCAGTATAGTATGAAAACAATTGTCTTTCCAGGCTTTAGTACCAGCTTTGCGGTTTTCGTAGCGGGTAAAGCACCCGCTGCGTTTATTGAAATGATACAGGCCATCCATGGCGGCCAGCCATAATACGTCCTTATCAACGGGATCGCCTGTTATTTCCCGGATAGTATTCGCGTTTCCGTTCGTGCCATCCGCCGGCAACAGGGTATCGGGTATAAACTGGGAGAATCCTCCGTTCCGTTCATTAAAACGAAGTAATCCACGCCCCCCTGTTCCGATCCATAATACCTGCTGCTGGTCATAAAAAAAATCGAGCACACGGTAAATGGGATTGTTATCCGGTGTCGGATGTTTGTATTGTTTCCATTGGCCCGTTTCCAGGTTATAGGTGCTCATGCCTGCACTGAAACTGCCGATCCATAACTGGTGCCGCTTATCTTCCTGCAGATCGGTCACTATATTCCCGGTAATAGCATTGGTGTCGGTAAAGCAGGCATAAAAAGGTTCAAAGGTTTTACCGTCGTAGCGGAACAGGCCGGTTTGCGTGGCCAGCCAGAAATAACCATCCGATGTTTCACATACATTAAAATTAAGCAGGGAAGGCAATCCATCCGTCTTGCCGATGATCCTGAATTTATTCTGTACAGGTTGAGTGCGGGCTGTAAGGCAGCACGATAAAAGCAAAAGGTAAAGCAGTATCCATTTTACCATTGAGAAAGAATATTGGCTAAAATAGTTAATCTTTTACACTATATAAGGGACGTCCGGTAAACGGTGATGATCCATATATTCTCTATAGCAGATGGCAAGGCCCTTTTTGCTAATTTAGCAGGATCAACAACGACACATGAAAAAAATAGCCAGACCTGCTGCCGGCGAATACCTTCCCTTTAGCATTGCTTACATCAGTAAAGTGCCGGAAGAAGGATTACTAACGGAATACCTATCCGGCAACGCAGCGGAGATCAGTAACCTGCTCGCTTCCCTCTCCGAAGAAAAACTATGCCGGCGATATGCCGAAGGGAAATGGAACCTGAAAGAAGTACTCGGACACATCATCGATACGGAGCGGGTATTCAGTTACCGGGCCCTGTGCATCGCACGTAACGATCAGAGCGCGTTTCCAGGCTTTGATCAGGATGATTATGCACAGTCGTCGAATGCGGGAAATAGAAGCATGGGCAGCCTCCTGCATGAATATGCAATGGTACGCGCGGGTACGATCGCGCTGCTGGAAAGTTTCGATGATGCCGCCTGGCTGCGCAAAGGGTTTGCATCTAACCATACCCTATCGGTTCGCGCCGCAGCTTACCAGATCGTGGGGCATGAACTGCACCACCTCGCTATCATCCGGGAACGGTACCTTTAAGAAATTATTATTAAATATAAGTGTTTAGCCAATAATTACCCGTACCCATCGTTTTCCAAAGTCACCTTAGTTGATCTTAAACACTAACCTCTGAGAAAAGAACATAATCTTTGACCTAAACCGTTATTTCATGCTTTTCACCAGGCTAACCCTGAGTAATCTGCGCAATAGTGTCAAAGCCATTGGCGATTCGCCCTTACTGGATGATTACGAAAAGCGCAAACTGGGTATTTTTAACCAGATTAATATGCTGGGTCTGTTAACAGGCCTTGCGATGCCGCTTTCCGGTGTATTCAATAAAGACGGCCTTCCTGTTCTGGCATGGGTAGTTGCCTGTTCACCTGCTTTTATCAGCGGGCTTGTATTGTTGCTTATCCACAAACAACGGTATGAGCTGGCGCGTATGTGCTATTTTATTTTTTACCCCATAGTTACCACCCTGGTATATGCAGGGAAGATAGATGTGGGTCTGGAGTTATTCTTTATGCTTTACGGAGTGCTATCTGTTTTTTTCCTGCAGCGTTATATCAATATCGTTATCTCTTTTTGTTTTTCGATGGGATGCTATTTTCTGGTGTTCGTGATATGGAAAGATTATACGTATATTCTTAAAAGTGCCAACTTCCCTTTTTACTTTTTTAATCACCTGGTGGCTATCGCGGTGTTTTTTTATTTCCTTTATTTCTCCAAACGGGAAAATAACCAGTACCAGCAAAGCATACTTGCCAAGAATAACGAACTCTATCTCTCCAATGTTAAGATCAGCGAGCAGACGGAAGAACTGATCAAACTGAATGGTTTGAAGGATAAACTGTTTTCGGTGATAGCACATGACCTGCGCACTCCTATCTACGCACTAAAGAATCTTTTTACCACCATGCACCGCTACGATATAAGCGGAGAAGAGATCAAGAGCAGCCTGCCGGATGTAGTGGAAGATCTTAACTATACTACCAATCTTATGGAGAACCTGCTGCAGTGGGCTAAAAGCCAGATGCAGTCTTCCGCCTTACATCCCGTGCAACTGGATGTTCACGACCTCACCAGGGAAGTGGTACAGTTACTTAGGCTACAGGCAGAAAACAAAAAGATATATGTTGAAAACAGGCTGTCCGGCGAATTGTATACCTATGCGGATAAAAATATGATCAATCTCGTATTCAGGAATCTTTTATCCAATGCCATTAAATTCACTCCGCCTGAAGGAAGGGTTTGGATAGAAGGAGAAGAGTGCGGAGACCATATCGTGATATCCGTTCTGGATACAGGCCCGGGGATCGGCGAGCAGCAGTTGAAAAGCCTGTTTACGCCGGACTGCATGCCGACAAAAGGAACTGCCAACGAGCAGGGTACCGGGCTTGGACTTATGTTATGCAAGGAGTTTATTGAAAAAAACGGAGGCACCATAATGGCCGAAAACCGCGAGGGTTCCGGAAGCAAATTTACTTTTACCCTACCTTACCTGCCTTCGGATAACTAAGAAGAATTCTTACAATCTGCGTATCCATATATTACGGAAGCTGACGGGATTGCCATGATCCTGCAGTACAATCGGCCCGTCGCCATGCGTTTTATAAACGGGTCTGCCGATATACTCCGTAGGACCATCCAGCTCCACGTTACTTTGCACCAGCACCCCGTTATGTATTACAGTAGCACGCGCCGGAAATTTTACAGATCCGTCTGTGTTAAACCGGGGAGCCGTCCACATTACATCATACGATTGCCATTCACCGGGCTTTTTGCAGGCGTTCGCCAGGGGTATACGCTGTTTGTAAAAGCTGCCCGCCTGCCCGTTGGAATAGGTCCGGTTATTATAATTATCAAGCACCTGCAGTTCGTAGAGGCCCTGCATAAAAATACCGCTATTACCACGGCCCTGGCCTTCGCCCACCACTACTGCAGGAGTGCGCCATTCAATATGCAACTGGAAGTCGCCAAATACTTCTTTTGTCCTGATAGTGCCTGCACCTTTTACCACTGTTACTGCTCCGTCCTTTACAAGCCATTTGGGGGCCGTGTCCTTTTCTCCCTGCCATTTAGCGAGGGTTTTACCATTAAAAAGAATAATGGCATCCGATGGGGGAGTAACGGTGGACGAGCCTGGTGTAACCACGGGTGGCACCGGTTCCCATACTTCTGTTTCTTCCGGTTTCATGGCCTGTTTTTGCTGGGCAAATGCATCCGAGTATAAGGCGGTAAATACTACGATTACTAAAAGAGTTGTTTTCATCCGGCATCCTGTTTAGGAACCGTAAGTTAGGGAAATCCTGTTATTTTCTGCACGCAAAAATACGTCCGCTACCGGCTATATGTCCCTTCTTCTACGGAGACGGTCATACTGTTCATGGTTACATTACCGAAGTGACTGGCAAATGCCACATCCGCCGCATCCCTACCATACGCCATAGTAATGCGTTTTCCTTTAGGCTCCGTTTGCGTGGCGTCGAAGCAGAACCATCGGCCGCCCAGGTATGCTTCGAACCAGGCGTGCAGGTCCATCGGCTTTAACCCGTAAAGGTATCCCGTAACCATTCTGGCGGGTATGTCCAGTGCCCGGCACAGCGAGATGCCCAGGTGGGCAAAATCCCTGCATACGCCTACTTTCGTGGGTAGTACATCCCATGCGGAAGTGGAGCTGTTGGTAGTGCCATACTGGTACTTCATGTTGGAATGTATCCAATGGCGGATAGCTTCCACCTGTTCATATCCCTGCTTCAGACCCTTTGTGATATCCATAGCCAGGTCGGCCATCTTATCGGATTCGCAGTACCGGCTGGGTAGCAGGAAGTGCAGCATATAATCGGGGAGGTATTCGATGGCTATCCAGCCGGCATTGTAATCCACATCTATTTCGTCTGCACAGTCGGCCATTACCCGGCTTTCGAGCTGGCAGGTTCCTATGGGCAGCACTACACGCTGGCAGAGGTTTCCATACGTATCGGGGAATTCCGTCATGGTTAAATATGGCGTTATCCGCAGGTCCTCACGTACCACAAACTGTCCTACCCCGCTTTTGGGCCGCAGCATAAAAGTACTGGGCACGGGTGTATCGCAGGTAAGATCCAGGAAACAGGAAGCTTGTATCAGCATTTATTGCAGTAATTATAAAATTGAAAAATGAGCAGCAGGCAGGTCGTTGGGCCATATCCGTCAACGGCTGTAAGATAGTGTAAAAATATGATCCTTATCTGCGGGGTCAGATCATCCTGTCTTCAAGCCCCTTAAATCCGCGGCGGGCATTCAGGCTCTCCCATAAAATGCGGTAGATTGTTTCTGCTACGGGCATGTCGGCGTTAAAGTCTTTATTGATCTCAAATATACATTTACTGGCATTATGACCTTCGGCCACCATGTTCATTTCGAGTTGCGCCGTTCTTACAGAGTATCCTTTGCCTATCATATTGCCGAAGGTACGGTTACGGCTGAATAAGGAATAGCAGGTTACCAGCAGGTCGCCCAGGTAAACGGAGGCTGCGTAGTTTGCCGTCTTTTTATGCGAAATGGGGTCTTCTTCCCCATGCACTCCCACTTCTATATTGCTGATACCCGCTTTTTTCAGGAACCCTGCCATTTCATCGGCACAGTTGGCTATGAATACGCTGAGGAAGTTATCCCCGTATTCCAGTCCATGCGCTATACCTGCGCCCAACGCATAAATATTTTTAAGCACCGCCGCATACTGCACGCCATATACATCGTGATTAAGGATCGTGTTGAGATAGCGGGTGTTAAAATGGCTGGCTATGCCAATGGTGGCTTCTTCATCGAAACCGGAGAAGGTGAGATAGGATAATTTTTCCGCAGCCACTTCTTCCGCGTGGCAGGGGCCCATGATGGTAAAATAGTTATAAATGTCTACCCCAAACTGATTCTTCAGGTAATCGTTCAGCAGCAGGTTATGCCCGGGTAAAATACCTTTTACGGCAGATATTATTTTTTTATTATTTAACGCACCCGGCTTCAGGCATTCAAGAATAGCGGTAATGTATTCGGAGGGAACGGCTATAATGATACAATCGCTGGCTTCCACCACTTCGCTAACGTTCATGCTTAAAGTCAGTAAGCCTGTATCGAAATACACGGAACTCAAATAATGAGGATTGTGCCGGCGCTGCTCCAGGTGATGTATGTTCGCTTCATTACGTATCCACCAGTTCACAGGTACTTTATTATCCGTAAGTATTTTAGCCAGCGCGGTGGCCCAGCTCCCGCTTCCTATGATCCCGAATTTCATTCCATACATTTAGGTGACTTCTATTTCTTTACCTCAAACAGCTTTTCCTTTGGCACTACCTTCACTTTCATACCGTCTTTCAGCACCTTGCTTACGGTATTGTACGAACCGGTGATCAGGGTGTCGCCTTCCTTCAGTCCGCCCAGTATCTCTATAAAATTGATATCCTGGATATCGGTGGTTACTTTTTGTCGTTTAACCGTACCATCCGGTTTTAATACGAACACCACTTCTTCCAGGTCGCTGGTGGCGGCCGGTGCCGTTTCGTTTACCCCGCCCGTACCTTCGGGGGCCTTGCTGTCCTTTTGCGTAGCTACCGGTTCGTCCGAACCTTTTTCACGGGCCGTTACTGCGTAAATGGGTGCTGCCAGCCTGTCGGCATGCCGCTTGGTCTGTATATCGGCACTGGCACTCATACCCGGCCGGAAAGGGAATTTTTTAGTAGCGGAACTGGCAATAAGGTCCATATAAGAAGACGGCAGCAGGCGGATGCGTACTTCGTAATTAATTACATCTGCACTGGCTGTAATCGCCGAAGCACTGGCGGCGGTGGTATTTGAACTGGCTATCTTGGTAACGATGCCTTTGAATTTACGGCTGGTATATGCATCTATTTCTATAACGGCAGAATCCCCCAGGTTCACTTTAGGGATATCATTTTCACCCACTTCTACTCTAACTTCCATAATGGCGAGGTCGGCTACGCGCATCATTTCCGTACCGGCCATCATCGAGTTACCTACCACCCGCTCGCCTTTTTTAACGCTCAGCAAAGACACTACTCCATCCATAGGCGATTGCACCACGGTTCTGCCCAGGTCTTTATTCGCTTTCTGGAGGTTGGAAGAAGCGCTCTGTACGGCGGCCTGGTTGGCGCGAATGCTTTGCAGGGCAGCATTGTAATTGGCCCGGGCAGTAAGAAAATTATTCTCCGCCTGCTCGAATTCCGAACGGGAGATCACTTTTTCATCCATCAGTTTTTTTTGCCGGTCAAAAGCCGACTGCGTAGTCTGCACGCTGCTCTTCAGGGCTTCAAGCTGGGCGGAACTGTTGTATACCATCGCCTGCTGCTGCGATACGGCGGCGGCGGCCTGGTCGCGCTGGGTGGCGTAAATATCGGCGTAGATCTTCGCCAGCACCTGACCTTTTTTAACGCTGTCGCCTTCCTGCACGGTGAGTTCCGTTATTTCGCCGGAGATATCCGGGCTTATTTTCACCTCCACTTCCGGGTACACTTTACCGCTGGCGTTCACCGTTTCGATGATGGTGCGGCGGCTTACTTTTTCGGCAGATACTTTAACGCCTTCTTCTTCGCCCAGCACTCCATTTTTCTTGAGGACGACCAGAACGACGATAACGACTGCCAACCCGATGATAATCCACCATAATTTTTTACTCATATAATTAATTGATTCCTTTTAAAGTTTTAATCCCATTCCTTTATAAAATTCCAGCACTTTCATCTTGAACACATAATCGTACTGTGCGGTGGTAAGATCCAGTTTAGCGCGCGCCAGGTTGTTCTGGCTGATGATCAGATCATAGGTGGACAAGAGTCCCAGGTCATATCTTTTCTGCGAAAAATCATACGCTTTTTGCGAGGTACCCACCCCTACCTTGCTGGCATTGAATTTTTGCAGGGCAGCAACGGCGTTGATATATGCGGTATAAATATCCTGCTTTAATTTCTGATCGCTCTGGTCTTTGGTCAGTTGCTGGTTATCTATATTTATTTTGGCGCGCTGGTAAGCGGTACGGGCAGTATAGGCGTTGAAGATCGGAATATTGATACTGATACCCAGGTTTTGTCCGAAGTTATTTTCTATTTGTCCACCCCAGCCGTTCCAGTATTCTCCGAACGATTTGGCCGATTGCGTAATATTGTATTGGGGCGACTGCACAGGGATAAACTGGCCATTCACATTAACGGCATCCGTAAATATGCCGGGGATCACCGTGGAATATTTATCAAAGGAAATCCCCGTTATCTTCCTGTTCTGGCTTGCGAAACTGGTACCCAGGGCACCATACGCGGAGATGGTAGGATACAGTCCGGCCCTCGCAGCCCTGGCATCGAACCGGAACGACTGGTACCTCAGTTCATTGGCTTTTTGAGCGGGCTGGTTTTTGAGTGCCAGTTGATACACGATTTCAGGTTGCATGTCCGCTATATTATCCAGTGGTATCGATTCTACCGCCGGTACTTCTATATCGAACGGGGTGGCAAAATCTAGATTCATCAATGCCTTTAGCTGGAGCAGCCCCAGGTCGGCATCTGACATGGCGGTGATGAGCGTGGAGCTATCCAGTGCCAGTTGGGATTCCAGTTGTAAGGCGTCCAGTTCGGGCACCGCACCGGCGTCCACCCGTTTACGTACGTCGCCCAGTTGCGAAAGCGTTTGCTGCACCTGTACCGAAACGATCCTTACCTGTTCCTTCGAAAGCAGGGCCTGTAAAAACGTAGTAGCCACGCTCAGCGAAATATCGTTGCGCGTTTTTTCCACATCCGCCGCCGCTGCCTGGTAAGCAAGATCAGCTGACACAATATTGTTGCGGATCCTGTTCCAGTTGAAGATGGTGATCCCCGTACTTAAATTGAAGTTTTGAGAAAGAATCTGCTGACTGGTATTTACGTTGGTGGTAGGGTCCGTATTACGCCCGAAGCCATACCCGGTATTACTGCTAAAACTGGCAGTGGGCAATTTGGTGGCCCGGGTTTGTTTAAAGTTCAGTTCTTCGAATCTGCGCTGAACGTCCGTCTGCTTTACCGATATATTATTGACCACCGCGTAATCGACACAGCGCTTAAGGTTCCATTTTTCCTGGCCGTAAACCGGCGACATCAGTTTACACCCGGTGATGCATAGAATCAGGAGAATATTCTTCATGGGGGCAAATTTATGAATTGTGGATTGTACTTTGTGATGAAATAATTTTTAAAGCTATTCCCGCGATGTTAAAATCGATATTACTTCTTTTTAGCGGTATCATTTTGTTAAAAAATACGAACGGGCAGCAGGCAGATACCAGCGCGCTATTAAAAGAAGTAATGGTAAGAGCGTACGAACAGAACCGAAGTCTGCGGGAGGTAGGCGCACCGGTAACGGTAGTGGGCGACCGGCAGCTTCGCCGTTCCGGCAACAACTCCCTTGTTCCTGCTATCAACATGGTACCCGGGGTAAGAATGGAGGAACGGTCGCCCGGCAGTTACCGGCTCAATATCCGCGGCAGTTCCCTTCGTTCCCCGTTTGGTGTTAGAAACGTAAAAGTGTACCTTAACGGGATACCGTTTACAGACCCCGGGGGCAATACCTACTTCAACCAGTTGTCTTTTTTTGATGTGGCCGGTATAGAAATACTGAAAGGACCGGGCAGCAGTATTTACGGCGCAGGTACCGGGGGGGTGATGCTCGTAAATACCATGGCAGATTCCGTATATAACGGTGCATTACTTAATTACAGTAAAGGAAGTTTTAATACAGACAATATAAGTGGCGGCATTCAGTGGGGCAATACTGCGTTCCAGAATAAATTTTCCTATTCGCACCAAAGCAGCGATGGATACCGCGACCATTCCTCGATGCGCAGGGATGTAGCTTCCTGGCAAACGCGTATACAGAACGGCGAAAAGCAAACCCTTTCTGCCTATGTTCTTTTTGGGGATCTTTATTATAAAACACCCGGCGGACTTACCAGAGCACAATACCTGGCCAACCCGAAGGCGGCCCGGCCCGCTACGCCTTCCCTTCCTTCTGCCACGGACAACCAGGCGGCTATTTATCAAAAAACATTCTGGGCAGGTGTGCAGCAGCAATACCGTTTCAGCGACCACCTGAATAATACGACGTCCTTATATGGTGCTTTTTCCCGGATAAAAAACCCGGCTATTCTCAATTATGAAAGAAGATCCGAGCCTCATTTCGGCGGCCGCACACATTTCGATTACACCGCCATGCTCCGGCGCATCGAGTTGAAAATAACGGCGGGTATGGAACTTCAGCAGGGATATTTTTCCATAAAAGTGTATAAGAATAACAGGGGCAATTCCGACTCCCTTCGCACAGACGATGAAGTAAATAACAGGCAGTTGTCTTTTTTTACCCAGGCATCCCTTTCATTTCCCGGGGGATGGATAGCGACGGCGGGTATAAGTCTTAACAAGACTTCCGTTCGTTTAGACAGGCTTTCCAGCGTTCCGGCATTTACCTACAATACCTCTTTCAGCAATGAGTATGCGCCAAGAATATCCCTGCTAAAAAAGATCGGCCAGCGGGCATCCGTGTATGGCGTGGTATCCAAAGGGTTTTCACCGCCCACGGTAGCAGAGTTGCTGTCTTCCACCAGTGTAATCAACACCGGCCTGGAAGCGGAGGAAGGCATTAATTACGAAGCTGGCATGCGCGGGAGTTTTATCAGGAACCGGCTTACCATCGACCTGAGTGCTTTTTATTTCGGGTTAAGAAATGCCATTACGCAGCGGCGGGACCAGAGCGGTGCTGATTTTTTCGTAAACGCAGGGGATACGAGGCAAAAAGGGTTCGAGTCTGCCCTTTCTTACCAGTTGGCCGTTTCGAAAGATCATTTTATCAGCAACGCTTTATTGTGGGCTAACTATACATTCTATCATTTCCGTTATAAAACGTTCAAGCAGGGGGTTAATGATTTTTCCGGCAATCCTCTTCCTGGTGTGGCACCCAACACGCTGACGGCGGGTATCGACCTGGCCACCCGTCCCGGCATCTATGTACATCTGCATTACTTTTACAGCGACCGGATAGCATTAAACGATGCCGGTGCCGAACACGCCGCATCTTACCAGTTGCCTGCTTTCCGGGCTGGGTATAAAAAACAATGGGGGGCTCATATTATAACCGACCTGTTTATAGCAGGCGATAACCTGGCGAATGAAAAATACAGTTTAGGCAATGACATCAATGCCGCTGGCAGTCGGTTTTATAATGCGGCACCGGGGTTTAATTATCAGGCGGGAATACGGGTGCAGTTGCAATAAGCGCGTAGTGAATTAATTGTGAATATTTTACCAATGAATATTCTTCGATGAAATAAAATCGCAAATAATTAGCTCATCGTCAGATTCAATAAAAACAACAGTATATTTCTTTTTATATGGAATACATTTATAGCCTAACAAAGCTCTTTTGGGCTCCCTGCAAGTGGCATACCCCTTACCGGAATTGGATAATTTACGCAAGAAATCATATACACCATCGGTAAATTTTTCAGCAGTAATTAACAACCCTTTAGACTCAATGTACCAGGCTATTTTCCGCAATGCTATCGGCAACGGATTGTTTAATAATTACTTCCCTATAGCCCACTTTCCTATTAATTTTTTACTGTACAACCTTGCTTCTTCGATTGTTAATGTTTTTTCCGGCCGGGTTTTTAAAGCAGCCTTTTTTTGCAAAGCCTGGTAATTTTTAGCAGGTATAAAAACATATTTTTTATTGTCAATTATCACTTCAGTCATATTTCCTAATTTATACGAATTTACCTTTAGTTTTAAATTATTCCAAATATGGAGCTAGTTCTACTAAAGTGCATAAAGAATATTTAATAAAAAAGAGGCACGAGGCCTCTTTTTTATATCAGTCACTTTGCATAATCACTTCCCGAACTTTAGTGTATCACCCGGATAAATGGCACTGTCGCCCAGCAATTCCTCTATGCGTATCAACTGGTTGTATTTGGCGATACGGTCCGTTCTGCTGGCGGAGCCGGTTTTAATCTGGCCGCAGTTGAGAGCCACTGCGAGGTCGGCGATGGTGGTATCTTCCGTTTCGCCGCTGCGGTGACTCATGATCGTATTATAACCGCTGTGTTGCGCGAGGGTAACGGCGTTGATGGTTTCCGTTACCGTGCCGATCTGGTTCACTTTTACCAGCAGGCCGTTGGCAATTTTGCGATCGATACCCTGCTGCAGGCGCTTCACGTTGGTTACGAACAGATCGTCCCCTACCAGTTGTACTTTGGATCCTACCGATTCGGTAAGGGCTTTCCATCCGTCCCAATCGTCTTCGGCCATTCCGTCTTCGATCGATACGATGGGGTATTGCCTTACCCAGTCCGTCCAGTATGCCACCAGTTGTTCGCTGGTCATTTCCTTTCCATCGCTTTTATGAAATACGTATTTCTTTTTATCTTCTTTCCACAGTTCGCTATTGGCGGCATCCATGGCAATGCCGATCTGTGTGCCTGCTTTATAACCTGCCGCTTCTATAGCGATCAGCACGGTTTCTATCGCTTCTTCATTGCTTTGTATATTGGGTGCAAAGCCGCCTTCGTCTCCTACGTTGGTACTGAATCCTTTTTTCTTAAGCACGGTTTTCAGTGCATGAAATATTTCCACTCCCCAGCGTAAACCTTCGCTGAAGCTCGATGCGCCGATGGGCATCACCATAAATTCCTGGAAGTCGATTTTGTTATCCGCATGGGCACCGCCGTTCAGGATGTTCATCATGGGTACGGGCATGGTCTTGGCGTTGGTACCGCCTATATAGCGGAAGAGGGGCAGTCCCGATTCGAGCGCGGCAGCTTTTGCCACGGCCATACTTACGGCGAGCATGGCGTTGGCACCCAGCTTACCTTTATTCTCCGTACCATCCAGCTGTATCAGCAGTTGATCGATACCGGTTTGATCGGCTATCTCGAAGCCCAGTAATTTTTCAGAGATCAGGGTGTTCACGTTGTCTACTGCTTTCAGTACACCCTTTCCAACATATACTTTTTTATCGTCGTCCCGCAGTTCCACCGCTTCGTGAATGCCGGTGCTGGCACCGCTGGGAACGGCTGCGCGGCCGAGTGCGCCTTCATCCGTTACTATATCCACTTCCACCGTAGGATTACCCCGGCTGTCTAAAATCTGTCGTGCATGAATCTCTGAAATAAAGCTCATAATATGATTGTTTGTGTTATAGACTATTGGTTTGCCGGGCGGTCAGTTGCCTGAATACCGATTCCAGGCTCTGGCTTTCGCTTTGCAAAGAAACAATATTCAGGTTATGTTGCAAAGCGAGTTCGAGCAGCTGTCTTCTTACCGATTCGGCATTCTCCGTACCTATCTTCCAGCCTGCCGCACCATTGGCTTCCAGATGGGTTACCGGGCTTATGGATGCAAAAATATCCGCCGTTACTTTTTCCTTAAATTCTACCAGCACTACCTGACTGCCGGCGTTTTTATGCCGGAGCTGTTCCAGTTGATCATCGGCCACTATTGTTCCCTGGTTGATGATTATAACCCGGTCGCACACCGCTTCTACTTCCTGCAGAATGTGTGAGGAAAAAAGTACGGTCTTATCCTTTCCCAGTCCCCTGATCAGTTCCCGGATTTCTATAATCTGGTTAGGGTCGAGTCCCGTGGTAGGCTCGTCGAGTATCAGCACTTCCGGCTCGTGTATGAGTGAAGCGGCGATACCCACCCGCTGTTTGTACCCTTTGGATAACTGGCCGGTTTTTTTGCTGCTTTCGGGACTGAGGCCCGTAATGCGGATCACTTCTTCCGTACGGCTTTTTATACGGCCAGCCGGAATACGGTGAACGCCGGCTATAAATGCCAGGTATTCGCGCACGTACATATCATAATAAAGGGGGTTGGACTCCGGCAGGTAGCCGGTTTTGCGTTTAGCTTCCAGAGGGTTCTCTTTTACGTCGATACCCGCCACGGAAGCACTGCCTCCATCCTGCAGCAGGTAACCGGTAATGATCTTCATGGTAGTGGATTTGCCGGCTCCATTAGGGCCCAGAAAGCCGACTATCTCTCCTTTATTTACGCTAAAAGAGATATCATTTACTGCTTTCTGTTCTCCGTATTTTTTGATCAGGCTTTTTACCTCGATGGACATACCATGTATTTGTGGAGGCGTAAAAATAGGCAAAAAGCCGGTTACGGGCTATACAAAAACAGGCAGGCCGTTTTTACGAGCCTGCGTACTCTTTTTCTCCGTGCATAGAGGGCTTCAGATCATATATCTGCTTCAGGAGTCCATCTTTAAGGCCATATACCCAACCGTGAATATGCGGACGGCTGCCTTTGCTCCATGCGGTACGTATGGTATCTGTGCGGGCCAGGTTTTTTACCTGCTGCTTCACGCTAAGTTCCACCAGCCGGTTGCACTGGTTTTCCGCATCTTTAATCTCCAGGAGCTCTTCCTGGTGATCACTGATCACATTTTTTATATTTTTAAGCCAGGGGTCTATAATACCGAAGCTCTTGTCGGTAAGTGCGGCCTTTACACCGCCACAGCCATAATGGCCGCAAACGATCACGTGCTGCACGTGCAAATGAGCTACCGCGTATTCCAGTACGCTCAACAGGTTTACATCGTTATCCACCACCAGGTTGGCGATATTACGATGCACAAATATTTCCCCTGGTTGCGTGCCCGTTATTTCATTGGCCGGTACGCGGCTGTCGCTGCAGCCAATCCATAAAAATTGAGGATTTTGGTCCATTGCCAGCCGCTCAAAATACTCGGGGTCATCCATTTTCATCTCCGCGGCCCATGCTTTATTTTCCAGCAGCAGTCTTGCATATGATTCCATTCTGAATGATTTAAAATGAAAGAAATTGTTTAATGTCCGTTGGAAGTTTTTACCTGTTTGGAATGCTCGCGTATCAGGTTCATATCCCCTGTTTCCACGGCATCCATTATATCAGGACAAAAGCCCTGGTTCTTATATAAACTCCGTTTCATTTCCACCGTTATATTTTTAAGGTGGGCATGTAGCATAAAATCTTCTATCACTTCCACGATATCCTTATCTATAAAATCGGCTCTTGACACATCTATCAGCACATACCCGTTTTCAGGTACGCTTTCCAGCTTGCTTTTTACGATCGGCTTGTTAAGAAAGGATACATCTTTCCGCATGCGGAAAAGGAATTTGTTATCGTCGTTCACTACGAACACGGAGGTTTTAAAATTACTTCTTAAAATAAAGAACAGTCCCAGCGCAATACCCACCAGCACCCCTTTCAGCAGGTCGGTGGCCAGTATGGCTATGATGGTTACCACGAAAGGAACGAACTGATCCCATCCTCTTTTGTAAAAGGCGATAAACAATGCAGGCTTTGCCAGTTTGTATCCTGTAAAGATCAGGATAGCTGCCAGGGCCGACTTGGGTATCAGGTTAAGAATAGCCGGTATAAATGCCACGCAGGCGAGTAATAAGCTGCCGTGCATGATAGTAGACATTTTTGTTTTGGCACCCGAGTTTACATTGGCGGAGGAACGCACGATCACGCTGGTAACGGGCAGGCCTCCGATAAGACCGGACACCATATTACCTATTCCCTGTGCTTTCAGTTCCCTGTTAGTGGGTGTTACCCGCTGGTAGGGATCGAGATCGTCTACCGCTTCGATACTTAGCAGGCTTTCCAGGCTGGCCACAATGGCCAGGGTGATACCGGTTATCCAAACACTCGGATTGGTAAGGGCACTCCAGCCCGGCGAGGTAAAGAACGTGAGAAATTCCCGCGCATCCGACGCCTGCGGAAGCCTGACCAGGTGTTCGCCTACGAGAGATGCTCCGGAACTTTGAAAAGCGGTGTTAATGCCTACGCCTATCAATACTACCAGCAGCGGGGCGGGTATCAGTTTTACAAATCCTTTGCTTTTGGAGGTAATTTTTTCCCACAAAAAGTAAAAAGCCAGGCAGGCTCCTCCAATGATAAACGCAGTCCGGTTTACATTGGTGAAGGCATTGAAAAAATTAGAAAATATATTTCCCTTTACAGCGGCTACTCCTTCATCCGTTTCGAAAGAAGAATCATCTCCGAGCAGGTGCGGAAACTGATTTAAAATAAGGATCAGTCCGATCGCCGCAAGCATTCCTTTAATTACGGCGTTTGGAACGTAATCGCCGATGATGCCGGCTTTCGCAAAGCCAAGTATCACCTGTATCGCTCCGCAGATCACCACCGATACCAGGAAGGATTCGTAAGACCCGAGATTGATGATGGCCAGCGACACGATGGCCGTAAGCCCTGCCGCCGGGCCGCTTACGCTTAAGGGTGACTTACTCAGCGAGCCCACCAGTATACCACCTACTATACCTGCTATAATGCCGCTGAAAAGAGGGGCATTGGAAGCAAGTGCCACTCCCAGGCATAAAGGGAGGGCTACGAGAAAAACGACTACAGATGCCGGAAAATCGGCGGAAAGGTTTCTAAAAATACCGTGTTTCTTTTCCATTATTTATATTGCTTACTTGGGTTTAAATATGTGGGCATATTGCTACCCTGATACTGGAACAAACACTGGGTTTGTACAAATGTTTCATTATGTAGTGGTGAACAGTTAATAAAATCCGGGGTACTGTAGTAATCAGGCATCAGGCCCGGTCCGGGGGAGGACAGTCGAGCGAGGAGTGATCGTCCCCGAAGCTATGCGCATGGATGTATTGGTGCTGAGGAGAAAAGGATGCAGTGTATGAACGCGTAAAAAGATCATGCTCATGCAGATATTCTTCGTTGATGCTGTTGGAAAGACTCCTTGAAGAGGATTTTTCTTCCTCCGGGTTGATGGGCCGCTTTGAGCCATCTTCGTCCTGCTGATCGCAGCAGGACGCTTTTTTCTCCACAACCGTTTTGCCCGCATAGAGATAGGCATTGCTGACCGTAAGAAAGGCAAGCAGGAATACCATAACCAGTACAGACAAAAGTTTGCCGGTAAAAACGGAGCTGGATATATTATCAGTTTTTTTCATTTCTGCCTGTTGCAAATATAAACTTCATAGCCGGTAATGCACAATCGGGCTACAGAAATTTAACAATCAAACGAGTAATAGTATAATTTTAGGACCAAATCAACATTGTCGTATGTCGTATCCCTACCAGATCAATAGTTTTGAACAGTACCAGGAAGCTTATAAAAAAAGCGTATCCGACCCGGAAACCTTCTGGGGAGAGATAGCATCCAGTTTTGTATGGAGAAAAAAATGGGATAAGGTGCTGGACTGGAATTTCAGCGAGCCAAAAGTTGAATGGTTTGCCGGCGGAAGGCTTAACATCACTGAAAACTGCCTCGACCGGCATCTCGATACGCTGGCCGATAAACCGGCCATCATCTGGGAACCCAACAACCCGGAAGAACGCACCCGGATAGTGACTTATGAGCGGTTACATAAGCGGGTCTGCCAGTTTGCCCAGGTATTAAAAAATAACGGGGTAAAAAAAGGCGACCGGGTTTGTATCTATATGGGTATGGTGCCTGAACTGGCTTATGCGGTACTGGGCTGCGCCCGGATAGGTGCCATTCATAGCGTTATCTTCGGAGGTTTCTCCGCACAAAGCATCTCCGACCGGCTGGAAGACGCCAAAGCGGAGTTTATCGTAACCTGCGATGGTGCCTACCGGGGCGGTAAAGACATTCCGCTTAAAAGCGTGATCGACGATGCGCTGATAGGCAATAAACAGGTAAAGAAAGTAATCGTATACACCCGCACCCGTATACCGGTAAGCATGATCAAGGGCCGGGATGTGTGGTGGGAAGATGAAATGCTGAAAGTGACCGACACCCTGCCGGTAAAGGGCTTTGGCGAAGTGGAAGTGATGGAGGCGGAAGACCCGCTGTTTATTCTCTACACTTCCGGAAGCACCGGCAAACCCAAAGGCGTGGTGCATACCAGTGGCGGATACATGGTGTGGACAAACTACACATTTGTAAATGCCTTTCAATACAAGCCCGGCCAGGTACATTTCTGCACGGCGGATATTGGCTGGATTACAGGACATAGTTATATCCTCTACGGTCCATTAAGCGCGGGCGCCACTTCCCTGATGTTTGAAGGCATACCTACCTGGCCCGATGCCGGCAGGTTTTGGGATATTATAGAAAAATACCGGGTCAATATATTTTATACAGCACCCACCGCTATCCGGAGCCTTATGAGTTTCGGACTGGAACCACTTAAGGGCAAAGACCTTTCCTCGCTGCAGGTACTGGGCACCGTGGGAGAACCCATCAACGAGGAAGCATGGCATTGGTACGATGAGCAGGTGGGTAAAAAGAACTGTCCTATCGTGGATACCTGGTGGCAAACGGAGACCGGCGGACTGATGATCACCAACCTGGCGGGTGTAACACCTGCCAAACCATCCTGGGCCACGCTTCCTATGCCGGGTGTACAGCCGATACTGGTAGACGAACAGGGCAAGGAAGTAACGGAAAAAGACGCCGACGGCTTTTACAAAGGCAACCTCTGCATTAAAGCGCCGTGGCCGGGCATTATACGAACTACCTATGGAGATCATGAACGCTGCCGCACCAATTATTTCGCCACTTACGAGAACCTTTATTTTACCGGTGATGGCGCATTAAAAGACGATAACGGTTTTTTCCGCATTACCGGCCGGGTAGACGATGTGCTGAATGTAAGCGGCCACCGCATCGGTACTGCTGAAGTGGAAAACGCCATTAACATGCACGCCAGCGTTGTGGAAAGTGCAGTAGTGGGTTACCCGCACGATATCAAGGGGCAGGGCATTTATGCTTATGTGATTGTGAGTGGCTTACGCGGCGATGAAGCAGGTACGCGACTGGACATCGTTCAAACGGTTTCCCGCATCATCGGGCCTATCGCGAAGCCCGATAAGATACAGTTCGTGACCGGACTTCCCAAAACGCGGAGCGGTAAAATAATGAGAAGGATATTGAGAAAAATTGCGGAGGGTGAGACGGAAAATCTGGGAGACACTTCTACCTTACTGGACCCTGCGGTGGTGGATGAACTGAAGAACGGCAAACTATAAGAACGACGTTTATTTGCGGATGGTTACTTTGGTGCCGATAGGTATAATGGTATACAATTCTTCTATTTCCTCATTTTTAACGGATACACATCCGTTAGTCCAGTTCTGGAAATAATCCACCGCCATTTCATCGCGCTGCCAGGTGCCATGTATGGCGATGCCGCCGCCTATGGTCGCTTTAAAAGGGATCAGGCCTTTGGCTTTGCGCTCTTTAAATTTTTGCCAGTCGGCTGCGTTCGGATAATCGAGCAGCATGATTTTATCCCATTTTTCATGGGGCCGTTTAGAAATGATTTTATAATTGCCTTCAGGTGTTTTACGGTCGCCTTCCATCATTTTATCGCCAAGGTTCTTATTGCCAAATACCGCGGGGTAGGTAGCGTACCATCCTTCGTCATCGTATACCTGCACTTCGTAGTCGGATTTATCTACAATGATATAAGGCGTGCCTACCAGCGCAGGCGAAAAACTTCTTCTAGAAATATGCTTTCCTTCTTTTTTAAAAGAGAAAAGACATAAACATAAAGGAACCATGTAAGCAAAAACGGCATTTCGCATTAATTCTCTTTTTTAACCTGTGAATGGTAACGTAAACAATCCTTAGATATTATTTTCTGTTAATAAGTTGTTTTTCCACATCCTATATTTGCAGCAACCATCAAATACCATTGCCATGAACGAGCATTTTACACAGCGCATCGCCGCCGAACTGGAGGAGGTCCGTTCGGCCGGACTGTTCAAAACTGAACGGGTAATCACCAGCGAACAGGGTGCGGAGATAGTAGTGAACGGGGAAACGGTGCTTAATTTTTGTGCGAACAACTACCTCGGATTATCCTCCCATCCCCGGGTGATAGAAGCTGCCCACCGCGCCATCGACACCCATGGATATGGTATGAGCAGCGTGCGGTTCATCTGCGGCACGCAGGACATACATAAGGAACTGGAAAAAAAGATCGCCGACTTCCTGGGAACGGAAGACACTATTTTATACGCCGCGGCTTTCGACGCCAACGGCGGTGTATTTGAGCCGCTTTTCAACGAGCTGGATGCCATTATATCCGATGCGCTCAATCATGCTTCCATCATCGACGGTGTGCGGCTCTGCAAAGCCAGCCGCTTTCGGTATGAACATAATAATATGGAAGACCTGGAAAAGCAACTCCAGGAGAGCCGCGATTGCCGCAGCCGCATCATCGTAACGGACGGATCGTTCAGCATGGACGGCACCATTGCGCAACTCGATAAAATATGCGATCTGGCAGAGAGTTATAACGCCATCGTAATGATCGACGAATGCCATTCTTCCGGCTTTTTGGGAAAAACGGGAAGGGGTACCCACGAATACAGGGGCGTTATGGGCAGGATCGATCTTATCACCGGCACCCTGGGCAAAGCGCTGGGTGGTGCGAGTGGCGGATTTACCAGCGGTAAAAAAGAGATCATAGAATTGCTGCGTCAGCGGTCGAGGCCCTATCTTTTCTCCAACACCCTTGCCCCTTCCATTGTGGGGGCTTCCATCGCCGTGCTGGATATGCTTACCGAAACCACCCACCTGCGGGATAAACTGGAAAACAATACCACCTACTTCCGCAGTGCGATGACGGAAGCCGGTTTCGATATCAGGCCGGGCGATCATCCCATCGTTCCCATCATGCTATACGATGCGGTGATCGCGCAGCAACTTGCGGCGAAGCTACTTGATGAAGGTATTTATGTAATAGGTTTCTTTTTCCCCGTGGTAGCTAAAGGGCAGGCCCGTATCCGGGTGCAGTTAAGTGCAGCGCATGAAAGGGAACATCTTGACAGGGCGATTGCGGCATTTACAAAAGTGGGGAAAGAATTGAGTGTGATACCATAGCCGTTACTTAACGGCAATCATACTGATCTCCACGTTTACATTCTTCGGCAGCCCTTTAACGGCCACCGTTTCACGGGCAGGGAAGTTGCCGGTAAAGTAACGGCCGTACACTTCGTTCACCTCGGAGAACAGCGACATATCGCTTAAAAATATCGTCGTTTTTACGGCGTGGCTGAAATCCATACCTGCTTCCGCCAGCACTGCTTTTATGTTCTGCATGCTCTGGTGGGTTTCGGCGGATATATCTTTTGCATCTATACTACCCGTTGCCGGGTTGATGGCTATCTGGCCCGAAATATATAAGGTATTACCAGCCAGAACGGCCTGGTTGTAGGGACCGATCGGGGAGGGCGCATTGTTAGTATTGATGATCTGTTTTTCCATTTGTCAAACCTACATTAATTACTCAATTATATCAAAAAGAGCTGTAGCGGCTTTAGCGGAAATAGTTTTTCTTTGGTGCTAAATACCTCTTATGCGCATCAGCATACTTGCCAGCGAAGTTACCCGCAATGAAATTTTATCCAAAGCAACCACCCGGAATGTGGAAATAGCCTGGAAAACTGATTTACAGGCACTGGCATCCGATCCGGCAGATGCGTACCTGGACCTCCTGTTCCAATATTTACCGGAACGTATTGAAACATTAAAGCAACTGTTACCCGCCACCGTGGTTATCGGTTCCGTTTGTTATACTACCAGACAGACGGATCCTTCTTTTATCCGTATCAATGCCTGGCCGGGTTTTATCCGGCAAAATGTTTGCGAGATTGCCATAGGAACGGAAGCGAACGCAGCAACGGCAAAAGACACGCTACAAGCCTTAGGATGGCAATACCACGTTGTTCCCGACCAGCCGGGCATGATTGCCCCCCGCATACTGGCCATGGTCATCAATGAATCCTATTTCGCGCTGGAAGAGCAGGTAAGTACAAGGGCAGAAATAGATATCGCTATGAAGCTGGGCACCAATTATCCTTTCGGTCCATTTGAATGGGCGGAAAAAATAGGCGTTCATAATATCCGGGAATTATTACATGTTATGAGCGCAACGGATGAAAGGTGTGTTCCGGCGGCGGCATTAAATAACCAGGAGGTCGGTAAGTACTAACGGGTTCTTTTTTCTGCGAAAAAAGCTTTCATCAGGTGGGCGCATTCTTCTTTCAGCACACCGCTATGCAATAGCGTTTTAGGGTGAAAGGGATTGTTAGGAGCAGTAAGCCGTTTGTAGCCGTTCTTCTCATCGTCGGCCCCGTATACTACGGCACCTATCTTACTCCAGTACAAAGCACCTGCGCACATCAGGCAGGGTTCTACGGTAACGTACAGGGTAGCGTCCGGCAGATATTTGCTTCCCAGGTAATTAAAAGCGGAAGTGAGTGCTATTATTTCGGCATGGGCGGTGGGGTCGTTGAGTTTTTCCACCTGGTTGTACCCTTTTGCTATTACCTGGTTATTGATCACCACCAGGGCACCTACGGGTACTTCACCCTCTTCGCTGGCTCTTTGCGCTTCTTTAAGCGCGCGCTGCATATAAAGGTCGTGATTCATGCCGGTGGCTTTTGCGGCAAGTTAGGAAGTTTTACGGATGCTTAACAGCTTATGACACCCGAAGTTATTTTTTCGCGTAGCCTGCAGAAAGTGTTGTCTTTTTTTTCGATAAAATCGAACGGTCCGTATTCAGAAAAGTTTTCCTGGTTGTTGAGTCCTTTCTGATTACTAAAGATAACCGCGTATATGGATGGATTGAAGCGGCGGATGGATTTAAGCGTATCGAGGCCATTCATGGCACCGGCCAGGTTAAAATCGAGTATAACGATGGATGGATTAAGACCGATTGCCTGTACACATGATTCTCCCTCTGTAAAAAAATGAATATCGCTGCTTACCGGCTGCAGTTCTTTGGCTATCAATTGCTGATATATCAGGTTATCCTCCACAATAAAAATTCTCGGGCTGTATGTCTGTTTCATCAATTGATATATATCTACATAAATTAGACTAAAAAACAGGCCAAAGCATTTACATGGGTATAGAATGCTAGTAATCAATGTTTTAAATATTGTCTTCCATCATGCTTTTTCCCGGATTGGGAATTGTAGTCTAATAATATCCTGGAGTTGGAGAAGTTATCTGTGCCCGTTGACCGTGCTTATCCTTCACGTGTAGAATTTCGTGTATCGCTGCAAAGAATTCACAAAGTGCGCGGTATGTATTAGAGAAAGCCCTTTAAAAGAGCCCGGAAGAACTAGCCATTGGACTGCCTGGCAGCCCTTTTCCCATAATTTTTTAGGGCTGAGCTGAAAATAATACTGTTTTTTTGCTTAAATTTAGTAAAACGTCTCCCGGATGATCAAAAAAGACATTTTCGTATTCATCGGCACCCAGGACAACCTAACCTGCTATTACAGCAAGGGAAGGGCGATCCTGCGGGCGCGCAGTTCCCTGGATGGGGAGCGGGTGAAGCGGGATCCGGCATTTAAAGGGTTCCGGCAGAGCGGCCTGCGATTGAAGCAGGCTTCGCCGCTGTCGGCGGCGTTGTATAGTCAGATCCCCGCCGGGAAACGGGAATATGCGATGTACCGGGTGTTGACCGGGGAAGCGATCCGGCTGCTGAAGCAGGGTATGGAGGACGCGGAGATCCGGGAGGTATTGCAGCAAACATACGTACAACCCTTGCTGGCAGCGGCATCCAGGGCTTCCCGGAGAGAAGCGGCCGATACATCCCGTTCGGCCTTTGCGTACCGTCCGCTGAAAGACGGTGGCACGCTGCGGAGGCGGCAGTCCCGGAAGCGTTTGGAGGTTTCCGGTAAATGGCCGATGGATCGTTTGAGTGCCTCCTTCGGAAAGGGGCTGGAACGGAAGACGAGGAAAAGTCCGCCCGGGTTGATCTATCTCGGCCGCCACGAACAGGCACCCAAGCTGAAATGGTACTTACGGGAAGACATAGACGATATTATCAGGAGTCGCGATGAGGCGATAGACTGGCGGGACTGGCTTTTTAGCGGCGAGTCTTATTAAACTAGTGATCAGATTTTACAATTAATATCTTATCAATCAACTACCCTTCCAATTATCATGTTAACTTTATCGAATGATTGATTGGTTTATTGAAGCATTCCTCCTGCGTTATATGATACCCCTCACTATCATCAAAAATAGTCTTTCCCAAAGTCGCGTAGCATTTCAATTATAGGTACCGCTTTTTGTCCCTTTTGTGTCAAGCTATATTCAACTTTGGGCGGTACTTCACTATATGATTTTTTGTTTAAAATTCCAACTTCCACTAATGCTTTGAGCTCCTGAATCAACATTTTTTCGCTTATGTCGGGTATAAGTCTTCTTAATTCTCCATATCTTTTTGTTTCCGTCTTGCAACAGTCAATAATTAGCAGTTTCCACTTTCCGCCAATCACCTCAAAAGACTTTCTAACTGGGCAATCTGAAATTATTTCTTTCATAATCAAATATTAAGTGACTGATAACAACAAATATAACCTTTAGGTAGGTATCCTACATAAAAGTAAGTACTTGACTAAAAGAATGTTAACCCATACATTTGTAAAGTTTCATAAAACACTTAAATCAAACAGTTATGTCGGAAACTCAAAAATCAATAGCGGAACGCTACTTTGCAAACTTCTACAATGCTGAAAATGCAATAGCCGCTCAAAAAATTGTAGATGAAATTGTAGATGAAAATTTTATTGACCATACACCTGTATTTGGTTCACAGCCCGATAAAGAAGGGTTTAAAAACACAATTGGAATAATTCAAACTGCTTTTTCTCAGGGTTATAAAGTTGAAAACCTTTTACAAGATGGGAATAAATTTGTGGGGATATGGTCTGCTGATGTTACTCATAATGGTACATTCTTAGGCTTCTTACCCGCTACTGGTAAAAGTTTTAAGATTACGGGAATTACAATTTATGAAATTGTAAATGATAAAATCACGCAGCACTGGGAACATTTTGACCAGGTTAGAATGATGACTCAACTCGGTTTGATACCTGAAAGCAAGTAAGTAACTAGTGTAAATATAAACAGGCGTATCAATAAACTTTCATCTGCTCAATCGCCGCCCGCACCGTACTAACGATATTATTAACCAGGGAGGGCATCATGTCAATAGACTCACCTGTTTTGGCTTTTTCCTCCACTGCGCGCACATCGTGTTTTATGGAGGTGATGCCCATAGAGCTGATGGTCGATTTTAGTTTGTGGGCGGTTTTGCTTAATGCTTCCCAGTTCTGCTCGGATAGCGCTGTTTCCAGCTTCGTAAGATCATGGGGAACGGTCTCAATAAACAGATCGATCATCTTGCGTACAAAGGTATCATCGCCTCTGGATACAGAATGGATATTGGTGAGATCGTATAGCTTTTTTGATGCCGGTGGTCTCGATTCTTCTGAAACTGGTATATTAGTCGATTTATGGAGTGGGTCGGGAAATAAGTTGCGGTGGATGGTGGTAAACAGTCGCAGTTCGTCGAAAGGCTTGGACAGGTAATCGTTCATGCCGGCCAACTTGTATTTTTCACAGTCGCCTTTAAGCGCATTGGCGGTAAGGGCGATTATGGGAATACCGGACTTAAGCGAATTGGCCGATTGCCGGATGTGGTGGGTGGCTTCTATTCCGTCCATCTGCGGCATCTGGATATCCATCAGCACCACGTCAAACGAATCCGCTTCCACTTTGGCAACGGCTTCCTGACCGTTAGCCGCAATGGTTACGTTTACTCCCCAGGCTTCCAGTATGTGCGTGGCTATATACTGGTTCAGTTCCACATCTTCCACCAGTAATATCCGTTTGCCTGCAAGGCTCGAATAATCGGGGTTCTGCGTAGTATCCTGCTCTGCTTCAAGTTCCTTATTGCTCACCTGGTAGGGAATGTTGAAGGTGAAAGTTGATCCATTGGTTTGCTGGCTGGTTACCTGCAGCGTACCATCCTGCATTTCCAGCAGGTTCTTACAGATGGCCAGTCCCAGCCCCGTACCCCCGAACTTCCTGCTGATAGCTGCATCGGCCTGCACGAAGGGTTCGAATATTTCATCCAGTTTGTCTTCGTTGATTCCTATACCTGTATCGCGGATAATGAACTGGATAGTGGCTTTGTTGTCTTCATAGTTCTGTATCCTGGTTGTAATTACTATTTTTCCCTTCTCGGTAAATTTAACCGCGTTGCTAAGGATGTTATTGAGTATCTGGTTAAGCCGGTAAGGATCGCCTTCCACTACCAGGTCGCCCGGTATGGAATTCTGGTAAATAAGGGCAACTCCTTTTTCCTCCGCCTTGTAGATGAACGACTGTACGATATTGGCCACTTTCTCCACCAGTTTAAAAGGCAGTTTTTCGATAACGAGTTTACCGGCTATTATCTTTTCGAGGTCAAGGATATCATTAACGATTACGAGCAGGTTATTAGCAGAGTCCTGTGCCAGTTTAAGAAAATTCTTTTGCTCGTCGTTCAGTTTGGTTTTGCTTAAGAGTTGTACCATGCCCAGTATACCGTTCATGGGCGTTCTTATTTCATGACTCATATTGGCCAGGAACAGTTCTTTGGCGTGTGCCGTTTCTTCAGCCATTTTTTTGGCGATCTGCAGTTCCTGTTCCGCTTTTATACGAAGGGTAATGTCCTGGGAGAAACCTATTACGTATGCTTCCTTATCTTCATTTTCCACGCAGTAGTTCTGGTATAAGAGGTAATGCTCACCACCCGATTTATCGATAGCTATAAAAACACCTTCCAGGTGTTTATCCCTCGCCAGCGTTGGCAGGTATGTGTTTATAAATTCCTGTTTATGCCTGGAGGGAATAAAATCATGAATGTACCTTCCGCTAAAGTCTGCGGCAGTATGCTGCAGCAGGTTGCAAATCGCAGGATTTACTTCCAAAAACTTACCGGACATATCATGCGTGCATATCAGTGCCTGGCTGTAATTGAACAGGTCGCGGTAGCGCTTTTCGCTAACCTGCAATCGATCCAACGCTTTTTTTCGCTCTGTATCGTTGAAGCCATAGCCTATTACCATTTTAATTACGCCACTTTCGTCCAGCATGGGATGGTACTTTCGGATATAGTGTTTCACTTCCCCTTCGCTGGTTACCATTCTTTCTTCCCATTCCACATTTTTACCGGTCCTGATCACTTCATCGAACATCTTGTGCCGGTTTTCCGCGATGGAAATGTCCCGGCCTCTTTTCAGGAAATAGTCTATATCGGTTTTACCGATGATCCACTCCCGCATATAGGGATCTGTAAATGCCTTGGGGTTCACGAAAAGGTAGCGGTGATCGATAGAAAACAGTACGACGTCGAATGGAATATTGCTAAGAATGTCTTTATAAGAAAGCCTATCGCCGGCGGCCAGCATGAGCTCCTGGAAAGCAGGATTCTGTTGGCCACTTCGTTCTTCCAGCCCGTTAGGTATTAAAGATTTTGCGTTTGCTTTCATAGTGTCCGGGTGGTTATTTCACTTTTACTTCATCGTTTTGTATCATGCGGTAAATAGTCGATTTACCTATATCCAGTTTACTGGCTACAAGCATCACGTCATAATTATATTTATCGAGATAGTGCTGGATGATCTGGTTGGTATAATCTTTCAGGCTGGTTTCCTGGCTGAGCAGGTTGTTGACCGAGCCGGTGATATTAAGGGTTATATGATGGGGCTCTATCACTTCTTCGTCTGCCATTACCGCCGCCAGTTCTATCACAGACCGGAGCTCCCGTACATTGCCGGGATAGGAATAGTGCACCAGTTTTTGTTGTGCTTCCTGCGACAGTGTTTTTCTTTCCAGCTTGTTTTCTTTGCAGAACGAATCCATAAAACTCTTGGCCAGTATCAGTATATCGTTGTCCCTGTCGCGCAGCGGCGGCAGCAGTATCGGCAGGCCGAAGAGCCGGTAGTACAGGTCTTCCCGGAAGCGGCGTTCCTGCACTTCTTCCAGCAGGTTCTTATGCGTGGCCACTATGATGCGTACATTTATTTTAACCACTTCATTGTCTCCCACGCGGGTTATCTCCTTTTCCTGCAACACCCGCAGCAGCTTGGCCTGCAGGTTAATATCCAGTTCTCCTATTTCATCCAGGAACAGGGTACCCTTATCCGCTTCTTCAAACTTACCGATGCGGCGGGTGACAGCCCCGGTAAACGCTCCTTTTTCATGACCGAACAATTCGCTTTCTATCAGTTCGCGGGGTATGGCGGCCACGTTTACGGCTACGAAGGGCATTTTATGCCGGTCAGAATTATAGTGGATCGCTTTGGCTACCATTTCCTTACCGGTGCCGGTTTCGCCCGTAACGGATACCGTTATATTCGTTTTGGATGCTTTTTCGATAAGTGCATATACTTTAGCAATCGCTTCGCTTTTGCCGAGGATCATTTTGGAGAAATCGTACTGGCGCCCTACCTGCGAGCGGAGCTCTTCCACTTCTTTCTTAAGACCTACGATCTCATGAAGGTGTTGTATCGAGTTCCAGAGACGGTCTTTGGTATCGTCGTCTTTTACAATATAATCGAAGGCCCCGTTCTTTAACAGGTTGATAGCCGTTGCCACATCTTCCTGTCCGGAAATAATGATCACCTGTATGTCTTTGTTGAACTCTTTGATACGCCGTAACACTTCGGAGCCGTCGCAGTCGGGCAGTGAGTAATCGAGCGTAACGACCGCCGGGTGTTCGTGAAGATTACCGAAAAATTCCCCGGGTGTTTCAAATCGTTTAACTTCATACTCGGGGTTCATGGACAGATAATGATGCAGCATAGAGCCATACCAGGTATCATCTTCCAGTATGAAGATTTTAAAGGCTTCTTTGTTTTTCATGCGTTAAAGGATGGATTTCATGTTTTGACAGGGCGAAACAGGTTTCCCAATTATAGAACGTTTCCAATTTAGGAATAGTATTATTATTGTAAATTAAGCCCTGATATATTCAGAAATTGGTGATTTTATGAAGAGTTACACTTACAATGGAGAAGAGGTATTTTTACTGCGCTACCAGAAACTGAACAGGCAGCAGAAGGAAGCCGTAGATGCCATCGAAGGTCCTGTGATCGTAAATGCCGGGCCCGGCACCGGCAAAACGCAGATACTGGCTACCCGTATCGGAAACATCCTGCTGAACACCGATACCCCGCCGCACAGTATACTATGCCTTACCTATACGGATAACGGTGCCACCGAAATGCGCGAACGCCTGCTGCAGATAGTGGGTACGGCGGCGTACAGTATCCGCATCCATACTTTTCATTCTTTCTGTAATGAAGTGATACAGGACAATCTTTCTTATTTCGGGAAATTAAACCTGGAACCTATCGGCGAACTGGAAGAGATCGACCTGTTCAACCGCCTGATAGATTCCATCGAAAAAGACAACCCGCTTAAGCGCTTCCGGGGTGATGTATATTATGAATCGGCACGGTTGAAGAACCTGTTTAGCCTGATGAAGAAAGAAGCCTGGCCGGTGGAATATATGGAAGAAAGGATCGACGCTTATTTGCAGTCGCTTCCCGTAAAAGAAGGTTTTTTCTATAAAAGAAAATATAAAGAATTTAATGCCGGTGATGCCAACCCTTCTAAAATAGCGGTGGAAACGGAAAAGATGGAACTGCTGCGCGCGGCGGTTAAACTATACCCCAGATACAACCGGATGATGGCGGACATGAGCCGCTACAATTTCGACGATATGATATTATGGGTGCTGGCGGCTTTCGGCAGGAATAAAAACATGCTGCTGGATTACCAAGAAAAATTCCTTTATTTCCTGGTGGATGAATTCCAGGATACCAGCCGCTCGCAAAACCTGCTGCTTCATCATTTGATCAGCTATTGGGATACACCCAATGTATTCGTAGTGGGAGATGCGGATCAGAGTATCTTTTCTTTCCAGGACGCCAACGTAGAGAATATCATTCATTTCGAAAATACCTACCGGGATAGTATTCAAAAGATAACGCTGGTAAACAATTACCGCTCCGCACAGCGGATTCTCGATACGGCGCATCAGCTCATTATCCATAACAGCGTGCGTACCGTGAGTGGATCGAACGATAAATCACTGATAGCTTCCAATACCGCTTTACAGCAAACGGAAAATGAACCATGCATTATACAATATCCCAATACCAGTCATGAATCGATGGACGTGGCTTTACAAATCGAACGCCTGGTTCAGCAAGGCATCAGCGGAAAAGAAATAGCCGTGATATACCGCAATCATGCACAGGTGGAAGAAATTATCCAGATACTGGAAGCTAAAAAAATACCGGTAAATACGCGCAGAAAAATAGATGTACTGCAACTGCCTTTTATTCGTAATATCATCAGCCTGCTGCAATGGATAGATAAGGAGAACACGATACCTTACAGCGCCGACGACATTTTATTTAAGCTATTGCACTTTAATTTTTTCCAGTTACAGCCTATCGAGATCGCCCGGTTAAGCATGTCAGTGAACGATAAGAATGTGGGGAGAAAAGAAGACAGGTATTCATTACGCAGGCTGCTGACCCAGATGCAGGTTATCGGCGGAGACCTTTTTACACCACCCGACAATCGGATGAAAGCCATCAGCGATACACTGGAGCACCTGGTAAAAGAAGCCAATAACCTTACCGTGCAGCACCTGGCGGAAAAACTGATACAAAAAGCGGGTATACTTAACTACATTATGCAAAGTGCCGACAAGCCCTGGCTAATGCAGGTACTGAATGCGTTTTTTAATTATATAAAAGATGCGAGTAAGCGCAAGCCGGATATCAGCCTGCACGAGCTACTGAATAATATAAGCCTTATGCAACACAACAGGATAGGTATTCCGCTGCATAAGATAACCGCCTCAGATGATGGCGTTAACCTGATCACAGCGCATGGAAGCAAAGGAAGCGAGTATGAACACATTTTTGTAATAGGGTGTACCGAAAATATATGGGATGAAAAAAACAAAGGCAACAGCCGTACCTATAGCTACCCCGATAACCTGCAAAGCAATAACAATACTTCTACCGACCTCGAAGAAAGCCGCAGGCTTTTTTATGTAGCCATTACGCGGGCAAAGACACATCTCTACCTGTCCTTCGCGGCGAAAGATAAAAATGCCAGGCCGCAGACCAGGTCTACCTTTATCACCGAGATAATGGAATCTGCTCAATGGCCGGTTACGGAAAAAGCCCTTCCCGACGACCTGCTGGCCGATCTGCTGGCTTTGCAGTTCAGCGAAATAGCTATGCCGGAAATAGAGATCGTGGAAAACGAATACATCAACCAGTTGTTAAAACGGTATACACTCAGTGTAACCCATTTAAATAACTACCTCAATTGCCCTTTAAAATTCTACTACCAGAACCTAATAAGAGTTCCTTCTGCGAAAAATGAAAGCATGGTATTCGGAAGCGCCACTCATTTCGCCTTGCAACGCTTATTTGAAAAGATGCTGAAGGAAGAGAAGGTATTTCCATCGAAGGAAGCCTTCCTGGAAGACTTCAACTGGTTCATGCAAAAAAACAGGGATGCATTTACGCCCGAGAATTTTAAAAGGAGAATGGAGTACGGGGAAAAAATACTGCCTGCTTACTACGAGACGCATATTGGGCGTTGGAATAGGGTAGTAAAAGTAGAACATCCTATTCGCCACGTATCCCTGGGCAATGTTCCTTTGAACGGAACGCTGGATAAACTGGAATTTAATGGTAAGCTGGTAAACGTAGTGGATTATAAAACGGGCAAATACGATAATGCGAAAAAGAAATTGCTGCCTCCAGGCGAAAAAGAGCCCGAAGGAGGTGATTACTGGAGGCAGGCCGTGTTTTACAAAATCCTGATGGATAATGATAAAAGTCACCCCGACTGGCAGAACATGAGTACCACATTCGAATTCATCGAGCCGGTCAATAACCAGTACTTTACCGAAAACCTGGTCATCATGGCTAATGATATAACTACCGTTACGCAGCAGATAAAAACAGTATGGAATAAGATTCAGAACAGGGAATTTAAAACCGGCTGCGGAAAGGCTGATTGCGAATGGTGCCAATTTATTAAAACGAACCAGCTGGCCGTAGCTTTGCACCCGCCGGTTGATGAGGATGATTCTATTGAAGTGTTGCCTGTAGCGATCGAGATATTATAGATTGATTGTCGGCTGAAGACCATAAATTAAGTAATCATTAACTTTTATTTAAAAAGGCCGTCCCCACGGGAGACGGCCTTTGCTGACTACTGCTTATGCGCTTAAATTTCCTCTTCTTCTTCTTCGTCTTCTTCAAAATCATCTTCTTCCTCCAGATCTTCGTCTGTATATACTTCATTAGTATCGTCGTCATCCGGCACCAGCTCTTCGTTTGCATCGTTATCCAGTATCAGCTCATCACTCTCATCCTGCCTGTTACTATCTAATATAATGGGTGCATCTGTTACCGTGCCTGTTTCTCTTGACGGTGTTGTATAATCATTTCCCAAGTCCGGGCCGCCCTGCTCCAGCCCCTGACTTCCGATAGATGTTCTGTTCGTTGGCATAAAATAAATTTTTTTTAAAGCAATAATGTTTACGACTATAGTATCAAAAAAACTATGCCACCGAATGTCCATACAAAAAGGCAAGATATTTCAACTGCTTTTTTTAATCAGACAATGCACAAATAACCCTGGCTTAACTGTAACAAAATATTAGCAAAACATTTGATTAAGTTTGCGTTTTTAAAAATATGGACCAAAAGCCTCTATTATTTTCTATAGTTATCCTTGTATTTATAATTGCCGTATCTAGTTGTGCCAATATAGTAGCTCCGCAGGGCGGGCCGCGGGATAGCTTGCCTCCTGTACTTATCAGCACTAACCCGGTCGATTCGGCTACCAATTTTACAGGCAACAGGATCAGTTTTGTTTTTGATGAATATGTGGAAGTACAGGAAGTACAGAGCAACCTCCTGGTATCTCCTACTCCCATAATTAATCCGCTGGTGGAGTATAAACTGCGCACGCTTACCATCAAAATCAAAGACACCCTGGAAAAGAATACCACTTATGCCATCGATTTGGGCAATGCGCTCCGCGATATTAACGAAGGCAACATACTTAAGAACTTTACGTATGTATTTACCACGGGCGACTCGCTCGATCTCAACGAATTGACCGGCAGGGTAATGCTCGCGGAAACGGGAATGCCGGACAGTACACTCATAGCCGTGCTTCATAGAAGCGGTGAGGATTCTGCTGTAGCCAAGGAAAGGCCCCGGTATTATGCGAAGCTGGACAGCTCGGGAAATTTTCGCTTTCGTTATCTGGCCCCCGGCAATTATTACCTCTATGCACTCAAAGATGAAGGAGGCCTGAAAAGATATACTGGCAGAAGCCAACTATTCGCTTTCGCCGAAAAGCCGGTTTCCGTGTCGGGGAAGGCTATTTCGCCTACCTTATTTGCGTATGCAGAAAAGATACCGGAAGAAGGCAAGAAGAAAACAAATACCAGGGGGGTGGTGGTCACCAAACCAAAAAAAGAAGAGGATAAAAGGCTCCGCTTCCAGGTAAACCTCGAAGGGGGGCTGCAGGACCTGCTGGGCGATCTCCAGTTATCGTTCAACGATCCACTTAAAACATTCGACAGCAGTAAACTGGCTTTTACGGACAATGACTTCCGGCCCATCTCCGGCTATACTATTACACCGGACTCCACTAACAAGCTGTTCACGATCCGGTATCCCTGGAAAGAGAATACCGAATACCGGCTGGTACTCGATAAGGAGTTCGCATCCGATAGTGTCGACCGCAAGCTGTTAAAGACGGATACGATCGAGTTCCGCTCTAAGAAGCAGTCCGACTATGGAACCCTGAAACTGCGTTTCGCAGCCATGGACCTCGCACGTAAACCTGTGCTGCAGATTGTGCAGAACGATAAGACGATACTTACCTATGCCTTCTCCACGGCAAAAGAATACTCCGTTAAGCTATTTAATCCCGGCGAGTATGATCTGCGCATATTATACGATACCAACGGGAACGGTGTATGGGATGCCGGTTCTTTTTTTGGTAAACACCTGCAGCCCGAACGGGTGCTGCATATTTCCAAAAAGTTAAAGATCCGCCCTAATTGGGATAATGAGGAGAACATCACCCTGGTGGCCGAATAAGGCCTGCAATAGATGCAGCAAAGGGCTGGATGGACATCTGCCAGCATGCCCTGGTTTCATTCAGGAGAAGCGGGAAAGAAGTGCTCAAAAGCCATTAGCTTTGCACCATGCAACTGCCTTCTGCCTTACTGGAAAACGCTGTGAACGAATTTGCCCGGTTACCGGGAATAGGTAAAAAGACCGCCCTGCGGCTGGTGCTGCATCTCCTGAAACAGGACACCGGCGAAGTACAGCATTTCGGAGATACCATTACCCGTATGCGCCGGGAGATCGTGTTTTGCCAGCGCTGCTATAATGTGGCTGATGCGGACGTATGTTCTATCTGCGCCAATTCTGCGCGCAAGCAGGATGTTATATGCGTGGTGGAGACCATCCGCGACGTAATAGCCATAGAAACCACGCAGCAATACAACGGAACCTATCATGTACTGGGTGGGGTTATATCTCCGCTCGACGGCATTGGCCCCGACCAGTTGCATATAGAACCCCTGGTGCAGCGCGTGCAGAAAGAACAGCCGCAGGAGATCATATTTGCCCTTAACCCGACTATCCAGGGAGATACCACCATTTATTATATTCAGAAAAAACTGAAACCGGGCACGCTTAAAGTGACTACCATCGCCCGGGGCATCGCATTTGGCGGAGAACTGGAATATGCCGACGAAATGACCCTGGCCCGCTCGCTGGCTAACCGGTTACCCGTAGAAAATTATGTCGCCAACCGTTAAACACTTTTATATTACCCGGCTATATAGTACATTTGCATACCGTTTCAGGCAGATTTGTTTATTGTTCGGCCTGAAGATGTAGACAGCAGCGGTTAACTGAACTAATAAACGTGAAATAACTCCGGTTGTAAATTACTCCACAGACGAATTTCCGTTAAATAGCAAGGTTAATTAATAAAGCAGGCTCCCGTTGCACAGGTATATTTTACCTTAAAGCGGACACTTCTTTATCTGCGCATATTTTTAAAAATAAAAACAGGGAGGCACTTATGAAGACTATCCAGGAATGTCTCAAAGAAAGGATACTCATTATAGACGGAGCGATGGGTACCATGATACAGCGTTATAAATTAGCCGAAGCGGATTACCGTGGCGGGCAATTTAAAGACTGGCATTGCGATGTACAGGGAAATAACGACCTGCTGAGCATTACACAACCCGATATTATTGAAGCTATTCATAAAGAATACCTGGAAGCAGGTGCCGATATCATTGAAACCAATACCTTCAGCAGTACGGTGATTGCCCAGGCAGATTACGATATGCAGAAAGTGGCTTATGAAATGAACCTTGCCTCTGCCCGGGTTGCCCGCAAAGCCGCGGATACGTATACGGCCAAAGACCCTTCCAAACCCCGGTTTGTGGCAGGTGCTATCGGGCCTTTAAATAAAACACTGAGTCTTTCACCGGATGTAAACAATCCAGGGTTTAGGGCCGTAACGTTCGACGAAGTGGCATCGGCCTATACCGAACAGATCAAAGCACTGGTAGAAGGAGGCGTAGACATCCTGCTGATAGAAACCATCTTCGATACGCTGAATGCCAAAGGAGCTATTTACGCAGCAAAAAGATACTTCCGCGAAGCCGGGCTGAAAGAGTTGCCCATCATGATCAGTGGCACCATTACCGATGCTTCCGGGCGCACCCTGAGCGGCCAGACGCTGGAAGCGTTTTATGTGTCTATCAGTCATGCCAAACCCCTGAGCGTGGGCCTCAACTGCGCCCTGGGTGCCAGCGAGATGCGGCCACATATCGAAGAACTGAGCCAGATCGCATCCTGCTATACGTCCGCTTATCCCAATGCAGGCCTGCCGAACGCGTTCGGGGAATACGACGAGCAACCCCATGAAACGGCGCATATTATTGAAGAATGGGCCAAAGAAGGATTCGTGAACATAGTGGGCGGATGCTGCGGCACCACCCCCGATCATATACGGCATATTGCGGAAGAAGTAAAGAAATACAAACCCAGGGAAATACCGGTACTGGAAGCGGCTTTATAAGAATAAGATTAATTATGAGTACAATGATAAAACCTTACTTGCGCTTAAGCGGCCTCGAACCCCTTATCGTAAGACCCGAAACGAACTTCATTAATGTGGGCGAACGTACCAATGTGACGGGCTCCAAGAAGTTCGCGCGCCTGGTAAGGGAAGGTAAATACGAAGAAGCGCTAAGCGTTGCCCGCCAGCAGGTAGAAAGCGGCGCACAGGTACTGGATGTAAATATGGACGATGCCCTGCTGGAAGGCGTGGAAGCCATGCGTACCTTCCTGAACCTTGTGCAGAGCGAGCCCGATATCGCCCGTATACCCATCATGATCGATTCTTCCAAATTCGAAATTATTGAAGCCGGGCTTAAATGCGTACAGGGAAGGTGTATCGTGAACTCGATCTCCATGAAGGAAGGAGTGGAAAAATTTATAGAGCAGGCATATATATGTAAAAGTTACGGGGCGGCAGTGATCGTGATGGCGTTCGACGAGATAGGCCAGGCCGATACCAAAGAGCGCAAAGTGGAGATATGCCACCGTGCCTATAAAATACTGACCGAAGAAGTGGGATACGATCCGCAGGACATTATCTTCGACCCCAACATTTTTGCGGTAGCTACGGGTATAGAAGAACATAATAACTATGCAGTCGATTTTATAGAAGGCACCCGGGAAATAAAAAGACGGATGCCGCTGGCCAAAGTAAGCGGTGGCGTAAGTAATGTATCGTTCTCGTTTCGGGGCAACGACCATGTGCGGGAAGCCATTCACTCGGTGTTTCTTTTTTATGCCATTAAAGCCGGTATGGATATGGGCATCGTGAATGCCGGGCAGCTGGTAGTATACGATGAAATAGAGCCCATGCTGCGCGCGCTTTGCGAAGACGTATTGCTTAACCGCAATAACGATAATAATGAAGCTACCGAAAGGCTGATCAACTTTGCCGAAACGGTAAAAGCAAAAGGAAAGGAAACGGTAAAAGACGAAGCCTGGAGAAACGCCAGCGTGGAAGAACGCCTGAAACACTCATTGGTAAACGGCATTACGGATTATATAGATGCAGACACGGAAGAAGCAAGGGTTAAGTATCCCAAGCCGCTCGATGTTATTGAAGGCCCGTTAATGAACGGAATGAATGTAGTAGGCGATCTCTTTGGTGCCGGAAAAATGTTTTTACCGCAGGTGGTAAAGAGTGCAAGGGTAATGAAAAAATCAGTGGCCGTTTTAACCCCCTATATCGAAGCCGAAAAGGAGTTGAGACGCCAGGCGCATATAACAGCCGGCACTACCAATGAAGAAGGCGCGGGTGCCGCCAGGATATTGCTGGCCACTGTTAAAGGCGATGTGCACGATATCGGTAAAAATATAGTAGGTGTGGTGCTTGGCTGCAATGGCTACGATATCATCGACCTGGGTGTAATGGTACCTGCAGATAAAATACTGGAAACGGCGATACGGGAAAAAGTGGATATCATAGGGTTGAGCGGGCTCATTACCCCGTCGCTCGATGAAATGGTGCATGTTGCGCGTGAAATGAAACGCCGCGGCATGACTCAGCCTTTGCTGATAGGCGGTGCCACTACTTCGCGGATGCATACCGCCGTAAAGATCGCGCCGCAATACGAGGATGGCGTGGTGCATGTACTGGATGCCTCCCGCAGTGTGACCGTTGCCGGTAGCCTGTTAAGCAAGGAACAGAAATCCGAATTCCTGGACAATACCCGTAAGGAATACACCAAACTGAAAGAGGACTTCGCCAACAAAAGAGGGGCTAAAGCCTATCTTCCTTTTAAAGAGGCGCAGCAGAATAAAACACAGGTACAGTGGGATACATATAATCCGGTAACCCCCCGCCTTACTGGGTATCAGATCTTCGATAATATAGAACTGTCGGAGCTGGTAGACTTCATTGACTGGCAACCGTTCTTTATTTCCTGGGAACTGCATGGAAAGTTTCCCCAGATACTCAGCGATGAAAAAGTAGGCAAAGAAGCTACAAGGCTATACGAGGATGCGTTGTTGCTGCTGAAGCAGATCATCGAGGAAAAATGGCTGACGCCAAGAGCCGTAGCGGGTTTCTGGCCAGCTAATTCGGATAACAACGATACGGTGACCCTGGTCAACGATGAAGGGAAGCCGGTGCATCTCGAATTTCTGCGTCAGCAGATTAAAAAAGCGGCCGGTCAGCCCAATATGTCCCTGGCAGATTTTATCGCCCCGGCTGATGTTGGGAAACAGGATTATATAGGAGCTTTCTCCGTAACTATAGAGGGCATTGAACCGCATATAAAAAAGTTCGAGGCCAACCTGGATGATTATAACAAAATTACTTTGCAGGCGCTGGCAGACCGCTTTGCGGAAGCACTGGCGGAATACATGCACTTTAAGGTACGTAAGGAGTTGTGGGGTTATGCAACAGACGAGCACCTCACCAACGAGCAGCTTATCCAGGAAGCCTATTCGGGTATACGGCCCGCTCCGGGTTATCCTGCCTGCCCGGATCACACGGAGAAATATAAACTTTTCGAATTGCTCGGTGGCGAAGCGGCTACGGGTATAATGCTTACCGAATCGCTCGCCATGTATCCCGCATCTTCCGTGTGCGGATGGTATTTTGCCAATCCGGAAAGTAAATACTTCGGTGTTGGTAAAATAGAAAAAGACCAGGTACAGGATTATGCCGCAAGGAAAAACATGCCGC
The DNA here is from genome assembly GCA_031399065.1 of Chitinophagaceae bacterium. Classification (GTDB taxonomy): domain Bacteria; phylum Bacteroidota; class Bacteroidia; order Chitinophagales; family Chitinophagaceae; genus JADCRZ01. Next base: position 114,377 of record JANNOM010000048.1, read on the forward strand.
TGGAAGAAGTGGAAAGATGGCTGCGACCAGTACTGGAGTACGATGCGTAAATAACGGCAACTTTCATCATTTTTTTTCAAAAAGCCACCATAACCTTCTGCGGGGCTTCACCTTATAGTTGGTGGTAATATAGCTGCGTATATGGGCCATCGCTTCGTCTATATCGTCCGTTACCAGTACCAGGTCCATATCTTCCTTGGATATAGTGCCCTGCTCGTGCATGAATTGCGCATATTCCATCAGTGGGCGGAAAAAGTCTTTTCCATATAACACGATGGGAAATTGTATGATGGATTTGGTTTGAACCAGCGTAAGCGTTTCATAAAATTCATCCAGGGTGCCGAAACCTCCCGGCATAATGATAAATGCAAACGAGTATTTGATAAGCAGGGTCTTTCTTACGAAAAAGTGCTCGAACGTAACGGATTGCTGCACGAACGGGTTGGCGTATTGTTCAAATGGTAACTGAATGTTTAGACCCACCGAATAACCTCCTGATTCAAACGCTCCCCTGTTGGCTGCTTCCATGATGCCGGGGCCGCCGCCCGTCATGGTGGTGAAACCCAGGTCTGCGATCTTTTTTCCGAACTCACGCGCCGCAATATAGTAGGGATGGTCTTCCTTAAAGCGGGCCGAACCAAATACCGTAACGCAAGGCCCGATAAAATGCAGTTTCCTGAATCCCTTTATAAATTGAGTTAGAACCTTAAAAGCAAACTTTAATTCGTATCCTCTCGTCTTTGGTCCGTCCAGATATACATGTTGTTTCGCCGGAATGATCCGTGTTGATTCTTCCATAGTACAAATGTAACGCCGGCCAGATAAAAAAAATTGCGGGTTGCTTTTTTTTATCCCGCGCCACTTAACTTTACAGCATGCGAATTATCTCCTATAATGTGAATGGTATTCGTTCGGCCATTACCAAGGGCTTTATCGACTGGTTAAAAACAGACCCGGCCGATATTATATGCGTACAGGAAACCAAAGCACATAAAGAAAACGTGAATCACCAGTTGTTTGAAGACCTCGGGTTTCACCAGTATTGGTATTCTGCCGAAAAAAAAGGCTATAGTGGCGTAGCGGTATTTACCCGTAAGAACCCGGAGTTTGTACAGATGGGGAATGGTTATATGCAAAGCGATGCAGAAGGCAGGGTGATCCGGTGCGACTTTGGGGCTATTACCCTAATCAATGCCTATTTTCCTTCCGGCACCAGCGGCGACGAGCGGCAGACTTACAAGTATCAATGGCTTAAAGAACTGGAAGAATACCTGTTGCTCTTGCGTAAGGAAAGACCGAAACTAATCGTATGCGGCGACTATAACATAGCGCATAAAGAAATCGACATTCACGATCCCAAAGGCAATAAGAAGTCATCCGGTTTTCTACCGGAAGAGCGGGCCTGGATGGATGGCTTCCTGGCCAGCGGATTTGTAGATACGTTCCGGGAAATAAACAAAGAGCCGCATCAGTATTCGTGGTGGAGCCAGCGCTTTCCTTCTGTACGACTGCAGAATAAAGGCTGGCGTATAGACTATATCAACGTTTCCGAACCGCTCAGAACAGCTATCACCGGTGCACGCATTCTGCCAGATGTAAAACATAGCGATCATTGCCCGGTGTACCTCGAACTAAAAACAGACTAGTGCCGATGATCATCTACAACGTAACTACTAAAGTACAATGGGCCATACAGGAAGAATGGTTGCAATGGATGCAGGAAGTTCATATCCCGGAAATGCTTGATACGGGGTCGTTCTACGATACAAGGATCATGCATTTGCTGGATACGGATGATGATGAAGGCCCCACTTACGCCATACAATACTTCGCCCATACGATAGAAGATTACCAGGCTTACCTGGCTTTTTATGCCAGCACACAAAGAGACAAAACGGTACAGAAGTGGGGTGATCAGTTTATCGCATTCCGCTCCCTGATGCAGACTGTGCAGTAATTGTGGATAATAAAAACTTTTTGATACTATCGTATCACGGCAATTAAATTCCTGAAACCCTTTGCTGGCAGGCGTTCCAGCGAGGTCTTCTGAAACTCTTTATGGGCCTGACTTTCAGGCATTTAAGTATTTTTAATACACTCCTTTTTATAAAGCAGGATCATCCGGAATCCTTATTCCACGTGGTTTATAGCGATTTTATAATAAATAAATATTGATAAAAAAATTTTAGTGCTTATAAAAACCTTTTATATTTGTTACACCTAATTATAAAATCATTTAATATGAACAAAGCTGAATTGATCGCCAAGCTTGCTGACGATGCAGGCATTGCAAAAACTCAGGCAAACGCTGCACTGGATTCTTTTATAGAAGCAGTTACAAAAACATTGAAGGGTGGTGGTAAAGTTACCCTGGTCGGCTTTGGTACTTTCTCTGTATCTAAACGAGCGGCCCGTAACGGCCGCAACCCGCAAACAGGCGCTGTAATTAAAATTAAAGCCAAAAAAGTGGCCAAGTTCAAAGCAGGTAAAGAGCTGTCTGCCAAGTTATAATGACGCAACATCTTATTGAAAGCGGGAACCGGTATGGTTCCCGCTTTTTTGTTTAAAAGACTTTTTTATAAAGAATGCGCCGTTTCAAATAAATTGTTGCACTTTTGCAGACTAATAACAAATAACTTATTATCAATATCATGGGAAGAGGCGATAAAAAAACAAAAAAGGGTAAAATATTCTCGGGATCTTTTGGCAAATCAAGACCTGCAAGGCCGGTAAGTGCCGCCAAGAAAGCAACGGAAGCAACTGCTGCCAAAAAAGCGTAGGTTGATACGGTGGCTATAACGGCCTGCGTTGATGTATGGTATAACCGCTTTTTAGCGGGACAGTTCGAATATTATAACCGTTCTTAAAGCAGGATGGTCAGAACATTGTAGAAGCGCATTACGATAATTACTGATTAATAAAATCCTTTCCGGATTCAATAGAGCAGCGGTTTCACACAAAACCAGGGGCGATTTTCAACGGAATAATAAAGTACTTATTGTCAGGGGGCGAGTCGTTCTATACTCCAGCTTCCATTATCTTCCCGTTTGTATAGTATCCTGTCATGCAACCGACTTGGCCTGCCTTGCCAGAATTCGATGGATACTGGACTCACCAGGTACCCTCCCCAATGTTCCGGGCGAACCAATGGTTTTACTTCAAATGCCGAGCGTAATTGTTGCTCGTTATTTTCCAGCCAATCTCTCCCTGTTATTACCTGGCTCTGAGGTGATGCCCATGCACCGATGCGGCTTCCTTCGGGGCGGCTGTTATAATAGGTATCACTTTCATCCGCACTTGTTTTTTCCGTGATGCCGGAGATGCGCACCTGGCGTTCGAGCTCTTTCCAGAAAAATACCAGGCTGGCATTGGGGTTTTCAAGTAGCTGCTGCCCTTTAAGACTGTTATAATTGGTAAAAAAGCGGAAGCCCTTTTCATCGTAGCCTTTCAGCAAAACGATGCGGGCAGAAGGTATACCATCGGCTGACGCGGTGGCCAGGGTCATAGCGTTCACTTCTATTATGTCGGCATTCACTGCTTCTGTCCACCATGCGCCAAATTGAGTAAACGGATCGGATGCCACTTCATCTTCAGATAATGACTTTAGTTTATAGTCCTGCCTTATATCAGCTATAGAAGTCATGATAACATATTTACTGCACCAGGGTTCCTATCTTTTCTCCCATTACCACTTTCAGGAGATTACCTGGCTTATTCATATCAAACACGATAATGGGAAGATTGTTTTCCATACAGAGGGCGAAGGCGGTCATATCCATTACCTTCAGGTTTTTAGCCATGCATTCAGCGAACGTGATGGTTTCGTATTTTGTCGCGGTAGGGTCTTTTTCCGGATCGGCGGTGTATATACCATCTACCCTGGTGCCTTTTAAAATAACATCCGCTTTTATTTCGATCGCCCTGAGTGAGCCGGCAGTATCCGTAGTAAAATAAGGGTTGCCTGTACCTGCACCGAAAATAACCACTCTGTTCTTTTCCAGGTGCCGCATGGCGCGGCGGCGGATATAAGGCTCGGCTATCTGTTCCATTTTGATGGCACTTTGCAGCCTCGTAAATACACCCTCTTTCTCCAGGGCTGCCTGTATAGCCATCCCGTTGATAACGGTAGCCAGCATGCCCATATAATCTCCGTGAGCCCTTTCAATGCCTGTTTCCGCCTCATTCATGCCCCGGTAAATATTGCCTCCGCCTATCACGATCGCCACTTCCACACCCAGTTCCACCATTTCCTTAACATCACGTGCATAGCGGGATAGCACTTCGGGATCCAGGCCAAAGGTCTTATCTCCCATTAGGGACTCTCCCGATAATTTAAGCAGAATACGCTTATACTTTGGTGCCATGGTAGGTACTACATTTTAATTAGCGCTGCGAAGATAAAGATTTTAACGTCTTTTATCGTGCACATTCCAATCGGAAATACCTGCCCTGTAAATACAGCGGGATTCATAACTTTTATTTATTACTTATCGTCATCACTGCAGGGAAGCCTGTCGATGGTTTCAATCTGCAGGGATGCGCCGGGAGGAGCATCATACTGAGCGCATATAATACAGGGAGAATACTGTTTTGGCAAAGTAGTAACATACACTACATCACCCACCTGGTATTCGGAAGCGATCTCGCATTTGTTCGATACGTTAAATACATTGTTGTACACCGAATCCCTATTGTTAATATCTTTCCATCCGTCTTCTCCTACACTTTCATCATTCAATGATTGCATCACAATAGTGGCGCAAGTGATACGTACGATTTTTACTTTTAAACATTTGTCCTGGCAATTCTTTTCGCATTTGAATGCGAAGAAAGGTAACATGATCAGGAAGGCCGCCGTTAGCTTTGTCATATATTGTTTTCTTTTACTGACAATAGCATTGTATAAACCGTTGCATCTGTTGTTTATATCCAGAATGACATTCGCACGGGACAGTAAGTCTGACCACAAAAAAGATTACAATCCACCGGCATAACCCGTAAAGTAATAAACATAAAAAAGGATGCATCACTATGGACACATCCCTTTTTTAATATAATTGCAAATAAAATTATAGTTTATCCCAAAGCAATTCTCTTAAAGGCGGTCACCTTAAGATCGCTGCTCACGCTTTTCAGGTAGTCGCCAACGCTCTTGCTGCCGTCTTTAACGAAAGCCTGTGCGGTTAGTGTCTGTTCCTTGAAAAAGGCGTTCAGTTTACCATCGGCGATCTTGGCGATCATGTCGGCCGGTTTACCTGCCATCTTGGGGTCGGCAGATATCTGCTCCGTAACGATCGCTCTTTCTCTTTCGATGGTTTCTTTCGGCACACTGTCCGCATCAACAGCTACGGGATTCATAGCGGCGATCTGCATCGCTACGTCTTTGCCGGCTTCGGCGGCTTCTTTGGTAAGTGCTACCAGTACGCCCATCCTGTTGGATCCGTGGATATAGGAAGCTACATAAGGAGCGTCGAGGCGTTCAAATTTGGAAATGCCTATTTTTTCACCGATGCTGGCGAGTTTATCATTCAACAGGTCGGCTATTTTAGCCCCGTTGATCTGCAGGGTGTTAAGTTCTTCGGCCGACTTAACATCATTGGCAATAGCTGCATCCATAATGCTTTGTGCAAATGCCACGAAATCGTCGTTCTTGCTTACAAAATCCGTTTCGCAACTAAGGCAAAGAGCAATGCCTGTTTTATTGTCGGCGGTTGTCTTCGCCAGCACCACTCCTTCTTTCGCGTCGCGGTCGCCTCTTAAAGCGGCCACTTTCTGTCCTTTCTTGCGTAACCAATCCACCGCGGCATCCATATCGCCATTGGTTTCAGTTAACGCTTTGCGACAATCCATCATACCTGCGCCCGTCATCTGGCGCAGTTTGTTAATATCTGCTGCAGTGATTGTTATAGTAGACATTGTATTAAATTTATTTCTGTGTTATTAAAATCGTGGATTATCTTCCACCTCCGCCACCGCCACCCGGTCTGCGGTTAGGTCCGCCACTTGGCACACGGCGTTTCGGTTGTCCGCCACCTGCGCCACCTGGTCCTGCCCCTCTCGTTCTGCCGCCGCGGGCTGCTTCCGCTTCCGCTTCTGCCTGCAGGCGTGCTGCTTTTCTTTCATTGTCATCCATACCTGAATCATCCACATCATCATCCTTAGCGGCCATTCTTTCTGCCAGTCCTTCCGCAATGGCAGCAGTAATGTAACTGGTTACTATGGCAATGGATTTGGTGGCGTCATCGTTGGAAGGGATAGCGAAATCCACCTTATTGGGATCGCAGTTGGTATCCACCATTCCGAACGTAGTGATGCCCAGGCGTTTGGCTTCTGCCAGTGCAATGTGTTCGTGACCGATATCGATGATGAACAAAGCGGCGGGTATACGTCCCAGTTGAGCGATACCACCTAATACTTTTTCCATTTTATCTCTGTCGCGGCTTAACGTAAGCCGCTCTTTCTTGGTAATATTATCGAAAGACCCGTCGTTAAGCATTTTTTCGATGCTTTGCATTTTCTTTACGCTCTTGCGAATCGTATTGAAGTTAGTAAGCATGCCACCCAGCCAGCGATCGGTAACATAAGGCATGTTCACTTTTTTGGCACAGTCCGTAACGATCTCTTTGGATTGTTTCTTGGTGGCCACGAACATGATCTTTTTACCGCTCTTGGCGATCTGCTTTAAAGCGGCGGCCGTTTCCTGCAGGGCTTCGGTCGTTTTGTTAAGATCTATGATGTGGATTCCTTTCTTTTCAGCAAAGATGTAGGGAAGCATTTTTGGGTTCCATTTCTTTTTCAGGTGACCGAAATGCACCCCTGCCTCTAGCAACTGCTGCTGTAATGAAGTGTTATTTTCCATTGTATTATAAATGTCTTTGTTAGTAAATAATGATTAACGTTTAGAGAACTGGAAGCTTCTTCTTGCTTTCTTGCGTCCTGGTTTTTTACGCTCCACTCCTCTGGGATCGCGTTTCAGTAAGCCGGCAGCTTTCAGCGCTGGACGAAATTCAGGATTCACTTCTATCAGAGCACGGGCTATACCCAGCTTGGCGGCTTCGGCCTGTCCTTTAATACCACCACCGGTAGCGTTGATCTTTACATCGTACTTATCGGATAATTCCACCGTTTTTAAAGGCAGTTCCACCTGGTTCTGCAGGTAAGCGAGGGAAAAATATACTTTGTAATCTTTATCGTTGATGATTATTTTACCGTCCCCTTTTGAAAGAAATACGCGGGTAACAGCTTCTTTACGACGACCAACGGCGTTTTTTTGCTTTTCCATTTATAAGAAATTAGAAGGTTAATGCTTTAGGTTGCTGTGCCCCGTGCGGATGCTCGGTGCCTGCATACACGAATAATTTTTTGATCATCTTGCGTCCCAGGCGGTTTTTAGGCAACATTCCTCTCACCGCTCTTTCCAGTAATGCGTCCGGGCGACGCCTCAGGAGGTTCTTGGCCGTTTCCTCTTTTTTACCACCGGGATAACCGGAGAAGTTAATATAAATCTTGTCTTCCAGCTTGTTACCCGTAAACACCACCTTATCGGCGTTAATAATAATTACGAAATCGCCACAATCAACGTGTGGAGTATAATAAGCCTTTGTTTTGCCGCGAAGCACTGCGGCGATTCTTGAACACATACGGCCGACGGTTTGATTAGTACCGTCTACAATATGCCAATTGCGTTGTACGGTAGCCTCGTTCGCGTGTTTGGTTGTGAAATGTAGTTTACTCATTGTTGTAATTTTTGTATGATGCCGCTGCTATCCCAGCGGCTAATAAAATTGGATCGCAAAGGTAGGGGGTTCTGTAACGTATTTCCAAAGAATACGACACCTATTTTTACAAGCACCTTCGTAACTTGTTGATTATCAATAAAAAAAATGCACTCTTTTATAATTGATCCGGAAATATCCGGTGAAAAATACCTTTTGAGACCGTCTGAAAGGCCCGCCAATACTTATTTATTGTTCGTTTCGCGTAGTTCTGACACCTTATTAGCCCATTAATGGCGTATAACTGCCGAATAAAAGGGCGTATTCGAAGCTTTACCCTAACAGCTAACAACTCCGTAATCCCAACCTCATTAATAATATTAAGTGATTTATAAAGTATATTAAATATCTAGTATTCTTAAGGTTATCTTAAGCTTTTTAAATTTATTTTCTTTTGATTACCTTAACAATACCTTAGGATGACCTAAAGATCATGCTTGTTAAACCTTCTTCATACAACAATTATATCATAACACTCCGTTGGTTACAGGAGGCCATGTTTGGATCGAAGGCCGGTAAAGACTGTTTACTGACCTGTATCCTCCGGTTTTATCCGGTTATATTGCCTATTGGTCATATTTTTATCATCCCTTAACAAAAGTCACTTACCGTTTTAAAAACAAATAAATGTACTCTGACGAACTTACCCGCTCATTGCAGACAACAGCCGGTAAACTGCTGAAAGACCTGGCGGCCATTACCCCTGAGCAAATAAAAGTGCTCCGCGAGGTGCTACGCTTCCAGGAATATCGTTACTATGTGCTGAATGATCCGCTGCTGAGCGATTATGAATACGATCAGCTTTATAAGGTGTTGGAGCGGCTGGAAAAAGAAAACCCGGAGCTGATTACCCCCGACTCCCCCACCCAGCGCATAGGCAAGGGCCTTACCAAAGATTTCCCTACGGTGCAGCACCTGGTGCCCATGTTGTCGCTGGATAATTCATATAACAGCGAAGACCTGCTGGATTTTGACCGGAAAATAAGAGAAGCTACCAAACTGGAAGAAATCGAATACTGTGTGGAGCCCAAATTTGACGGAGCCAGTATTTCACTGGTATACGAGAACGATCATCTTTTGCGGGGTGCCACCCGGGGAGATGGCGTGGAGGGAGACGATATTACTCCCAATATCCGGCAGATACGAACCGTACCCCTTTCTGCCGCTTTTTCAGAATACGGGCTGCAGTCGGCCGAGATCCGCGGCGAAGTAATGATCAATAAAAATCATTTTAAAAAATTTAACGAGCAGCTTGCGGAGCAGGGCATACCTCCACTTGCCAACCCCCGCAACGCGGCGGCCGGTACATTGCGCATGAAAGATCCTGCCGAAGTGAGGCGCAGGAACCTGGAGACTTTTACATACCAGATCAGTTATTACATCCTCACGGGAGAAAAGAACAGGGAGCCACAAACGCATTCCGAAAGCCTGGAAATGTTATGGAACCTGGGGTTCAGAAGTCCCCGCCAGGAGATGAAAGTGCTGAAAGGCATACAGGCGGTGGTGGACTATTGTAATGAATATGAGCAGCACCGCGACGACCTGCCGTACGAGATCGACGGCATGGTCGTTAAAGTAAACAGCTTCGCGTTGCAGGATCGTATGGGCATCACGTCTCACCATCCCCGCTGGGCCATCGCCTTTAAGTTTAAAGCCCGTCAGGCTACCAGCAAATTATTGCGGGTAGAATACCAGGTAGGTCGTACGGGCAATATCGGGCCGGTGGCCAAACTGCAACCGGTCGCCATCGGAGGAGTAACCGTTAGTTCGGTTTCGCTTTTTAACGAAGACAATATACATGACAAAGACCTGCGCATCGGCGATACCGTGCTGGTGGAAAGAGCGGGAGATGTAATTCCTTATATAGTAAAGTCTTTACACGAACTGAGGGATGGAAGAGAAGAGATCATACGGTTCCCCACCCATTGCCCTGCCTGCGGTGATGAACTGTATCGGGCGGAAGAAGAAGCAGCCTGGCGTTGTACCAATATCAACTGCAGTGCACAGGTGCTGGAACGGCTGATCCATTTTGCATCCAAAGATGCCATGGACATACGCGGCATCGGCGAATCGAACATCCGTAAATTTCACGGATTGGGATTGTTAAAAACCATTCCTGATATCTACCGGTTAAACTTCGACACCATCGGCGCATTGGATGGCTTTGGAAAAAGGTCGGTCGATAATATGCGCAGTGCCATCGAGCACTCCAAAACGCAGCCGCTGCACCGGCTTATATTCGGTTTGGGAATACGCTTTGTCGGAGAAACGATGGCGAAAACACTGGCCAATGCCGTTAGTTATCTTCCCGATCTTAAAAACTTTACGGAGGAGCACCTGCTTAATCTGGAAGACGTAGGCCCAAAAGTAGCCGGCAGCATAGTATTATTCTTTGCCAACGACGACAACCTGGCAATGCTGAAAGAACTGGAAACACTGGGGGTGCAAGTGTATAACCAAAAGAAAAAACAAACTGACGCCGGCAATCTTAACGGGCTCACCTTCCTGTTTACAGGAACACTACCAACGCTTAAAAGAACAGAGGCGGAGGAAATAGTAGAAAGTAACGGTGGTAAAATAGTTTCCGGCGTAAGCAGTAAGTTAAATTACCTGGTAGTAGGCGATGACGCAGGCAGCAAGCTGGAAAAGGCTAAAAAAATACAATCGATAAGAGTAATAAATGAAGCGGAGTTTCTCGACCTTTTACGTAACTTTAGTAAAATTGCTGACCAATGATAAAGAAACTCGCCAACGAGGAATGGAAACCCCTTACTTTTCCCGGGGGTAAATTCCTCTTAAAAAACTACGCTTTATCTTCCAGGGGCCGCCTGGCCAGTTATATGGAAGATATACTGCAAGATGGAAAATTACTGAACGGCTCCGTTACCACGGGCTACAAAACCCTTAATCTCCATCGCCCGGGGCATAATGGAACTATTTACATACACCGGGAAATGGCCAAACTATTTCACAAAAAACCTACTCCCAAACACAAATACGTTATTCATATCAATCACGAAAGAAGTGATAACAGTGTAAAGAACCTTAAATGGGTAACGGTTAAGGAAATGATCGAACACCAGCAGAAAAGTCCTGCCAAGATTGCCTATAAAGAAGTGCAGGCAACCCGCACCATTGGCCGCAAATTGAACGCGTCGCAGGTAAAAACAATCAAGCGGCTGCTGGGATCCAAAAGCCGCACCCAAACTATACGGCAGATCGCCAGCGACTACGGAGTGAGCGATATGACCTTATACCGGATCAAAAGCGGGGAGAACTGGGGAAGAATATAATCATCACTAACTATATTATTTAACATGCTCATAGCACACTTTTAAAGAAGTACTATGAGCATGTTTTTTTTATAGAAGTCCCCTACTTACCAGGTACTCCGCTATCTGTACTGCATTAGTAGCCGCTCCTTTGCGAAGGTTGTCGCTTACTATCCACATATTGAGGGTATTGGCCTGGGTTTCATCCCGGCGTAACCTTCCTACGAATACGTCGTCTTTTTCATGCGCCCACAAAGGCATGGGATAAAACTGGTTAGCGTCGTCGTTTTGCACTACTACACCCGGGGCATCGCTTAACAGTCGTTTTACTTCATCCAGGTCGAAATCATGCTCAAATTCCACGTTTACGCTCTCGCTGTGGCCGCCCATAACGGGTATGCGCACTGTAGTGGCCGTTACCTTGATACTGTCATCCTGCATTATTTTACAGGTCTCTTTTACCATTTTCATTTCCTCTTTCGTATAACCGTTTTCAAGGAAAACATCTATCTGCGGTATTACGTTCAGATCTATCTGGTATTTATAAGCCTTTTCTCCTTCTACGCCGTTTCTTTCATTGTTCAACTGGTCTACGGCTTTTTTACCGGTGCCCGTCACACTCTGGTAAGTGCTTACTACCACCCTTTTAATTTTGTACTTTTTATGAAGAGGCTGCAGGGCCACTACCATTTGTATAGTGCTGCAGTTAGGGTTCGCTATTATCTTATCTGTTGCCGTAAGTACTTCGGCGTTGACTTCGGGTACCACTAATTTCTTGGTAGCATCCATGCGCCATGCGCTGGAGTTGTCGATCACTGTGATGCCTGCCTCTGCGAATTTGGGGGCCCATTCCAGTGAAGTGCTGCCACCGGCCGAAAAGATGGCAACATGTGGCTTTGCCGCAATACCTTCCGCCATACCGATCACCTTATACTTTTTTCCTTTAAATTCCACTTCCTTGCCTACGGAACGTTCGGAAGCTACGGGCAATAACTCCGTTACGGGGAAATTTCTTTCCGCTAACACCTGTAACATTTTTGTGCCTACCAGGCCTGTGGCACCAACTACGGCTACTTTCATCGTTGTTTATATTTATTGTTTAAAGATTAACGGCATTTTGTGTCTATCCTATTCTATCTATTATCCTATTCTATCTATCTCAAATAAAAAAGCCTCCCGGTATGGAAGGCTTTAGTTATGTTGGCACACAAACAATCAGACTTCCCCTGCTAACAGTGGCTTCTTAATTTGCTTGGTATGTTTCATTATATGTTTCACGAGCGCAAATGTAGTGATCCCGTTAATTTATTCCAAAAATATTCCCCTTAATTTATTATTAAACGTGAAATCACCCTGCTGTAAAGGGTTATAAAACGTACCAGAAACCGTATTATCACCCTGTTGTCACACCTTGCTCCGGGCTACTTTAGTATCATGAAATTATCATCATTTATCTGCACCTCCTTGCTGCTGGTATTGCCAGGGAGCTCGATCATTGCGCAGTCTTTTATGCCGGATATAGTGATCAGCGAGATACTGTTTAACCCACTGCCCCAGGGTACCGACTATATCGAAATCTATAACAGGAGCAACCAAACCATCAACCTGGCCGGATGGCGGCTGGCCAACCGGAACACCGCCGGCCTGGTGAGTTCTGTAAAAACGTTACCTGCGCAAGCGGGCTCTATAAGTCCCGGCGAGTACCGCGTACTCACCGAAGAACCTGTACTCTTACGACAAACTTATCAAGTAAGGGATGTCACTACCCTTGTACCATTAAGTACTTTACCTTCTTACCCGGATGCCGCAGGCACCGTAATACTGCTCGATCCGCTGAACAATGTAGTGGATGAACTGAGGTACGATGAAAAATGGCATTTTGCCCTGCTGCAAAAAGCGGAAGGTGTGGCACTCGAAAGGATAGATGTAAATAAGCCGACACAGGATGCAGCTAACTGGCACTCGGCTGCTTCGGACGCAGGGTATGGTACACCGGGTTATAAAAACTCGCAGCATAGCAACTACACCACCAGTGAAGGTATTATAACCATTCAACCGCGCCTTTTTTCTCCGGATAACGACGGACGGGATGATTACGCGCTCATACAGTACAAGTTTCCCGATCAGGGGTATGTATGCAGTCTCACGATTTTTAATGTTAATGGCATACCGGTAAAATATATAGCCCGTAATGCACTTTGTGGTATTAGCGGTTACTATAAATGGGATGGACTAAATGAAAGGGGAGACCGATCAGGTATTGGAGTCTACATCCTGCTGGCGGAGGTTTTCAATTTGAGAGGAATCAGTAATAAATATAAATATACAGTAGTATTAGCTGGAAGCTTTTAACCCTTATTTATGAACATAAAATACGACCTCTATGCTTCCAACGATTTTACACAATTTGAATTTGTAAGCAATGGGCCTAATGGCGACATAATCAAACTAATACAGTTTACGGAAACAGATAACAAGTCTCTTTACCAGCTATCTTTTGGCAATAAAACAGAAGATGGGGGTGCCGATTACTTAGCCATAAGCGACAATAAGGATAGGGATAAAATAATTAATACCATAATCGATGCCATTGATCTCTTTACCAACAGATACCCGTTTTTATATGTAGGCTTCAGTGGCACCACTCCAGCCCGCACAAGACTTTACAGAATGGTAATATCATTGACGCATAGTAAATCAAACATAAATTTCGATGTATGGGGGATAAATTTTAAGCATTCAAATAAACTGCAAACATTTGAACCGGGAAAAGATTACGATATCTTTATCATTAAAAAAAAGAGTAGTAAATTTGAATTATGAGAAAAGTAAACAAAACACTTTCTTACGCTAAGAAAAAAGGAATAAAAGTTACTGTAAAAAAGGAACTTTCTAACAATGCGGGCATTGTACTACGCCCTGATAAGATCCAAAAAATGAATGAATTGTCCAGGGAAATCAAATTCCCCGAATAATTAAATGTCGTATTTTCTATTAAGTCGTCAGCGCAATATCAAAATTCACCAACTCCACAAATTGCTGCACCCTGGTATCGATATCCAGCTTGCTGATCTCCCTTAAACGCGCTGCGCCGAATTTCTCCACGCAATAACTGGCCATGGCGGAACCCATAATGATAGCGGTTTTCATGTTCCCGAAAGAGATATCTTTTGTTTTTGCAATGTAACCGATAAATCCCCCGGCAAATGTATCTCCGGCACCGGTAGGGTCAAATACATCTTCCAGGGGAAGGGCAGGTGCATAGAACACTTCATTTTTGTGAAACAGTAAGGCCCCGTGCTCGCCTTTTTTGATAACCAGGTATTTAGGCCCCGTAGTCAATATTTTTTTTGCCGCTTTAACAAGTGAATACTCACCGCTTAATTGCCTTGCTTCGCTGTCGTTCACCATCAGCACATCCACCCGGCTGATCACTTCTTTCAATTCCGGGAGAGCGATCTCCATCCAGAAGTTCATGGTATCGAGCACGATCAGTTTGGGACGTACTTGCAACTGATCGATCACGCTTAACTGCACTCCAGGGGCAAGATTACCCAGCATCAGGAACTCCGCTCCCTGAAAGCTTTCGGGAACTACGGGCTCAAAGCTCCCCAGCACATTAAGCTGCGTTTCCAGCGTGTCGCGGGAGTTCATATCCAGATGGTACCTACCGCTCCAGAAAAAAGATTTCTCGTCCTTTTTTATCTGCAAACCTTCCATATCCACACCCCTTGCCTTCAGCGCCTCGAGTTCCTGTTCGGGAAAATCGCCCCCTACCACGGAAATCTGTTTAATCGGCTGCGTGAAATTAGATGCACTCCACGCAATAAAAGTAGCTGCACCGCCTATTATCCGGTCACTCTTGCCAAAAGGGGTTTCAATTTCGTCAAAAGCCATCGAGCCAACTACGATCAGGGACATATATAAATGTTTAAGATTTTATTTAAAGCAAGCAAACCTACATGATTTTCTCTTCAATTAAAAATGACCATAAG
Source organism: Chitinophagaceae bacterium (assembly GCA_031399065.1). Lineage (GTDB taxonomy): Bacteria > Bacteroidota > Bacteroidia > Chitinophagales > Chitinophagaceae > JADCRZ01. Next base: position 129,419 of record JANNOM010000048.1, read on the forward strand.
GTTACATTACTAACAGATGTTAGTTTATTATCTTTGGAGCCCATATGGCTAAAATCAAAAGCAAAAAAAACGGTACTAAAAAAGAAACGATCGTGGAAGCGGCATCTCACTTGTTTCATGAAAAAGGATTCAGTGCCACTTCGATGAGAGACCTGGCAGAAAAAGTGGGAGTGGAAGCAGCCAGTCTTTATAACCATATCCAGTCGAAGTCCGAACTGCTGCAGGAACTGTGCTTCAAAATAGCGAACGAGTTCATGACCAATATAGAAACTACCGACGCCAGCGACCTGACGGCTATCGGTAAAATCAATTCCCTCCTTCGCTTTCATATTAATTACATGGTGCACCGGTTCGAGGAAGTGTTTGTGGCCGACAGGGAATGGAAACATCTCTCCGATCCCTACCTTTCCAATTACCAGAACCAGCGCCGCATATACCGTAAACGGTTTGCCGGCATCATACAAGAAGGTATCCGGAATAAGGAGATCAAAGATATCGACGCCCCTACGGCGGTATTGATCATTCTGCACGCGATAAGCGGTATAGAATCCTGGCACCGCAGCAAAAAGAAGATCAGTGCGGAACTGCTGGAAGAAAATATGGTAACGATATTGGTGGAAGGCCTGAAAAAATAATACATTCCCATGGCAACTCATTTTCATGCGTTAAAAATAAAAGACGTAAGGACGGAAACACCGGAATGCGTTTCAATAGCTCTTGAAATACCTGGCGGGCTCGAAGAAATTTTTCGCTTTATACCCGGACAAAACATCACTGTTAAAAGTATAATAGCCGGCGAGGATATACGCCGGTCCTATTCCATCTGCAGCATTCCTTCGGAAAATGAATTGAGGATAGCCGTGAAAAAAGTGAGCAATGGCCGCTTCTCCGGGTATGCCAACCAGCACCTTAAAAGAGGCGATATCCTGGAAGTCCTCCCACCCACCGGTAGCTTCTTCACTCCGCTGGACCCGCTGAACAAAAAACACTATACCGCCTTCGCAGCAGGCAGCGGTATTACCCCGGTTCTATCCATCATTAAAAACACGCTGCTTACCGAACCGCTTAGCCGTTTCACCCTGATATACGGTAACCGGAGCCGGGCTTCCATCCTTTTCCGCGAACAGTTGGAAGCAGTAAAGAATCAGTATATGGAGCGGTTCAGCGTCTATCATATTTTAAGCAGGGAAAAACCGGATACTCCCTTTAATTATGGGAGAATAGATGCGGAGAAATGCCGGCAGCTCCATGAAAAACTGGTACAGCTTACGCGTTCAGATGCGTTTTTTTTGTGTGGTCCGGAGGAAATGATCTTTATCGTAAAGCAGTTTTTGCAGGACCAGGGGGTTGATGAAAAAAAGATCCATTTTGAATTGTTTACCGCACCTGGCCAAAACAGCCGCATTGCCGGTAGTAAACCTATATTGCCAGCCACCGCTCATGCAGGCAAAACCAGCGAAGTGGTCATTAAATCAGACGGTATTACCTTTCGCTTTAATCTTTCCTACGATGAAGAAAGTATACTGGATGCCGCATTGCAGCGGGGGGCCGACCTTCCCTTTGCCTGCAAGGGAGGCGTATGCAGTACCTGCAGGGCAAGACTGATAGAAGGCGAAGTAGAAATGGATAATAATTACGCACTCGAAAAGGATGAACTGGAGGACGGTTATATACTTACCTGCCAGAGCCACCCCCGCACACCTTCAATCGTGGTGGACTATGATGTTAAATGAACTATAAAGCTAACACCTGTTAGTATTTACGCCATAAATTCAGTACATTTACCATATAAACTGTTGCATATGTCATTGAGTACAGTGGAGAAAACATTCCAGGATAAGATCGACCACGAAATACGCATCGAGCCGCAGGACTGGATGCCGGAGAAATACCGCCAGACACTGATACGGCAGATCAGTCAGCACGCACATAGCGAAATAGTCGGTATGCTACCGGAAGGCAACTGGATAACCCGGGCACCTACGCTTCGTCGTAAAGCAACACTGATAGCTAAAGTGCAGGATGAAGCAGGGCATGGACTTTACCTTTACTCCGCTGCCGAAACGCTGGGCATCAGCCGCGATGAAATGATCAGCCAGTTAAACAGCGGCAAAGCAAAATACTCTTCCATCTTTAATTACCCTACTCTTAGCTGGGCAGATATGGGTGCCATCGGCTGGCTGGTGGACGGGGCGGCAATTATGAATCAGGTACCGCTATGCCGCAATTCCTACGGTCCTTATGCACGCGCCATGGTGCGGGTATGCAAGGAGGAGAGTTTTCACCAGCGGCAGGGTTTTGAAATACTGCTTGTACTCAGTAAAGGCAGCGAGGAACAAAAGCGTATGTGCCAGGATGCCGTTAACCGTTGGTGGTGGCCATCAGTAATGATGTTTGGACCTAACGACGACGCATCACCGCATACCGCGCAGAGTATGCAATGGAAGATCAAACGGTTCTCCAATGACGAACTGCGGCAGAAATTCGTGGATATATGTGCGGAACAGGTAAAGATACTGGGTATGACACTGCCCGACCCCGATCTGAAATGGAATGAAACGACCGGGCGGTATGATTTTGGAGCCATCAACTGGCAGGAGTTCTGGAACGTGGTATCCGGCAACGGACCCTGCAACAAAGAAAGACTGGAAGCCAGGAACAATGCGCATAACGAGGGCGCATGGGTAAGAGAAGCAGCAGCCGCTTATGCATCCAAACAACAGCATAAAAAAGTTAATATAAACGCAGCCTGATGCAATCAGCTTATATACGCAAATATTATTACGGAGATATTCCCGGAGACAGCTCCGCAGGTACGCAGGGCAAACAACCGGAAGGCAGCGGTGAATGGCCTTTGTGGGAAGTATTTATCCGGAGCAGGCAGGGTTTGGATCATAAACACGTAGGCAGTCTTCATGCGGCCGACGCATCCATGGCAATCGAAAATGCCCGGGACGTATACACCCGCCGGCAGGAAGGCATCAGCATCTGGGTAGTGGAATCAAAACAGATACATGCATCCAACCCCGGCGACGCGGAGAGTTTATATGATCCCGCCAATGATAAGATATACCGGCATCCTACTTTTTATGATCTGCCGGACGAACTTACGCATATCTGACCATGAACAAGGAACACTTAATACAATATGTGCTGCACCTGGCGGACAATGCACTGATACTGGGACACCGGAACAGCGAGTGGACAGGCCATGGTCCCATCCTGGAGCAGGATATAGCCATCAGCAATATAGCACTCGACCTTGTTGGTCAGGCCAGGAACTTTTACCAGTATGCCGCCACACTTAAAGCCGATGGTTCTACCGAAGACACGCTTGCTTATTTAAGGGACGTGCCGGATTATAAAAACTGCCTGCTCACGGAACTGGATAAGGGAGACTGGGCGGTAACCACCCTGCGCCAGTTTTTCGTAAGTACCAGCCAATTCTATTTGTACGAACAATTAAAAGACAGCAGCGACGACACACTGGCATCCATTGCAGGTAAATCTTCAAAAGAAGTAGCCTACCATCTTCGCTGGAGCGGGGAATGGGTTATCCGGCTGGGAGATGGCACGGAGGAAAGTCACCGCCGTATCGCACATGCGCTTGAATATCTATGGCCATACACCGGCGAACTTACTACACCAGCCCCTTACGAAGAAACCATATCGGGCTATACCGGAGTGAATATATCTTTGTTAAAACAAAACTGGATTACGCATATACAAAATGTACTTACACTGGCCAGGCTTACCTTGCCTGCCGGCACATGGATGCAAAGCGGGGGTAAAGAAGGCAGGCATACGGAACACCTGGGATATATACTCGCTGAAATGCAATATCTTCAACGGGCCTATCCGGGTTGTGAATGGTAATATTTAAATAATGACAGGAACAGATGCCATAGAAATAGAAAAGATCTGGCACTTACTGGAATCAGTAAGCGACCCCGAACTTCCTGTATTGTCGGTAGTGGATCTTGGCATTATCCGCAGCGTATCTGCAACGGATGATGATGAAGTAGAAATTGCAATAACGCCCACCTACTCCGGCTGCCCGGCCATTACCCGTATAGAATGGGATATCCGGATTAAACTGGCGGAGAACGGGTATAATAAGGTGAAGATAGTATCGAAGTTAAGTCCGGCCTGGACTACCGGCTGGATGACCGAATCGGGAAAACAAAAACTGAAAGCATATGGTATAGCACCTCCCAATGCGTTGCAGCAGGTATGCAGTACCGATCTGTTTGCAGCGGACGAAGCCGTGCAGTGCCCCCGTTGTAATTCATATCGTACACATCTTATCAGCCGTTTCGGTTCCACTGCCTGTAAGGCCTTTTACCGATGCAACGATTGCCTGGAACCGTTCGATTATTTTAAATGTCATTAATAAAATCTTTTATGCCATCTATCTTATCAGAAATACGTGAACATGTCGCCATCATTACCCTGAACCGTCCCGAAAAGTTTCATGCGTTCGACCGGGAGATGACATTGCTGCTGCAAAAAACGCTGGACGATTGCGCGGCCGATCAGGAAGTGAGGGCCATCTATCTGACGGGTAGCGGCAAGGCGTTTTCTTCCGGCCAGGACCTGGCAGAAGTGGCCGGTGAAAACGCTCCGGGGTTCGAAAAGATCGTTTCCGAACATTATAATCCCATCATAACCCGTATCCGGCATATAGAAAAGCCCGTGCTATGTGCCGTGAACGGTATAGCAGCCGGTGCCGCGGCCAATATCGCCCTGTGCTGCGATGTAGTGGTAGCAGCCGCTTCGGCAAGTTTTATACAGGCTTTTTCCAAAATAGGATTGATACCCGATAGTGGCGGCACCTATACGCTTCCCCGACTGGTAGGTTTTCAGAAAGCTTCCGCTCTGATGATGCTGGCCGAAAAGATCAGTGCCGATGAAGCGGAAAAGCTGGGCATGATCTATAAAGTATTTCCTGATGACCAGTTTGCCGAAGCGTCCATGAACATGGCGCTTACCCTTGCCCGGATGCCAACGCGGGCACTGGCACTTACCAAGCAGGCACTCAACGCATCATTCGGCAATACGCTGGAGCAGCAACTGGATGTGGAAGACAAACTACAGTTCAACGCAGGCAATACCTACGACTACAAAGAAGGCGTACAGGCATTCCTTCAAAAAAGGATGCCGGTGTTCAAAGGAGAATAAATGAAGACAATACAAAATACAATGAGTAAAACCAACAAGACCTCCGAAGAAGACCTGCTCGCAAAAAAAGTGGTGGACAAAATGATCCGTGACGACCGGTTCAGCCAGTGGCTGGGTATTGAAGTACTCGATATCAGGGAAGGTTACAGTAAAATAAAAATGACCGTAAGAGAGGAAATGATCAACGGGTTTGGCATCGTGCATGGGGGTATCGCTTTTTCATTGGGCGACAGTGCCTTTGCCTTTGCTTCCAATAACCGCAACAACCTATCGGTCGCTATGGACACTTCCATCAATTTTACCAAAGCCGTGCATGTTGGATATGAGTTGACGGCGGAAGCAAAAGAAGTGCATAACGGTCGCAGCACCGGCCTTTACCAGATCACCATCACTAACCAGATGGGTGAAGAAGTGGCTTTTTTTAAAGGCACCTGTTTCCGGACGGCAAAAAAACTGGTATGATATATTCGTTCAATGGGTTTACACCCGTAGTACACATCTCATCTTTCGTGCACCCACAGGCCTCCGTTACCGGCAACGTGATCATCGGTAAAAATGTTTATGTTGGTCCGGGAGCAGCCATCCGCGGCGATTGGGGACAGATTATAATTGAGGACGGCTGCAATGTACAGGAGAACTGCACCATCCACATGTTTCCCGGCGTTACCGTGCTGCTGAAAGAAGGAGCGCATACCGGTCATGGTGCCATCATTCACGGTGCCACCATCGGCCGCAATGTATTGATAGGTATGAACGCCGTAATAATGGACGATGCGGAAATAGGGGATGAATGCATCATAGGCGCCCTCGCATTCATTAAAGCCGGTGAAAAGATACCGGCCAGAAGTATCGTAGCGGGCAACCCTTCCCGGATCATAAAACAGGTAAGCGATGAAATGCTGGCCTGGAAAACGGAAGGCACCCAGCTTTATCAATCCCTTCCTGCGACCATGCAGAACAACTGGGCGGCCTGCGAGCCCCTCCGCGAAACAGAACCGCACCGGCCTGTACAACCCGCTGTTTACAAAAAGTGGGAGGGCACCAAAGAAAACCCCGGGTAGCCTTGAAGCGATAGAATACCGGCCCGCGCATCACCCGTGCGAAAGCACCCGCCTTCGTCCCGGCGGTAACACAAGCCACTTAGCCTATATTTGCACTCATAAATTTTATTATTGGAAAAGTCAAATTTCGTAGACCAGATAAGGATCTTCTGCCACAGCGGCCATGGAGGCGCAGGCATCAAACATTTTTTGCGGAACAAGCTCACCGCTTACGGAGGCCCCGACGGAGGCGATGGGGGACGCGGCGGTCATATCATACTCAAAGGCAACAGTCAGCTCTGGACCCTACTGCACCTCCGCTATTTCAAGAACGTGCTGGCAGACGATGGTGGAAAGGGTGACAAGAACAATATGACCGGAGCCGATGGCAAAGACATCATCATAGAAGTACCGCTTGGCACGGTGGCAAGAGACGAGGAAACAGGCGTCCAGGAAGCGGAAATACTGGAAGACGGACAGGAAGTGATCTGGGTGCGGGGTGGCCGCGGCGGCCTGGGCAACCAGCACTTCGCTACGCCTACCAACCAGGCACCGGAGCACTCGCAGCCCGGGGAACCGGGGGTGGAAGGCTACAAGGTGCTCGAACTGAAAGTACTCGCCGATGTTGGACTGGTGGGCTTTCCCAATGCGGGCAAGTCGACCCTTTTATCCGTTATCACCGCTGCCAAACCCAAAATAGCCGATTATGCTTTTACCACTCTGGCACCTAATCTCGGCATGGTGGAATACCGTGATGGTAAAAGCTTTTGCATCGCCGATCTTCCGGGCATTATAGAAGGCGCGGCGGAAGGCAAGGGACTGGGGCATCGCTTCCTGAGGCATATCGAACGCAACTCTGCGCTCCTGTTCCTGGTACCTGCCGACAGCAACGACCACCGCAAGGAGTTCGACATACTGCTCAACGAACTGAAGGAGTACAGCGAAGAAATGCTTCAAAAGGATTTTGTAATTGCCGTAAGTAAAAGCGATATGCTGGACGATGAACTGAAAGCCGCCATCTCCGCCGAATTGCCGCAGCATATCCCACATGTATTCATCTCTTCCATGGCACAGCAGGGACTGATGGAATTAAAAGATCTGCTCTGGAAAGTGTTAAATGAAACCCCCGATAAATAAAAATACAAGTATGAAAAAATGTCTTTTTGCCATTGTACTTTTCTTTACCATGTTCAGAACCTATGCCGACGAAGGCATGTGGCTGCCGATGCTGCTGGGGCAGCAGGTATATAATGATATGGTAAAAAAAGGACTTAAACTCACCAAAGAACAGCTTTACAGCATCAACAAAGCCTCCATCAAAGATGCCATCGTTATATTCGGCGGCGGATGCACGGGCGAAATAGTAAGTGCCGAAGGCCTTATATTTACCAATCATCACTGTGGCTATAACGCTATTACAGCAGCCAGTTCTATAGAGAAGAATTACCTGAGAGACGGGTTCTATGCCAAAAGCAAAACGGAAGAAATACCCTCCCAGGAACTTAGCGTTCAGTTCCTGCTTCGCATTGAAGATGTAACGAAACGGGTAGACTCCGCATTGAGCGGTCTATCTGGAGCCGACCGCGCTAAAAAACAAAGCGAAGTACTGGCCGTCCTGAATGCACAATACTCCGATCCCGCGCAGAGCCAGGAAGCGTTGGTAAGCCCCTTCTTCAAAGGCAACCAGTTCCTCCTGTTTGTATATCAGCGTTATAAGGACGTTCGCCTGGTAGGCACGCCCCCGGAAAGCGTAGGCAAGTTTGGCGGTGATACCGACAACTGGGAATGGCCCCGGCATACAGGCGATTTCTCCGTGTTCAGGGTGTATGCCAAAGACGACCAGCCGGCTGATTACAACGCAGCCAATAAACCGCTGAAACCAAAATACTTTTTGCCTGTATCCATCAAGGGATTAAAAGATGGAGACTATGCGATGACATACGGTTATCCCGGCGGCACCAACCGTTACGAGTCGTCTTACGGCATCAAACTGGCTACCGAAATCAGCAATCCCGCCCTTGTCAACCTGCGCGACATACGCCTTAAATTCATGTTCGAACAAATGAAAAAAGATCCCGTGGTAAAACTGCAACTGGCACCATCTTATGCGGGCATCGCCAATTATTGGAAATTCTACGACGGGGAAACCAAACAATTGCTGAAGCAGCATATTTACGAAAAGAAACAAAAGGACGAAGCCGCTTTCCAGGCATGGGCAAAGGGTAAGCCGGAGTTCGAGAATATATTTACCGAATGGGGCAAAGCGTATGATGCCTGGCGGCCCTATGCCAAACACCGGCAGTACCTTAACGAAGGCATACTCGGTTCCCCGATGGCCGCATTTGCTGCCTCGCTGGCACAGGTGGAAAGAGCACTTACCATGACGGGCGTGAAGGACGCAGACATTAAAAAAGCGGTGGAAGAGGCCAGCACCAAAAGAAAAGCCTTTCTGCAGGCGGAGAATAAAGTATCCGACCAGCGCATACTGGCAGCAACGGCCATGCTGTTTTACACAGACATCGCTAAAACCCAGCACCCTATCGGCTTTTATGAGAACCTGAAAGGAACTTATGGCGACCTGAAAGACGAAGCCACCTACAAAAAATGGGCAGCCGATATTTTTAATAATACCATGCTTTTTGATGACGCCCGCTGGAATGCCTTCGTTAAAATACCCAATGCAGAGACGCTGCAAAAGGACCCCGCTTATAGTTATGCGAATGCATTCTTAAAAAACTATACCGGCAAGTACCTTCCCCAATTCCAGGCCTTTACGGTAAGCAACAACGATTACGGGCGGCTATACCTCAAAGGAGTAATGCAGATGAACCCCGGCAAAATAATGTACCCCGATGCCAACTTCAGTATGCGGGTAAGCTTTGGCAATGTAAAAAGTTACCAGCCACGGGACGCAGTAAAATATGATTATGTATGCACCCTGAAAGGAGTAATGGACAAATATATACCGGGCGATTATGAATTCGATCTGCCGCAGAAGCTGGTAGAACTGGCCACCAAAAAGGATTTTGGCCAGTACATAGATAAACAGCGCAACGACCTGGTAATTTGTTTTATCACTACGAACGATATTACCGGCGGCAATTCAGGTTCTCCTGTTATCAACGCCACCGGGGAACTGATCGGTCTTGCTTTCGATGGCAACTACGAAGCACTCAGTCATAAGCTAACCTTCGACAAAGACCTGAACCGTACTATCTGTGTCGATATCCGTTATATACTATGGTGCATCGACAAGCTGGGCGGTGCGGGCAATATTATCCAAGAGCTAAAGCTGGTAAAGCAGCCCTAACTTACATAGACACACATCATAAAAAGAAAGATCTGTAGTATAAGCTATGGATCTTTTTTTTTATGATATGCCCGGGTTATCTAAACGTTACGCTTACACGTATTAATGATAAATATTCCGCGCTATTAAAATAAAATGTACATTTGTATCGTTAGCATCAAAGGGATTACATTCCCGCTTTATTCGAATTAAGCCTCAGCGAACGCTTCCATCTTCTTTTAACGGTTTCCCACTTGCCCTTGCCACGGTTGATTGTCTGATTTTCAGTTGCTTCCATTTGAGCGTTGCTTCCATGTTTAACACTCATTGTTCATTTAAAAACTTGAAATCATGAAAATGCAATCATTCAAAATCGCCACGCAAAAAGCAGTAACCACGTTTATGCTGGTTGCCGTTACCTTCCTAAGTGTACAGGCAGCCTCCCCGAACGGGCCGCTGCCAAAGGATTCCACCGGCAAAGACGTAAGCGTCCAGTGTCTTGGATTGAAAGACAATATGTTCCTTTTTAAAGTAAAATATAATAACGATAAGGGCACCCGGTTCAATGTATCCGTGAGGGATAAAGAAGGCTATGTTATTTTCCAGGACACTTATTCCGACAAGAGTTTCGATAAGCTCTTTAAGATCAACCAGAACGAATCAGGCCCCCTTACTTTCGAGATCAGGAACCTGAAAGATAATACCGTGAACACCTTTGCCGTAAGCACTACCAGGCGTTTACAGGAAGAACTGATGATCAGTAAAGTCAACTAACTGCTACCGGAAGGTAAATAATATGTAAAGTGGCGGGCTTACCGGCCTGCCGCTTTATTATCATTAAATCGTCCTACAGTCCGTAATTTTGCTTCATGTACAAAGAAGTGATTATTACGGAAGATGGCTCCTATACCATCGCCGTGCCGGAATTAAACAGCACCTATCATTCCCGGTTCGGTGCCGTCCAGGAGTCGCAGCATATTTTCATCGAGTGCGGGCTCAAACCCCTTATGGAAAAACGATCGGAAATAGCCATCTTCGAAATGGGGCTCGGCACCGGGCTAAATGCATTGCTTACTTACATCGCTACCATGCACCTGCCCGTAAAATTGTATTATGAATCGGTGGAAACCGATGTGCTCGATCCGGATATAGCCACTACGCTTAACTATGCCGGTATGCTGCGACACCCGGAACTGGAGCAGTTATTCTCACAGATCCACCATTTACCCTGGAATACTCCGCACCAGCTTTCGGAGAAATTTTATTTCTATAAACGCCAGGCAGACTTCCTGGATATCATTTTTTCCACCACATACAACCTTATATATTTCGACGCTTTCGCACCGGAGATACATCCTGCGTTATGGACCACCGAATCGTTTCAAAAAATGTATGACGCCATGGAAGACGGAGGCCTGCTGCTTACCTATTGCAGCAAGGTAACGGTAAGAAGGGCGATGGAAGAAGCCGGCTTTTTCGTGGAAAAGATACCCGGCCCCCAGGGCAAGCGCGAGATAGTACGAGCTACCCGGAAAGCCTATTCAAACGTGTAACTCATATTCCCGTCTTTCTCATCTTTCAGCAGAATGCCAAGGCCGACCAGTTGTTTACGGATTTTGTCGGAAGTAGCATAATCCTTTTTCGTTTTAGCTTCCTGCCGTATATCGATCAGTAATTGCATGATGCCGGTTAAAGTGCCGTTGTCCGCTACACCGGTACTGGTAAGTCCGAATATGTCTTCCAGGTAAGTCCTGAACTTTTCCTGCATCAGGACAATGGTTGTATACGCAAGTGCGCCGGCGGCGATATGCCCGTCCTTTAAGGAGTTGATCACGGGGGCCAGGTCGAACATATTGGCCAGTATCTTCGGGGTACTGAAATCGTCGTTCATAAACGATTCAAATTCATCCAGCAGTTTCAGTACTTTTTCATTTAGCTCTTTATCATCTGCTTCGGCATTGCTGCCCGGAGGCAGTTTGCCCAGTACCTCGTAAGCCTCCCATAATCGTTTAAGGGCTTTTTCACTGGCTTCCAGGGCTGTGCTGCTAAAATCAAGCGTACTGCGGTAATGGCTCTGGAGAATGAAAAAGCGCACCGTCATAGGATGAAAAGCCTGTGTAAGCAAGGGGTGATTACCACTGAACATTTCCGTTAGTTTGATCACGTTATTATAACTCTTGCCCATTTTACGGCCGTTAATGGTGATCATATTATTATGCATCCAGTACCTTGCAGGCGATGTATGATTGCAAATCGTACTTTGCGCAATCTCACTTTCATGGTGCGGGAACTGAAGGTCCATCCCGCCACCGTGTATGTCGAATTTCGCACCGAGGTACTTGGTAGCCATGGCAGAACATTCGATATGCCAGCCCGGGAAACCATCGCCCCAGGGACTTTTCCACCGCATAATATGCTCCGGCGCGGCAGATTTCCATAACGCAAAATCAGCTTTGTCCCTTTTCTCCTCCTGTCCGTCCAGCTCCCGGGTAGTCTCCAGCAGGTCATCTATGATTCTGCCGCTGAGTTTACCATATTCATGACCGGAAGCATATTTCTTCAAATCAAAGTACACCGAGCCGTTTACCACATAGGCGTAACCCTGTCTTATGATCTCTTCGATCATATTGATCTGTTCCACTATATGCCCGGTAGCCGTGGGTTCTATGGAAGGCTGTATATTATTGAATTGCAGCATTGCCCAGTGAAACAGGTTGGTATACTTCTGCACCAGTTCCATCGGCTCCAGCTTTTCCAGTATGGCTTTTTTACCCACTTTGTCCTCGGCCTCCCGGCCTTCTTCCTCAAAATGGCCTGCATCGGTAATGTTGCGGACGTACCGCACTTTATATCCTTTATGTGTCAGGTAACGGTAAACAATATCGAAGGTGATATAAGGCCTTGCATGGCCCAGGTGACTTTCCCCGCTTACCGTAGGGCCGCACACATACATACCTACATGACCCGGGGTAATGGATGTAAAGACTTCTTTCTGCCGTGTATAAGAATTATAAACAAATAGATCGCTCATAAATAAGTTATGTTCCCTGCTTTTGGCGAATATACAATTTATTGGGATTTCGGTTCGACGATCATTACATCCGCCACCACAGGATAATGATCGGAATAGGGCTTCAGGTCTCTTTTATATTGCAGTATTTCAAAGCGTTTGTCCGCCAGTATATAATCTATCCGGAGCGTGGGCGATATAAAATAAAAAGTCCGGCCCAGTCCATGGCTCTTTTTTACAAAAGCATCCTGGTAGTCGCCCTTTACGGTAAAATATGTATAGGAATTGGGCACATCGTTGAAGTCGCCCGTAATAATGGAAGGATATTCGCTTTCTTCAAGCTTTTCCCGTACCAGTTCCGCCTGCGGGGGGCGGGCTTTATAGGCACTCCTGAATTTGTACATAATTCCTTTCGAAGCCTCCACCAGTTTATCTTTATTGTCTTCCGGTCTTTTCAATATCTCTATATTCTGGTAATCCTGTCCCTTGAACAGGAAAGATTGCAGGTGAGTGGTAAATACATTTACTTTCTGTCCGTTCATATCCAGCGTCACCCTTACCAGGCTCTCGCCCGTTTTGCGGGAAACAGGCTGGTAACGCCAGCGGGCAGAATCGGTAATGGGGAAACGGGAAAACACGGCAACGCCCAGTTGCACCCCTTTCCAGCTTGCATCCACCGCAAAATAATGATAGGGATAATGGAGTTTGTTTTTGATGTAGTCGATATTGTAGTCGAAATAAACCGGGTTCTTAGATTCAAAAAATTCCTGGAAGCAAAGCACATCAGCATCCTGTTCCTCTATATAATCGAACATCGCTTTGCGGTAAGTAACCCCGTTTTTTCGGGTTTTGTTGATCTCGTCCCAACTGGTTACATTCCATTGAAGAATGCGCAGGGAGCCGGGAGGACGGGCTGCCTTATCGAACCGCGAAAAAAAATGGAAGCCGAATACGGCATTTGTCTGCGGCCAGCTTAACACCAATGCTACCAGCGATAACCAGGCCCACCGGGAACGCATAAAAAGCCAGAACAGGAAAAAGACGAGTGTGCCTGCCAGGAAGAATATAAAGCCCACTCCCAGCATTCCGATTATCCAGTACTTACCTGGGTTGATATAAGCCGCCAGGGATGCCAGCAGGAAAAATGCGATAGTGCATATGTTCAGAAAAATCAATACCCGCTTGGAGAACTTTCGGAGGACTGGCGTCATACCGTAAATTTACAAATCCCCGTCGTTTGCGGCTCGTTTCAACACATCTTTTTCTTCATCCGTCAAAAAATGGTAGCCTTCCTGGTTGATCTTGTCGAGAATTTTATCTACCCGCTGCTGGGTAATATGCGGTGTTTTTTTAAAAGGCTGGGAGCCCTTTACCTGGTAAAAAAATTCATCTTTCACCGCCTTCCCTGATTTCTTCTTATTCGGGTTAAAGAGGTTTTTTATCCAGTCAAAAAAATCGTTCATCCATATACTCCAGTCGTTCCCCTTTCGCATCTGGTAAATAAAAAGGAAACCAAATGCCCCTCCGGCAAAATGGGCTATATAAACCGCCGGCTCCCCGGATGGGATGGTAACAAAATCGAGAATCACGTACAGCACCGTCAGTATCCAAAGTGGCACTCCCCCATTGATCATCGGGAAAATCCGGTAATCCGGAGATACGGAAGTGGTAGCGACGGCCACGGCCATCAGCGATGCGTTGGCACCCAGGAAAGTGGCGGTACTGATGCCTCCTACCAGTTGGGGGAATATATGATACGATAAAACATAGAAGAAAGCACCCACCAGCCCTCCGTAAATGTAAACGGGAATCAGCTTCCGGTTGCCCATCATATCCTGTAAAATATAGCCGAACATCCAGAGCCACAGCATATTGGCCAGCAGGTGAAAAAATTTACCATGCACAAACATGTGGGTTAACAGGGTCCAGGGGCGGGTCGCCAGCCGCGAAATATCTGCCGGAAGGGTAAACCAGTTAAAGACGTTTCTATAATAAGCGGAAATATCTGAGTCGGAGAGTTTGTAAACGATAAAAAGGAAGGTCAGCACCAAGAAAAGCACGGCGTTAATGGCTACCAGGTTGATTAGGGAATTATTGTCCTGCCCCAACAATACCCGGTTGCTTCTGCGTTTATCGTTCATCACACTCATGTTATTATGGTCACTGTTTTTGCCCTATGTTTACAAATTAAAGCTCCTAAAGGTTTACGGAATGCACGTAATAACGCTTTAGCTTAATAAAAATTCCTGCGGTTAGATTTATTCCAGTAATATACTAATAAAAACCCGACAATAGCACCTCCGAGGTGGGCAAAATGGGCTACGTTGTCGCCGGCGGTGGCAGAAATACCGGAATATAGCTCGATAATAGCGTATACAAGTACAAACCATTTTGCTTTTACCGGAAAAAGAAAATAAATGTATATGTTGGTATTGGGAAATAAATAAGCAAAAGCTGCAAGACAGCCAAATACGGCACCTGACGCCCCGACGGTTGGTGTGTTTAGCTGCGATCGTATAAATTCCTGTGCCCCGCCTTCAAAATTTCGTAATTGCTGACTTAAGATCCCACTATTAGCTACGTTTATCATTTCAGAATTCTGAAACCATAACACAATCAGGTGCAAAGCCGCAGCACCCAATCCCGAGGCAATGTAAAATATAAGAAAGCGCTTGGGCCCCCAAACATTTTCTAAAGCACTTCCAAACATCCAAAGTGCCAGCATATTAAAAAAAATATGAGAGAAATCGATATTGTTATTGGCATTGTGTGTAGCGTGCATAAACATATGCGTGATCAGTTGGTGGGGTTTAAATAACTCCGAACGTACATCATGCAGCGCAAAAAGGTTTTCGAGTTGAAGTCTTTGACCAAAAGTAATTTGTGCCAACCATACCAATCCATTTATAATAAGAAGGTTTTTAATAACTAGCGGTAAGAGTTCAAATTTCCGGAACTGGAATTGTGCCATTGAATCATATTTATCACAAAAATACGTGTTTAAAAATGTACCGCTCTTATCGCCTTAGCTTAAGCTGCACTACATTCTCGATATGATGCGTATGTGGAAACATATCTACCGGCTGTATCCGGGTTACTTCATATTTGTCATCCAGCATCAGCAGATCCCTTGCCTGGGTACTGGGATTGCAGCTTACATACACCAGCAGCGGGGCTTCTATTTCCAGTATTTTATCTACCAGCGACTGGTGCATTCCTGCACGGGGAGGGTCTGTAATAATTACATCGGGTTTGCCGTGCGCGGCAAAAAAAGCATCGTCGCACACATCGATCACATCGCCTGCGAAAAACTCCGCATGCTGCACGCCGTTCAGGGCCGCGTTTTCCCGGGCATCCTGAATGGCTTCCGCTATCACATCCACCCCTATGATCTTTTTCGCCAGCCCGCTCACGAATATCCCGATGCTGCCGGTGCCGCAGTAGAGGTCGTAAACGGTCTCTTCCCCGGTCAGTTCCGCAAAATCGCGCGTTACGGCATAAAGCTTTTCCGCCTGGCGGGTATTGGTTTGAAAGAACGATTTGGGACCTATCTTAAACCGGAAATCTTCCAGTTTCTCTATGGCATAGCCCTTACCCATGTATACCTGCGGCTGCAGGTCGTAAATACTGTCGTTCCATTTGGGATTGATGGTATACAGCAGGGTGGTAATGGCGGGTACTTTCTCCAGCAGGTGGTCGAACAGCCGCACCCTTTCTTCTTTATCCTCGTACCCGAAACAGATATTCACCATCACTTCCCCGGTGGTACAGATGCGCAGTACCAGGTTGCGCAGCCAGCCGGTATGTTCCTTTATATCGTAAAAGGTATAACCCTGCGCCAGCGCAAATTCCCGCACTGTATTGCGGATGGCGTTGGTAGGCTCCGCCATCAGGTAACAGGTACGAATGTCTATTACTTTGTCGAAGATCTTTGGTACATGGAAGCCCAGGGCATTTTGCCGGGGTATCACTCCGTCTTCCCCTATCTCTTCCGGCAGCAGGTAACGTTTATTGCTGAAGGTGAATTCAAGTTTATTGCGGTAATGTGTATCGTTGCTGCACCCGATAATAGGCAGTACTCCCGGCAGGTTTACTTTACCGATCCGCCGCAGGTTCTGCAATACCTCTTCGTGCTTAAACTCCAGTTGTTTTTCGTAAGGCAGCATCTGCCATTTACATCCGCCGCAGGTGCCGAAATGCTCACAGAAAGGCTGCACCCGGTCTTTAGAGTATTCGTGAAAATGAATGGCTTTGCCTTCTGCCCAATCCTTTTTATTTTTCCCCAGCAGTACATCCACCACATCCCCGGGTATGGCACCCGAAATAAAAACGACCTTTCCCGATGCTTTGGACAGGGCCTTGCCTTCGGATGCAAAATCCTGTACCGGCAGTCGTTCCAGTACGATATGCTTTTTTCCCATCCTGCAAAAGTAGGTTTCTTCCCGTTATTACGGAGATCGATCATATCAGCAGCCCGATACAACATTGCGCTAAAGGAAGCGTTAAACTCCTTCGCCGTGAGCCGGTGTAAACCCTGCCGGTACAAAAAAATGAATATATTCGCTACTGAAAACTAGTTCCTCATTATGAAGCGATTCTTTCTGCCCCTGGTGCTGCTGATGCCGTCCTTTTTCGCAGGGGCTCAAACGACCGGCTATACTATTCCGGTAACTGTTAAGCCATATAAAAACCAGTACGTATACCTGGGCTATCATTACGGCAAACTGAAGGCCCTGGCCGATTCTGCCCTGCTGAACAGCGCCAGCGAAGGCGTGTTTAAAGGACCCAAAGCGCTGCCCGGTGGCATTTATTTTATGGTTTCACCCAAAAAAGAGATCCTGTTCGAACTGCTGCTCGATAAGGAGCAGCGTTTTTCCATAAAAGCCGATTCCGCGCTGGGACCTGCCAAAACGATCTTTACGGGTTCCCCCGACAATACCCAATTTCTGGCCTATTCTGCCGCCATCTCCAAGACAGGACAGCAGATAACCGACCTCAATACCCGTTTAGCCACGGCTTCGTCCAAAGCGGATTCCAACGCTATCGTAACGCAGATCCAGGCACAGAATAAAAGCCTTCAGCAAACGCGGGAAGATATTATCAAACAATACCCCGGTTCCATGCTCGCCTCTTTTTTCCGCGCCATGAAAGAACCACTGATACCGAAGGCCGACCAGCAGCCAGGCGGCAAATACGATTCCGCGTATGTATACCGGTATTTCAAACAGCACTACTGGGACGGGGTATCGTTTGCCGACGAGCGGCTATTGCGCACCCCTGCAGGTATCTTTGAAGGCAAGCTGGAAAAATATTATAAGGAACTGGTAGCACCAGAACCCGATTCCATCAAAAAGGAAGTGGACATCATGCTGAAAGCTGCCAGCGGCAATAAGGAAATGTACAAATACCTGCTGATCCATTTTATACAGAAATATGTGAACCCGGAGTATATGGGCCAGGATGCCGTATTCGTTCATATTTTTGAGAAATACATTAACGACCATCCGGAAGTGGACTGGTTCACCGAAAAATATAAAAAGTTTATTTACGACAGAGCTTACAGCCTGATGGCCAACCTGATCGGCCAGCCTGCTTCCAACCTCGAAATGGTAGACACCCTCGACAAACCATTACCGCTCTATAGCATAAACGCACCCTATACGGTAGTATGCTTCTGGGACGCCACCTGCAGTCACTGCAAGGAAATGGTGCCACGCCTGGATTCTATGTTCCAGAACAGGTGGAAACAGCAGGGTATACAGATATATGGGGTAATGACGGACGGCGGTAAAGAAGCCTGGGTCAAATATATCCGCGAGAACGGCCTTAAAGACTGGCTGCATGTATACCAGACCACGGCACAAAAAGATGCCGACTCCGATGCCGGAAGAGCGGGCTATAAACAACTGTACGACGTATACCAGACCCCCGTGTTATACCTGCTCGATAAAGACAAACGCATCATTGCCAAAAAACTGACCTATCAGCAGATAGAAGAAGTGCTGGCCATTAAAATGAAAAAGTCCTGATCATCATCTTATACCCCGGATCACGAAAATAATACAACATGAAAAATCTTATTATCCTTTTCCTTCTGTTAGGTTCGGCAGGCAGCGTTTACGCGCAGGATGTTTTCAGCTATGGCAACCACACCGTGAGCCGGCAGGAATTCCTGAAAGCCTATAACAAAAATGCCAATGGCGAAAAGCCCTCCGAACAATCGTACCGCGATTACCTGGACCTCTACAGCCGCTTTCGCCTGAAAGTACAGGCTGCTTACGATAAAAAGATGGACACCCTGCCCGGTCAGCTGGCGGAGCTGCAGAACTTCCGTAACCAGGTGATAGAAGGATTTATGCAGGACGACAGTAGTGTAAATATACTGGTGGATGAAGCATTTACCCGCAGCCGTAAAGACATTCGCCTGGCGCATATCTATATTCCCTTCTATACTTCCCCCGATACCCTCGCGGCTTATAAAAAAGCGATGCAGGCATACAGGGAACTGAATAAGGGGGCCGCTTTCAGTAAAGTGGTTACTACCTATTCCGCCGATTCATCTTCTTTCGAACGCGGCGGCGAAATAGGTTTTATCACCGTCTTTACATTGCCTTATGCGCTGGAAAACCTGGCGTATTCCACGGCACCCGGCAAGTTCTCGGCTCCTTACCGTTCTGCATCGGGATACCATATTTTCAAAAACATCGAAGAACGCACTGCCATAGGTAAAATAGTAGCGGCACATATACATCTCCTCTTTTACCCGAATATAGCGGAAGAGAAAAAGGCCGAACTACGCAAGCGTGCCGATTCGTTATATACAGCATTGCAGCAGGGAGCCGCTTTTGGCGAGCTGGCAGAGAAGTTCAGCGACGATAACCTTACTTATCAGTCGGGCGGACAACTGCCTTCCTTTACACCCGGCACGTACGACCCGGCTTTTGAAGAGCAGGTGTTTTCGGCCATTGACGGAAGCATCAGTAAACCCCTGCTGATGGCAGACGGTTACCACATCATCAAACGCATTTCCCTGGTGCCGGTAAATACGAGCAGGGATAGTACCGATTCTATGGCGGAATTAACCCGCAGAGTAAAAAACGATGCCCGCATGCGTGTATCGAAGGATGTGTTTGTCAATAAAGCCTACCGGATAACCCGGCTCGATAAAAAAACGAATGACGAAAATAAACTGCTTACTTACTACAAAGACCACCTGGAGCAATATAGCCCCGAGTTTGCCGCACAGATCAAAGAATTTAAAGACGGTAACCTGCTGTTCGAGATCATGCAATCGAGCGTTTGGGAAAAAGCATCCAACGACAGCATCGGTTTAAAAAAATACTACGACGCCCATAAAGAAAAGTACAAGTGGGAGCCCAGTGCCGATGCTATCCTCTTCATCTGCAACGATTCTGCCACTGCTATTTCCATACGTTCCGCCTTCTCCATCAACACTTCCAGTTGGCGCGATATTGCGCAGGCCCATCAGGGTAATACACAGGCCGATTCCGGCCGGTACGAACTGCCGCAGTTGCCGCTTAAGGATACCGCATCGTTAAAAGCCGGCATCATCACCCCGTTGGTAGACAACAGTCAGGAGCACACCCTTTCTTTCGTATACATCAAAAAACTGTATCCCGGTGGGCAGTCGCGCAGCTTCAAAGACGCCAAAGGGTTTGTACTAAACGACTACCAGGCGGAGCTGGAGGAAAAATGGATTGCCGGGCTGAAGAAAAAATACCCGGTGAAGGTGAATGAAGCGGTTTTGAAGGGGCTCTAATTACCTCACCTCCCTCACCACCCCCGCGATCGTCTTCGGCTTACCCAATGTGTAATAATGCAATACCGGCACTTTGGCGGCTTTAAGCTCCTTTGATTGCTGTACCAGCCAGGCGGCGCCTATTTTTTCTACGTCTTCGTCCGACCGGGCTTTCATGATCTCGACGGAGAGTTCGTTGGGAATGTCTACGTGAAATATTTTGGGGAGTATGTTTAACTGCTTTTTATTGGTGATGGCCTTCAGGCCCGGTATGATGGGGACGGTGATGCCATGCTCCCGGCAGTTTTTTACGAAGTCGAAATATTTCTGGTTGTTAAAAAACATCTGTGTCATGATGTATTCTGCACCGGCTTCGATCTTGGCCTTCAGGTAAGCCATATCGGTTTCGAGGTTAGGTGCTTCAAAGTGTTTTTCCGGGTAGCCGGCGACGCCCATGCAGAAATTCGTTTTTACCCCACTGGTAATCTCTTCTTCCAGGTAAATGCCGTTATTGAGATTGGAAACCTGTTTTAACAAATCGATCGCATACTGGTGACCATCGGGTTGCGGTTCGAAATTGGCTTCGTTTTTTGCCGCGTCTCCACGAAGCACCAGCACGTTATCTATACCTACGAAATTGAGGTCGATCAGCGCGTCTTCCGTTTCGCGTTTGGAGAAGCCACCGCAGATAAGGTGAGGCACCGCATCTACCTGGTAATGGTTCATTACGGCTGCGCAAATGCCCACCGTTCCTGGTCTTTTACGCACTTCCACCTGTTCGAAAGTGCCGTCGGCTTTCTTCTTGAACATGGTTTCGCGACGGTGATACGTTACGTTGATAAACGAGGGTTTATACTCCATCAAAGGGTCGAGGTGTTCATAGATCGATTTGATGCCTTTTCCTTTAAGAGGAGGAAGTATTTCAAAGGAAATAAGTGTGTCTTTGGCCTGGCTGATATGCTCAATTACCGTCATTAGGGTTCAATTAAAGCACAAAAGTAGTAAAATATGGGTAGTTTTGCCAAAAGCATACGTTTGAGTTTAATAATTCATACCAAAGACCTGGTGAAAAGCTATCGCAGCAGAACGGTAGTAAGCCATGTATCCGTTGAAGTAAAGCAGGGAGAAATAGTAGGACTGCTGGGCCCTAATGGCGCCGGTAAAACCACCACTTTTTATATGGTGGTAGGTCTCATTAAACCGGACGAAGGTGCTGTATATCTTAATGACAAGGAAATTACCAAGATGCCTATGTACAAAAGGGCACAGCTCGGTATCGGTTATCTGCCACAGGAGGCATCGGTGTTTCGCAAGCTAAGCGTGGAGGATAATATTAAGGCGGTACTGGAAATGACCAAACTTACCCGCAAGGAGCAGAAACACAAACTGGAGGAACTGCTCGACGAGTTCCGGCTGCACCACGTGCGGCGCAATAACGGCGATAGCCTGAGCGGCGGTGAAAGACGGCGTACGGAAATAGCCCGCGCCCTTTCCGTGAATCCCAAGTTTATATTACTTGATGAACCCTTTGCCGGTGTAGACCCCATTGCAGTGGAAGATATACAGATGGTGGTGGCCCGTTTAAAGTATAAAAATATAGGCATCCTTATTACGGACCACAACGTAAACGAAACCCTTTCCATCTGCGACAGGGCCTACCTGCTGATAGAAGGTAAGATATTCAAACACGGCACTGCGGAAGAACTGGCATCGGACGAACAAGTGAGGAATCTGTACCTCGGAAGAAACTTCGAGCTGAAAAGAAAGGATTATCTGATGGACGAATTCAGGCAGCCTGCCGGTGACGATAACCCCGAAGGCGTGGCACTGATGTAGTGGCCGCTAATTTGCTTTTTATAATCTGAACTCCATTGCCTAACTTGCCATAAGCGTATGAAGCTATTAAGTCCTGCAATATCTCGTTTAGCGCGTCTGCGGTTAGGGCAGATCGAAGAATGGTCGCTCCGTCCCATGGAAGCCCAGCGCCAGACCCTGCAGGAACTGGTAACGGCGGCACAATACACCGAGTTCGGTCGGCAGTATGGTTTCAGCAATCTTTTTTCCGTAAAAACCTTTAAAGAAAAAGTGCCCGTACATGAATACGACGACATCAAGCCTTATATACAGCGGATGATGAACGGTGAGGAAAATGTGTTATGGAACACGCCCATCCAATGGTTTGCCAAAAGCAGCGGCACTACCAGCGACAAAAGCAAGTTTATTCCCGTAAGCAAGGAAAGCCTGGAGGAATGCCATTTCCAGGGCGCCAAAGACGTGCTTACGATGTATTATAACTATAATCCCGACTCCGACCTGCTTACCGGTAAAGGACTCGTGATCGGCGGCAGTCACCAGATCAGTCAGCACAACGGCGATATCAGTTATGGCGACCTGAGTGCGGTGCTGTTGCAGAACACCCCTTTCTGGGGACAATGGCTGCGCACTCCGGAGCTTAGTATCGCCCTGATGGACGAATGGGAAAATAAGATAGAGCAGCTTTGCCAGTCCACCATCTACGAAAACGTGACCTCCATTTCAGGGGTTCCTACCTGGACGCTTGTACTCATTAAAAGAATACTCGAAATTACCGGCAAAGCCACGCTGAAGGAAGTATGGCCCAACCTGGAATTATATATACATGGAGGCGTTTCGTTTGTGCCCTACCGCGAGCAGTTTAAAAAACTGATCGGCGATGGCGTACATTATGTAGAAATATACAATGCCAGCGAGGGGTTTATAGCCGCCCAGGACAACCCTGACGAAGACGGTATGCTGCTTTGCACGCAGAATGGCATTTTTTACGAGTTTATGCCCGTAGAGGAATATGGCAAAAAATTTCCGCACACCGTCGGTTTGCAGGATGTGGAACTGAATAAGAACTATGCCCTCATCATCAGTACCAATAGCGGGCTATGGAGATACGTGATCGGCGATACCATCCAGTTTACCACCCTGCATCCATTCCGGATAAAAGTGAGCGGCCGCCTGAAGCACTATATCAATGCGTTCGGCGAAGAAATAATAGTGGACAACAGCGACAAAGCCGTAGCCATCGCCAGCGAGAAGACAGGTGCCGTAGTAAACGATTATACCGCAGCTCCCATCTATTTCTCCGAGCAGGAGAACGGAGCCCACGAATGGCTGTTTGAATTTGAACAGGAACCGGAGGACATGAACCTGTTTGCTTACGAGCTCGATAACGCGCTAAAGAACATCAATAGCGATTATGAAGCCAAGCGCCATAAAGATATAGCCCTTCGCCTGCCTATACTGCGCCAGCTCCCCAAAGGCATCTTCAGTAAATGGCTTAAGAGCAAAGGTAAACTGGGAGGCCAGCATAAAGTACCCCGCCTGAGTAACGACCGGATTTTTATAAATGAGCTTTTATCTTTTCATTTTTAGGCAGTAATACTTACATTGCAAAAAATCCCGATCAATCATGAAATTACTGGACAACAAAGTGGCCATCGTAACAGGCGCGGCACGCGGCATAGGTGAAGGCATTGCATTGAAGCTGGCCGAACACGGCGCACATATTGCCTTTACGTATGTAAGCGACAGCAGCGCGGAGAAAGCAAAAGCCCTGGTGGATAAATTAACGGCTTATGGCATAAAAGCAAAATCGTACCGGAGCAATGCGGGCGATTATGCCCAGGCAGAATCGTTTGTAAACGAGGTGGTGAAAGACTTCGGGACGGTAGATGTATGTGTGAATAATGCAGGCATTTCTAAAGACAACCTGCTGCTGCGCATGACCCCCGAGCAGTGGGACGAGGTAATGAACACCAATCTTAAAAGTGTTTATAACATAACCAAACAGGTGATTCGCCCCATGATGAAAGCCCGGAGCGGAAGCATCATCAATATGAGTTCCATTATCGGCATCCGCGGCAATGCGGGCCAGAGTAGTTACGCGGCCAGCAAAGCAGGCATCATCGGCTTTACCAAATCCATCGCGATGGAGCTTGGAAGCAGGAACGTGCGCTGCAATGCCATAGCACCAGGCTTTGTGGAAACGGATATGACGCAGCATTTAAAAGAAGGGGAGACCGGTAAAACTTTTCTGAAAGATATACCCCTGGACAGATTTGGCACCACGGAAGAAATTGCGGATACTACTCTTTTTCTCGCCAGCGGCATGAGTGGTTATATTACAGGGCAGGTGATCAGTGTTTGTGGTGGAATGAACATATAATCACAGGGAATGTATATTTCGGTTCTATATCGGTTTTTTAAACCTGCCAATCGCTTCGCGCGTAAAGGCACTCAATACCAGCTTTCCACTGATGGCGGCGCGCTCTTTCAGGAGCTCGTCCCAGTGTTCTGTGCCATGCCAGATCATTTTTTTAAGTTCAATCATGGCCTGCGGGTTGGAGTGCACCAGGGTGTTGGCTAAACGCTGGATAGATTCATCCATGTTCTCTATGGTTTCGTGTACTTCCGCGAAAAGCCCTTTTCTTTTGGCCCACTCGCTGCCACGCCACTGCGTGGCATCAATAGATAACTGGCTAAACGCGGATATGCCTATCTTCCTTTCCACTGCCGGGCCCACCACAAAAGGGCCGATGCCGACGGCCAGTTCACTTAATTTAATTTCGGCCTTGTCGGTGGCTATGCAATAATCCACCGCTGCGGCGAGGCCTACGCCGCCGCCCACACACTTGCCCTGCACCCTGCCGATAATCAATTTACCGCACTTGCGCATTTCATTGATAACATGGGCAAAACCATTGAAAAAATCCTGTCCCTGCTTTTCTGTTTCGATAGACGACAGCTCATCGAAAGAAGCACCGGCACAGAAAGTGCGGTCTCCCGCCGACCTGAGTATAATCACTTTGGTATCTTCCTCTTTAGCGATGCGGCGGAAACACTGCGCCAGTTTTTCCAGCATCTCTCCCGGCAGTGAATTACTCTGGGGATGAAAAAACTCGATGCTGGTGATCCCCTGGCGCGTTTCGGTGTTTACGTACCCCTGCTGAATCTCTTCTTTCATATATTACTGTTTACTGTTCGCTTTTTCTTTTCACCATAGTAAGTATGGTGGCCACTCCCACCAGTTCATTCATTTCATCCATCATCTCCACCAGCCATTTTACTATTCCTTTCGCTATGTCGTTTTCTTCTTTCTTTTCCTGGCCCGATTTCTCTTTACAGGTAAAGCGTATATACAATTCCGTGCCGGGATAAACAGGTTTGGTAAACCGTAATTCGTCGATCCCGTAATTCAGCAGAACCGGGTTCTTGTCATAGCTGTCAACAAACAGGCCCGCCGCTGCACTCATAATAAAATAGCCGTGTGCCACCTGCTTTTCGAACATGGTGCCGTTAAAATCTGTGGTAGCGATATGCGCATAAAAATGATCCCCGCTCAGTGCTGCGAACCGATCGATATCCTCCGAAGTGATCATTCTTTTTTCCGTTATTATTTGGTCGCCCACTTCCAGTTCCTCGAAATACTTTTTGAAGGGATGGATGCCGGGGTCTTTGCCGGCGGCCCCCTGCTGATACACATTGCTTACAGCGGTGATCATATCCGGCGAACCCTGTATAGCCACGCGTTGCATATAATGCTTCACCCCCCGGACGCCTCCCATCTCCTCGCCGCCCCCTGCACGGCCCGGACCGCCATGCACCAGTAAAGGAAGCGGTGAACCATGACCGGTACTTTCTTTAGCACACTGCTCATTCAATATCAGTATCCTTCCATGATAAGGCCCTGCGCCCATTACATATCTTTTAGCGATACGGCTATCGGCCGTTACAATAGAACTTACCAGCGAACCCCTTCCCATGCAGGAGAGTTCGATAGCCGCTTCCATATCACGGTAAGGCATAAGGGTAGATACCGGGCCGAAGGCCTCTACCTCGTGCGCTTCCCTTCCATTGAACGGATCTTCATTAAGCAAGAGCAGCGGACTGATAAATGCCCCTTTTACCGCATCCGCATCCATCACTTCCACGCTATCGAGGCTTCCGTAAATAATATGCGAAGAAGCCAGCAGTTTCTGTACCTGGTTCTTCACCTCCCTGCGCTGCCCCTCACCCGCCAGCGATCCCATCCTTACCTTTTCGTTCAGCGGGTTGCCGATGACAGTTTGCGCCAGTGCTTTGCCCAAGGCTGTACAGATATCATCCAGTTTATTTTTCGGCACAAAGATCCGGCGGATGGCCGTGCATTTCTGTCCGCATTTGGTCGTCATTTCCCTTCTCACTTCTTTTATAAAAATATCCCATTCCGGCATACCGGGCGTTACATCATCACCCAGCACGATGCAGTTCAGTGAATCCGCTTCCATTGTAAAGGGTGTATTCGACGCCAGTATATGCTTACTGCTTTTCAGCATCAGGCCGGTG
Organism: Chitinophagaceae bacterium; assembly: GCA_031399065.1. Taxonomy (GTDB): domain Bacteria; phylum Bacteroidota; class Bacteroidia; order Chitinophagales; family Chitinophagaceae; genus JADCRZ01. Next base: position 156,052 of record JANNOM010000048.1, read on the forward strand.
GCGGCACTGCCGGTAAACGTGATCACGTCCTGCGCGGTTACATGATCCAGCATATCGCCCGCGTGACCGCAAATGAGCTGAAAAGCACCATCCGGCAAAATACCCGACGCCACTATTTCCCTGGCTACGGCTTCCGTTAAAAAGGAACTAACTGTGGCGGGCTTCACTACTGCGGGCACACCTGCCAGCAGGTTCACGGCTATTTTTTCCAGCATGCCCCATACGGGGAAATTAAAGGCGTTGATGTGGATAGCCACTCCTTCTTTAGGCACCAGCAGGTGGTGGCCCATAAAAGTGCCCGCCTTGCCCAACAGATGCGGATCACCATCGAGGCAATATCCCTGATCAGGAAATTTTCTGCGTAAAGAAGCATACGAAAACAGGTTGCCTATACCGCCTTCTATATCTACCCAGCTATCGGCCCGCGTGGCACCTGTCTGGTAACTGATGGTATAGAATTTCTCCAGGTGCCGCCGCAGGTGCAGGGCCAGTGCTTTCAGCATAAGTCCCCTTTCCTGGAAGCTCATATTACGCAGGGCAGGGTTTCCTTTTCTTCTGCCATATTCGAGTATGCCGGCAAAATCGAGTCCCTCCGAACCGGCATGGCCTATCAGTTGCCCGTTGACGGCATCATAGAGAGACTGGCCTTCGCCATCGCCTCTTATCCATTTGCCGGTGACATAGTTTTCCAGTGTGAACATACAGCAACCTGATTTGGAGGTAAAGATATTACAAATAAGGGGTTTGCTAACGGGCGTTAGTGTTATCTGCAACTAATCAGGGAAGACGCAACGGATATAGCTTATAGGTAAAAAATAAAACAATTAAGTTTTAACTGCCCTTTAGGTTTAGTATAAATGCCTGATTGTTTAAATAAAAAAACCACAACTTTTTTTGTGGTTAAACTATATTTGGTAACTACGTTTTAATTGAAGCGCTGCAAATTTTTGTACTCCTCATCATATTTGGTGATAATACCAATTTTGGAAATTTCTTCGGATAGTGTTTCCAATTTGAGCCCCACATCTCCAAAGCCATCTGTTGTATTCCCTTCCAGGTTATCTACTTTTTTATTTAGAATATCTACCTTAGAATGCAGAGAATAAATTTCTTTTTTAATTGAATCAAAATTACTTTCCACTTTTTTAAACCCGGCACCTAACAATTCGCTGATACTGGTAACTTCTTTAGCGAGTATCGCGACACTTTTTTCTAAAGTTTCTATCTTATTTTCCATACAAATATTAAAATGTAGTACGTTAATAAAAAGCAGTGAATGTTCACTGTTATTAAACAAATGTATAAAATTAAAAACTATTTCAGGTTGATTTTTTAGCAATAATTGCCAAATAATTTAGTTGAGATGTTCGTTCCTTATAGTATGGTGAGTGCCAGTACTTTATATAACCATCTTTCAGATGGTCACAAAATGCTTTAGCAAATTCTTTTGTTTATTGAGACCTTTATCGATACGATTACCTGTATTTAGCAGCAAGCACTATTACAGCCAGATCGATTTTCTTACCATTATCCTTTACTAATTCTATCGATCTCCGCACTCAGCAGCTCAAATATTTCGTCAACCCCTCCCTCGCCCTTTACGTGCTCCACTTTGCCGAACTGCTGGTAGTAATCTGCTACGGGTAAGGTCTCGTTGCGGTATACTTCCTGGCGGCGGCGTTGTATCTGGGGGTCGGCATCGTCGAGGCGGCCGCTGGTTTTGGCGCGGCCTATCAGTCTTTTGATAAGCTCTTCTTCGTTTACGTGCAGAAACAGTACGGAATGGATGGCGGTCTGTTTTTCCTCCAGCAGGCGGTCAAGCGCTTCTGCCTGGGCCACGGTACGCGGGAAGCCGTCGAACAGGAAGCCACTGGCACCGGCATAGGTGTCGAGGGCACTGCTGATCATACCTATTACTACGGAATCGGGTACCAGTTGTCCTTTTTCGATAAAACTTTTGGCTTCTTTCCCCAGTTTTGTTTCCGTTTTCATTTCATGACGCAGCAGGTCGCCCGTGCTCAGATGTTTCCATCCGTATTTCCCTATAAGCTTTTCACTTTGTGTACCCTTTCCACTGCCGGGAGGGCCAAATAAAATTAAATTGAACATAGTTTGGTTATGTCTTTATCTAAAGAAATCGAAAATCCCTATTTCGGGTCGTAAATATAGTGGATGAATGTTGAAAAACGTTTAAAACCGTTATAATATGACTGATTCCGGAATAAATCTGCTTTAACAATGTTTATAAATCCTTTAAAACATAGCCCGCGTAAATTTGTTATACATTTATTTACATGAGAAATTTACTCTTTATTTTTTCAGCAGTCTTATTGCAGCAATGCAGTTTTTCGCAGACATCCGATAAAAAAAGCACTTCCGTTATGGACAATACAGAAAAAAAAACCAATCCCGTTTACTCTAAAACGGACAGCACTAAAGTTAATTTAAGCGAGGCGGAATGGCGCAAAATACTGCCCGCGGATGTATATAACATAGCCCGCGAAAAAGGTACTGAACGGCCCTGGACCAGCCAGTACGAACATTCCAAAGAAGTAGGGACTTACTATTGCGCCGTATGCGGAAACGCCTTATTTGAAAGCGACACCAAATTCGAGAGCGGCTGCGGCTGGCCTAGTTTTTACCAGCCTATCAGCAAAACCTCCATTATTTATACGCCCGACAACGCCCACGGCATGCAACGTACGGAAGTGCAGTGCGGCCGCTGTAAATCGCACCTCGGCCATGTTTTTGAAGACGGCCCCCCGCCAACCGGGTTAAGGTATTGCATTAATGGCGTAGTGCTTGATTTCGACAAGGCACAGGATGCGGAGAAGAAATACAATGAGGACAATAAGCAGTAAACTCAGCTTCCTTTCACTTCATCCATCTCTACTTTTACCGTAATGGTTACTTCGTTGCCTATAGCGGCACCGCCGGATTTTATATTGTAATCGTACCGGTTTATAACCGTCGTGCAGTTGAAGACCGCCTTGGCTCCTTTGTCCGTAGCAGACGACCCACCGTACACCACATCAAATACCACGGTTTTAGTTACATCCTTCAGCGTAAGACTCCCTGTTAATTTATAATTTTTACCCCCTGAAGGCTTCAGTGAAGTGCTTTCAAACGTTATTTTAGGATATTTCTCTACGTTGAAATACCCTTCATCGCGCAGGTGTTTGTCACGGGTTTCATTGTCTGTATCGATAGAAGCCGCGTCGATGGTAAAGCGGATCCTGGCGTCCGAAAAGTCGGGCCTGGCACTTTCCATAGTAGCGTCGAAGGTTTTAAAAAACCCTTCCGCCTTGGACACCACCAGGTGAGTAACCGAAAAGCGAACGGCCGACTGGCTTTTATCCACCACCCACTTGCCTGAAGGCACCGGTGTACCGGTGGTTGTCCGGTACCCTGTATCAGGGGAAATGAAGGAAAATATAATAATAACTAAAGGAAGAAGATAAATACTCCGTTTCATTGATGTAATGCTTTAATGTTTGTGCACCAACCTGAAAATAGTCATTTTTTATAAGACTCCGTTCTCCGGATATTCTTTCTCCCGCTTCCTTTTCCTTAGTTAGTGTTATTTTTGCCGCTCCAAAAGGCAGAATATGAAGCTATCTCATTTATCGGAAACATTGATCGGGTCGGAAATAGTAAAGCTGGGCGGCGAAATCCGCGAGAAAATACGCCAGGGAGAAACGATTTACAATTTCACCATCGGAGACTTCGATCCCGCCATTTTCCCCATTCCCAAAGAACTGGAAGACGAGATAGTAACTGCTTACCGGCAACATTTTACCAATTACCCTTCCTCCGAAGGCAATCCCGACCTTCGATCGTCCATATCTTCCTTCCTGAAAGAACGAAGCGGCCTGGATTACGGGGTAGATGAAATACAGGTCGCTTCCGGCGGCAGACCGCTAATCTATTCTGTATTTCGCGCCATCTGCGACAAGGGCGATAAAGTAATTTACGCCGTACCTTCCTGGAACAATAATCACTATACCCATTTTGTAGAGGGGGAACATATCGTAATACCCACTACCCTGGAAAAAGACTTTATGCCCACTGCACAGGATATAAAGCCCCACGTAAAAGGAGCCACTTTGCTGGCCCTCTGCTCTCCCCAGAACCCGACGGGCACTACCTTCAGCAAAGAAGAACTGGAAGCCATCTGCGACCTGGTGCTGGAAGAAAACGAACGGCGCGGTACCGGTGAAAAAAAGCTCTACGTGATGTACGACCAGATGTACGCCCACCTCACTTACGGCTCCATCCGGCATTACGACCCGGTGAGCCTCCGGCCGGCCATGCGGGAGTATACCGTGTTTATCGATGCCATCAGCAAGGTATTTGCCGCTACGGGCGTGCGGGTAGGCTGGGGATTCGGTCCGGCAGTGCTGATCGCGAAAATAAAAGCCATTCTCACCCATATAGGTGCCTGGGCACCGATGGCAGAACAGAAAGCCGTAGCCCGGTTCCTGCTGCAAAAAGACGCGATCGACCGTTACCTGGTTCATTTTAAAGCGGAAGCGGAAGAGCGTTTACAGGTAATTTACGAGGGCTTCAGGGCATTGCAGAACGAAGGATTTTCGGTAAATGCCATCGCCCCTCAGGCGGCTATCTACCTTACCATTCAGGCGGACCTGGCCGGCAAAACGACGGCCGATGGGAAAAAACTGGATACCCAGGCCGATGTAACTGCCTACCTGCTCAACGAAGCCAAGCTGGCGCTGGTTCCCTTTTATGCTTTCGGTGCCCCGGCAGACTCCAGCTGGTATCGTCTGAGTATCGGTACCTGTAAAAAGGAAGAGATTCCGGCTATGCTGGGTCAGTTGAGAGCTTCCCTGAAGCGGCTCCGGTAAATTATTTGCCTGTATGTATGGGAATCAATGTAAAGGATTAAAATACTTTGACGTTAGGAAAAATAAGTGTTGATTCCAGGAAAGGTTATTGACATTACTGTTATTATGCCCTTTTTTTTCTGCATTTTTTCCTTCGCCTCTCCTTCGCCTCTCATTCGTCTGTCGTTCGAAGGGCATTTTTGACGAAGAAACACTGCCTCCTGACGCTCACTTTAAAAGTAACGCTTTTACCTTTTCACGCTAAAAAAATAAACTACTTTTTTTTCCGGCCATACTTTTCTGAGGCGATATTCCCCGTAGTTTCTCCGAGGCATGTCCGGGTCTTCTGCGACTTTCTCCGACTCGCACTCGGAGAAAGTCGCAGAAGACCCGGAGAAGACCCGGAGAATAGTCAGAAAAAATGCAGTCAAAACTGCCAAAACTTTAAGAAAACATTGAGAACTGGGGCAATTACTAATTGGAATCAATTCCTTTATCTTTGCCAACCCCAACATTCCGGGCATATATTATTCGAAAACACAAATATGAAAAAAGTAATTGTAGCAGCGGGCTTTTTGATGACAGCGCTGAATGTTTTTTCTCAAGATACGGATTCACTTAAACAAACCACCGACTCCCTGAACATAACCACCCCGACCCCGGTGACGGAAATGCCCCCCGCCCCGCGTAAAAAGAAAGACTGGACCAAAGTGAATCTTGCCAACCGCCCCAACGACCACTTTATGTTGCAATTGGGTTATGAAGGCTGGACCAATAAACCCGACAGTGCAGATACCAAAGGTGTGGCCCGCACTCTTAATATATATTTCATGCTCGATCTGCCTTTTAAAACCGATCCACGCTTTAGTGTGGGGATAGGACTGGGTGTAAGCGGCGCAAGCGTTTACTTCGACAGAACAAGGATAGGTGTCGCGGACAATACCAACACCCTTCAGTTCGAAAGCCTTTCCAACAGCAATCATTTCAAAAAATACAAACTGGCCTATTCTTACCTGGAAGTGCCAATCGAGCTTCGGTTTTCCAGAGATCCGGAAAATGACGGCAAAAGTCTGAAGTTTGCCCTGGGGGCCAAAGTGGGAACTCTTATAAATGTACACACCAAAGGCAAAACCCTGCAGGATGCGGATGGAAGGGCCGTGGGACCTAACTACACTGAAAAGATCGCTTCCAGGCAATTTTTTGAAGGTATCCGCCTGGCAGGTATTACGCGGGTAGGCATCGGGCACTTTGGGCTGTTTGCATCTTACCATATCAATAACTTCATTAAAGACGGAGCCGGACCTAATATCCGTCCATACACCATCGGATTTACGCTGAGCGGGTTATAATCCCTTTCATCAACAATAAAACTACAGGAGGGCACAGGTTTCAAACTTGTGCCCTCCTGCTTTGTGCCCTCTCCCATCTCCCGTATATTTGCCGAAACAACAACAGATACGTGTTAGAAAGAAAGAAGCATATACAGGAAGAAATAAGGGCCATACTGGTAGGCGTTATCGTAAAAGACCAGACCGACCAGCAGGTGAGGGAATACATGGAAGAACTGGCATTCCTGGCGGAAACCGCCGGGGCCATCACTATTAAAAAGTTTACGCAAAAGCTGCAGGGATTCGATAGCCGTACGTTCGTAGGCAAGGGCAAACTGGAAGAGATTAAGGACTATATGGTGGGCCGCAATATAGAACTGGTGATCTTCGATGACGAACTTACCGGCTCGCAGATCACCAATATTGAAAAAGTACTGGACGTAAAAGTGATAGACCGGAGCGATCTTATACTCGATATTTTTGCCCGCAGGGCTAAAACCGCACAGGCCAAAACGCAGGTGGAGCTGGCCCAGTACCAGTACCTGCTTCCCCGCCTTAAGGGGATGTGGAAACACCTGGAGCGCCAGGGAGGCGGTATCGGCTCCCGGGGCCCGGGCGAAACGGAAATAGAAACGGACAGGCGGATTGTGAATGATAAGATTTCCCTGCTCCGCAAACGCCTGAAAGAAATCGACAAACAGGCGTTTACCCAGCGCAAGGATCGCGGCGAATTTATACGCGTGGCCCTGGTAGGCTATACTAATGTGGGCAAATCGACCCTGATGACCCTGCTCAGCAAAAGCGAAGTGTTTGCCGAGAATAAACTTTTTGCTACGCTGGATACCACTACCCGCAAAGTGGTGTTCGAAACCACACCCTTCCTCTTAAGCGATACGGTGGGGTTTATCCGTAAACTTCCCCACCACCTGGTAGAAAGTTTTAAAAGCACACTGGATGAAGTGAGGGAAGCCGATATACTGCTGCATGTAGTGGATATCAGTCACCCCCAGTACGAAGACCAGCTCGGCATCGTTAATAAAACCCTGCAGGAGATAGGCGCTTTCGACAAACCGATGATCACCCTTTTCAACAAGATGGATCTGTATGAGAAATACACGTTTGACGAATGGCTGGAAGATGAAGTGAAACAGGAACTTCTGATAGACCTGAAAGACCGCTGGCTGCGGGAGACGAACAACAACGCCGTATTTATATCTGCCGCCCTGAAAATGAATATAGACGAACTGAGAGCGGTGATACTGCATAAAGTAAAAGACCATTACCAGATACGATACCCGTATAAAACGGAATACTATTGATATTGTTAACACCCGACCCACTGATATAAATGATAAAAATAGCGGCTGCCGAAGCAGAGATCCCTTTCGGGCAAAATGATATTGCGGTTATAACCGTGCAGGATAAAGCGATCTGCATCGGCCGGTACCGGCAGCAGTTGTTTGCCTTTGCGCAAAGCTGTCCGCATGCCGGCGTATCGCTGAACGATGGATGGATAGACGCGCAGGGCCATATCGTATGCCCGCTTCACCAGTATAAATTCAGCCTGAAGACGGGGTGGGACAAGTCGGGCGACTACCTGGTGAAACGCTGGAAAGTGGCCATAATGGAAGATGGCATTTATCTCGATACTACTTTTATATAAACATAACGATCATCTATGCTCGTACTGGAATGGCTGGATAAAATAGACAAAGTGCTTTTTACCCTCATACACGCCAGTGGAGCGGTGCCCGTTCTCGACTGGTTCTTCCTGCTGCTGCGCAAGGGCAGCACCTGGATCCCTTTGTATGCCTTTATGCTATACTGGACGATCCGCTATATGCGCCGCTATACGATCCAATTCGCACTGCTATCCATTGCCTGCAGCGGACTTACCGACTTCATCAGCTCTTCGGTGCTCAAGCTCTGGTTCGGAAGGCTGAGGCCCTGTCACGATGAAGCCTTAAAACCTGTTCTGCGGAATATTATCGACTGTGCCGGCTTGTATGCCATGCCTTCCGGTCACGCCACCAATCATTTTGGGCTGGCCAGTTTCTGGTTCTTCAGCATACTGCTTATGAAGGGGAAAAAATGGTACTGGCTATGGGCCTGGGCGGCACTGATATGTTATGCGCAGGTATATGTAGGCAAGCACTATCCTTTCGACGTAGTAGCGGGCGGATGCCTGGGAAGCCTGATCGGCTATGGTATGTACCGCCTGTTTGAAAGATGGACCAGGGGGCAGCGTAATGCTGCTAATACATTAACGCAAGTTTAAGCAGCAAAACTGTTACCTTAAAATGAACTATCAAAAGCTCACTTATACCCTGCTGGCCGCAGCCGTACTGATCAACTTCAGCGGGCTCTTCGTAACGATCATAGGCACCGATGGTACGCTGTACGCCACGGTAGCCAAAACGATGGCACTGAATCATAACTATACCCACCTGTTTGCATTCGGTACGGACTGGTTGGATAAACCCCACCTGCCCTTCTGGCTTACCGCCTTCTGTTTCCAGGTATTCGGCATACATGGCTGGAGCTATAAGCTACCCGGCATCCTGTGCATGTTGATGGGTGCGTACTACACCTATCTTTTCGCCAGGGCATTATACAACAAAGAGATAGCCCTTTGGTCGGCCATCATATTATTAACGGCGCAACATATCATTCTATCCAATAATGATGTACGTGCGGAACCTTACCTTACGGGTTTTATCATAGCGTCTATTTATCATTTTTATAAAACGAATAAAGAAAACAGGACGGGTCACCTGGTAGCCGGTGCTTTCTTTGCTGCATTGGCCATTATGACCAAGGGTATGTTTGCCCTGGTTCCCATCTGCGGTGCTATAGGCGGCGAACTGATTATGAAGAAACGATGGAAGCAACTGTTCCATCCCCGTTGGATAGTGGCTGCTTTATTGATACTGCTTTTTATTACGCCGGAACTATACAGTCTTTATATACAATTCGACCTGCACCCGGAGAAGATCGTTTTTGGTCAGCAGGGAGTATCCGGACTTCGTTTCTTTTTCTGGGACAGCCAGTTCGGCCGCTTCTTCAATTCAGGGCCTATTAAGGGTAAAGGGGATAAATCGTTCTTTTTTCATACGCTGCTATGGGCTTTTTTACCCTGGTCATTGCTATTGTATGCGACCTTTATGCAATGGTTCCGAAAAAACTTCCGTAATCCTTTTGCGCATGAGTGGTATTGCTTTTACGGAAGCCTGGCTACCTTCGTCCTCTTTTCCTTATCACGGTTCCAGTTGCCGCATTATCTTAACATCATTTTTCCATTATTTGCTATTATGACGGCGAAGTACCTTTTTAGCCTTCAGTCGGGGGCTACGCTACGCAGGATAAATATCACTCAAACGATCATTGCGGCCCTACTGGTACTGCTGGTAATGGTATTATCCTGGTTCTTTCAGCCGGAGGAGCCGGGTTGGTTTTCCATTGTATTGCTGGTAATAGCGGGGCTGGCTTTGCTATGGGTGCCCAACGTTGCACTACTGCAAAAGATACTGTACCGGAGCGTGCTTACGGCCATTTTCATAACTCTTTTTCTCAACGGAATACTCTATCCGGATCTATTACGCTACCAATCCGGGAGTGAAGCCGGTAGGTGGATCAACAAGAACTATCCCGGCATTCCGGTTGCGCAGTTCCGGGCGGAAGCCTATTCATCTCCCCTGGATTTTTACCTGGATAAACCGCTAATACTTTTAGACAGTGCGGGAGCCTTACCTGATCGGCCCTTCATACTCTACCAGCCGGCTGGTGCTACCCGTTACCAGGGAAAAGGAGATACTACCATGATAAAGCAGTTTGATCATTACCCCATCAGCCGCCTTACACCAAAGTTTCTGAACAATGCGACCCGGCGGGAGAAAGTGGCGGTGTATGAGCTGGTTTTGATACGTTGATGTCTTATCGCAAGAACTATTTATCGCGCTATCAGTTAATACGTTTTCGTATGCAGGCGGCGATTAATTCAAATGGCTTTCACCAAAACTTTTATAAGAACATTTTAAAGAACATACGACTTCTTCTGTACAAGATTATTATCTGTGTCTGTAAGAATAATGGTGGGTGTAAAATCGTCCGCTTCTTCATCTGTAAAATAGGCAAATGATAAAACGTGCACGATATCGCCCTTTTTAAATAATTTGGAAGCGGCACCGTTAACGCTTACATAGCCTTTACGTCCGCTGGAGATCGCGTATGTCATGATGCGGTTACCGTTGGTAAGATTGTTTACATATACCTGTTCAAACTTTCTTATACCCGATGCCTGCAGTATTTCGTCCGGCAGGGCTATACTTCCCGGATAGTTCTCTGAGCTTTCGGATACTACTAGTTTCTGGATCTTCGCCTTTAATAATTGTATCAGCATAAATAATCATTTTGTTTGAATAGTTCAGGGCCTCTTCAACTATTGGCAAAACCGGTTGCGATGATTTAGTTGAATATGCAAATTCCTCCAAAACTATTCAATTTTATAAAGATCCGAACTTTCAGAGCCTTTTTTTGAATTTCCTAATTTATACAAAAACGATGCTCAAAAAAGGGTGCCTGTAAGATCCCCTTATTGCGCGTTCCCTTAAAAAGGGGACTTCTGCAAAAAAGAGCGGTTCGAAGTAAAAATATTGCGCCGAGCAGGCACTAAATCAGGGTTTAAGTAATATTAACTGGCCGAGATGGTAACTCTGGTGGTTGATACGGCTGATGAGCACATTCATCTTATTACGCCTGGGATTAAGGGCAAAATCCGCCTCAGAAACGGCGGTGTGCCGATCCATCCACTCGGAAGCGGTCATTTCATCAAAATGCTTAGCCAGGGTGTTGTTCAGTACTTCCCATTGGTTTTTTAACTCGGCTATGGGCGGAAATTCATTTGATGCTTTATCAGGTTGTTTTAAAAAGGGCGTTTCCAGTTGGGGGAACAGGCGGTCGCCTTTGTCAAAAAGGGGGATCATGCCGTCATTGACCGCCACCAGGTGACCGAGCAGGTAAATGGCGCGATTGCGACCGGGCGCGACTTCCTTTTCATAATCTGCTTCCGGATACTGATTGAAAAATTGCGTTACGAGCTTATTCTGAGAGGCCCAGGCACTGATCACCTGTTGGATAATGGTCATTAACGGATCGTTCATGTTATACATTTTAAAAAGCTGTATAACTCTCAAGCGGAGAAATTGTTGGCGCCAGTCCGAAATTCGTGAACGATCCAGCAGCGTTCATCAATGGTTCTGGTATATAGGTAGCGTCTTATTGGCTGTACAATATTCACCGCTTCCGTTCGTTTTTTAAGAATCCAGACTCCTATTTAAAACAAAACCAACATCATTCCACTATGACTAAGCCGCTTACACAGGAAGAGTACAAAAGAACCCTTACCGCACCCATGCTTAATGTAACCCGTAATGCCGGACCGGCAGTAAACATCTGGCCTTATGTAGATCAACTGGTTGCATCCAATATCGTTCACCCCCATGTTTATCGTAAACAGCTCGTAGAAGCCGTGTACCGCAACCCAACCCACCAGATCGACCACGTATTATTACCTACCGGCGACTCCCATGCATTTCATGTAATTGTAGTAGATATCAGTCAAAGGGCTATTATCGGGCATTACTTACAGGATTTGAATAAGGCGTACAGCTAAGAGCATTCATCAGCGGCCGTTTTGCGAACTATTTTTTGCGATTTGCCGAAAATACCTATTTTTGCACTCCCCAATTAAAGGGGTGTATTCCTCAGTAGCTCAGTTGGTTAGAGCATCTGACTGTTAATCAGAGGGTCTCTGGTTCAAGTCCAGACTGGGGAGCAAGTATGACAAAAAGGGTTCCATTAATTGGAACCCTTTTATGTTTTGTAAAATCCTGCTTGAATAAAATTCGTTGTCTAAAAGTGCATAAATCAGATTGGAACCTTAAGAATATTCAATTGGTTCTACATTAAATCGGGCATATATTAGGGTTAACTTGTCTCATCAATACGTAATATTTTAATATCTTACTTAAAAATATTATATGAGTACTTCATTTGATAAAATTTTAAAACGATGTGAAGCTAAAGGACTTAAAACTAAAAGTTATTCTCCATCACTTGAATCGTCACCTTTAGAATATAAAAGAAAAAGCGGTATTGTTATTCAAATTCCAGAAGGTCGAGATTTTAGAAATATAATATTGCTAGATGATGAAGAAATTGAATTAGCAGAAAAAAGCCAGTTTGAAGAATTCAAATTTATTAAATCATACGAAGCCATTTGGTCAAGTGAACTAGGCACTATTGAATGCCAACTGCAAACTGACGGTATTTTGCAGAACCCAATGATGCTTAAACGGCGTCTAGATATTCTTTTTCGAAACATTACCACAACAAGTAATGATGACGATGCATCAATAAAAAGTTATGAATTTCCGAGTCCCGGACAGGATATAAAAATTTATTTAGGGGAAAGCAGTATAGAATTTTCTATACTTTCAGCCTATAGACGTCATGGTCTATTTGTCGGAAGACGTATCAGACCAAGAATGACTTTGAGAATTACAAACCTTAATATTACAACTCATGAAGATGCCCTTAAGTATCTTTTAAAAATTGGGAACTCTGTATTGTTCCAAATCGATTTGGCTTCCAATATTCCTATACATTTGACACTCGATAGAGATCTTTTTAGAGAACTAAGAATTAGGCGCGCAAATAAGATTCCACCGACATTTAAGCCTCCGAAATTTGAATATGACCATGAAACAATGTCTTTATATTGGTATGCTAGAACAGCACTAGATATGCCGTTGCTTCAATTTCTTGCTTATTATCAAATTTTAGAATTTTATTTCCCCCAATATTCTTATAAGGAAGCTCAACAAAAAATTAAAAATCTTTTCAAAAATCCCACCTTCGACATAAATAAAGAAAATGATATTGCGCAAATATTGAGTATAATAAAAGTATCATCACGAGGTAAGACTTTTGGGGATGAAAGAACACAACTGAGAGCAACTCTTCAAAGTTGTGTTGATAATGATAGCCTTTGGGATTTTTTTCAAGATGCAGACGAAAGAAAAGATTTTTTTGATGTTCAATCAAAAATTAAGGGTCTCGTGAAGCAAAAAATTTCATTTTCAAATAAAGATGTAGATATTCGTATTGACACAGCTAATCGGATTTACGAATTGCGATGCCGTATAGTTCATACAAAAGATGAGGATGAATTGGATCTTATTCTTCCCACGTCACCAGAAATATCATTGCTAAAACATGATCTTGAATTGATTGAATTTGTAGCAAGAAAAGTTTTAATTGCAGGAGGGAGGCAGCTTGTAATCTGATACCCGTCGCAGGAATAAAATTATAGTTTGAAAAATAGTAGTAATTCACCATATTTGACTGAAATTCAACAACTCTACAGTATAAAATTGCGAAAGTATCGGATCCACGTTGAGAATAATTTATGTATAAATATGTATCTGTCTGACAAGTACTGTGTCGTATTTTTTAAAGAATGTCATTCCGGTAACTTACTAAAAGCAATCAGATCATCTATAAATTGGTTAGATAATTTTCCAATTAGGGGAGCTAATACTAGTAAGGGTTTCAAGAAATTGAAACCCTTTTTTTCACAGTTCCGACACATTTCCGACACTTTGGGTTCAATATCTTTTTTAAAACGTTATTATTATTTAATTTTAAAGAAAAATGGAAGTACAAGCCCCTCAAAAAAAGACAACTATCGCCGACGCGTTATTAAGCCTAGCGAAAAGCGTAAGTAAATTAACAGATTCTCATATTAACTTATTAAAAAGAGTTAAAGCACTAGAGGAAACTAAAGGCGTTGGGTCAAACAATCCTAAAATTGCAGAATTAAGTAATGAATTAACAGATCTGCAAACTAACATGGAGGCCGTTATGAATGCCGTTTCGTTTGAAAATGCAAAAGACTTTCCTCCATTAATCAAAAAACAAGCGGAAGAATAAGGTGAATTAGACCTGCCATTATACCAATTATCCCTATAATTATTCCCCTGAACCTGAAAGCCCCCATTGAATTCTTAGGTTGCTTTACTCCAATAAATAAGCTTGTAAATCCATAAACTAACAAAATAAGCCTTGCCACATACTGTTAGACGTATCATTATTTATTTTATTTTCAATTAAGCTTACTCGATTCTTCAGTAAGTGATTGCTTACTATCTACATAGCTGTACCTTATCGAACCAGCCCACCTTTATTGAATGATATACTAAAAGCCTTTAGCAGCGGTATTTTCAGCTTATGAAATAAGGTATGAGCGGTCACCGACTCATCATACATGAAGTACTGGTAACGTAGATGAGGTCAAGAGATAAGTCAGCCTTAATAACATAAACTCAGTTGCTACGATTTATCAATGAATGTTGGACATATGTTTTTCTGAAAAGTTGATATAAAGCATTGATACAAGACGAAAGAAAGATTCTTATTTGAGAAATATAATTTATCATATGAATGATATTTCGGAAGAAGAAATGCAGACAATAAAACAAACAATGAAAGATTGGTTTCAACTTAATAATACATCAATCATTTTCTCAACCATACTAAACCATGCATTTTTTAAGTATGAATATTCTGAGAGTTAGTGTTTCAATAATTCCTCGACTGCTTCCTCAGAATAATCCTTTAACTCAGTTTCAGTCACAATCCTCTTAGGGGCGGCGGAAAGTTCTAGCAGTCCGAGCGCATTGTCGTATGAGTCCCATAACGATTTATCAGTAGGTTTGGATACAATCAGGTCAAAGCGGAAATTATTTCTCTCTGCATAGTCGCCAAGCAAATTCAGATATCCATAATTGATGGCCGATTTATCCTGTATGGATTTCTCTTCTGTAAGGTCAAAACTGAGCGGCTTGATTAGGTTAGTAGAGCCATTCGTCCAAGCCAGATCAAATTTTAGTTCAATGTGCCGGTTATCGACTGTAGTTTTGATCACTTGATTTTTTACCAATTTCTTTTTCAGTTCGCGATGCTTTTCCAAAATGTAATGGGTAAACCGCTTGATCAGAAAAGACTCAGTATGTCGCACGATTTCCGGCTTTTTAGTCATGATGCCGGGCAATAGCAGTTTTGCAAATTCATCAACAATTTTGCCAATCCGGTCGCCGTCAGAACTTCCAGATCGCTCTAGCAATACACTCACAGGTTCCGTAAATTGTAAAACGGTCGCATCTTCCGGCAGAACTACGGTGTGCAAGTATTTTTTGAAATCCTGTCTGGCCTCCGGAGAATCGAAGAACGAACGGCTGGCCTCACTTATCTTATGCTCGATATTTTTAATGAGATAATGATACAAGGTTTGGTCGAAATTCAGATAAATGGCCTTTATCCGGTGCACGTTTCCCGCTATGAATTCAAATTTTTGGTCAGCCGGAAAGTGAAAAAGAACGCCAACATTCACAGCCTCCCCCAGAATAAAAGAGTGTTTATATTGCAAAATACTGTATGTGAAAGGCGTGGTCATGAAATAAAACTTTTTAAAAGGTTTACAAAGTTAGTCGAATTTTTTTTAATGAGTGCCAGCCACTGGGTTATGTCTTCATGCCTGGCGCTACTATATCCTGCTCTCGACAACTGCGTGAGGTATGGTTTTAGCGAATGGAAGTCGCTCGTTCGTAGGTATTCTTGGAATTCACCAAAGGAAGTGGCTTTCGTAGTCTTTCTGGATCGTTTTAGATAATTCCAGAAAATATGATACCGGTAAAAATTTTCATTCCATTTACCCGTCCGAAGTTCCTCAAACGCCTGATTGTCAATTTCAAAGCCAAGATCATGATCAATCAAATAGGCGGAATTGGACTTGACCAATAAATTGGGCTTCCCATTATTTCTGTCCCGGTTCCGAATCAAACAATCAAAGGCGAAAAGGGTATCGAGACCAATCATTTTTTGAGCTTGACTTTTGGTGAACGCAGGATTGAACAATATGTTGCCTTCTATTAATTCACAGCCAAATTTAAGCCGCTCGTCCACGCGATCATATATGTCCAAAACATTAGGATCTCTGATTTTCATACGAAAATCTTCATCCATCTCGATCAGCGCTCCACTAGGCACGGGTAAATCAAATTTTTCGGCCAGCACATTTCCCAGCACTTCATTGGCGACAGAATCCTGCCGTTGGACCAAGTCCGAGGTAAACATTTTAACTACATAGGGTTTGACTCCATTCGGTGTATCAACCAGAACGGACCAAGGTTTGGTTCTGCCACCCTTGTCTATAATCCCATTAAAAGATACGGCTTTGTATACCGGCAGCATAATCGCTTTTGTTAAATGCGAATGAAGATAATGAAATACTCAAGCATTTTCCTGAAAAATGAGTAATAAAAGAAGCGATGCAATTTGTTTCTTGCGACAAATACTATGTCGTATTTTCCAAAGAATGTCATTCTGGTAACCTACTAAAAGCAATGAGATTATCTATAAATTGGTTAGATGATTGTCCAATTAGGGGAGCAAGCATGACAAAAAGGTTTCAAGAAATTGAAGCCTTTCTTGTTTGTTGTACTGCGCTACTTTTTCAAATCTTCTGTGACCGTTGTCAAACCCTGGTGGAAGTTCTGGTAATGATTATTTCCTTTATATTTTATGTTAGTTCAATGTCCATCGTTTTTATCAAGTCGTTTTCGACATGTAGATATGCTTTACGGTTCCATCCCCAGACTGAGTAAACGAATAAGTAGCTATTAAGTGCCATTCACCAAACAATGGAAGAAGAAAGCCTCTATTACGATCCACATATCGGATGAATTTTCAAACATATGCAGCCAAATGTTGATTGGCGCTAATGCGATTGCATCTATAATAGCAGTGGCCAGTCGCTGCCAGAAGGTTAGGTATGTAGTTCCTTGCCTGGATGTCATGGAACACGTATCCATTAAGGATCGGTTACTGGCGGAATGTCCTACGAAAGTACAAGCTTATGTAAAAAGGCTCACTCATTTATTTGCTGCGAAGCCTCCCATTCGATATCCTTGATAAACCGGTCGACCTGGAGGGGACAGGAGGGGTGAATAGCATTATGAAAAGTAGGCCACCGTCATAGGAGGAATGTATAAAAATGGTATATTACCTGGCATATAATTAACACCGACGTATATGGGATATGAATTGCATATCATCCGGAAGAACGACCTGGAAGACTTTGACGAAGAAAGCAATATTGGTCTTGACGAATGGCTGGCCTATATTGACACCGATCCTGATCTGGTAATTACCACTACCTATATGATAAAGGACCGCGCTAATCCAGGAAAGGTCATGCCTGCGCCCGGCTATTGCGATTGGCTTGCGCATCCCACGAATCGTGATCCGAACGGCCTGCCCTGGCTGGCCTATTTTGGCGGGGCCATCATCTCTAAATATCCCGATGAAGCACTTGTCCACAAAATGGTGGCCATTGCCAAGGTGCTCGGCGGGTGCGTACAAGGCGACGAAGGCGAATTCTATGATAAGACGTATCAAGAGCAACTGCCGGTGCCTTTGCAACCAGCGAAACGCCCCTGGTGGAAATTTTGGTAATTTGTTTGATATTTGATCCTACGATGCATACACTACTTTATCAACGTTCAATAGGCAAAAAACTACTTATCCGAAGACTAATTTTGTTTATAGGTATTCTGCTAATAGCTTACCTAATACGGAATCACCAACCGGACTATGCCTTTGTTGTGATTTTGATACTGCTTACCTTTTCTTTTTTTTCTATTATACAGCTTAAATTATATGGGGACGAATGTATAGTCAAGCGTTATTATGCTTTTGGAACCATACCGGTGCGCAGCAATGTAACAGCGCGGGATCAACCGGTGCTGCGAACGATCGAAATAGAATTAACGTCGGATGAAGATGCAGTCCTTATGGATACAGAGCCACCAGGTTCCTGGCTACTGACCCTGTTTCCATCTCCCCAATCCAAGTGGCAACGCGCAGTTATTTAATCTGGAATTGGCCTACCGGACCGAAAAAAAATTACGTTGTTTGTCGATGACCAAGAACGAAGCCAGTTGGAAGCCTTGTTTGGGAAGTGGCAGGCTGTCGAACAAACACTCCGGGAGCTTGCCTGATTCTTTTTATTTTTGGGCGGCGGATCTAACCCTCGCCTTGTAGTATGCAACTTCAGTTACCTTTTGACCCCATGCTTTCCCGTCAGCAATCAGCCATAGAAATAATTTATCATTAAATAAGGGTGAAATTTTTCCAGGAAAAAATATATCAAAGAATTGCGCTTACTCCAAATAATTTCTTGCAGGTTTTTATAAGATACTTTTTTGATGATTGGGGAGATTGTTTGTCAGAGAAAAAAATGTCAATAACCTCACCTACTTCAGCAATATTAAAATAACAGGAACCTTCTTTCGCTGAATCGTTGAAGCTTAGATCAGTAGAAACAATGTTATAACATAAGAGATTACTGGTATTGGTTAAAGAAAAGGAGAGAAAAGATCTGAAGTCTGAAAAGGAAGTAAGAACAACAATAGAATGATCGGGCAATTGTTTTACCAACCCATTAAGGCATCTTATTTCACGATCAATGCAGGGACCGCAGTAGATAGGATTTATTTTGTAAAATAATTGCTTCTTGTCCTTTGCCAAATTCAGCAATATATGCTCTGAACCTTGAAGATCCATTACTTTTAAATCAGCCGGCAGCAGTACTGCACCGCTTCCGCTTTTCTGAGAATAAGCCAAACTCGTAGCTATTGCAGAAAAAAACATCAGCAAAATCAACTGTTTTGTATGCATTACTTCAAGCAATCTAAAACGGTTTATATTCCAAAAAGCAGAGTATAGGATTATCATACTTTTTTAGGTTTTTACATACATCAATAAGTTCTTTTGGAAGTGTAATCTTCTTATCCTGATATTCCTTATACAGGATTAGGGCCGCCTCAGGAAAAAGTTCAATTATAAGAGAACTATCAGTATTATTTATTACGGGTGATCCAAATTGAAGGGTTGTTTTTTTATCCTGTATAGTACCCCAATGAGTTGCACCCGATTTTTTGCTATAAATCAGATCCCTCCAGTCAGAATTTCCCCCCATTGAAATCATAAATATGACGAAGTCTTCATTCTCTAAAATATCTCCCAGGGAAAAATTAAAAGGTTCCGCTGCCGCTTTTTTAAGAAAAACATTAATGCCGCCATCAGCATAATTCTGAGGCAAAGGATGCCCTGTATATTTTAAGGCATACTTTGCACGTATAGATGAAGGTGTAAGCTCATAAACAGTGTCCCTGAAAGATGACATTAACAGTTTTTTGTCCTGATAATCTTCAAAACTTCCCCTCCCACCATGGTAATTCAAAGATTGATTAGGAGGTATCCCGGCAATCCCCTTTTTGCGCGGAATCAGATTTTTATCAGTTACTAAGACATCACTTACATTGCCATACTGCTTTTCTAAGTAATAACAAAACTCCCCTGTTTCAAACATAGCGAAATCTCTAACCCAGATACTACCTTGTTTTACACTTAAGAAATTACCTTCGAGATCATAATATATAAATTTTTTACGTTGAGGGTCGTAAAGCGCAATGAAATTGTTCTCTTTACTAACCTGCATTGCTGATAAATCTATGTATTCATTGGGACCTGGCCCTACATCATGTATACGTTTCAAAAACTTACCATTATCAGAAAAGATAATTACCGAATTAGTTTTTAGATCGAGGATATATATCTTACTATTAACAATCTTTAATCTACTTATTTCACCAATAATAAAATCCTTTGTTGTCTCAAGAGGAAGATATTTTTTTATTGAGAAAATATTTATTCTATTATTATCCGGTTTTTCGGGAACTCTAATTTCAATAATACCTTCCGCAGAATAAGGTAAGTTTGGAGTTTGCCCTATTATTTCGGTTATTTTACTTTTTATATTTGCCAATTTTTCAATTTGACCTACATGTTTTTTAGATCGGCATTGACATAAAACTAAACTGCCAATTATAGAGATACTTAGTAAAGATAATTGTAGACTCTTTTGCATATAGGCGTAGATTTAATATTCATAGCTAAACATTGCCAGTGTGATAATTTTGTCATCAGTATACCATTTTGTTTTAGCCCCATCGGGTGAAGTTAATAATCTCACTAAACTAATATAAACCTATTACAATGCCATAACTATTTGGTGCCAAATAACAGTTGCTTTGTCTTAAGAGGCTGAAGTTTGACTCATAGCAACAGGTATAAATGTGTGGTAAAAACAATAAGTACAGGTAAGAAAACATCACAAGGCTTATCAAATATCTCAGCCAGATTAACCGCCGGATTATTTCCATTTTATTATGATCGGGATATTTGTATCTTTAAAATAATGTTGATTTACTAAAACTACAAACCGGAACGACCAACTACATGAGAAAATACCTGATTATTATTGCTTTTGCCTGCATAAGCCCGGCTTTTGCCCTGGCGCAGGATAAACCGGTTGCCTTTAAGGGGGCGTTGATCTACCCGATCAGCGGGGCTCCTGTCAGTAAAGGTGTATTGATTGTACAGAACGGAAAAATTGTAAAACTGGGGGATTCCACTACCCGTATACCCGCCAATGCCACCATCAACGATGTATCGGGGAAAATACTGATGCCCGGTATTATAGATACCCATTCTCACCTCGGCGGACCGGAAGGAGGCGACCGGTCGGCAGCCCTTAATCCCGATACACGGGTAATGGACGCAGTGGACCCTACCAGCGACGGGTTCAAAAAAGCACTCGCAGGCGGCATTACCACGATCAATATAATGCCCGGAAGCGGCCACCTCATGAGCGGCCAGACGATCTATGTAAAGATGCGGGAAGCCCGGATCATCGAAGATCTTCTTTTGACAAATGAAAAAGGCGTTTTTGGAGGAATGAAAATGGCCAATGGCACCAACCCCATGCGCAATACACCCGGATTTCCCGGAACGAGGGCAAAGAGTGCGGCTATGGACAGGGAATTGTTTGTAAAGGCGGTGGAATATAAACAAAAGATAGAAAAAGCCGGGAAGGATTCCAGTAAGCTTCCGGAACGTGATCTGAGGCTGGAACCATTGGTGGAAGCACTGGAAGGAAGACGGATCATCCATTTTCACACACATAAAGATAATGACATACTAACCGCGATCCGGCTTGGTAAGGAGTTTGGTCTCCGGTTGGTACTTCATCATGTAACGGAGGGGTATAAAGTAGCTGCCGAAATTGCTGCGGCAAACATTCCCTGCTCCATAATAATGATAGACGCACCCGGGGGTAAACTGGAAGCTATGGATTTTTCGTTTACGAACGGTAACCTGCTGGATAAGGCAGGTGTACTGGTAAGTCTGCATACAGACGATTATATAACCGATTCAAGGCTGATGCTCCGCTCCGCTGCATTGATGATAAGGGGAGGCTTGAGCCGTGAAAAGGCACTCGAAGCACTTACTATCGCGGGTGCCAAAACGCTGGACCTGTCCAGGCGGGTAGGTACGCTCGAAGCCGGAAAAGATGCGGACTTCATTATTCTTTCCGGCGATCCGTTCAGCGTTTATACCAAAGTAGAACAGACCTGGGTAGAGGGTAAAAAACGGTTCGACCTCTCTAACCCCACGGATAAAGCATTTCTTACAGGAGGCTACCAGGTTTATACCGGCGATGGTGGCGGGCATGCACATGATGATGAAAGCAATGAAAACGATTAACACAAAATTCATGAAAAGAATCTTTATACTACCGGCCCTGTTAATAATGGCTATAACCGTTAATGCACAAACTGCCATTAAAGCGGGCATCATCTACACCTCGGGGGGAGCACCTGTGAAGAACGGTGTTATCCTGGTAAAAAATGGCAAAATAGAAAATGTAGGAACCGCCACCGCCGTTACCATACCCGCAGGATATACCGTATATGAAGCGGCTGTAGTAACGCCGGGGCTTATAGATGCCAGAAGCGTCGTTGGATTTTCCGGGGCGCTTAATAATCCTGCAGACCAGGATCAACTGGAGAAATCAGCCCCCGTACAACCCGATTTACGCGCGATAGATGCATATAATCCCGAAGAGAAGCTGGTGAAATATGTTCGCGATAACGGCGTCACCACGCTTCACACCGGGCATGGTACCGGGGCACTGATAAGCGGCCAGACCATGATCGTAAAGACTAAACCCGGCACGGTAGAAACCACGATGATACACCCTCTTGCCATGCTGGCCATGACGATCGGCATTTCTGTACAGGAGAATTTTACCTCTCCGGGCACGAAAGCCAAACAAATAGCCATGCTACGCACCGAGCTCATAAAGGCGAAGGGATACATGGACAAATTAAATGGCAGGGATACCAGTAAGTGGCCTGCTGCCGACCCGAGGTATGATATACTTGCCAAACTGCTAAGGAGAGAAATAAAGGCACTGATAACGGCCAATAAGGCCAATGATATTATGAATGCCATCCGGCTAAGCAAGGAATTCAATTTTATATTGGTAATAGATGGCGGAGCGGAAGCCTATAGAGTAATCGATGAAATAAAAGCCGCAAAAGCGTCTTTGATACTGCATGCTACCATGGCAAGAAACGATGGCGAATTATTGAATATGACCCGGGAGAGCGCGGCCATCCTTACAAAGGCAGGCATTCCCGTAAGTATCGAAAGCGGTTATGAAGCGTATGTACCTAAGACAAGAGTTATACTCTGGGAAGCCGCACTGGCCGTAGCCAACGGGCTTCCTTACGAAGAAGGTATACGCGCGGTTACCATCAATCCCGCACGCCTGCTCGGTATCGATAAAAGAGTGGGAAGCATCGAGAAGGGAAAAGACGCCGACCTGGTGCTATACAACGGCGACCCGTTCGAATACCTGGTGAAAGTATGTAAAGTGATGATAGACGGCGAATGGGTAAGTGATAATTGTAAGTAATCACTACGTTGAAAATTATGAGGATATTGTCTTCCGTTTGATGTTAGCCCATTCATGGAAACCGCATTGTATGTACTGATCAACACTATTTTTTATGTGTTTACTTCAATACCACACTCTCCTCCAGCCTGGAAAAATCTGCTGAAAAAACCATCCTGAGTTTCCAGTAGCTGCCCTGCTTGTTTTCTTCCGTTGCATCCGGATGTTCAGTAAAGTTTCCCGTGCCACCGGCAGCAGGGGGTTTATAGGCGGATGTTACTTCCAATACCATTCGGCCGCCATTAATACCTATCTTATCGGCAGAGATTGAATTGGTATTGCCATCGGTAAGCTTTGCCCCCAGGTAACTGCCTTTAAATATTTTACCGGTTTCCCGGTTAATATGGGCAGCGATTACAACGCGTGGGCCGCCGCCGGCGCCGTAGCCTGATTTATATACTCCTGTAAAAGCATTTGCTTCCACTTCTTTTTGGTTGAAAGCTGTACTGCCACCACTTCCTCCATCGGCAGAAAATACTACCCATGGGTCCTGATTCGCGTCCAGGGTTATCCATACACCGCGGCTGTCAATGGGAGAGCCGTCGTAAATTTTTCTCCATACGGTTTGTCCGCCTGCATTCTTTTTTTGCAAATAAGCATCCTGGTTGTTGGAGCTTACCTGGTCGTAACCTATCGTATAAACATTTCCATCCTTATCGGTGATAGTAGTAACAGCGGTAAATGTAGTGCTTTCCGGGGCTGAAGATTCGTCCTTTTTGGAACAACCGGTTGTAAAGATGAAAAGGGAAACAATAAGGGCGGATGATAAAAGAATTTTCATAGATGCTATCATATTTAGCTGAATAAAATTGGCTTTGGCCGTTTGCTTGATTTACAATAACGTTCGCCAGGCTTATATATTTTCGCAGATTTTATATATTCTTTCATCTTACGGTAATTTCTTTACTTTTTTAGCGTTCGCTAAAAGTAAGCGCCTTACTCACAGAACACAGAAACTATGTACGCAGGCTATATGAAAATATCTAGCAGGTGCGCTCAAACTAATACTAAACTATTGCGTGGCATTAGTAATCATCACCAATAGGTGAGGGGGGCCGAAAAATTGCTATATTCTTATATGTCTAACCTGCAAAATACGCGCTCCAATATTGATGTCTCCCTCCAGGAATTAGTAGCCTCTCTAACAGAAAGCGAAAGACGACTCGCAAATGCCCAGAAACTGGCACATATCGGAAACTGGGACCTTGACCTTGTCAATAATTCCCTGTACTGGTCGGACGAGATATACCGTATTTTCGGACTTGACAAACAGCATATCCCCGCTTACGAAACTTTTTTAAATGCTGTACACCCGGCCGACCGCCCAGCCTGGGAAGCCCATAGAGAAATGGTAATTAACAAAGGTATCACTATGAATATGGAACACCGGATAGTACTTCCGGATGGAACCATACGATACGTGTGCGAATTGGGTGAACGGGTAGTGGATGATAAAAACAGGCCGCTATGGCTAAGGGGTACCGTCCAGGATATCACGGAAACTAAACTGACCTCTCTTAGAGTAAAGGAAAGTGAAAACAGGTTCCGATCGCTCGTACAAAACGGTGCCGACCTCATTGGCGTTTTGGACGCCTACGGAATTTATAATTATGTAAGTCCAACCGTTACCCCTATCCTGGGCTATGATGCCGAATCCTTGATCGGAAAAAATGCCTTCTCCTTTATACATCCCGAAGATGCCAGTGCCGTTTCAGAACAATACGGGTTGATAATGGATAAAAATTACCTTGAACTTGCTCCCTACCGGTTCCTCGATAATAAGGGCAACTGGAGGTGGATAGAAACCAAACTCACCAACTTAATGAATGATATCAACATACGAGGTATTGTTGCCAATTCAAGGGATATCACGGAAACAAAGGAGGTAAAAGACACCTTGAAAATCCTTTCCCTGATTGCCAAAGAAACGTCCAATGCGGTAATTATCAGTGATACAGCGGGTAATATTTCCTGGGTTAACAATGCTTTTACACGGATAACGGGATACAAGGCAGAGGAAGTGAAAGGTAAGAAACCCGGCAGCTTTCTTCAGGGTAAAGATACGGATGCTACAACCATACGCTACCTGCGCAAAAAAATAAGGAACTGCTTGCCCTTCCATTGCGAAATACTCAACTACAATAAAATGGGTTTGCCCTACTGGATAGAAATACATGGAGAGTCCATTTTTGACGCTAACGGAGAGTGTACCCAGCATTTCGCCATACAAAGTGACATTACAGACCGTAAAAATGCAGAAAAGAAGGTCAGGGATTCTGAAAGGGAATATCGCTACCTGTTCCAGCAAAACCCGATGCCCATGTGGATATTCGACCAGGAAAGCCTTTACTTCCTGGAGGTTAATGAAGCAGCTGTTTACCATTACAAGTATAGTGTAGAGGAATTTCAAAAGATGCGGATAACGGATATCCGGCCATCGTCTGAAATCAGTCTGCTGGAAAAAAGAATTAGGGATTGGAAAAATTCCAAAGGCATTAAAGAGCTGAGTATATGGAAGCATTTGAAGAAGAACGGCGAGATCATCTTTGTGGAGATCACTTCACACAATATAGATTACCAGGGTAAAACGGCCATCCTGGTGCTTGCAAATGATGTGACGGAAAAAATTCAATTACAGAAAAAACTAGACCGTGAACTGGTACTTAAACAACGGGAGATAACTGAAGCAGTAGTGGATGCCCAGGAAAAAGAAAAGCTGGAACTGGGAAAAGAACTGCATGACAACGTAAACCAGATACTGGGAGCCGCAAAGCTTTATATTACTTCCGCAAGAAGTAATAAAGGAAAAACGGGCGAGATGATCAACACGTCTGCCGAACTACTTACACTTGCAATCGATGAAATCAGGAAACTCTCCAAATCGCTGGCAGGCCACGATATCGATACCCTTCATCTATGCGAAGCCATCGACAACCTCTCCGAACAGCTAATGGCATCCGCACCGCTTAGTATTTCTTTCAGTCGACAGACATTTACTGAGGACGATTTAAGCAAAAAATTAAAGTTGAATATCTTCCGCATCGTGCAGGAGCAGTTTAATAATATCATCAAACATGCCCATGCTTCCGAAGTATTTATTTCTCTGGAGCGCGACGCGGCCAAACTGAGTCTCTTTATACAGGATAACGGCAGGGGATTTGACAGTTCTCAAACAAGAAACGGCATTGGCATTAACAATATATACAACAGGGCATCTTTAAACGATGGAAAAGTGTCCATTGAGTCAGCCCCGGGTAAGGGTTGCCGGCTGATGGTGGAATTCATGCTGCATCCGGCCCTTTGATACGATATTATTGCGTAACATACCCGGTATTAATAATTCACCTTTAATGGTTGCCGTAATCCGGTAAAAAAATATATTCGTGTACGTACCCGAAAATATACTTATTTTTATCTAAACGATTCCCGGCATGCCTTGTTTAAGAGTAATCATACATATTTTAATTATCGTCTTGCTGGCTGTTAATGCATGTGCCGCGCAAAAGACTGATATTAAAAAAGAATATCTTACTACACTGGGTGATCTGTGTAATGCATTGTTAGAAAGACAGCTTACCAGGGAATCTGATCCGGACAGGGGGGCTATCCGTTGCACGCACTGCAACGTAATGCATACCAGGGCCTCCGAAGCTGTTTACCCGTTTTCGGTTATGTATAAAGCAACCAAAGATGCCAGGTATCTGCAGGCAGCTATTAGCACCTCCGACTGGCTAATGAAACAGCAGCAGCCAGATGGGAGCTGGAAAGAAACCCCGGAAGAATGGAAAGGCACCACCACGGATCAACTCCTGATGCTGTTGCTATCGTATGATATAATTGGTAATGACCTGGGCAGGTACCGGCGCGATAAATGGACAACATCCATGAAAAAAGCGGCTGGATACCTGGCCGCAGTAATGAAGCCTGAATTTGCCAGTATCAACTATGTGGCCACTACCTCCGCTACGCTGGCTAAAGCAGGATGGATGTTTAACGATACTTCTTTACTGCGTAAGGCAGCACAACTCGCCCGCAGAACGATTGCCAAGATGGATGATGACGGCTTTATTAACGGAGAAGGAGGAAGGAGTCATGGCAATAAATTAGGTGTTGACCTGGGCTATGATATGGAAATGTCGTTATGGGGGTTGGGATTATACGCCAGGTATACCGGAGATACCCTGGTAAACGGCTACGTTAAAAGATCGGTAAAAAATCACCTGTATTTCATATATCCGGATGGATCGCTGGACGCTTCCTGGGGTATCCGTTCCAACAAATGGACTGGCTTCGGAAGTGCTACTTCAGACGGATGCCAGGTTTTGTTCAGCCTTTATGCAGATGAGGATCCGAGATACCCTTCTGCGGCGTTGCGTAACCTTTTTTTCCTACGGAAAAATATGGCCGGCGACCTGATCGGGTATGGCCTTCAGCACCAGGAGGTATTCGACACGCCACCCTGTATTTATCCGACATTTACCAAAGCAAAAAATATTGCGATGGCTTACGAACTGGATGATAAACAGTTTCGCCTGTTAACGGACCTTCCTTCGGATAAAACAGGATGGCTTAAACTGTTCCCAACACTGGATTTAGTGGAAGTACGTACGGAGAATTTTATGGCTACCATCACCGGATACAGGTACAAGGACCCCGCAGGTGCCAAAGGGAAATACATGTTCCGGCCATCTGGCGGAGCTATCACACATGTGTGGATGAAGGGCTGCGGTTTTTTACAAGCTTCCAGTCCTACCATCTACACCAGGCCGGAGCCTATGAGTTTTCCGGAAGCCCCGGGTGTGCGGTGTTTAACCCCGCGGATCGAATATACGGACAACACTGGATATTTTACCAATCTTTTCGAGTTTGACAGCAGGCTATCTATCGATTCGGCCATCAAAAGTGAATATACAGTGATTGCCGGCGGGGAGCTTAAAGACAAGAACCAACTGGCAGGTGGCGTTGCCTATAAAATGGAATATCTTTTTGCGGATAGTTTTTATCAGAAAACCATTCACCTGGTATGGCACGATGCATGGCCGACAATCACCATCGTAGAACCTTTTATTCATTTAAAAGGTACCCTATTTACAAAAATAAACGACAGTACCCTGCTGATAAATACCGGCGAAAAAAAACTGCTGTTCGCGGTATTGACACCCGGCATTCGTTTGATAACCGGAAGAGACGAAGCCAATTACTGGTCACCCTACCCTGCCCTGAAAGCCTTTCCGGTGGAAATGGAAATATCGGGTGATACCTCGGTATTTAAACGGTCACTTACATACAGGGTGTCTGTCCTTAAATAAAAACAGAACAAATACATTACAATTATCATAGCTTTTCCTTAAATTCGTTAACGTACACGTAAATTAACGATTCATGCCGCTGAACGATTAAACGATGCCCGGTATAAAACATAATTCAAATATCACTTGTGCTTATCTATACAGTATAACCCGGTATGGTTACCCACCGGATATTGCCGATACCCTGTTACATATAAAAGAAATGGCAGCTATGGGGTTCAGTTCTATCGAACTGGAAGGAATAGGTAGCAGAAACGTGGAGTATCTTTACAAGAATAAAGAAAAGATAGCAGGCGCGTTGCAGGAATATGGCTGTAGCCTGCCGGTATTATGTATTGTACTGCCCCAGTTAAGTTCATCGGACCCGGGTAAACACTCCGAAGCACTCGAACTGTTCGAAGCAGGCTGCGCTACTGCGCATTACCTCGGCGCCACGGGAGTGTTGGACAATGGACCATTGCTTCCACTGGTTTATTCCGGCAACGCCCCTATACGCAGGCATTACGGGGAAAGCGACCTGCTAAACGCCGGGTTACCCGAAGCATTTATATGGGGCGATTACTGGCATCAATTAACGTCTGTTTATACGCAGGCATGTGATATTGCCGCTAAATACGGCCTGCAATACCAGATGCACCCCTGCGAAGGCAGCCTTATTACCGGAACCGATTCATTTATCAATTTTAGCCAGGCCGTAAACTGCGATAATCTGAAATTTAACCTAGACACAGCCAATCAATATTATTTCAGGGACAACCTGCCATTAAGCGTATTGAGACTGGCGGATAAAATAAATTATATTCATATTTCAGACAACGGTGGAAGCCGCGTGGAGCACCTGGTACCCGGTACCGGGCTTATCAACTGGAATAGTTTCTTCAATGCCCTGCGACAGATCGGTTATAAAGGGCATTTTGCCCTGGATGTAGGAGGTGCGGAAACAGGTATTGCCGATATCGAATCCGCATATAACATTTCAGCCTTATGGCTACAGGATCAAATGAACAGGTATTCTTTATAAATAGTTAGTTATGAGATCAACTTCTTTTGCTTGCACTATAGCCCTCATTGTATTTACCTGCCTGGCTACACTTTTAACAAGCATAAGCACCCGTGCTCAATACCACGACGTAACCGCCTTTGGCGCAAGGGGCGACGGCACTACGGACAATACATCTTTTATCCAGAAAGCAATTGATACATGCGCGGTAAATGGAGGTAAAGTATATTTTCCGCCAGGCAGATTTTTAACAGGTACGATCCGGTTAAAAAGCAACGTCATCTTAAGCATTTCCGCAGGAGCTACGCTGCTGGCACATACAGACATCGCTAAATATCCGTACCTGGATGCAGGCATACCCTTTTATGGCGACCAGTGGGCGAAACAAAGCCTGATTTTCTGTAAAGGACAGCAAAACGTGGGAATAGAAGGAGAAGGAACGATTGACGGACAGGGAGGCAGTTTTCGGGTTACCACCCTTGTAAAACCTGACCGCTATAAAAACCGCCCTTACCTGTTATGGTTCGCAGGTTGTAAAAACGTATCGGTCATAAATGTGCACCTCCGCAATTCCGCATTCTGGATGCAGCACTACCTAGGTTGCGAATACGTGCGTATCGATGGCCTGAATATCTGGAACCATTCCAATAAAAACAATGACATGATGGATATAGACGGCTGCAGGTTTGTAACCATCTCTAATATAAACGGCGATTCGGACGATGATGGTATTACCATTAAAAGTACTTCACCCCTTATTTCCGAAAATATTACGATCACCAATTGTGTCATCAGCAGTCACTGCAATGCGCTTAAGTTTGGCACTGAATCTACCGGCGGCTTCCGGAACGTAGCCGTTTCCAATTGTGTGATCAAACCCTCCGGCCAGGTTTCGACTATTTATGGAAAACCTGCCGGCATCAGCGGACTGGCCCTCGAAATAGTGGATGGAGGTATAATGGAAAACATCACTATCAGCAATATCATAATACAGGGACCACAGGTCCCAATTTTTATACGTCTTGGCAACCGTGGCAGGAAATACAGGGACGATGCAATACTGCCGCCCACCGGCAGGATCAGGAATATTCATATATCAGACATCGTTGCTACCGGAGCGGATACTACCGGATGTGCTATTGCTGGTATCGACGGCGCACCAATAGAAAGCGTGTCCCTAAACCATATCAGTATAGAAACAACCGGAGGGGGAACTGTAAAGGATAGAGAACGCCATCCTGAGGCAAAAGAAAAAGACTACCCGGAAGCCACTATGTTTGGCAAATTACCTGCCTACGGATTTTATGTGAGTAATGCACGGGATATACGTATGACGAATGTAACCGTCAGATCGAGAAGCCCGGATAGCAGGCCGGGAATAGCGCTTGAAAAAACGGAAAACTTTTCGCTCTCGGGGCTCGACATTCCGCCTTCCGACAGTACAGACGCAGTGGTGTATATAACCAATAGCCGCAACGGTTCTGTCTCCGACGTTATAAAACATTACCCGCTCCGCCGTTTTGTATGGAAAGATAAAAAATCAGTAAACATACATGAATAAAATGCGATTCATCTTAATACTGCTACTGATCACAACTGCAAAGCAATTAGAAGCGCAGGACAGCTCTGCACTTCATATAGCGGAACGTGTTGCTGATAAGGTAATCCGGGAAACCGTATTTGCTTTTGAATTGCAGCCGCAGCTGGAACAACTCGGTATGCAGATTATCGACTTCAGGCATTTTAACCTGCAAAAGGGCCAGGCAGGCAGTGCGTTCCGCCATGCGAAAGTGCTTTCTGATACAGTCATTCATTTTGGGGTCAGCAGCGGGGGCCCGGTAAGTATCACGGTAAATGGCATGCTGGTATACCGGCAGCATAAAGGAAATATAGGTCACCCTAAAGAAATTGCATACGGAAGGTTTAGGTTCGACACCACATTTACAGCGTTACTTAAAAAAGGCTCCAACCTTATTATGGTTAATTACCTGGCAGATACGGGGCGGCAGGTCGTTTTTGTTAGACCCGTATTGAACAACCTGGATTTAGATAAGTCGGTAAATTTTGATACCAATACCTGGTTAATGGCGGCCTTCCCGTCAGAGGAATCACTTGATACCGCGTCAAAAGAAATAAAGCCTTACTATATCATTAACAATAAAATGATCGCGTGGCAATCATCCCCCATACATTACCTTCCTGAACTGG
This sequence comes from Chitinophagaceae bacterium, assembly GCA_031399065.1. GTDB lineage: Bacteria > Bacteroidota > Bacteroidia > Chitinophagales > Chitinophagaceae > JADCRZ01. Next base: position 187,725 of record JANNOM010000048.1, read on the forward strand.
TGATACCTGCCAACGCAACTTACCGGCGCGATTCTTATGCCGACTGGAATTACTCCAATGGAGCAACTCTATGGTCGATAATGGCGTTGGAAGATGCCAGGTATACTGATTTCATAAAAAAATACAGCTGCTTTACACTGGATAACGAGGCATATTTTAGATGGCAGTACGATTCGCTGCATGCTTACAGGGGCGGCTTTCACCGCATCTTCCGGCAATCTATGCTCGACGACGCCGGCACACCGGCTTTACCCCTCGCCGAACTATATCTTAAAAATAAAGACTCTTTGCTTAAGCAATGGCTTATGCCCATTGCAGATTATGTTTATCGCCGGCAGATGCGCCTGGCGGATGGAACTTTCTGCCGGCCGGAGCCCGTTAACTATACCGTATGGGCAGACGATCTGTTTATGAGTGTGCCCTTCCTGCTAAGGATAGCGGCAGCCACCGGGGATACTAGATACTACGACGAGGCCGCACAACAGGCTATCCATTTTAAAAAATATTTACTGGATCCGAAAACAGGATTATATAAACACGGCTGGTTTAGTACTACCGGCGAACGATCCGCAGTATTTTGGGGCCGTGCCAATGGATGGATCGTGTGGGCCACGGCGGAACTACTATTATCGTTGCCTCCCCGCCACCCCCAATTCAAAACCATACTGGCCATGTTCAGGCAACATATCGACCACCTGCTCCCTTACCAGGAAGCAGGCGGTATGTGGGGGCAGGTACTTGACCGGCCGGATGCCTATAAAGAAACCTCCTGTACCGCCCTGTTCACGCTTGCCATTGCCAGGGGTGTAAGAAAAGGCTGGCTGCCACCTGGATATAAAAAGTATGCCGTAAACGGATGGAATGCCGTCAGGAAAAATATAGATGCCGATGGTACTGTGCATGGTATATGCCGGGGTACGGAGATCGGAAACGATGTTCAGTTTTACCTGGACAGGCAAACCATCGATCACGATCCACGCGGACTCGGGGCCGTTATTACCGCTGGAATAGAAATATCTAAACTCAAATAACGGATACCAATAACTGTAATGAGATTTTATTTCACCATATACTTATTTACTTTCTGTTTGCATTCCTGTGACAGTCAGACCCTGCCGGAAGCAATGCCCCTGCGCGCATCCATTGACATGGATACGGTGGCGGTAAAAAGATATGCTGCCGCTTTGGAAAGAAAGTTGTTGGTAACACCCACGAACTCCTTACTGTTAAAAGAACGGTCGAAAGTGAATAATTATCTGCTCGCCTGCTCCTATTATGAAGGAGGAGGATGGTCGTGGGCCGTTAAAGGCACCGGCATGAACTATACCAAGCGGTTATATCTTGCCGCTGACATGCTAAAAGAGATGGCAGCAGATACCTTGCATCCACTCTATTATAAATCCTTATACCTGAGAGCAAGAATTTATTACTGGCTCGATAAAGAAGACGGGGGTCTTTACCCGGATACCATCTCCCCTGATTATTTCACCCTGTTATCTACTGCATTCCCGGAACACCAGGTATTAAAAATGTACCGTGGAGAAAATATTTTTTTTGCAACAACCGGTATCACAAATCCCAAAGGTATGCCCGGCTGGGCAGTCTACCAGCGGGAGGCCGTTACGCGCATGCTGCAGATTATTCACTGGTGGGTAAATGAGCGGCAGGCAGCCAATGGAGAATTGGGAGGAAAATACGGAGACGATGTAGAGATCCTTCGATGGTGGATGCCGGCCATATTGGGTGCAGACGACAGCGTGGCCATAGCAGGGCATACGCGGCTGGCAGACGGCGTTTGGAACAGCGGCATACTGGAAAAAGGATTTGCAAAAAGAATAGATGATGTAGAACATTCCGCCGAGCTTTTTCGGGATACCCACGCCGGCATATTCCTCGTAAAATATGGCGATCCGGAATATGTGGAAAGATGCATGATAGGTATGCAGCATTTTAATGAGGTATGGACAGGCATAACACCGCTCGGTCACCGTCACTTTAAATCCTATTATCTATCTGCTACCCAGGTAAAAGAGGAAGCGCCCTATGGTGTGGATGTACCTCTTAATGCCCGCGCGTTACTGCCTGGCTTATGGACGGCGTGGTACAACCGCAATCCGGCTATTCTTACATCTTTCGCAGAATGGTGCGCAGCATGGTCGGCAGATGCTGACCGGGAAGAAAATGGAAAACCCCGGGGAGTCTTTCCTGCTGCTGTTACTTTTGCATCCGACAAAATAGGCGGCTACAAGGGTAACTGGTACGATGCGGACCTTGCGTACAGCTATTATCGCTGGGAAAGCCTGGGGCATATCAGCGAACTTTACAGTCACTTCCTGGGAATGTATGCCATTACAAAAGATTCCCTATATCTGGAACCCATTCATTCGGTGGCCCGCCTGATGGATACAACCGGAAGTAATCCATCAGAAAAACAAATGCCGGGTTCCCTGCAATGGGTAAAAAATAAGCTGACCATTAAAAAAGAAGAAGGCTTCCTTGCCAACCATCCGATGGGGCGTGTGTTTTCCATGGCAAAAAAAATATCCGGTAATAAAACGTATGACCCTTATGTACTTCAATATGGCGATGCCTATAATAGATATGAAACCGGGAAAGATAAAAATATACTGATGCGCGGCTTAGACAGCCTGCTTCCATCCCTTCGTTATAATTTCCCTTTATTTACCAGCGAGGTAAAATTTACTGACAGGGTGTATATACCAGGCAGTAATTTATTACTCGGCATGTATACCGGGCATTTCGGCGCAGGGTACGAGTATCCCGCCCTGGTGGCCACCTGGAAAAATACCGGCAAAGATGTTGCGGTATTAGTAAGACAGGGAAATGATACCTCTGCCACGGTATCGTTGTATAATTCCGGTAAAGCCAGACAGGTAACAATGCGTACCTGGATGCTGGAACCCGGGGTATACAAAATGACGGAAGGCATCGACCGTAATGACGATGGACGGGCTGATGAAATTATTAAAAAAACGGGTATTCAACTATCAGAGCGGGTGAGTGATCTACCCATAGTTACTCCTGCTGAAAAGAACTATGTGGTTTCGCTGGTACGCTTATCTTCCATTTTAAAAAAGGAAACGGAGTTAGCGGACCCGGGACTAAGCGCGAAGGATATTACCGTAACCAGCTCCCGGGCAAACGGCCATTCGTTCATGAAGATACAGGCGCGTATTCATAACATAGGAAATACCTCCGCAGAAAATCTGATGGTATATCTGATAGTAGATGGTGTTAAAACCGATAGCTCTCTCATCGGAAATATACAAGCTCCCAACGACCTGCGCCCGAGATCAGAAAGCGTTCTCTTTACTGCGAAGGCCACCGGTAGACAGCACCGGGTCGGCATCCGTATAGAGTACCAACAGCCGGAAATAACCCGCTTCAATAACTATGCAGAGCGTATAATAACGATAAATTCCCGGTGATCTGATTGACTAATTTCTTATCTTAACGTCCTGTTTAATGAAATGAAGAAAAAAGCACAAGAACTATACGGCGTTAAAGAAATAGCAAGAAGAGCCGACGTTTCGATAGGAACGGTTGACAGGGTGATCCACAACAGGGCGGGCGTATCCGAAAAAACCCGGCAAAAGATTAATGACATCATCAGGGAATTGAACTATCAGCCCAATATATTGGCCAGCAGGCTGGCATCACGTAAAATATATCGCATAGCCGTATTAATTCCCAACATTTCTGCCGAGACGGATTTTTGGGAAGCCCCGCTAAAAGGCATCCAGCGCGCGGAAGCGGAGATAAAAAAATATGGTATTATCATTGAGATCTATTTCTTTGATCTGAAAGATAAAACTTCCTTTACCAAACAGGCAAAAGCCGCTCTCAGGAAAAAACCTCATGGCATACTGTTGTCCCCCTCTTTTATCAGCGAAGCAACCCACTTTTCTGAAACCTGCAAAGCAGGTAATATACCCGTTGTAATGATAGACACTAACCTACCATCGCAAAATGGTCATTGTTATATAGGCCCGCACATGTATTACAGCGGATACCAGGCGGCTCACCTCATAGACTTCGGTACTTCCCGGAAAGCAAAAATATTGTTTCTAAATATCTCCGAAACGCAAATGGATGAGCAGGTGGAACAGGGATTTATGGCTTATTTCACCGATAATAAAAAAAAGCCGGCGATCGTTAAACTTAATATCCACCAAACAGATGAAAACGCGATAGCCAAAAAGCTCAACGATACATTTGCCGCCCATCCGCAAATACAATCCATCTTCGTTACCAATTCAAGAGTATCCTACGTTGCTGCATACCTCGAAAAAAAGGGTCTTTCGAATATTCTGCTGATCGGTTACGATATTCTTAAAGAGAATGTGAAACACCTCGAATCCGGCAACATCGACTTCCTGATCTGTCATAAACCCGAAGAACAGGGTTACCGGGGAATTATTACGCTTTACCAGACCCTTGTAGTGGGATCGCCTATAGAGAGCGTAACGTTTATGCCAATCGATATTATTACCCGCGACAATTATAAATTCTACTCCAATTAATACAGGATATCCATAACCAAGTTTATGGTTTATTTTTCTTCCCAACGCATGCTATATACCGAACAAAACAGCTTTTTTAAAATAATTTTACATTTTACGTGTACGTTACCGGAAATTACTGTAAATTAGTATCTGCTAACGATTCTTAGTAACGGCTGCCATGTTTCTAGCCTGTTATCAACGATTCAGTAACCATTAAACTACCGTCCTGCGTAGGTGTTGAATCTTTCTCTAAACTAAATGTTGATGATGAAGGCAATTCTTTGCTATATATTATTCGCAATGCTAATTATGCATCCCGGAAACACGGGATTTGCAGCCGGGCTGCCCCTATTACCCTATCCGCAACACGTACAACAGGGTAATAAAGTATTTGCGCTATCTGCCCATCTTCGTTTTCAAACAAGAGCATTGGATAAAGAGACGGGCGCCCGACTTGCAGATCACTGGAAGCGTTTCGAAGAGACGGAGAAAAAGATAAGCAGGTCTCCCATTACAATTATAATAGGCATATTAGGCAAAGACACATCATTCGATTCATCGATAAAAACCGGTGCTTCCGGCTATGCCGACCGGCTGGGAAAAGAAGGCTACCTGCTGATATGGAACAACAGGCAAAAAATAATTGCCGCCCATACGGAAACAGGTCTTTTTTATGCCCTGCAAAGTCTGAAACAACTGGTACGCGCCGGGTGGAGCAGGGAGATATTTATTGCAGACTGGCCATCCTTACCGCACCGGGTAGTATACGATGATATCAGCAGGGGACCCATATCAACCGTAGGATACATCAGGCAGCAGATCGAACGCATGTCTGAATTGAAGATCAACGGACTTTCTTTTTATATCGAGCATGTAGTACAGCCGGTATCGCATCCCGACTTTGCGCCGGATAGCGGCAAACTGACTATTCCCCAGATAAAAGAGCTATCCGCCTATGCAGCAAAGCATCATATGGAACTGATCGGAAGCTTTCAGTCCTTCGGGCACTTTGAAAAAATATTATCCCTTCCCCAATACCGGTCTATGGGAGAAACATCCACCCTTATTTCCCCACTGGATCCCCGGGCAAAAAAATTCCTAGATGAAGTGATAGGAGAACTATGCGATGCATTCAATGCTCCTTATTTTAACGTGAACTGCGATGAGACGTTCGATCTGACCAAGGGGAAATCCAAAAAATATATCGACAGCGTAGGTGCCGCAAAATTCTATGCCGATCATCTCCGGTTTCTTTATGATGTGGTAAAGCGGCATAATAAAAAACTCATGATGTGGGGGGACGTGGCACTTGAACACGAAGAGGTGCTGGACCTTCTTCCGAAAGACATTATATACCTTACCTGGGAGTACGGGGATAAGAAATCATACGACCAGTGGATAATGCCTTTTAAAAAGCGGGGGCTCCCATTTATGGTTTGTCCGGGTATACTGAATTCCTACCGCATGTTCCCTGACATGGCCATGGCCAAAGCGAACATCCGGGGCTTTACAGAAGCAGGGTTAAAGCATGGGGCAAAAGGAGTAATTACTACTATATGGGATGATGGCGGCACTTATCTTTTCTCGGGCGACTGGTACGGCGTATATGTAGCCGCCGATAAATGCTGGAACATACATGCTGCCGCTGAACCGTCTTTTAATACCCGCTACGAACGCAATGCCTATCATACATCTAACGGAGCTTATGTAAAAGCCCTTTTTAAATTAATGGGACTGCGCGCCCTGCCTTTAACCTATAATCTTAACGACCAGTTATGGCGGCAGAAAATACTTTCCGATAGCGGCAAGCGGCTTATTATAAATAATTCTTCCGCAAAAGCTGCGCTCGCAATTATTGACAGTGCCAGCAACATACTCGCTGCTGCAGCTCCCCTCCGGCACCAGGACGATATGAATGCTTTAAAGTTTACGCTCGATCAGTACAGGCTTATTGTTGATACCAGGATGCAGATTATGAAAGTAGTGCGTCTTTATAATAACGCATTATCTGCTCCTGATGCTATGTTGGCAAAGAATACATTACAGGAAGCCAATGCTATAGTAAAAATCCTGGAAAGCAGGCATACACTCCTGAAAAATCATTTTAAAGCAGCCTGGCTGAAAGAGAACCAGCCATACTGGCTAAATGTAATACTCGATGGTTACGACAAAAAGATAAGCGACCTAAACTGGCTATCCGGTAACCTTCAAAAAGATATAGCTGCCCTGAATAACTCCAGCTCTATACCATTGGCCTCGCAGGTAAGGCTTACTATAAAGGAAAGCCCGGACTATTATTTCCAGAACTGGATGCTGGGAGGCCCGTTTCCGCTGGCTAACGGAGAAAAGCTGCCTTCTTTTCTATACTCCGGCAATATGGAATACAATAAGCCGCCTAAGCCCGGAGACTTTACCCACTATAAAGGAAAGACGTACCGGTGGCAAAAATTTTCCTCACCGGACGGCGGCATCGTAGACCTGGATATTAATTATCCGGCACAACAAAACGCAGTGGCTTATGCTTATTGTAATATCACGACCGAACAGCCGGCAACAGTTGATGCGTTCGTTTCCGGTACAGATGGACTGGAAGTATTTTGCAATGGCGAGAAAGTAAACACCGGAACGCCGGTAACAGCCAGTGAAAATACAGAAAACAGAATAACGCTTGCCCTGCAACCCGGCATCAATCACCTTTTGTTAAAAATGCCCAAACACGAAGGAAGACCCTGGTCATTTACTTTCCGGCTCGATAAAAATGCCAGCGTAACCACACATAAACATAAATATCAGTTGAATGCTAAAAAGACAATTTATGAAGCAGATTAAATGGAAGGTCTTTCTTTCTGCTTCGCTGGCACTGGCTTCATCAGGCAGCGATGCGCAGGTAAAAAAAGAAGACCTTACCACCGCCATTAATGAATCTGCGGCATATATCATGAACGTGCTGCTGGATGAAAAGGGGCAGTCAAGGTGCGATTACAATCTCACAGAAGGCAAATGGTATCCTTACGAAGTACCCTGGCATACAGGCCAGGCCGTATATGCATTACTGGCTGCTTATAAGGAAACAGGTAATAATGCCTATTTAACTGCAGCCAAAAAAGGGGGTGATTACTGGGCCGGACTGGAAATAAAAGAACATCCCAAGCTGAAAGGCATGGTGAAAGCAATACACGGAGACGTACTGGGAGATGACTTTATTGTTTTTGCCACCGTTTCTGATGGAACCCCCGGCATTTATGAATTAAGCCGGGTTACCAAAGATCAGAGATATGCAAAAATAGCCACTTCGGCCGCCTCATGGATGCTGGCCAACATGTATTATGCGGAACAAGGTGTATGCTACGACATTCTGGATTCAAAAACCGGGGAAGTCATCAAAGAAAGAAGTCCATTCTGGAAAGAAAAAGTAAACCAGCAACTGTCGGACGTTTCCCGGCCCAACACCGAAGGATGGTTATTTAAAGATGCTTATGATTTTTCTGGCGAAAAGAAATTTAAAGATGCCTATATCAACCTTTGCAACAGCCTGATTGAAAAACAGGGTAAAGAGGGTGTATGGATGCAGTTTATGCCAAACTCAGTAGAAGCGCAAACGTTCCATCCCAGATTTTCCATCTGGTATGCCGAATCTCTTGTAAAATGTTACGAACTCACTAACGACAGAAAATACCTTGAAGCGGCAGCACGCACTGCCAGGACATTTGCAAAAGCCCAGCAAAAAGACGGTACCATGTTCTATGATAATTATCTGAATGGTAAAGACCCGGACAAAGGTTCCGCTACCGGTTCGGCAGCAGCCTTTGCCGGCATATTGTGGATAGAACTTTCAAAGAACGGCTTTAAGGAATTTGATGATAATATAGAAAAGTCCGCTGCCTGGATAATGAAAAACCGCTTTGCCAGCAACCATCCTGATCTCAACCTACGTGGTGCCGTACTGGAAACAAGAACGAGGCTTCGCAAAGACAAAGGCAAAATCTGGCTTGTGAACCGCGACATCGGTACCTCCTTCGGCTTACGTTTCTTGGTTGATTATATGAATTTTACCTATAGAAAATAATTTTCATCCGGTATAAACTTAAAAAATGCGAACAAACGATTTTTTCATCACCAAAACATCTGTAAAATGAAACATTGCATTCCAAACAAGCTGATTCCGGCAGTACTTACACTGCTGATGCTATGTAGCGGCCAGTACCTGAAGGTATATGCGCAAACTACATCGGGTAATATCAGAGGACAGGTTGCTAATGCCGATGGCGGCACACTGCCTGGCGCTTCTGTAATGATCAAGGGTACTACAAGAGGAGTAACTACTGATCTTACCGGCAACTATTCCATTCTTAATTTAAAAGAAGGGAATTATACATTGGTCATTAACTACATGGGCTTTAAGTCTATTGAAGCAGAGGCACAGATAAAAGCTGGTACCACCGTTACGAAAAACATCAGCATGACGACAACTTCAGCCAGCCTGGAAAATCTGACTGTTATAGCAGCCAGGGAAGGACAGGCAAAAGCACTGAATCAGCAGCGTAATTCAGATAATATAAAACAGGTTATTTCTGCCGATCTTATTGGTCGTTATCCTGATATAAACGTTGCCGAAGCCATGCAAAGACTTCCGGGTGTAACCATAGGCAGAAACAGCAGCGGCGAGGGTTCTACCATTCAGTTAAGAGGAACCCCGGGAAATTTCACCAACATTAACGTTAATGGCGAACAGATCATGGGAACCCAGGAAGGTGGAGAACGCAATGCTCAACTTGATGTTATTCCAGTCAACGTTCTTTCTTCTATGGAAGTGGTTAAAACGCTAACTCCAGACCTGGATGGAGATGCCATAGCCGGGGTAGTAAATATGAAATCGCCCACCGCTTCCAACCTCAGGCCGAGCCTATCGGTAGACCTTGCGGCCGGTTACAACAATCTAAGATCGGATGCAAATGGAATTGGAAATATCACATTTGGAAAACGTTTTTTTGCCAACAACAAAAACCCTAATGGAAAACTCGGCTTCATGGCTACCGGCAGTTACTTTAAAACCACGAATGGTTATGATGAACTGAATGCGCAGGTATGGCAAAAAAAGAATTTTGGCGACGGTGTAGGAGAGATTTATTTTCCTACGGACGTAAGATATCTTTACGTTGAGAATGAACGTACACGTATAGGAACATCCGCTACGGTGGATTTTAACTTTAGTCCCAACACCAGCCTTCTTGCCAATGTGATGTATAGTACTCATAATAACGACCTGGTAAGATATCGTAAACGCACCCGGATGCAGACGGCTAATACTACCCGTAACAGCGCAGGAGAATACGTTACTACAAGAGGTCGGGGCTATAATGAAATAAAGAATGGCAGTGAAGAAAACAGCAACCTTAATTTTAATATACAGGGAGAGACTGTAATCGGAAGGGTTAAATTAGATGCCGGTGCATTTCTTACGGAATCTGAATTCGATAACCGTGCAGGTACTATCAATTTTATCACCGGTAATATTGCACTAACAGCCACCGATATTTCATCCGATTACCTGATGGCTTCCGGAGCAGACTGGAAGAACGGGGCTTCCTTATTTACTTATAATACTATCGAACGGGATAACTGGACAACTAACGGGAAAAACTTTGTTGCCAGAGCGAATATGAGCCTTCCTTACAAGATCGGTAATAATTCTTCTCTTTTTAAAGCAGGCTTTAAGCTAAAGAGGATGCATAATGTGAGGTATAAATTAGACAATACACTTGTTGCCAATTATACTGGTCCGGCCGCAGACGGGAGATTGACTAATTTTTCAGGGGAAATAGAAAAATCAGGCGATTTACTTGATGGTAATTCTAATTTTGGCCTGGCTGTGGACAGGGATAAAACCTTCAGCTATTTTGAAAATAATATTGGTGGTACCATTACAGTAGATCCAAAGCTTACCCAGGCAAGTAAAGATTCTTATTTCTATGACGCGGTTGAAACAGTTGGCGCAGGTTATATCATGAACCGCATCCAGTTCAATAAATTAATGCTGATTGCAGGATTAAGGGTTGAGAATACAGATGTAGCTTACCAGGGCAATATTATCCTTTATGATGCAGCTGGGGCTTATGCATCTACTAATAAGATCAGGAGAGACAATGATTACCTTAAGTTGTTGCCTAATCTTCAGGCAAAGCTTGATCTTAGCAAATCAACCCTTATTCGTGGAGCTTTTACCACTGGTTATTCAAGACCAAATTTTGTAGACCTCGTTCCCGGAAGAATTGTCAATGTTCTAAACACCAGTATTACTGACGGCAATCCTGATCTCAAGCCCGCATCAGCCACTAACTATGATATCATGTTTGAGAAATATCTTTCCAATCTGGGAATTCTTTCGGCTGGTGCATTTTATAAAAATATCAGGGATTTCCAGTATACAAGCGTAACAAATATTACAGGCGATGAATTTGTAGGTGCCGCTAGCTATTTAAATTGGCTTTATACCAGGACGCTGAACGGAGACGTGGCACATGTAGCAGGCCTTGAACTTAATGCACAGGCTAATCTTACATTTTTACCAGGTATTTTAAAAGGATTTTCAATACTTGCCAATTATACCTACGCTTATTCAAAGGCAGATGCCCAGGAAAGAAAGGACATTCGTTTACCCGGACAGGCGAAACATACGGCCAATGCATCTTTGTCTTTCGCTTACAAAGGCTTTACCATTCAGGGTAATGTTAATTACAATGGCTCGTACACGGTATTGTTAGGAGGTGTTGAGCAGGAAGACGCCATCCGTGATGCAAGAACACAGTTAGATGTAAATACATCTTACCGTATTACCAAAAGGTTTACCATTTATGCAGAAGGACTAAATCTGACTAATGCCCCGCAGAGGGAATATTTTGGTGACAGCAACAGGATTTATAAAAAACAATTTTATTCCTATTGGGGAAGAGCTGGTGTTAAATTCAGAATATAATTATAATTAAACTTTAGATCATGAAAGAAATTGTAGCAGATAATTTAAAAGTGAAGATATACCAGAACAGAACGCAGATAGGAACCGAAGCCGCACAGATGGCAGCCAGCCGAATCAACGATTTGTTGGTTCGGCAGGAAGTGGTGAATATCATTTTTGCCGCAGCAGCCTCCCAAAACGAGTTCCTGGAGGCCCTATCGAAAGAACAGGTAGACTGGACCCGTGTAAATGCGTTCCACATGGATGAATACATTGGACTCACTGACGGCGCACCTCAATCTTTCGGCACCTTTTTAAAGCAACGGATCTTTAATAAATTACCTTTTAAACATGTGTATTATCTTAAAGGTCACGTAGCGGATATTGATGCCGAGTGCAAAAGATATGCTGCCCTCCTGGAACAATACCCGGTCGATATCACTTTTATGGGCATAGGAGAAAACACCCACCTGGCTTTCAACGACCCACATGTGGCAAAGTTTAATGACACCAGCCTCGTTAAAATGGTAGACCTGGATGAAGCCTGCAAACAACAGCAGGTTAATGAGGGCTGCTTCGATAACGTAGGCCAGGTTCCGGTATATGCGCTTACGCTTACAGTTCCTGCCCTGTTAAAGGCCCGGTATATATTCTGTATGGTGCCTGGCGCGGCAAAGGCGGCAGCCGTTTATCGTACGCTTACAGAAGAAATATCGGAACAATATCCATCAACTATTTTAAGACAACATCCGGACGCGGTTTTATTCCTGGAAAAAGAAAGTGCGGAGCAGGTGCTTTCAGGTGAGTCTTACCATGGTGTTATTAATTACAATTAAACTATCTATTATGGAAGCAGTCAGCGTAACGGATCTCTCTAAGCACCATCAGCCCGTATCAGACTTGTTCAAATGGCCGGCAAACGCCTCTGAATGGGACAAGTACAGGCTTTCGGAGGAACAGGTCCATTTTTTTAACGAGTATGGATATGTAAGTAATATCAAATTACTGGAAGATTGGCAGATAGAGCAACTGAAACAGGAACTGGCAGATATCTACAACCCCGGTCATCCGGGTAATTCCCTTTTTTACCAATTCGCTTCCAATGAATCGTCCGATCCGGATTCAGTCCTTTTTCATGCACTGGGCGCATGGCGTATCACAAAAGGCTTTCACGATATACTATGGAACCCCGCATTTTTAATGGCGGCCAGTCAGTTGCTGCGCGACCAGCCAGTGCGTTTCTGGCACGATCAGCTGTTTTGTAAACCGGCCCTGCACGGAGGGGTAGTAGCATGGCACCAGGACTATTCTTACTGGACCCGTACCATACCCCTGCAACATCTTACCTGCTGGGTAGGTCTTGACGACGCCACTACAGAAAACGGTTGTTTATATTATGTACCTTACAGTCAGCACTGGGGCTTGCTGGATAAACCCGAACTGGCAGGTGATATGGACGGATTGATGGATTACCTGAGCGACGAACAGAAGGAAGAATTTAAGCCGGTACCCATTGAACTTAAAAAAGGATATGCGAGTTTTCATCATCCGCTGATGGTACATGGATCTTATGCCAATAGATCTTCCAGTGCAAGGCGGGCATTTGTGCTGAATGTATTTGCGGACGGAACGTTGTCCAATTCAGATGATACGCTGTTGCCCGGTACGCCGCAGATAAAAAAAGGGGAGAAGGTGCAAGGACAATTCTACCCGCTGTTATTCGATCCTTCATCCATTTAAAACCTGAGTATGTCCGAAGACAAAATAACAGAACAACCATCTCATTACCGGCACCTGGAAAAAATGCCGGTCGATGAAATACTAAGGCATATTAACGCAGAAGATAAAAAAGTGGCTGACGCGGTTGAAAAGGTGTTACCAGATATTGCGAAGCTGGTAGATGCTATCGTGCCTCGCATGGACGCAGGTGGCCGCCTGTTTTACCTGGGTGCCGGCACCAGTGGACGCCTCGGCGTGTTAGATGCAAGTGAATGCCCTCCTACTTACGGGGTACCTGCCGACCTGGTAATAGGACTGATGGCAGGCGGTGATGAGGCCTTACGCTTTGGCATCGAAGATGCCGAAGACGATCCCGAAGGTGGATGGAAAGACCTGCAGCATAATGCTATCAACAGGTCCGATACGGTTATAGGTATTGCCGCCAGTGGCACTACACCCTATGTATGGGGGGCACTGCGTCGCTGCCGGCAGCAGGAGATCGTTACCGGTTGCATCGTTTGCAACCCTGGTTCCATCGTTGCGGCACATGCCGATTACCCCGTGGAAGTATTGGTAGGGCCTGAATTTGTAACAGGCAGCACGCGTATGAAAAGCGGTACCGCACAAAAGATGGTACTTAACATGATCTCTACCGCTGTAATGATCCGCAAAGGCCGCGTGTTTGATAACCGTATGGTGCATATGCAGATATCTAATGACAAACTGGTAGAAAGGGGCACCCGGATGCTGATGGAAAAAGCAGGAATTACCGATTACGATAAAGCAAAGGCTTTTCTTTTACAATATGGAAGTGTACAGTCAGCCGCAGAAAATATAAATCGATAACCAATGTCTATATCTGTCAACGCCCCCCAGGAACTATCACCGACCGATCGTTATGAAAAAAAAATAGTGATAGTAGGCGCTTTCTTTTTCATATTCGGATTTATTACATGGATCAATGGTACACTCATTCCGTATTTAAAAATCGCCTGCGAGTTGGAAGAATGGCAAGCCTACCTGGTTACTTTTGCTTTTTACATTTCTTATACAATAATGGCGATCCCTTCCAGCACATTACTGCAAAAAACAGGTATGGTAAAAGGAATGAGTGTTGGGCTGCTGGTGATGGCCATTGGGTGTATGATATTTATCCCGGCGGCCCTCACCCGCATGTACAGTCTTTTTTTGCTGGGTCTTTTTTTCGTCGGTACCGGCCTTACGTTATTGCAAACTGCCGTTAATCCATACATTACTTTATTAGGGCCGCCGGGCAGTGCGGCAAAGCGCATCAGCATCATGGGTATTTGCAATAAAGTGGCAGGCATACTGGCACCGCTGGTCATAGGCAGTATTATCCTTAAAAATTCTGACGGACTGATCCTGGAGCTTTCCCGGATGAGCCCTGAACAGAAAACCCTGCGGCTCGACCAGTTATCCCGCACCGTTATATTTCCCTATATCTGCCTTTCAATTATTCTTCTGCTCATAGCTATTGCTATACGATATGCCCACCTGCCCGAAATAAAGCCCGTTGAATTGCCTGATAACAATGACCCAGGGGGCTTCGCGAATAAAGACGCTGCCGTGCATTCGCAGTACCTGGCTGGCTTTATGGCTATCTTTTGCTGCGTAGGCGCCGAGGTGCTGGCAGGTGATACTATAGGTAACTATGGACTGTATCATGGCTTTGGCCTGGATACGGCCAAAAGCCTCACTTCCTGGACACTGGCAGGCATGATGATAGGATATATAACGGGAGTGATCGCCATACCCCGGTTTATTTCGCAGCAGAAAGCATTTTATTTTTCTTCCTGGCTGGGCCTGCTCATTACGCTGTTCATCATCTTTATTCCCGGAAAAGCCTCGATCGTTTGCCTGGCGGTACTGGGCCTGGCTAATGCACTGCTGTGGCCGGCTATCTGGCCACAGGCTTTAAACGGGCTGTACGGGCGGTTGCTTAACCGTGGCTCGGCCATCCTTATAATGGGCATTGCGGGCGGAGCTATACTGCCCCTTGTATACGGATGGATAGCCCAGCATATCAACCATCAGAACGCCTACTGGGTACTGCTGCCTGTTTACCTGTACCTGGTATATTATAGCAACGCAGGAAAAAGGCAACGTATTCCTCTGCCGGCCACCACTAAATCGAACGTATGAATCAATCTGCAACGGGCAACTACCGATGGATCGTTTGTGCATTACTGTTTTTTGCTACCACTATCAATTACCTCGACAGGCAGGTGATGGGACTTTTAAAACCTGTGCTTGAAAAAGAGTTCAACTGGACGGAGACTGATTACAGCTATATCGTTATGGCTTTTACTGCCACCTATGCCATAGGCCTGGTAGTGTTTGGCAGAGTAATAGATAAAATAGGAACCAAACTGGGTTATTCTATATCCATCACTATCTGGAGCATCGCCGCCATGCTACACGCTGCCGTAAAAAGCACACTTGGCTTTGGCCTGGCACGCGCAGCCCTGGGCATAGGAGAGTCTGGTAACTTCCCGGCCGCTATTAAAACGGTAGCGGAATGGTTTCCCAGGAAAGAACGGGCATTGGCAACAGGTATACTCGATTCAGGCTCCAATATAGGCGCCTGTGTGGCGCCCATCATAGTTCCATGGATACTGGGTGCTTATGGCTGGCAGGAAGCATTTATTATTACCGGCGCTATCGGCTTTATATGGCTGGCAGCCTGGCGCTTTTTCTACCAGAAACCCGCCGATCAGAAAAAACTTACCAGGTCAGAATTCGAATACATTCAAAGCGATCACGAACCAGAAAACAAAGCGCAGCAAAACATGCCGGTCAGGTGGATGGCATTGTTCCGCCTGCGTCCCACCTGGGCCTTTATTGCCGGCAAGTTTTTTACGGACCCTATCTGGTATTTTTTTCTTTTCTGGCTTCCTTCTTATTTCAGCAGTACGTTCAATCTCGATTTAAAAAAACCAAGTCTTCCACTGGTAATAGTATATACTGCGGCCACGGTGGGTGCTATAGGGGGCGGATACTTATCTACCTGGCTTATGAAAAAAGGATGGCCGGTATACAGGGCCCGTAAAATGGCATTGCTACTGTCTGCCCTTTGTGTACTGCCCATTATTGCTTCGCGCTACACAACCGATATGTGGGTGGTTATTACACTTATTAGCCTGGCTGTTGCGGGCAATGCAGCCTGGAGTGCCAATATTTATACCATAGTATCGGATATGCTGCCCCGCAAAGCCGTTAGCTCCGTAATAGGCATCGGGGGCATGGCAGGGGCCATAGGAGGCGTTTTGTTTCCGTTATTTATAGGGTTCATACTCGATTATTATAAAAGCATCCAAAACCTGGTAGCCGGTTACAATATAATTTTCATCATATGTGGATGGTCGTTTTTAATTGCGTGGCTGATTATTCATTATATTACTCCGAAAATGAAGCCTGTAAATTTTTAAAAAATACGCATGAAACTATTATTCTTCTGCCCTATGTGGGGTATGGCCCATCTTCCGTTAAACGAGTCGCTACGCAAAATCAAAGCTGCCGGCTACGACGGAGTGGAATTTGGCTGCATCCTGAACGGGGTAGATAAACAACAGCTATTGGATCTTTGTAGCGAACTGGACCTGCTTTTGATTATGCAGCAATATGCAGCCGCAGGAGAAAATATCGCTGAGTATATAAAGGATTATGATGCACACCTGAGGTATATGGCGGGCTTTCAACCGGTGTTCATCAATTCACAAACAGGAAGGGATTATTATACGGCAGAACAGAACATCGCCATTTTAGAGGTAGCCCGAACAATAGAAAAGGAAACAGGAATAAAAATCGTTCACGAAACGCACAGGGGTAAGTTTGCATACAGTCCTTTACTTACGCTGGATTATATTAAGGAACTACCCTATCTGCGGCTAACCGGTGACTTCTCCCATTTTTGCGTTGTATCAGAATCTTTGCTGGAAAACCAAGAAGATATTCTCCACCAGATCATACCGCATGTAGACCATATTCATGCAAGGATAGGTCACCCGCAGGGTGCGCAGGTAACAGACCCGCGGTTGCCGGAATGGCAAGCCGCGCTCGAACAGCATATCAAATGGTGGAAAGCGATCCTTGATCATCACCGGCAAGCGGGGTCGCCCCAGCTTACCATTACCGCGGAATTTGGTCCTGCCCCTTATATGCCTGCCGTGCCTTTTACCCAGCTACCGCTGGCCAGCCAGTGGGATATTAATCTTTACATGACTACTTTACTTAAATCACATTTAAAATAATTATATGGAATCGAGGTATATCACCAACGCGCATATTGACTTTTACAACACAAACGGTTATGTGGTAATAGAAGATATAATAACCCCCGAAGAGGTGGAGATATACAAAAAAATTTACGATGATTTCCTTTCCGGAAAAATAGATGTGGGTGCCAACCGCTCCGACCTGGGGGCGAACCTGGGTAATAATAAAAAGGTAGAGAATATAACACAGATCATGTGGCCGAGCGAATTTATGAAAACCTTGCACACCATGCCCTATCACCAACGCGCACTTGCCATCAGTAAAGAACTGATGGGAGCTGATATGGATATGGATTTCGATATGCTGATAAATAAAGCACCCGGTACTAATACCGTTACACCCTGGCACCAGGACGAAGCATACTGGGTTAATGTGCCGGACAAGCGGGCTACCAGTTGCTGGCTGGCACTTGATAATGCCACTTTAGAAAACGGCTGCATGTGGTTCGTACCCGGCTCTAACCAGGAACCCATACGACCTCACCGCTTCGCCGCAGGCGAAGGTGGTGCACTTACCTGCGATGCCGTTGAAGCGGAAGGAACCGGGATAGAACTGAAGCCGGGTTCATGTACCTTTCATCATGGCAGAACACTTCATTATAGCAGGGGAAATACCACCGAAAGCCAGCGCCGGGCCTTCATCGTCAATTTCAGGCCGGCAGAAATGATCCGGATGGAAAGAGAAATGGGTTTCGATCACGGTAAAAACCAGGCATCTAAAAGAGAACTGAAGAATGAGGCGTTTAAGTTACCCTAAGGTATGGGCTTTACAGGCTATTTACTAAATGGCATAGTTTTTTTATAAATTCCCGAAAGGAAACCATGACCACCACATTTTACCTGATAACTGAAGACCAAAAACAACCAAATGTTATTGTACAGGAAGGCGGACTTTTTAACCAGTTGATTCCTTATACGGAACAGCCAGCCTGCGCAAAAAGTGAGCATTCTCCTTTCGGCGAACATTCTGCGCACATGCTTTTTTCTCTCTTTACAGCGGATATAATAGAGGCCAATATACAGTTTACCCGTTAACAAGCGTCACCAGTTATGAAAAATGAGCCCATAGCTCTCATCGGAAATAATATCTTTCCATTGATTGATAAGCGTTTTATATGCTTCCCCTACCGGCATTATTTTCCTGTCCAGATCAAAAAGGCCGAGTTCGTTTACGTTTCCTGCATCATTTCTTAAAGCAGAATCCCAGTCCACCTGGTGCAGCAAACTGTACCATGTAAACCCCACTATGGGGATTCCGTCGTGTTTAAGCCGGTGTACATTCGCCCATTGTTTCAGCAGCCATTCCTTGCAGGCCGGCATACGGATATTGGTTTCAGTATGCATAATGGGCAGCCTGTATCGTTTGTAATACTGACTGGTAATCACATAATATCCAAATATCTCACCCGCCGCCTGGGTAGAGCCATCGGGATGTACCAGGTGTTCATTCGTTACATAATAATCATTACCCATTATGCAGTGCGCTTTAACCTGGTTTTCCGTAAACCAGTGATATTCCTTGCTCGTCATACCATTATTAAGGAGGTATTCGTACATAGTAACATTGATAGGATATCCGTATGTAAGATCAAGCGACAAAAACCGCTTCTGATTCAGGAAACGGGCCAGTGGAGCTGCCATCGGGTCAATGGCATGAAAATACTCGGACGATTCGCTTTGTATAAACGTAGCGTTGGGCTGTACTTTTAATATCTCATGCATCGCGAGTACATTCGCCTTACTCAGATGTTTCAGCGCGGTAACAAATGCCGTATCCGAATGCAGGCGCTCGTTCCACCATCCATACTGTGCCGAGAACATGGCGGTAATAAATATTTCATTGATAGGCGTATATAGTTCCAGGTAAGAAAAACGCTTCGCAAAAGCCGCAGCGTATTCTGCAAAATGTGCCGGAAAATCAGGATTCTGAAAATTACCCAACCAGTCCGGTACCCCGAAATGACAAAGGTCCACTATCGGTGTAATACCCAGTTCTTTCAGCTTATTAAAGGTGGCATCCGTAAACGACCAATCGTATTTGCCGGGTGCCAGATGCGTCTTATAATAAGGAGGGCCATATCTTAAATACTCAATACCTACTTCCTTCAACAGGCCGAAGTCTGTTTCCCAATGCTGGTAGTGAAACGTCTTTTCCATTTCATCCACCCGCTTGGTAGTGCCATCAGGCAGTAAAATAGTCGGGTAACTGTTTTCAATACCGGTAGCAAACATAAATTTACTTCTCGCCATAATATGTATTTATTATTAAGCCCATTCCGGGATACTTTTTCTTAAATGGGGAAACAAACAACCTTGTTTCTGCCACCAGCCTTCCTGCTTTATGATGTCATGGTAACATTCACGCCCCTGGGCTAAGGATGCAATCAGACGAACCAGCGGAGTGGGGTACAGGGTTCCGCTGTGGGAGTCATACACCCCCGCCTCATAGCAGCCATCATCACGCGTAAGCAGGTTATGCCAGTCGTAAGAGCCCAGTAATGCCCAGGCCGTTACCGCACGGATGTCGATACCCTCGCCGATAGCTGCTGCGCAGCTATCCCATACCTGTTTAAACCAGCGCAGCTGTTCATCCCAGGTGCAGCCTATATGCACTTCGGTCATTACAAGAGGGATATGGTAACGATCCCAGACTTCCTTAAGCAGTATGCTCAAACCAGCCCTATGTCCCGTTCTTACCGCTTCCGTATCGGCATACCGGTGGGTATCGTTACCGCCATGCGTGTAAACAGGGTAATCGAAGATATTTTCGTCCAGGTAGCGTTCGGATGTTATGTAATAATTTAAACCCAGCATATCCGGCGGACAGGGGTTTTCAATGAAAAAACGGAGATCCCGTTCTGGAATACCATTGGATATAAAATACCGGTACATAGCATGCTTATTATTTACCTTTCCACAAAGAACATCATACGTAAGCCAGCGCCGCTCATTTTCAAATGCAGCCTGGTACTGTAAAAGCGGCGTACTATGTATTTTTGCCAGATCCTCCGTTTGCACCAGTTTAGCCTGCGGATTAACGCTGCGTATCGCCTGCATGGTAAGTACAGTAGCTTTCAACTGGTTAAGGAGCATCGTAGCAAAACTATGTGTATCTTGTTTGTGCGGGTACCAAAACCCATACAGGCCACTGAATCTGGCAGTGGTAAGGGGTTCATTCACCGGAGTATAATATTCTACCCAGGGGAAACGTTTTGCAAACTGGTATCCATACTCCGCAAGGCCGGTAGCAAAAGATGCCTGCATCAGGTTCGTGTACCTGGGACCGCTTCCGTGATGCACCAACCCGGCAACCGGCATGATACTGTTTTCCTGCATTGCCTTTAATTGCTGCGCTGCCCATGTAAAATCAATAGTGCCATCTTCTTCAGGCTGATGACGTTCCCATAGAAAGGGATACCTCAATGCCTTTATCCCTAATTTCCCAAAACATTCTATATCTCCCGTCCTTTCATAATGACCGGTAAGTTGTAATTGATCTTTATAAAAATCAGACACCCGGTTAATAGTACATTCAGGGCCGCCCCACAGTTGAGGGAGTACCATTGGAGCCGAGGAGGTTTTTTTGTCCATTAACATGTGCTGTATTTTGTTGAGCAGATTGTATTTTTTTATAGAGAGTAAGCGATTGCGCCACCACCTGGTCCATATTATAATACTTGTAAGTGGCCAGTCTCCCGGTAAAATATACATTTTCCGCTTCAGCTGCCAGCAACTGGTATTTCTTATACAGTTCGGCATTTTCCGGGCGGGGTACGGGATAATAAGGATCTCCGTCCGCTTTGGGAAATTCGTACACCACCGATGTTTTGGGATGCTTCTGGCCTGTTAGGTATTTAAATTCTGTAACCCTCGTATAAGGGTGTTCGTTAGGATAGTTGATAGTGCCTGTTCGCTGAAATACATCCTGTTCCAGTGTTTCAAACTTAAACTCTATGGAACGGTAGGGAAGTTTACCGTAACAATTGTCGAAATAATAATCCACCGGCCCGGTATAGATCATTTTTTTAAATGGTATATCATCTTCTATCTCTTTATAGTCGGTATTCAGCATCACTTTGATGTTGGGATGATCCAGCATTTTCTCGAACATCTTGGTATAGCCGTGCAGCGGCATAGCCTGGTAGGTGTCGGTAAAGTAACGGTCATCCCGGTTGTTACGGGTGGGTATCCTGGCCGTCACGGAAGCATCCAGTTCAGAAGGGTCCAGGTCCCATTGCTTCTTGGTGTAACCCTTAAAAAATTTTTCATATAATTCTTTACCTACTTTGTTGATCACCACATCTTCCGAAGTAACGATCCGGTCTATCTTTTCAGCTTTCGACTGTAGAAATTTCTCTACGTCATCCGAGCATAGTTGCAAACCATATAGCTCGTTGATGGTATTCAGATTAATAGGTATAGGCACCAACATACCATCCACACTGGCGAGTACCCGGTGCTCATAAGGACGCCAGGTTGTAAAATTTCCCAGGTAATCATATACTTCTTTTGAATTCGTATGAAATATATGCGGGCCATACTTATGCACCAGTATACCCTCCTTATTATAATAGTCATACGTATTACCGCCAATATGATTTCTTTTGTCGACCAGCAATACTTTTCTCCCGGCCTGCGAAGCCAGGCGTTCGGCCAATACCGCTCCTGCAAAACCTGCCCCTACAATTAAATAATCAAACATACTGTTGTTTTTTAGAAGGTGAAGTAATAGGCGATTTTTGTATCGCCTTATCTACCAGGGCAACCATCCTGTTCCATGTGTTATCCCAGGAAAGGTCTTTCATAAATGTGTCCACCCGGTTTAGCCATTCGCTATCAAATCCGGCCACAAGCAAAGCATCGGCATGCTGTATAAATTCTGTCGGTGTTGAGGCAATTTTTACCAGTTCCTTATTTCCATAGGGATTAATCACGTCCGTAATGGGAGTTGAAATAACCGGTTTGCCTCCCGCAAGGAATTCCGGTGTTTTGGTAGGACTGATAAACGCGGTTGACTCATTCAGCGCAAAGGGCATAATAGCAATGTTCCACCCACCCAGGTAGGAAGGAAGTTCCTCGTATTTCTTGCCCCCCAGGTAGTGAATATTTTCCCTGCGGGGTAGAGTAGCCGGGTCGATTTTAACTACTGGTCCGACCAGTATAAAATGATAATCCGTCCGCATATCAGCCAATGCTTCCAGTAATTGAGTGTCGAACCGTTCATCTATCACTCCGAAAAAACCCAACCTTGGATGTGGTATTTTTTCCTGATCTTCAGGATCTTGACGGGTGTCACGTGCTTTGCTAAAATGCAGTTTATCTATACTGCTGGGAAATGGGTGAATATTATCGTGAAGATGCTTTTTGGCTTCGTAAAGACTTACACCCCCGGTAAAAACAACATTCGCTTTTTCCATCAATGCCGTTTCAAGTTGTTTCAGTTTTGCCGGGGCAAAACGGAAAGCAGACAGCTCATCCATGCAATCATATACCAGGGCTTTCGCAGCCAGGTGATCGCTGAATTCAAAAGCCATCGGTGAATAGTACCAGCTGATGAAGTCATGAATTTCATTTTTATCTATGAACGAATCCAACAAAGATTTTTGCTGCTCTACAGAAGAGTTAACACCCGTTGCGGGAAGATGCATGTTCACTATATGTACACCGGAATCTGAATCAGTGTAAATTTCATGATAGGGCGACCCGGGGGCATCAAAAAACGGCTCTTCAATGTAAAAAACACGATGACCAGTTTGCGCAAATCTTTTCAGTAGATGCTGCGGCCGCTGAAAAACGAAATTCCAGCGCAGGTGAGAAAAGCAGATAAGATCGTAATGCATAGATACTTTTTAAGAAATGATAACAACAAATAAGTATGCCATTGGCGGCACAGGAGTTGGCACAAGATTTTTATGTAATCAACAAAACATTTAATCATGGCAACAACATCAAAATCTAAATCGAAAACAACAGCCTCGAAAAGCGCCAATGCGGCAGAAGGCAATAGCTCGTTACAGGAGTTTTTTCTGGAATCTTTAAAAGATATTTATTATGCAGAAAAAGCTATTGTAAAAGCACTTCCTAAAATGAAGAAAGCGGCCACTTCTGATGCGCTTAAAACAGCCTTTGAAGAACATACCGTTGTCTCTAAAGAACAGGTAGCAAGACTGGAGCAGGTATTTGAAATTCTGGGAGAAAAAGCAAAAGCCAAAAAATGCGAAGCCATTGAAGGCATCATTACAGAAGGTGAAAGTATTATAGAGGATACAACGGAAGGAACTTTAACCCGTGATGTAGGTTTAATAATGGCCGCGCAAAAAGTAGAACACTATGAAATAGCCACCTATGGCGGCTTGCGCCAGTTAGCTGAAACGCTGGGTTATTCCGATGCGGTAGAATTATTACAGGCAACTCTAGATGAAGAGAAGGAAACAGATGTACTGTTAACCAGCATTGCTGAGAATGACATTAACTACCAGGCATCAGAAGAGGACGAAGAAGAGGCCTGATGATATTTGACTAGGCCAGCCGGTAATAAGCAGCTTTCCGTTAAAGGTTAGCTGCTTTTTTTGTTA
The DNA here is from genome assembly GCA_031399065.1 of Chitinophagaceae bacterium. Lineage (GTDB taxonomy): Bacteria > Bacteroidota > Bacteroidia > Chitinophagales > Chitinophagaceae > JADCRZ01. The sequence continues at coordinate 211,792 of JANNOM010000048.1, forward strand.
GGTACAATCAGTTGCCGTCCTCACCACCGGTTTACCATCTATCTATTCACCTTCCATTATTTGCTTTTTATCCCTTCGTTGCTTTGGCGTTGTGCCGTCCATTCTTACTATCCTGGGTGTAAATTTACCCACCACATCCACCAGTGCCTGCTGACTTTTCATGACTCTTTCGATATCCTTATAAGCCTGCGGGGCTTCATCAAGCCCTCCACCCAGCAAGGTTACTCCATGCTTCAGGAGCATTTCATTAAGGTCTTTATGCGTAATAGAGGCATTTGCTTTGGTACGACTCATTTTTCTTCCCGCACCATGCGATGCGGAATGGATGGCTGCTTCCTCCCCTTTACCTTTTACTATAAAACCGGGAGCGGTCATAGAGCCCGGAATGATACCCAACACACCTTTGCCTGCCGGAGTAGCGCCCTTCCTGTGTACGATCACCTCCTTACCCTCATACATTTCTTTCCAAGCAAAATTGTGATGATTCTCTATTTTACGGATAGGTTTTCTGCCTAGCTGTTTCGCTATTTTTGCATGTATGATATCATGACAGGCCGATGCGTATTCACCTGCCAGGTTCATGGATATCCAGTATTCCATACCCCCTTCTTCGTCCATCCCGAGCCAGGCAAGGTTCGCTGCCTCTCCCGGCAGTTTTCTTTTTTCTTTTGCCAGGCGGGTATACTGATTAGCGATATTAGCACCTAAAGCCCTGGAGCCGGAGTGGGATAACAATCCAAGATACATGCCCGCCTCTATGTTCACCGCTTCGTCTCTTTTCGTTATTTCCACTATACCGAATTCAACAAAGTGATTACCACTCCCCGAAGTGCCCAGTTGCTTCCATGCTTTACTATGAAGGCTCTTCAGCAAAGGCAATTCATAAAATGCATTGTTTTCCATTATCGCATGATCTGCGGGATGATCGAACTGTTTACCGCTGCCAAACAGGGTAGCTTCCTGCAATTCCCGTGTAAAGTATTGTTCTTTCTGAACCAGCTCTTTGGGGTCAATGTCGAATATGCTCAAAGCCATTCTGCAACCGATATCCACTCCTACGCCATAAGGTATCACTGCGTTACTGGTAGCCAGCACGCCGCCTATCGGCAAACCGTACCCTGCGTGTGCATCTGGCATCAGTGCTCCTGCCACACTTACGGGCAGCTTCGCCGCCTGGTGCATCTGGTGCAAAGCACCTTCCTCTATATGTTCGCTTCCAAATACATTGAACGCAATGCCAGTAGTATTCAATGCTATCAATTTGTCTTCCTTATCCTCCGGCGGCATTAGCTTCCTGGCAATCAGGCCCAGTACAGCGTTATCCAGGTAAGCCGCCGGCGAAGCCAATACAGCCTTTAATAAATTTATCACATCCTCCTTTTGTTCAAACCTGTAATTCTTCTCCATTAGTTGCATGGCCAGGCTTACTACCGGTGCTTCGGGGTAGCCTATGGCTCTTATTTCTTCTCCTGTTAATTTTAATTTTGTCATGATCGTTGTTATTTAACCTGCAAGCTGTTCGCCTGCAGGCAATAGTTTATCAATTTTCAATCGTACTTCTTTGGAATCCTATCCTGCTCCTTTCGGGTAGTTCATAAACTACTTCGCTGGGGTGCGCGATCTCCGCCAGTGTCATTGGCTTGTTGATAACCTGTGTTGAACCCAGGTGGTCACTTAACCGCTGCGATTTCTTCGCTGTTAATTTACCAAACTCGTACCGGGCTATTAATCTTCCTTTACGTAACAGCGCGGGGTCTACCATAGAAAGCGCGTTGTTGAATGTGCAGATGATTTGTACATTCAGGCAATCGCTCAATAAACCGTCACTAAGATTAAGCAGGTTCGATACAGACGAATCACTATTGAATTTTCTGTCCATAATAATATTCTCCGCATCCTCGATTATCAATACCGCATTAGGATTATCTATCAACAAATCGATAAATTCAGGATTCATCAGGTTACCGGCAACAGAAGGTGAAACAAAAAGAACTTTTTTTTTCAATTCACCCACCAGGTTACGCAGATAGGTAGTTTTACCAGTACCAGGCAGACCGTGCAAAAGAATGATACCCTTATCGCTTTCTGTTAACAGCCTTTCCCTTATCACCCTGTCCACATCTTTAAAGTCGTCATTATAATAAAGATCTAAGTCCAGTTGTGTAGGTTTAATATCCAATACTTTCAACTCAAGATTTCCATGCTGTAAGGTGATGATATTGATTTCAAAATCCTTCTTTTTTTCGGACGCTCCAAACGCACTTAATTCCTTTAGCAGAAGATCTGCAAACGCATGCTGCGAGGTACGATATAGTATTTCTGCATATTCCCCTGACAACTCTATTACTACCCGATTGCTCAGGACAAAAAATGTCTTATTAAATTCCTGCTTGCCTTCTTCCCGGTTAAAACTACAGAGTTGGTGAATATTTACAATCATACTTTTATACCTGCTGTTAATATGCGTAAATGCCTGCGTAACGTCAATAGCATCTATATAGCTTACAGAAGGCACCTGCCGGAATCGGTACATATAAAACGATTTGCTTTCGAGATAACTATGATCGAATACGAACGTACCTTTCGTTCTTCCCATTTTTATGATCCATCTCTTTATAAAAGTCCAGTCATTATCAATTGAATGGACTATAAAGATTATCATCATGAGTATAATTATTATCATTTCATTTATTTTAAATTTCATAAAAAAACCCGTCCTCACCGGCCGGGTTTTACTGCTCATGCTAATGACGTTCAGTGTTACCCGGGCCGGTTTATATACATCAAATCCTTACCACCATACATAATAAAGAATGGAAAGGAAGTATATATATTACTCATTAAATAAGGTCGCTGCATTGAATGCAGCCTCGCACTTATATTTGATTTAAAGGATCGCATAATATCATTCTTTTTATCGGTTTAGCTGATTATCATTTAATAACCCCCTTTAAACAAAAAACCCGCAAATGCTTGCGGGGTATGTGTTATATCGAATAGTATTATTCATTAACCCCCGCAACATGCACCGCTTGCTGACATACCCTTCTTAAGGCTAAACCAGCGGCAGGTATTTGATTGATCTATTTTATTGAGCATGTCTTATAATTATTTTATCAGTGCAAAGATGTGATTCTTTTTTGATAATACTAATTTTTGTAAGAAAATATTTTATAATGATGGAAGATACAAGGCTGTTCTAATTAGTAGCTTGCAGTACATCGGGATTGATATCGTTAACCTCCACTGAACTCTCCGGTTTTATTTCCGCTGCCAGTTCTTTCAGTTCTTCTATTCTCGCTTCGGAAGTGGTGAAGAGCAGATAAAAAGTATACAGCATTTTTTCTTTACCCGGTGCCGCAACAGTATCCATACATGAATGAGACACTGCTATGTCTTTATGTGAGGACAACCACGCATTAATTTCATCCTGTACATTTTCCACGATGGAACCTGAAAATAATTTTACCTGGTACATATTACAATGGTTTAATTAAAAATGATAAGCTTCCGATTAAGGGTTAAATACTATGCCAAAGTAATATGCAGTTAAGAACTACAGGATAGCATCGAGCATCCGGCCTTGCTGCCCGCCCAGTCCGGCCTCTTGGTAAAGAACTGATCAAACTTTTTTGAGTAGGGCTCTTTAATAGCTTCCTGTAGTTGCAGGAATAGATCGTTATTGCCTTTTTCCAATTGCTCGATGGCCTCATGCAGCAAATAATTGCGCAGGATAAAACGCGGGTTGGCGGAGCGCATACGCTGTATGGATTCTTCCCTTGTTAAAGCATTAGTCTCCATACGCCTGATATAGGTTTTGATGAAGGACGATAACATGTCGGCCTGTTCGGGTAACAGGTCTTTATAAAGACTGTCTTTAAAATGCGTTATGATATCTGTATCCTGTCTAAGGTTAAAGGGAATGTCTGTGAGCAACTGATAAAAGATAGTCATATCCGGCTTCAGCGCAATAAGTGTTCGTTCCAATGCGGCCATCAGGTCGCTATCGCCTGCCTTCACTTCATCAAGCCCCAGTTTGGCAGCCATCATAGTACTGTACTTATACCAAAAAAAATCATCATACCCGTCCAGTATTTTCACTAATTCATCCGTGCCTTCAAGGAGGGGAGCTATGGCACTTGCCAGGCATCCCAGGTTCCACTTGCCAATGAATGCCTGTTTCCCGAATGCATATCGCCTGCCGGGAAGATCGGTGGTATTGGGAGTAAATGCAGGATCATAATCGTCCACAAAAGAATAAGGCCCGTAATCGATCGTTAATCCGAGTATGGACATATTATCCGTATTCATCACTCCATGTACAAAGCCTACCCGTAACCATTCCACCATCAGGTTTGCAGTACGTTCCAATACTTCTTTAAACCAATCCAGGTAGTGGCCGGGGCCAGTTATATGGGGATAAAAACGGGTGATGGTCCAGTCGGCCAACTGCTTCAGATGTTCCAGTTCGCCCCTGGCCGCCAGCATTTCAAAGTTGCCGAAGCGCAGGAAGCTGGGTGCTACACGCAGTACGATGGCGCCGGGTTCGTTCGCGGGGTGACCATCGTAAAACATATCCCGCATCACCAGGTCGCCGGTGGTAACGAGACTCAAAGCCCGGGTTGTAGGCACGCCGAGATAATGCATGGCTTCACTCATCAGGTATTCACGCACCGAGGACCTCAATACCGCACGGCCATCGGCCCGGCGCGAATACGCGGTGGGGCCTGCTCCCTTCAGTTGCATTTCCCAGCTATTGCCGTTGCTGGCTTCCCATTCTCCAAGAGTTATGGCACGTCCATCGCCTAGCTGGCCTGCCCAATGGCCAAACTGGTGGCCGCCATAACAGGCAGCATAAGGGTACATGGAAGGCGTAACCCGGTTACCGGATACAATTTCCGTTTCCGGCCTGCTCACAGGCTGTCGAATGCCCATCTCATTGGCAAGTGCATCCGACCAGGCCAGCAGGGAAGGGTTGCTTACAGGTGTAGGCACCGCTTTGCTGTACAGAACACCCGGCGTTTCTCGGGGCCTGGTATCACCGCTTTCATCTCCGGGAAAAGTAGAAACAAAATCTTTTTTATACTCTTTGGACGCGATTGACTCCATAAATAGTACCTGGTTTAAAAGTGCGCGACCCTGGCTGCTTATCAGGCGCTAATAAGAACAAGATGAAGATAGTAAATGTTCCCTATGGGTTGTTAAGAGTGGAAGGATAGTAAGCTACAGCTACTATGGCATAATATTTTAACCGGCGTAAGCATGCATTATTCAAATTACTGTTCATTCATCTTTATACCGGCGTTTGCCATTATATTGTTTGGCTGCAGTCCTTCCGCACCGGGAGTATTCGGCAAAAAGACACCACATGAACGCTATGGCCAGCAATTGGCGGACGCCGGCCTGCGGGAAACTGCCCTGTACCGTTCTTGGTTTACCCATGCGGAAAAGAGCCTTCGTGATCCGCTCCGCGTCACCATTCCCTATAAAGAAACCGGCTACTTTTCTCCTGAAGCACCCGATGCGGCCGGCCTGGTATTCAGCGGCACGAGGGGGCAAAAGATTATTATCAGCCTCAATAAAAAGCCCGTAGCCGGGTTTACGATGTATATGGATCTATGGGAGCAGCAGCCGCTCCCGCAGGAAACCCCCAAGCTGGTAGCCGCTTCAGACACTTCGGGTACCGCTATAGAACTGGAAGTGAAGACGGATGCACGCTACGTATTAAGGATACAGCCCGAACTGCTGGCAGGAGGGGAATACACCCTTACCATATTGACCGCACCATCCCTGGCTTTCCCTGTGCCCGCAGCCAAAGGCAAAGTAGGCAGCATCTGGGGCGACGACAGGGACGGGGGCATTCGCCGGCATGAAGGCATCGACATCTTCGCGCCCTTTCGCTCACCGGTAATAGCTGCGGCCGATGGAAGGGTTACCGCCGTTAATACGAATAACCTGGGCGGAAAAGTGATTTGGCTGCGCCCGCGCAGCGCGGATTATACGCTGTATTATGCGCACCTCGATGAACAGATTGCCGTATCCGGACAGTCCGTCAAAACCGGTGATACCCTGGGCCTGGTGGGCAATACAGGCAACGCACGTAATACTCCCTCCCATCTTCACTTCGGCATCTATGCATACGGGGGCGCGATCAATCCCCTGCCTTTTGTAAAGCCCGTTATCCAGGGCCCTGCCGCTATTACGGCATCTCTAATTAATATAGGAAAGCGGGCGAGAAGCACCGGTACACGCATATCCTTATACGAAGAGCCCGGTAAAAAATCATTCTCTTCCCGGGTACTGCAAAACAATACACTGATAAGGATAGATGCTGCTACAACCGGCTGGTACAAAGTAACACTTCCCGATGGAAGCAAAGGCTATCTGCAGTCAGGTTCCATAGCAAATATAGAAAAGCCGGTAAGGCAATACAGCATCCCCGCTGAAATCCCCCTGCTCGAAACGCCGGATAGCCAAGCCCCCCGCAAATCCGTTCTTTCGTCTGGCACCAAAGTAAGCGTACTCGCTTCTTTTAATGACTATCATTATATCAAAAGCGGTTCTGAAGAAACCGGATGGATCTATACGCAATAATACCCTCTCCACAATTTTGTGCACCCACCTTCACCTCGTTTGGGGAGCCCCGGTGGTATTTTTTTGTAAGAAGTTTGCAGCCTTATTCAATCGCACCTGCAAACACATACAAAACACATATCATGAAAGTAGTTGGCCTGTTCTCCGCCCTCTTGGCACTGGGCTTATGGGGTAAAATAAAAAAGCAATTGCCGGAATCTGACCGGCAGATCACTAAAGCGGGCGGAATTATATTCTGTTCCCCTTCGCTCGATACCTTACTATCGGCAAATGATAATGCACCGCTGCTGAAAGGTATCGGCAACCTGCAATACCCCGTCACTACCGGGTCACCGCTTGCGCAGCAGTACTTTAACCAGGGCCTTTCGCTGATGTACGGCTTTAACCACGGCGAAGCGGCACGCTCTTTCCGAACGGCTATTCGCCTGGATTCTACCTGCGCTATGGCCTACTGGGGACTTGCCATGGTGATGGGACCCAATTACAACGCCGCTTTGAATCCTGCGAGTCTCACCGAGATCAATGCAACCATTTACCTGGCACTGAAATATTCCTTGAAAGCGGCAGAAAATGAGCAGTCGCTTATTCTTGCCCTCTCTAAACGCTTTCCCGCGGCCTCGCAGGAAGAAGATATTAATCCTTATTATGTAGCATACATGAATGCCATGAAACAGGCACATGAAGCATTTCCGGCGGATATTGAAATAGCGGTTCTTTATGCCGACGCGATGATGAACATGCACCCCTGGAACCTTTGGTTAAAAGACGGAACCCCACAGTCCTGGACCCCGGAGATAATCGCACTACTTGAAAAAACACTGGCGGCTGCGCCGGATCATCCGGGTGCCATTCATTATTATATTCATGCAACGGAAGCATCCCGCCAGGCGGATAAGGCACTAAGTTATGCGGAGAAACTGCCATCCATTATGCCTTCGGCAGGGCATATAGTACATATGCCTTCGCACACTTATATAAGAACAGGTCATTATCATAAGGGGGTACTGGTTAATGAGCTGGCCAGCAAAGCAGACAGTTCATATATAGCCCAGTGTAAAGTACAGGGTATGTATCCGCTGGTGTATTATCCGCATAATATTCATTTTCTGGCCGCCTGCGCCTTCCTGGAAGGCAACAGTAAAAAAGCAATGGACGCTGCCTGGATGGTATCCCGTAAGGCAGATAAACGCTACCTCGCCGAATATGCAGGTGTTCAGCATTTTTCCATTATTCCCTATTACGTGATGGTGCACCTGGCTAAATGGGACCAGATACTGGAACAGCCGAAGCCCGGCGAAAGCCTGTTATACCCGGTAGCCATCTGGCACTATGCGCGGGGCATGGCCTTCGCCGCAAAAGGAGATATGCCCTCCGCCGAAAATGAACTGGCCGGTTTAAAAGAGACTGCCGGTAAAGAACTACTGCAAAAATTAAAGATATGGGAAATGAACAGCGCGGCCGACCTGGTAAATATTGCCGTTTATACGCTCGAAGGAGAACTGAACGGCTATAAAAAGCAATACGACGCAGCTTCGGCCTGTTTTAAAAAAGCAGTCGCAATAGAAGACAGCTTATCTTATATGGAGCCGCCCGACTGGTTCTTTTCCGTACGCCATACCTGGGGGCACTGGCTGCTGCAGGCAAAACGCTATAGCGAGGCGGAAAATGTGTATCGGAGGGACCTTGAAACGTTTAAAGAAAATGGATGGGCCCTGATGGGATTGTACCAAAGTCTGAAAGGGCAACAACAGGATGCGGAAGCCCGCCGGGTCAAAAAAAGATTCAAAGAAGCATGGAAATGGTCGGATATTGCATTGAACTCATCAAGAGTGTTTAATTAATTCCATAAAAATATTTCTTCACATATTAAATCCGAATTTCCCTCACCTGACATTGTCTCATCATATTTCTGCTATAAGTTTTACGGACTGATCAATAATTTGATTTATTTCCTATATTAGTAGTGTGTTTCCCATTCAGGGAATCACCATCATTCTTTTTCACCGATGCCGACTATTATAGATATTGCCATTTTTTCGAATAAATCAATTCTATGAAAGAGAAAATAGTAAAGAGAAAAGTTCCCAAACGCGCAGAAAGAAAAATCCATCAAAACGGTACGCCCGTATTAAATAACGATTATATCGACCTTCATGAACTGCTTAAGGTTCTTTCCCAGGTAAAAAATGGTAAGCTGAACGTGCGGATGCCCGTTACCCAGGCAGGCATCAGCGGCAGGGTATGTGAAGTGCTTAATGATATAATAGAAATAAACGAACGCGTAGTTCATGAAATACTTACCTCTGAAAAAATAATAGGCAAAGGCGGTAACCTTTCTAAAAGAGTCGATCTGCCCGATGCCAAAGGAGAATGGGCAGCAGGTATTAAATCTCTTAACAACCTCATCGTCGATCTTACGCAGCCCACTATCGAAATTGCCGGTATGATCAATTCCGTGGCCAACGGAAATCTGTCAAAGGAAATTTCCCTCGCTATTAACGGGCAGCCCCTCAAGGGTGAATTCCTGCGCATAGCGAAAGAGTCGAACCAGATGCTGTCCAAACTCCGCCTGTTCTCGGCGGAAGTTACACGGGTAGCTAGGCAGGTGGGGTCGGAAGGGCAATTGGGAGAACAGGCAAAGATCAAAGGCGTAGCAGGTGTGTGGGCGGAGCTGACAGACTCGGTAAACCAGATGGCCGGTAACCTGACCGCCCAGGTAAGAAATGTAGCCGCCGTAACTACCGCGGTGGCAAAAGGAGATCTTTCCCGGAAGATTACCGTGGAAGCAAAAGGAGAAATTCTCGAACTTAAGAATACCATCAATACCATGGTGGATCAGTTGAACTCCTTTTCCTCCGAAGTTACCCGTGTGGCCCTGGAAGTGGGTACGGAAGGTAAACTGGGGGGACAGGCAAAAGTGCCGGGAGTAGCTGGTACCTGGAAAGACCTTACGGATTCGGTAAACCGCATGGCAGGTAACCTGACCTCGCAGGTGCGTAATATCGCCGGGGTTACCACAGCCGTGGCAAACGGTGACCTGTCTAAAAAGATTACCGTGGACGTAAAAGGGGAAATGCTGGAATTGAAAAAAACCATCAATACCATGGTGGATCAATTGAACTCCTTCGCCTCGGAAGTAACCAGGGTGGCCCTGGAAGTGGGTACGGAAGGTAAACTGGGAGGACAGGCAAAAGTGAAAGGCGTGGGTGGTGTATGGAAAGACCTTACAGACTCCGTTAACCAGATGGGAGGTAATCTTACCGACCAGGTGCGGAATATAGCCGATGTAACCACGGCGGTGGCAAAAGGAGATCTTTCCAGGAAGATAACGGTAGATGCGAAAGGAGAGCTGCTCGAATTGAAGAACACCATCAATACCATGGTGGACCAGTTGAATTCTTTTTCTTCGGAAGTGACCCGGGTGGCAAGGGAAGTGGGTTCCGACGGTCAGCTGGGCGGACAAGCCAATGTGCCGGGAGTAGGCGGTACCTGGAAAGATTTAACGGACTCGGTAAACCAGATGGCAGGTAACCTTACCGGCCAGGTGCGTAATATAGCGGAAGTAACTACCGCCGTAGCAAAAGGTGACCTTTCCAAAAAGATTACCGTGGATGTAAGAGGGGAAATGCTGGAACTCAAGAACACGATCAATACGATGGTGGACCAGTTAAACTCCTTCGGTTCCGAAGTAACCCGGGTGGCCCGTGAAGTGGGTTCTGAAGGACAGTTAGGCGGTCAGGCCAACGTGCCGGGCGTAGGTGGTACCTGGAAAGATCTCACGGATTCGGTAAATAAAATGGCAGATAACCTTACTTCGCAGGTGCGTAACATAGCCGAAGTAACTACGGCTGTGGCCAAAGGCGACCTTTCCCGGAAGATCACCGTAAACGCCAAAGGAGAACTGCTCGAACTAAAAGATACGATCAATACGATGGTGGACCAGCTTCGCGGTTTCGCTTCCGAGGTAACGCGGGTGGCGAGGGAAGTGGGTTCGGAAGGGCAGCTTGGAGGCCAGGCGAATGTGCCGGGCGTGGATGGTACCTGGAAAGATCTGACGGATTCAGTAAATAAAATGGCCGGTAATCTTACCGCCCAGTTAAGAAATATAGCCGATGTGTCTATCGCCGTGGCAAATGGTGACTTGTCTAAAAAGATCACCGTGGACGTAAGGGGCGAGATCCTGCAATTGAAAGAAACCATCAATACCATGGTAGATCAGCTTCGGGGCTTTGCATCGGAAGTTACGCGGGTGGCGAGAGAAGTGGGTACGGATGGTAACCTCGGCGGCCAGGCTTTTGTACCAGGTGTGGCCGGTACCTGGAAAGATCTTACCGACTCCGTAAATCAGATGTCGAGTAACCTTACTTCGCAGGTACGTAATATCGCGGAAGTAACCAAAGCCGTGGCAAATGGCGACCTGTCTAAAACGGTGGTGATCGATGTAAAAGGTGAAATGATGGATTTGAAGAATACCATCAACACCATGGTGGATCAGCTCAACTCCTTCGCTTCCGAAGTAACCCGGGTAGCGCGGGAAGTGGGTACTGAAGGAAAACTGGGAGGCCAGGCGCAGGTAAAAGGGGTGGGCGGTACCTGGAAGGATCTGACGGATTCGGTGAACCAGATGGCATCTAACCTTACCGGCCAGATCAGGGGTATCTCTAAAGTGGCAACCGGTATTGCCAAAGGAAATCTTAAACAGCGCCTTTCTATTAATGCTCTGGGTGAAGTGGCGCAGCTTACGGATACTATCAACGAAATGATCGATACGCTCGCCGTATTTGCCGACCAGGTAACCACCGTTGCGCGGGAAGTGGGTGTGCAGGGTAGACTGGGAGGCCAGGCCAGTGTGCCGGGAGCTTCCGGCACCTGGAAAGATTTGACGGAGAATGTGAACCAGCTTGCGCAAAACCTTACTACCCAGGTGCGCTCCATTTCCGAAGTGGCTTCCGCTGTAACCAAGGGCGATCTTACCCGTACCATCCGGGTGGATGCAAAAGGAGAACTGGAAGCATTGAAAGATACCATCAACCAGATGATCGCCAATCTGAAAGGAACCACGCTCCGCAACCACGAACAGGACTGGCTTAAATCGAACCTTGCCAAATTTGCCCAGATGCTGCAGGGACAGCGTGACCGGAATGCAGTGGCCAACAAAATATTATCCGAACTCGCAGAACTGGTTAATGCCAAGTTCGGTGCCTTCTACATTCTCGAACATTCCGATGAGGAACACAGTGAGCCCAAACTGAAGTTATTTGCCGGATATGCCCCTGGCAATAAAAGCAGAACCATCAATATGGAGTTTTCGCTGAACGAAGGCCTTATAGGGCAATGTGCACTGGATAAGGAAAGCATACTGCTTACCAGCGTTCCGGGCGATTACCTGGAGATCACCAGCGGCATAGGAAGCGCTCCCCCTTCAGCCATCGTAATACTTCCGGTGCTGTTCGAAAATAATATAAAAGCGGTGATCGAGCTCGCATCCTTTGATAATTTTAGTCCTACCCACCTCGACTTTCTCGACCAGCTTACGGAAAGCATCGGGATCGTTTTGAATAATATTGAAACGAATACCCGTACCGAGGAACTCTTGTCGCAATCGCAGTCACTTGCCGGCGAGTTGAGCGCACAGCAGGAAGAATTAAGAAGGGCGAATGACGAGCTGAACGACAAAGCGCAGCTTCTTGAAAAACAGAAAGAAGAGGTGGAACAGATCAATAAAGAAGTGGAAGAAGCACGGCGATCTATTGAAGAAAAAGCGGAACAGCTTACGCTTACGTCCAAGTACAAATCGGAGTTTCTCGCTAATATGAGCCATGAGTTAAGAACACCGCTGAACAGCCTGCTTATACTGGCGCAGCAGTTGTTCGAAAACTACGATGGCAATCTTACGGAGAAGCAGATCAAGTATGCCAAAACGATTCACTCCTGCGGAGACGATCTGATACAGCTTATTAATGATATCCTGGACCTTTCCAAGATCGAGTCGGGCGTGATCTCGGCAGATATTATGCCTGTCAGTTTCCGGGAAATCGCTTCATTTGTGGAAGCGACATTTAAACCCATTTCCGAAGCTAAAAATCTCGTTTTCCGGATCGATATAGAAGAAAATCTTCCCGAAACCATGGAAACGGATATCCAGCGTCTGAACCAGATCCTGAAAAACCTGCTTTCCAATGCATTCAAGTTTACGGAAAAAGGAGAAGTAACCCTTCGCATTTACCGGAACAAGGGTAACCTGAATAAACTGGAAAGTACGGATTCGGTAGTGGTATTCTCCATAGAAGATACCGGCATCGGCATTTCACCCAATACCCAAAGCCTTATATTCGAAGCCTTTCAGCAGGCGGAAGGGTCCACCAGCCGCAAATACGGCGGCACCGGCCTGGGATTATCCATCAGTAAAGGGTTTGCAGAGTTGTTGAAAGGGACCATTATCGTTAAGAGCGAACTTGGCAAAGGAAGTGTATTCAGCCTTTATCTGCCGCTCAAATATAAAGAAGGAACCAAACTGATCGGCGAGAACCCGGTTAAGCACCTGCAGGCACCTGTAAGCAAAAGCATCCAGTCGGATATAGAAGATTACGTGATAGACGACGACCGGTTTAACATAATGCCCGGCGACCATGTAATAGTAGTAATAGAAGACGATATCCGTTTTACGAAGATCATGATCGATAAGGCGCACGACTATGGTTTAAAAGTAATTGTAGCACTAACCTACCTGGAAATCCTGGAAAGCATCGAAACATATAACCCGGTAGCTATAACATTGGATGTAAACCTTCCCGAATCCAATGGCTGGAAGGTTCTCAAGCTTTTGAAAACAAACCTGGACCTTCGTCATATCCCTGTACATCTCATTTCGGGAGAAGAAAACAGAGCGAATGCCCTTAAAATGGGAGCAAAAAGTTTTCACCTGAAACCATTGTCGAACCGGTCGCTCGACGAGTTGATGCAATATATTCACCGTTATAGTGAAAAGAAGATCAGAAAAGTATTACTGATCGAGGAGCAGGAGGAGGAAAAAAACAACCTGGCACGTTTTCTTAAGCACGACCTGATAACGCTCGAAACGGCCCTAACCGCCCATGAAGCAGGTGACCTGGTAAACAGTACCGAGGAGTTCGACTGTATTATCCTGGATTTTAATAAACCGGAAAATAAGGAGTTTTTAAAACTACTGAATAAACCCGTCTATTCAAATACACTGGTCATACTCTATTCAAATGCGGAGATACCAAAGAAAGAACTGGTATATCTAAAATATCTCAACTTCAAATGGATACTCAAAAATGCCGGGTCTCAAAGCCAGTTGCTGGAGGAAATATTTACCGCATTACACATGGAAACCAAAAGTATTCCGGAGGAAGCCAGGAATATATTATTGGCAGAGAAAAAGGGCGTCGATATACTGGATGGTAAAAAAGTGCTGGTAGTGGATGATGACGTGCGTAATCTGTTTGCACTTACTGCCGCATTTGAAAGATCCAACCTGACCGTTATTACTGCCGAAAGCGGAAGAGAAGCACTGGATATACTTCAAAATGATAAGGAAGTCAATATCGTATTGATGGACATCATGATGCCGGAAATGGACGGTTACGAAACGATCCAGTGGATAAGAAAAGATGTAAACCACCAGCAATTGCCGATAATAGCCGTTACGGCTAAGGCGATGATAGGAGACCGCCAGAAATGTATTGCTTCGGGTGCATCGGACTATATCACTAAACCAGTAAAAACTTACCAGCTTATGAGTCTTATGCGTGCCTGGATGTATAAATAAGCAGTGCTGAACTCAATCAAACCTACCAAACCAGTGACACAGGAATTAGTTAAAATTCTATTAGTGGACGACAGGGAAGATAACCTGTTATCCATGGAACTCGTTCTTGAAAAAGAAGGTTATTCTTTTGCCCGCGCATCTTCCGGCAGGGAAGCATTGAAGATCCTGCTCAGAGACCAAAGCTTTACATTAATCCTGCTCGATGTAAAAATGCCGGTAATGGACGGCTACGAAACCGCCGAAATTATTTACCAGTGGGATAAATTAAGACATATCCCCATTATCTTTATAACGGGTCAGGATTATGAAGAATCTTCCGTATTTAAGGGCTACCAGGCCGGCGCAGTGGATTATATACGCAAGCCGGTAAATCCACTCATCCTCCGCTCCAAAGTGGCTGTATTTACGGAGCTTTATAAAAAAAACCACCTGCTTAAGCAGCAGGATGAAAAATTGAGAAGTATCAACGAAGACCTTCTGCAACTGAATAAAGAATTGGAAAACAGGGTCAGGGAAAGAACCATCGAACTGGAAAAGCTTAACCAGGAATTAAAAGATATCAATCTTTCCAAAGACAAGTTTCTGTCGGTTATCTCCCACGACCTGCGCAACCCCCTGGCGGCACTGATCGTATCTTCCGAGAAAATGTACAAGAGCTCCGCTGAATTCAGCCCGCAGGAAATAAGCAAGCTGTCTGACCTCATCAACCGCACTTCTAAAAGAGTACTTCAGCAGTTGAACGAGCTGGTGGACTGGGCTAAAAACCAGCACGAAAAAAACAATTTCTATCCGGAAACGATTCATTTGCAGAATCAGGTGGAAGATTCGCTGGAACTCCTTAAAGAAAACGTTCTTAATAAAAATATAAACCTGCAAACGCAGATACCCGACAATATATATCTGAACGCCGATGCATTTATGCTACGGTCGATCGTTCAGAATCTTGTCACCAATTCGATCAAGTACACCCCTGAGAAAGGAAAAATAACTATTTCCGCAGTAGCTGGTAATAATAATATGATCGAGGTATGTGTAAGGGATAATGGCCTGGGCATTGCACCGGATATGCGGGAAAAAATAATGTCTCGTTCCACGTCTCCCTCTACGTTCGGCACGAATAATGAAAAAGGTACAGGCCTGGGATTATTACTGGTAAAAGATTTTGTTGCGCAGCATGGCGGTACGCTGATGATCGATAGCGAGTTAGGAAATGGGGCCTCCTTTACGTTCACCATGCCTTCCGCTTTCATATAATAAAAGAATAGGGGGATTTCTTTCGATATGGTTGCAACAAAAACCCGTCTTTTAAGGGACGGGTTCTATGTTCTGTACAAACCGGGCAATAGCGTATATAATGTTTATTTTTATCAGGTGGTAACCCATACTATCCGAAAACGATGCCCGTTTTCAATCATTTGATAATCAGCCACTTGAATTTCTTCTAGTATTCAAATTGTCCCAATTCCAGATAAAAGTTCCTGAATAGAGAACGGGTGTTCATCAGCCCGCGCTGTAATTTCAGCTAACTTTAGTTTCATTAAACAAACGAGCATGCAGGTACAACATAAAAAAGAAGGAGGCAAAGGAATGTTTTTTATAGTGAACAATGAAAACATCGTAGCTGAAATGACATACACCATGCCCTCAGGAAACAAAATGATCATCGACCATACGGAGGTGGATGATTCTTTACAGGGAAAAGGCATTGGACTGCGGTTACTGGAGGCCCTGGTAGACTATGCCCGTGCCAGCGATATTAAAGTGATCCCCCTATGCCCCTTCGCCAAATCCGTTTTTGATAAGAAGGCGGAATGGAGAGACGTGCTTTCCTGACGATCATATCGTCCACCGTTCGCAGTTCTCAAGGAAACTTTCTTTCACTCCCGCACCGATGCCGGGCAGGTCGGAGATCTCAGGCATAAAGCCTCTGTAATTTATTCCATCCGTAACGGGATCTTCCAGGTGGCCCAGCAATGCAGAATCCAGGTCGAAGAAAGAAATACCCGGACATGCATAGGCGAAATGCAGGTTAGCACTCACTGCGAGCCGCGACTCCAGCATGCCCCCGATCATACAGGCTATATTTTCTGCCGCAGCCACTTCATGAATCTTACGTGCTTCCAGGATACCCCCTGATTTCGCCAGTTTTATGTTAATGTAATCGCAGGATGCCGACCGTATCTGCCTGCGCGCATCATGATGGTTGTAACAGCTTTCATCGGCCATTATCTTTATGGGAGAACGCCTGCATAGTTCGGGTAACTGGTCATCGTACCAGGTACGCATAGGCTGCTCGCAGAACTCTATATCCGCTTTGCCGATAGCATCCAGCACATAGGCGGCTTCTTCAAAACTCCAGCCCTGGTTGGCATCTATACGCAGCGTAATGTCCGGGCCTATCGCTTTCCGGACGGCGAAAACGCGTTCTATATCGTCTTCTGCTCCTTTACCCAGTTTTACTTTTACGATACGGGCTCCCTGGCGCGCAAAGTGCTGTGCTTCCGAGGCCATTTTTTCCGGCGGATTAATACCCACCGTAATGTCTGTTTCCACCACCCGTTTGTTTCCTCCCAGGAACTTGTATAAAGGCAGGCTGGCTGCTTTAGCCGAAAGATCGTACAGTGCCATATCAAAAGCACTTTTGGCGGTGAAGTTGCCGGCGGTATAATTGTGCAGCTCCTGCATACGCGCTGGTATATCCGTGGGATCTTTGTGTTTCCAGATACCCGCAAACTCTTTTGCCATCACGATACAGGTCTCCTGGTTCTCTCCTACTATCATGGGAAAGGCCGAGCATTCCCCTAATCCGTAGAGTCCATCTTCAGCATGTACCCGTACCAGCATATTCTGGGCAAAGTGCATAGTACCGGTGGCAATGGTAAAAGGCTCCATCGGTATGCTAAAGCGAAAAATATCTGTATGGGTAATTCGCATGCTGTAAAATTGTTTAATTTTATACAATTACCGCTATAAAACAAAAAAGATAATCAGCATACTTCCGGCTCCAGCAGTTCTTTTAATATACGGTTGATTTCCGCCGCTCTTGTCATGATCATCATGTGACCAGCTCCTTTCACGATATGGGTAGGGCGTGTATACCGCATGGGCAGTATCTCGTCCCGCGTACCATGAATATGAATGCAGGAGGTCGAAGATGCTTCCGCGTTCCAGGTGAGTACGGCATTCATGGCCCATTTAATAAAAACGGGGTCACTTTCTTTTATCACGCTGTACAGCACCTTTTTATCCTCGGAAGTTTCCGATGTAAACAGGCGTTTGGCGATGGCGGATTTTTTCATAAATGATATAGGCACAACCTGGTGCAGGCGCAGTTTGTACGACCATCTGAAATACCAGGGAAGATGCTGATGGGTAGGTACACTCGATATAAGGATCGTATGCCGGGGCGAATAATGCCTGGCCATTTCCACCGCCATCATACCGCCTAAAGAAAGTCCTGCAATGGCAAAACTTTCCGACTGGTCTATCTTTTCCCCCAGCCTGCGTGCATAATCGGAGAGCGATTCGTGGGGATATGGGTTAATCCAGTCCAGGTGAACTATCTCATGTCCTTCGGGTAACCGGATATGCCTGAACACTCTCTTGTCGGCCGCAAGGCCGCTGATAAAATACACTTTCAATGGTGAAATAAGTTAGTTGGTCAAAGTTACCTTTTGTTGCCGCAGCATTTTGCTGTTAACTGTTAAAATAAAACCGGCTAATGGAATATTGCGTAATTTCAAGTGTGAAATCGATACAATTATTACTTATCGCTTTTTTAATAATGGGAATGCTGCGAACCGCAGCACAATCACCCGTTCATATCAATACCCCTTTACCAGCAAGGGCTGATTCCACGGCCTCAGCATCGCTACGCTTTATGCTAACGCCCCGCAGCATCAGTCCCGATCATTATAAAAAACAATTAGGCTTTTTCTGCCTGAAAGAATTACAGGTAGAAAAAGCCCTGAAAGTACCCCTTAAGTTCCGTTTAGGGGCATTGGAGTATTGTAATTACCTGGAAGGAAAGAACAGAAGCTATCGCTAACCAGGATTACTTTCCTTAAGTGAAAATACCTACATAACCGGGATATCTTCGCTCAGTTTATTTATTTTGGGCGATGTTTGCATCTTGTTAATCAGATACATGATCAATCCTGCTCCAAAAGCGCCGGTGATACTGGCTGCTAAAACAATCTTCTTCATATCATTATATTTTAAAAGTGACTATGTCTATTAATGATAACCAGTACAATTTATATACCACGGAGCACTATGGAGGCAGTTTTACCTGGCAGAATGCTGACCCAATCAGTTAAATATTTAGATTTGCAGATTAAAATAATTTTGCCATGCAGTTAACCCCCGTTAACAGAGTTGAAAATATCAGTTCCGAAGACTTCAGGCAAAATTATTATGATACCATGAAACCCCTGGTAATAACCGGCCTTGCCGCAAAGTGGCCTGCATTCAATAAATGGAACTGGAGCTATTTTAAGGAAGTGGTCGGCAGCACAGAAGTAGCAGTATATAATAATGCTAAAAGTGACGCTTATACTCCAGTGAACAGGGCAGACGATTACATGAAGTTTGGGGAATACCTCGACATGGTGGAGAAGGGCCCGGTCGGCCTGCGCATATTCTTGTTTAACCTCTTTCAGCATGCTCCTCAACTGGTAAATGATTTTACCTGGCCGGAGCACCTGATGAAAGGTTTTATCAAACGGTTCCCGATGCTTTTTGTAGGCGGTGCCGGTTCGGTAACGCACATGCACTTCGATATCGATCTTTCCCACATTATACACACTCAGTTTGCCGGCAGAAAACGGGTATTGCTTTTCCCCAATGAAGAGCAGTACAATCTTTACCGCAAACCCTGGGAAGTAATGAGCTTTGTGGATTTCGAAAAGTATTTTGATGCAGATAAAAACAAACTGCAACTGGACCGTTTTCCGGCTCTCCAGTTTGCCCGTGGATATGAAGTAATCCTGGAGCGGGGCGATACACTTTTCATGCCTGCCGGTTACTGGCACCATATGGAATACCTCGACAGCGGCTTTGCCATGAGCCTGCGGGCCATGCAACCCACCCTCGCAGGTAAACTTCACGGTGCCTGGAACTTATTCGGTATGCGGACCATCGACACGTTCATGAAAAAAACTGCACCGGTGTGGTGGTATAATTATAAACAGAACAAAACATTCTCCCTGGCTAATAATCAGCCCAGGCAGGATTTCCAGCTTTCCGTTTCCCGTGACTAATCCCGCTGTTTACCATAGCTTTACATATTCAGTTTAATGCCGTTCATTTGTTCGCCATAACGGCGATTGAGGTAGTACTAACATTGCCGTATGTACGCAGTACAGATACGATGAAAAGTATTTTGACACCTATTGACTGACGTGAACAGCCCAACTTGTTATCGATCGGTTGATTGCGGTATATACCGGGAAGTCGAACGACTGCTGTCTAACAGTTCTCCCGTCATTACTGAGCAACTGCATTATCAGGATAATCTAAAAAAAATGTTAAGAATTTATTGCTTTTTAACCAAACAGTCTTTATTTTTACACTTCCTGGGTTTGAAATATATCCTATATCACCCGGGCCCGTTCAAATCCAATTCCCTTTCTTCAACCATTCCAGTACCTGTAATAATACCGTATCTATTCTCCTATTAAAGCTGTCATCGATTTCTTATATCCCATCTGAAGATTTAAAGCAAGCATTTTTAATTATAATATATAGTAGCCGCCTTTGTATTGGTTTGGGTGAAACGTACTTACTGTGCCAGGGTTACAAAGTCATTTATTGAAAACCAATACCACCTCTTTCTTTTTGTGGTTTCAGAGGTAAGCACAGGCCGGCGATTTCAATCGTCGGCATTGTTTTTTTAAAGCCTGAGTATACTATAGGTTGAATTAAAGGATATTTGTGCTGAATGATTACTGGCTTAGGATATTTCCCAGGTCTCTCTTCCTCTTAATAGCTTATTAAGATCACCTGCCCCTTTTAATGCGATCGTTTCTTCTATCTGCATAGCCATTACATCTTCATAACAAGGCCTGTCGGCCTGGTAAAACACTCCGAAAGGCCTGGGCAGATGCCCTTCTATACGCGGATCGTCGAACATGCGCACCAGCACCTGTGCTTTATAAAAATCCTTTTCATCGTGTATCCAGCAATCCGCTTCATTGATACCATTTCCCAGTTCCACCACCACGGGTTTAAAACCATCCAGGCGGATGCCCTTGTTACGACCCGCACCAAATATAAGCGGCTGTCCCTGTTCCAGGAACAGTGCTTCTTCCGGCTTACTGCTTTTTTCAGTAAATACTTCGAAAGCACCGTCATTAAAAATGTTGCAGTTCTGATAGATTTCCAGGAAGGAAGATCCTTTATGCTGGTGAGAGCGGGTAAGCAGGGTTTGAAGATGCTTCGGGTCTCGGTCCATAGTACGCGCTATAAACGTAGCATCGGCACCCATCGCTAATGCCAGGGGATTGAACGGATGATCTATACTGCCGAACGGTGTCGACTTCGTAATTTTATTCTCCTCAGATGTGGGTGAGTATTGGCCTTTCGTTAAACCGTAAATCTGGTTATTGAAAAGCATGATGTTTACATCAAAGTTCCTTCTCAGCAAGTGAATAGTGTGATTGCCCCCTATACTCAGGCTGTCTCCGTCTCCCGTTACAATCCAAACGCTCAGTTCCGGGCGTGCGGCTTTAAGTCCGCTGGCGATGGCCGTTGCCCTTCCATGTATGGAATGCATGCCGTAAGTGTTCATATAATAGGGGAAACGGCTGCTGCATCCAATACCGGAAACGATCACTATATTTTCTTTGGGAACCCCGATGCCGGGCATTATCTTCTGAACCTGTGCCAGGATAGAATAGTCGCCACAACCCGGGCACCAGCGTACTTCCTGGTCGGTGGTAAAATCTTTTGCCGTCAGCAACGGCGGCGAGGCAGTAATGGTATCACTCATATTCATAAATTACTGCAAAATTACCTGATTTAGTCTTTTTTACCCCAGTTGTTTTGCATGTCTTTATAGTTTTTTTTGCTGACGGTGGATTTGGATGGCGGATTAGATTCACCTTTTTTCTTTTTAGCATTAATGTTATTTACCAGGGAATTCTTTACTCCGTTCTTATTCTTTGCGGCAGTGCCTTTTTTGGCGGCGGTTTTCTTTTTGGGAGATGCTTTTTTAGCAGTCTTCTTGCCGGGAGCAATTTTCTTTTTAGCCGCTTTTTTGGGAGCTGCCTTCTTTTTAGCTGTGGCCATAGTAAAAATTTAGGTCAGCGCTAAAAAAATCATTCCATCCATAGTATATGGGTAAAATAAAAAGGGTTACCCGTTAAGGCAACCCCTTTTTATCTAAACGATAACAGATTAATACCTGTTGTTGTAACCGCCGTTGTTTCCACCGCTGTTAGAAAAAGACCTTCTGTTATCAGAACGCTCTTCTTTTGGCTTGGCGACTGTTACAGAAATAGACCGTCCTTCTACCACAGCTCCGTCCAGCTCAGTGATAGCTTTCTGACCCATTTCATCATTCGACATTTCTACGAAACCGAAGCCACGGCTACGACCTGTAAATTTGTCTTTAATAACTTTGGCAGAAGTAACTTCTCCGTACTCTGCAAAAAAATCCTGTAAGTCTTCGTCAGCGACGTTGAAACTCAAATTTGACACGTAAATGTTCATACTTTGTTGTTGATTAATAAATAATGCCCTGAGAATTAGCAAGTAGTAAAGAAAACTGACTATCTATTAGCGGAAAATGCGTAGCAGACTAACTCGTTCATATCCTAATGCTGTTAAGCTCAAAAAGCGAATGCAAAGATAGTTGATAAATATGAAATAAAAATTTTTAAACTGAATAAAAGGGTTAAATCACCCTTTTTAACAATTAATAATGGATAATCTTGCACCAATACTAACACATACAATATGTATGAAAACATAGATAAAAAAGAAACGATAAAAGAGGAGATTAAGATTCGTACAGAATTGATCAGGATAATGGCGTTGGTAATGTTAGCAGATATTACAGGACTGCTATCTCTTTTTTTAACCTATAACAGTCGGCCTGTTGAAACAGTTTTGATTGTATTTGGCATTTTCACGAATTTTGTATTGGCTCTGATATTCACATTTCAGGTACAAAATATCTTTGTTAAAATCAGAAACTTAAATATCTATGACAACACTTGAAATATGGGGAGTAATATCCATTGCATTCGTAGTTATTGGTTGCCCTGTAGCATGGACAATCATATTGATAATGCATGATCGTCACAAACGTTAATACGGATGACAACACTTGAAATATGGGGATTGATATCCATTGTTTTCGTAGTTATTAGTTGCCCTATAGCATGAAATATCATATCAGCAATCTATGACCACAAACCCTAATACAGATGACAACACCTGAGATAGTAGGATTAATATCCATTTGATTTGTAGTTATTGATTGGCCTATAGCATAGATAATCCTATCAATCATCTACAATCTTAAAAAATTGCCTACACGTTAAACATATTTATTACTTCCAATCAGTTTCTCCGCTATCCGTTCCCTGGCAGCTTTGCTGTTAAACGGTTCTCCCTTGGTGAAGCGTTTTAATCCCAGCAACATCATCCGCTGCTCGTCGCCTTCCGCAAACGCATTAATAGCATCCTTGCCGAATTTATGAATACGGTCGGCAGCGTCGTACAGGTAGGTGTTAACGATATCCAGTTCGTACTGGCAGTTAGCTTCTCCCTTGTGATCTGCCAGTTTCATTACTCTTAACAGGGCACTTTCAGCGTTAAATGTTTCTGTGATCATATCCGCGATATTCATCAGCACCTGCTGCTCTCCTTCCAGTTTGGCCATCAGTTTTTGTACGGCCGCTCCTGCCGTCATCAGTATGGCTTTTTTAAAATGGACGATCGTTTTCCGTTCCTTCGCAAAAGGAGCGTCATCACCACTGCCGAAATCGGGAATGCTCATGAGCTCTTTGGATACGGCCATGGCCGGTCCCATCAGGTCTATTTTACCTTTCATAGCCCTTTTCAGTATCATGTCCACTATCAGCAGCCGATTGATCTCATTGGTTCCTTCAAAGATCCGGTTAATGCGGCTGTCCCTGTAAGCTTTGGAGATAATATACTCTTCGCTGAATCCATTGCCTCCATGTATTTGTACGCCTTCGTCCACTACAAAGTCGAGTACTTCGCTGCCATATACTTTCAGCATGGCGCACTCTATCGCATATTCTTCGGCAGCACCCAGCAACGCTTCGTTAAAGGGCTTGCCGCTGCTGCGCAATTGTTCTTCTTTATCGTCTATCCATTTAGATGTGCGGTACAAGGCACTCTCGCACACCCACAGGTGGATGCCCATCTGGGCTATCTTATTGCGTATGGCACCAAAGCGGGCGATAGGGGTTTTAAACTGCTCCCTGGTATTGGCATATTCTATAGCGATGGTAGCCGTGCGCTTGGCCGCACCCAGAGCGGCTGCACATAACTTAAGCCTTCCAATATTGAGTATATTGAAGGCGATAATATGTCCCTTGCCTATTTCACCCAGCACATTCTCCACCGGCACTTTGCAGTCCTGGAAATAAAGCTGCACGGTAGATGATCCTTTGATACCCATTTTATGTTCTTCGGGGCCCTGGGTAAATCCTTCCATTCCTCGTTCTACGATGAACCCGGTGAACTGCTCACCGTTTACTTTGGCAAATACCGTAAATATATCCGCAAAGCCCCCATTGGTGATCCAGCACTTCTGTCCATTCAACAGGTAATACTTTCCGTCTTCACTCAGCCGGGCCGTCGTTTTAGCACCCAGGGCGTCGCTTCCGCTATTGGGTTCGGTGAGCCCGTAAGAGCCCTTCCACTCACCCGTTGCCAGTTTGGGAATGTATTTTTGCTTCTGGGCTTCGGTTCCAAAGTAAAGGATAGGCAGCGTACCGATACCGGTATGCGCAGCTACGGCTACTGAAAAGGAAAACCCTGCCCCCAGTCCCTCATTTACCAGGGTAGAAGTAATAAAGTCTTTTCCCAGTCCACCAAACGCTTCGGGAAGCGAAGTGGACAGCAGCCCCTGGTCTCCCGCTTTTTCAATAAGGGAGGGCATCAGTCCCGGCTCCAGCTTGTCTATCCGGTCTATAATGGGTATTATTTCGCTGTCGAGAAAAGAGATACACATCTCTTTCACCATTAGCTGTTCTTCATTAAAATCTTCCGGGGTGTATATGTCGGCAGGCTCGCTTTCCTTTACCAGCCATTCGGCACCTTTGGGTAAAGCAGCTGTATTCTGTGATGTGGCAGTACTCATAAAATATGTTTTTATAATGAGGAATCGTTTTTATGTAAGACTATCTATGTAAGATTATCGTATACCAGTTGAAGCACTTCCTTACAAACTTCAATACGTTCCGGCGGTACTCCTTTCAGTGCCTCGTTTAGTGTTTGTTCCGCTATGGACATCGTATCTTTCTGCAGCTTATTTCCATGGCTGGTCAGAAAAATGCGGTTGATGCGCCTGTCTTCACCCGATACCACTCTTTTTACGAGCTTCAGCTTCTCCAGGTTATCTACCAGCCGGGTAATGCTCGGCTTGTCGCGGAAAGTGGCCTTGCACAACTCCTGCTGGCTCAATCCGTCCTGTTTCCACAACTGGTAAAGCACGCTCCATTGCTCGATGGTCAGGTTAAGGTCCGCATGATTAAATTTTTTCTGCAGCCTCCTTGCTATGGCTATGGACGCTTTTCCTGTTATAAAACTATACAGCTCGCCTCTTTTAAATTGGTTGTTTGGCATATAGTTAGTTATGCAACTATAAATATAAACATCCTTTTTCATAATAAGAAGCTAAATCTGTTAATTATTTATACCGGTTTTGCAAATGGTCAGGTAATATAATTTTTGTACATGGCCCCTACATAACACTTCATTCATTTTACCTTATTTTGCGCTATTATGCCGGTTTTATTATTGATCACTTCGGTTTTATTGGTTGTATATGCCATTCTTATCGGCTGCTATAAAAGCTGGTGGGCGCAGATACCCGTATTTTCCTTAAAAGATGCTCCGCCTGCCTTTCCTTCCTTGAGGATATCGGTGATCGTTCCCGCCCGGAACGAAGAAGAAAATATTAAAAAATGCCTGGCTTCCCTCGCCCGCCAGACCTATCCCTCTTCTTTACTGGAAATACTGGTGGTAAACGATCATTCGACGGATGATACGGCAAAACTGGTAAAAGCGTTTCCCGCTGCCAATATACGCCTGCTCAATTTATCGGATTATGTAAAGGATCCTATAAACTCCTATAAAAAGAAAGCCATCGAAATAGCCATACAGGCTTCTTCCGGGGAACTGATAGTGACTACTGATGCCGACTGCACGGCTGGCCCCGAATGGATAGCTACCCTTGCAGCATATTTCCACCATCATCAGGCCGTATTTATCGCCGCGGGGGTAAAAATAGAACCCAACGGCAGCCTGCTATCCGTGTTCCAGTCACTCGATTTTCTTACTCTGCAGGGCATTACCGGGGCTTCCGTATACAAAAGGTTCCACTCCATGTGCAACGGTGCCAATATGGCTTACCGGAAGAATGCTTTTTATGAAGTGGGAGGGTTCCGGGGAATAGACACTATAGCATCCGGAGACGATATGCTGCTGATGCATAAGATCTTCCGGAAGTATCCGGACAAGGTATTTTTCCTTAAAAGTAAAGAAGCCATCGTAAGTACGCAGGCCGAAACTTCCTGGCATTCGTTCCTCAACCAGCGGATTCGCTGGGCCAGCAAGGCTGATAAATACGAGGATAAAAGAATATTCTTTGTTTTACTGTTGGTGTATTTTTTCAACCTCTGCCTGCTCCTGTGCATAGTCGGGGCCATCCTGTTCCCGCAATGGCTGGTATATGCGGTATTGCTGGTGGTTGCCAAGCTGCTGTCGGAAATATTTTTCATGCATTCGATAGCAGGATTCTTCGGAATGAAACCATTGCTGATATGGTTCCCGTTAATGCAACCGCTGCATATATTATATACAGTAACCGCCGGTTTTATGGGCAAATTTGGAACATATCAATGGAAGGGCAGAAAGGTGAGCTAATAAAATCGTATTTTCCCGTTCATGTCATCTCCCAGTGAATCCATACAACAGGCCGCCTGGCGAAGGCTTAAGAAAAATAAGGGGGCCGTTCTCGGAATGGTGATTATAGTGCTTACATTACTGGTAGCCATATTTGCATACCTGCTTTCCCCCGACGGATCACCCAATGCCAACCGGATGATCGTTGAAACGGGCGGACTTAAACCGGGGCACCGCCAGTTGTTTTTTAAAGCAAAAAAAGAAACGCCTGTACCACACAGGAACTTCCTGCACGCCCTTCTCTACGGACGCGAGGACGCTTTTCTATATATTCCTGTTAAGAATTACATCGAGCAAAGGGACTCCGTTACCATAGTAAAATACATTGACGAAGAAGTATACGATACACTCACACTGCCGAAAAAGAACCTGCTGCTGCCAGTGGCAGCCAACTTTATCACGAGGACCTATGTGCTTGGCACCGACAAATATGGGAGAGACATCCTGAGCAGGCTATTGCTCGGTTCCAGAGTGAGCTTGAGCGTAGGAGCCATCGCCATCATTATATCGTTAACAATCGGCGTATTACTGGGCTCGGTGGCTGGCTATTTCAGGGGCCGTGCAGATAATATCATCATGTGGCTGATAAATGTGATATGGAGTATACCCACTCTATTACTGGTATTCGCCATTACATTCCTGCTGGGCAAAGGATTCTGGCAGGTGTTCGTTGCCGTTGGACTTACCATGTGGGTAAGCGTAGCCCGTATCGTGCGGGGCCAGATCCTGAGTGTGCGTAAACGCGAATACGTGGAAGCCGCAAAAGTATTGGGATTTTCAGATGCGCGGATCATTTTCCGCCATATACTGCCGAACATTGCGGGGCCTGTGATAGTGATCGCCGCTTCCAACTTTGCATCCGCCATTGTAATAGAAGCCGGGCTCAGTTTCCTCGGTGTAGGCGTGCAGCCGCCTCAGCCCAGTTGGGGACTTATGATCAAAGAGAACTATAATTTTATTATTACCAACAACCCTATGCTGGCCTTGGCCCCCGGGTTTGCCATTATGCTGCTGGTACTGGCGTTCAACCTGCTTGGTAACGGATTAAGAGATGCACTTAATGTACGAGGGTAGTAGCACTGAACACCTGCACATTACGGGAAAAGCTTTCTTCCAGCGATATAAATGTTTCCGTTCTTTCTATGCCCCTTATTTTCTGCAATTCGTCATGCAGAACGAAACGGAGCTGGTTGATGTCCTTACAAACGATCTCCGCGAACATGCTATAGTTACCCGTGGTATAGTTGAGGCGAACGATTTCTGGTATGTTGTTCAGTTCCTTCGCCACGGAGTCGTACAGGGAACTCTTTTCCAAGTAGATGCCTATAAATGCTATTACATCGTACCCCAACTGTTTAAGGTCAACATTAAGCCGAGTACCTTTCACTATTCCTATCTCCTGTAATTTTTTAATGCGGACATGTATAGTGCCTCCGGAGACGAACAGTTTTTTCCCAAGGTCTGCATAAGATACTTCTGCATCCCCCATCATTTCGTGAATAATCTGGAGGTCCAGTTTGTCCAGGTTCAATTTGGCTGCCATTTATAATCGTTGGTTTAAAATATTTCCAATAATAATAGCAAATATTTGACAATTTTCTATAATTACAAAATAAATATTGAAATATATATACTTATTTGCCGTTTTTATATAATATTGCATTACCAATGTGAAAACAATGGTTAGTTCTTGTGGGATGATGAAATTTTGGCAGACATGCCCCCTTGTCTCGGGGGTGGGGAGTCCGGGATAAACGTAGCATAGAGCCGTCCCGATAGTGCATAGCTATCGGGGCGACCAGGGTAGACCACTCAACTTTGTGATATGGCTAACCGCCCCGTGGAGGTTCGAATCCTCCTCCTACAGCATTTAACAACCAACACGAATGAGCACAGCCTGTAAATCGGTGATTTACGGGCTGTTTTGTTTTTGGGGAAAGCTACTAATATTGATTTTTAGATAAGAGACCCTTACACCCCCTCTTCAATTAGACAACAATCAAAACAGTGCAGCGGATTCAACAACCACCGGAAACAAAACAAAAAATGAACAGCCCGCATATACCATCCATGCAGGCTGTTCCTATTAAATTGATTCAGCGTTACCGCAACCCGGCTTATTTAGGGCTTATCCCACCACAAACGCGTAGCGATATTGTCCGGGCCTCCCAGCTTTTGCAGGGCGGCGGCCAGTCCGGCCTGGTTGGTCGTTTTTTCGCTGACGGCAAAGGGGATTCTTTTGATGAATTCGTTCTGAGCCAGCACGCCACCGCTTTTGTTCAGCACCACCGGGAACAGTTTGGGATAACCGGTGCGGCGGAATTCTGACCAGGCTTCTACCGATTCGGGGAATAGGGCTATCCATTTTTGTGTGATGATCTGTTCGAGCTTTTCTTCATTGCCGGCCGCAGCGTTCCATTTCGGACTAACGGTACTCAGGAAAGGCGATCCCGCAGGTATATTGTTAGCACTGTTGCGGGGATCGGTATAGGGCAGCGGCTTTGCTGTGCTATTGCGGTATTCTTCAAACTTGCCTCCTACTTCCCATTGCAGGAGGGAATGACGGATACCTTCTTCGTACAAGCCCTGCACGGTGGTAACAGTGCCCGGTACGTTCCAGCCTTTCAGCTTTGCCTCCGCTTTCAGGAACCATACTTCGGCAGAGGTAAGCAGGTGTGTTTTATTGCCAAAGCCCGATACAACGGAAAACTTCCGGTAGGTATCGCCTGATGCGATTTCAATCCCGTTGCGGATTCCTTTGTATGCACCGTTAGCCAGCGGGTCTGTTGCCAGGTCGAAGAATTTGGAGATACGGGGATCGTTGTAGCCGGCAAGATAGGATTCCATAGGAGCACCCATGCGTATATCGCCCCAGCTTTTCGAGATATCATTGATAGGGTTGCTGATCGTTTTACTGTCGATGATAAAGTCGGCGTCATTGTTTTCTATTACACCATATTTATTTAAAAGCGACTTCTCTCCTTCCGCCTTTGCTTTTACAGGATCAGCATCCGAGATGCGGATGGCTATTCGTAAACGGAGCGAATTAAGCAGTTGCTGCCATTTTACATAATCACCTCCGTAAGCAAGATCGAAATTCCTGAATACCTTGGGAAGGGAATTGTCGGAAGAATAAGGATCCAGTTTTGCCTGGGCAGCGTCCAGGTCTTTGAAGAATGCTGCATATACTTCCTGCTGTGTATCATAGCTCACACTCCCATCCTTATTTATAACACCATAGTTGGTATAAACGATGGGGCCATATACGTCGGTGATCCGCTGCATGGCAAGCACTCTCAGTATGGTGGCCCAGGCTTCGAAGTTGGGAAGCGTATCTTTTTTCGCCTGCTTGATGGCCGCACTGGATGGCGCCATTACCTGAGCATAGGCGATGGTCCATATAAAGTCGTTCCAGCCTTCCATCATAAAGTAATTGCTGTTATTACTATTACTGTTAAAGGCACTGGGCGTCATCATATAGCCGGAATAGATATCGGCATTCAGGTTTTGCTGCAACTGGTACTGCCAGGTTGGATTGTACAGATGGATGCCCAACTGCATCTGTTTGAATGGTGCCGCATATAATCCGAAGTCGGCAGCCAGCTGCTGTTCGGATAAGCCATACGGGTCTGTGTTTATGGACTCGAACTTTTTAGTGCATCCTGTTACTAATACCGCAAGCATAGTACAAAATACCAGTCCTGCAGGGAGTTTCCGAAAATTATATATATGTTTCATACATACTGTATTTAAAGGTTAAAAACCGATTTTTAGATTTACACCAATGCTCCTGGTAAGGGGCAGTCCAAACGCATCCACGCCCTGCACACCGTCCGATGTGCTCATAGATACTTCGGGGTCAAAAGGTGCTTCGCGTTTGATGAAGAAAAGATTCCGGCCTACCAGGGAAAGACCTACCTGCTGAATTCCTTTTATTTTTACAGGGATGGTATAACCCAGGGTCAACTCGCGCAGTCGTATGGCCGTTGCATCGTATATATACAATTCACCTATAGCCGAGCGGCCACCTACCCCTTTATAATATTCTTTGGCGTCCGTTGTACCCGAGTACGCGGAACCGGTTGCTTTATCTATTCCCGATACTTTTACGCCTCCGTTATCTCTTGCCGAAGCGGATGCTTTGCTGAATCCCTGGGCATCAAGTATAGCCTGCGTCAGACTCAATACTTCCCCTCCGAAACGGCCATCGATCAAAAAGCCCAGACTTATATTTTTATACCGGAAATCATTGTTCCAGCCTGCGGAGAATTCAGGATTGGGATTGCCCGCCACTTCCCTGTCTGTTGCACGTACCGGGATCCCTTTATCAAGGATCGTAAGTCCCGTTTTAGTATCCTTTTCCGTAACGTAAGAAAGTATATCTCCAAAAGATCCTCCTTCTCTTACGATGCTACCATATGTATTATCCGTTTTGGTAAGTTCGAACTCCGGGTTACCGCTTATAATTCCGGCTTCGGATAAACTCACCACTTTATTTTTATTCTGTGAAAAATTGACCGAGGTACTCCAGTCGAAATCACGTCCTTTTACCGGAACAGCATTCACTATTATTTCTATACCATTGTTCCTGATATTGCCTACGTTGAGGTAATAGGTAGATAACTCGGACCCTGACGGAGCGGGGGTTTCGAAGTACTGATCGTAGTTATTGTTCCTATAGTATGTAATATCGAAGCCGATCCTGCTATCGAGAAACCGCCATTCGGTGCCGATCTCGAACGAGCGGTTGTCTTCCGGTTTTAGCGGCTTGCCGGGAAAAGAACCTTTCACATTCTTTACATACTGCACCGAAGCGGGATCGTACGTGTACAGGGCAGGGTTAGTGGCAAATGCCTTTACGCTGTTACCTACCTTGGCATAGGACACGCGTATCTTCGCCAGGTTTACCGAAGCAGGCAATGGTATCATTTCACTGACAACGGCGGTGGCCCCTGCGGAAAAATAAAAGAAACCCTTGTTGGAATTAGGTGTGAACGAAAGGGTGGAAGACCAGTCGTTCCGGGCGGTAAGGTCTGCAAACAGCTTGTCCCTAAACCCTATCGACGCGCTTGCGAGCACCGATTGTGTCTGGTACTTCGTAACGCTCTGCTGCTTGTTGGCACCTATGGGCAATATGCTTTGCGCGTTAAAAACATTGGCATACTGAAGGCCCAGCTTTTCGCCGTTGGCATCCGCTTTGGCACCGTAAGAATCCAGCAGCAGCCGGTCGTTCTGCACTACATCATTAATAACACCACCCAGGGACGCGTTGAATGTAAAGTCGCTGCTCAGTCTTTTGTTGAACAATAACAGGAGATCACCATACCCAATCCTGTTCTTACTGTTTTCCAGTATCAGCCTGCCGTTAAAGTCGGCCATTACAGGATGTGTGCTGGCAGACATCTGCGATTCATATTCGTCGGTATAATAGTCATAACTTCCCCTGGCCTGTATAGCCAGTGCCGGGGTCAGTTCATATTTCAATGTAAGCGAACTGAATGCCCTGTTCCTGCCATCGGTCCTGTTATTACGATTGAGCAGCCAGTAAGGGTTCTGTGAATACTCATTCCCTATCAGCGTTTGATCGTAATTGATATTCCACCAGTTCTGCAGGTTGATGCGCCTGGAGAGGGAAGCGTACTGGTAATTATTTTCGAAGTTCTTAAGATCATAATTTCTCGGAAGTAAAGCGACACTCATCTGGGGGTTGCTGTATAAACCGGAAACGGGCCGGTTATTGGATTCCTGGCGGGTCAGGGTCACGAAGCCGTCCACGGAAAGTTTATTATCCAGGAACTTAGCCGTTTCACGCAGTGTGAGTGTATGGCGGTTAAACTTACTGGTGGGCACTACCCCTTTGTTACTGGTATTAGCATACGAAAAATAGGTCTGTGCTTTTTCCGTTCCTGCACTCAGGCTTACACTATTGATCCATGTGGTACCTGTCTGGTAAAAATCGTCAAGAAAGTCCGAACCATTTACCGCAGCACCCCATCCATCTTCTTCCGAAGGCGAGCTTTGCCCGTACTTGTATTGAAGCTCCGGCTTTAGAGCTACTTTATCGACCGTCAGGTTGCTCGACACAGTAATGCGTGCAGCTCCTGCTTTTCCTTTTTTCGTTGTAATTACCAGTGCCCCATTGGCAGCCTGGCTTCCGTACAAAGCGGCAGCAGACGCACCTTTCAGCACCTGGATACTTTCAATATCTTCCGGGTTAAGATTGGAGATGGCATCGCCCCCGTCCCTTCCGGGGCTGGAAGTTCCGGAGGACTGGCCGAATACATTCTCCGGCTGCCCTACAGGGGCATTGATCATGGGTATACCATCTATAACGTACAGAGGCGAGTTATTCTGCGTGGACTTGTTACCACGCATCACTACTTTCACCGAACCTCCCGTGCCGGAAGCACTCCGGTTGATGGTGAGGCCCGCTACCTTTCCGCTTAAGCTGTTTATAAGATTGGCGTCCTTAACGCCGGTAAGCTCGTCACCGCTTACTTTCTGCGTAGCATACGTGATACCTTTGGAGGAACGGGTAATACCAAGAGCCGTTACCACTACTTCATTCAGTTGCAGGTTGGCCGTGGCCAGCACTATGTTCAACTGCGTTTCATCCCCTACTTTCCATTCACGGGTGGTAAAGCCTATAGAAGATATTACCAGTATATCTCCTTTTATCGCCTGGATGGAAAAATAACCTTTCGCATCCGTTACGGTTCCTGCGGAAGTGGATTTCACCACCACGTTCACTCCCTGCAACGCTTCTCCGGCATCGCTTGTAATGGTTCCTGTTATGAGTGCATAAGACTTTGTGTCTGCTGCATCTGCTGTTTGCGCCAGGGTGTTTTTCAAGCGTACCGAAATTACTTTATCCTCCAGGGTGTACGTAAGCGGTTGCGAAGCGAAACATTGGTCCAGAGCGTCCTTCAGCGGCATATTGCGTACGCTGATGGTGACACCTTTTGCTTTTTTCAGCAATTCAACATCGCAGAAAAATATATAGCCTGTTTGTTCCTCGATGGAGGAAAGCACTTTGATGAGCGGCATATTGCTTGCCCTGAGGGTAACCCGTTGGGAATAGCCCGCCGCACTTACGTGAAGGCCGGTAAAAATCAGGAGAATTACTGTGAGTTTCATGATCAACAGTATTTTGGTTAGTGCCTTCCGTCCTGGCTTATTTGCAGGCGTAAAGGTACAAAGAGCGGTTAAATGCATAACTTTGTTTTGTTTGAGTTAAACAATAGCAGTCTGTCAGAACGATTGAATATAGGGTTAACTCAAACTTATTTCCGCTCCGGCCACTAACCGGGGCGTTTTTTTTGAGACCCTTGTAATAGTAATGGTCACTTCATCATATAAGGAGTTGTTGGTTACAAACAGGACTAGGGTTGCACCCGTATCGTTCTTCCCTCGATCCGGCAATTGATACCGTTATTGCCCAATACTTTTACCACTTTGTTTAATGTCATTTCCCGGAAGATCTTTCCTACGAACTGCCTGGCGGGTATGGCCCCTTCATAAACGATATCCACATCGTACCATCTGCCAAGCTGCCGCATAACTGCCGGTACATCGGCTTCTTCAAAAGTAAACAGGCCATTTTTCCATGCAAGGGCTTCGGCGACATTGGCATCCCGGTTCACTTTTATAAAATCGTTTTTATTTACCAGTGCTTGTTGTCCCGGCTTCAGTGTAACGATATCCTTTCCCCTGCCCACGCGTATGCTGCCATCCACCAGTGTCGTCTTCCAGGCATTTTCATCCTGGTAGGCGTTTATATTAAAGCTGGTTCCCAATACCTGTACCTGTATATCATTGGCATTCACAAGGAATGGTTTGGTGGCGTCCGGCGTTACTTCCATGTATGTCTCCCCTGTTACGGTCACTTCTCTTGTTTTTGTGAACGTAGTTGGGAAACGGATACTGGAAGCGGCATTCAGCCATACTTTCGATCCGTCCGGGAGTACCACCTGGTACTGACCTCCTTTGGGGGTACTAACTGTGTTATACCATACCTCGCCGTTACTGCTGCCGGCATTATAAGCCAGCGAGCCTGCATCCAGTTTAATGATCCTGGTATCGCCCTGGCTGGCCAGTGCTCCGTTGGCAGCGCTATCCAGTACGATCCTGCGGCCATCGGCCAGCGTCAGTATAGCTTTATTTCCCCCGGGTAAAATATCGGGCATCGATATAGGCTGCTGGCTGGCTGTTTCCATGGATGGCCGCCTGGTTTGATAGATGTATGTGGCGGTACTGGCAATAAGCAGCAGGATGGCGGCGTAACGGAACCAGGCCGTTCTCAGAAAATGAACCCGGTGTGCAACAGGTATGGGCTTCGACGGAGAACTGGCATTGAAGATAGATGCCAATATGGAATCAGCAGCAGGTTTTGGCAATTCAAGTATGTCTCCTGTAAGCAACTCCACCCGCGCTATCCATTCTTTCAGCAAAACGTCGTATTGCGGATCCTGCAGCAGTTGAAAAAGCTGCGCTTTTTCCTCCTCCGTACAGCTCCGGTTGTAATAGCGGTCCAATAAATCAGTAAAAGCGGTTGGGTTCATAAAATTCCTGTTATATATAAGATCCCTGTAGCAGGGTGAATGGGTTAATGGAACAGAAAATATTTATTCAGGGGAAAAAAGAAAAACCAGTAATATGCATAATTCGATTTTCGCCAGGCAATAGGCGCGGATGGTACGCATGGCCAGGGAGAGGTGCACTTTTACCGTTTCGGCCGAGAGGTTTAACCGCGAAGCCACTTCATTTCTTTTAAGTCCTTCCTGCTTGGCGAGCACATATACCTGCCGTTGCTGCGGCGGCAAGGTGCCGACAGCCTCCTGCAAAATCGCCTGAAGGTCCTTATGTTGAATTTCATCCTGTACGTCCTGCTCGAAAAAAAGATTATCTTCCTGTGAATGGCTGATGATATGATGATAACGGGCCAGTTTTTTAATCGCTTTATAGGACTGGTTCCTCACTATAATAAACAGGTAAGCATCAAAACGCTCCACGTCTTTGAGGCCAGCGCGCTTTATCCATATCTTCAGAAAAACGTCCTGTACCAGCTCTTCCGCCAACTGATCGTATGGTACAAACCGCAGGGCGATACTGTAGACCGCATTCCGGTAATGCTCGAACAGGCAGGTAAATGCGGTTTTGTCGCCTTCAGCAACAAGGGCCAGCAGTTCCTTCTCGTTATGTAGTGTAGATAAATGCACCCGTTAGTTTGGTAATTTGGTGCATAAATGTAAGAAAGTTTACAGTAAGGGATTTTAATGGTTCATAAAGAATACTAAAATACAGTGCCAGAGATAAGGATATAATCTTACTCTTGTAACAAGGATACGTTTGAAATGTGATATACACTTCCCCGGAAGAGAAACCATTTAACTTGCAAGGCCTTGAATCACTCCCTACTGCTTTACAAACCGCTGCGTAGAAAGATAGTTGTCCCCAGTAATCTTCAGCAGGTAGAATCCTTTCTTCAAACCACCAATAGGTATAGTTTGCAGAAATGATCTGAAAGGTTTGGAATACAGCCTGGTTGTAATTATTTTTCCTTCTGTATTAAGTATCTGAACGTTGAGCATTCCTTTTACCGGGTGGCTTATTTCGAGTGCCAGGTAATCATTCGCCGGGTTGGGATAAGTCCTAACCTTATCGGCTCCATTCCCGGTATTCAGGTTAACTGTCTTTATATCGAAACTTTTAGTGGTCCCATCAAGGTCTGTCTGCGAGAGGCGGTAATAACTGGTTCCTTCGAGGGGTGAAGGGTCGGTAAATGTATAACTGTTTCCCTGTCCCTGTGTTTTGGCGGGTAGCTTTCCGGCGGGGACAAATGTAATTCCATCCGCGGAACGGGCGATGGTGAAAAAGGAATTATTCTGTTCCTGGGTCGTTGTCCAGGTTACGAGTACTTTTTTAGCATCGGGACTGGCTGTTGCCGTATAGGTAGCAAGCACTACCGGCAACACGACGCTCCCACTTTGGTACGTCAGCATCCATTCATATATATTTTTGCCATTTTCTCTATATGCAGGATTGGTAGCTTCTTCCCATGAACCGTGACCTGGAAGGTTGAATATCGTCTTTTTTGCCAGCGGTGAGGGAGTTGGAACGGTTTCGTTGACAATCTGTACCCATTCATTTGTAACTTGAACATAAAACGCATCATCTCCAGAATTACAAAATGACCACATAGGCAAATTGGCTTTACCGATATTACGCGCCCAATCAGGGAAAGTACCTGCGCCGGCCATCGTTACAATGGCGGCCAGGCGTTTGGCCGCGTTTATCGTCATGCCTGCGCCGTACCAGGTAAAAGCACCGCCGCCACTGAGGCCGGCAACGTAGATTCGTGAAGGATCTACGCGGTAATTGGCCAATACATAGTCGATAGTGTTATTGACGGTTTCTCCTCCCGGGTAAGGGCCTAACTGTCCGGAGTTAACATCCCCATTATACTGGGGAGCTATCACTATGAAGCTATGTGTCTGACTATTAACTGTAAACGTTTCGGGGAAAGTACCTGCCTTAATACGTTTAATGACACCATTGTTTTCCAGCTTGTCAAGATCCCCTACGCTGCCGTTGCCCCTTTCGCCCAAACCATGAAGAAAAATGAGTACAGGATATAAATTACTGGTGGTGTTGTATGTAGCAGGGAGCGATTCATAAAGACCATAAACGAGGGGTTGAATGCGAACACCTGGTCGTTTGGTAATCGTACGGCTTTGTGAAAATACATTTACGATTATTAGGGACTGCAAAAGCAATAATATAAATCCCACTTTTACGGTAAGGTAAAAACCTCTCATAGCTTGTTTATTTGGGTGGATTAAAAAAAGTGTAAAAACAACCTCTCAGATTGCAATTGTCAAAAGCGAATATGGTGCCAACACAGTTGGCTATTATGGACGAAAAAATATTTTTGCCCGCGTGATACTGCGGACAAAAAAAATATGCCTTTTTACCGCGCAAATTAAAACATATATGGATGAACTTCCGTTAAGGGTGCTTGTTAGTGAAAACGTCCGCAAATAATTAATATTAATAATTTAACCCTGATGAATTTCAAGCGTAAGGCCGTACTCCTATCCGTATTAAGCGGAATAACGTTTTTCCCATCTCATGTTTCTTCCCAAACTACCCATTTCCGCAGAAAAGGGGAATTTTACCTCTCCTGGGGTTATAATACCGAGTGGTACACCCCGAGCAAGATTAACATCGTGCAGCCCGAACTGGGTAACGACTATGCGTTCAGAAGGGTAAAAGGAAACGACCGACCGGGATGGGATAAAAAGCTGCTTTCCGTCCCTATCACCATTCCCCAATACAGTTACCGGATCGGTTATATGTTTAATGATAAGCAAGACCTGGGAGTGGAAATCAATTTCGACCACACCAAATTCATTTTTTCCGATGGCCCTGTAAATATTAAAGGTACCCTGAATAATAAAAGTGTGGACAGCACAGTAAATTTCAACAGTGCAAACGGGTTTTATTATTATCTGAATAATGGTGCCAATTTTCTTCTTTTTAACGTCGTAAAGCGCTGGCATTGGTATTCTGGTAAAAACGATCAGGTAAAGATGGATATCCTGGGGAAGGCAGGTATAGGCCCGGTAATTCCCCACGTGGAAAACAGCTTTTTCGGAAAGGCCAACGAGCCGGGTTTCCAGATCGGCGGCTGGAATATGGGTACGGAACTGGCTGTCAGGTCGACGTTTTATCAGCACATCTATCTCGAATTTGCTGGTAAGCTGGATTATGCCAGGTATTCCGGGCTTGACATTTATAAAGGAGAGGCAAGTCATGCTTTTGGAACAGGCGAATTAATTCTGAGTGTCGGGTACACATTCAAAACGGGAAGAAAGCATAAAATATTGGATTAGAAAAAATTTAAAAAAACAGGCGGGTATAAATATATTTTTATAAAAGCCATTCATAAACCTTAGAAATTTAGTAACCGTTTTACGGAAATCAAGGTACTTTTGAAAATGGTTTGGGGTTTCTAATAGTCCCGTTGAGGGATGGTATAATGGTAAATAAAGCACCTTTCTACGCTTCGTTATCACGAAGGATAGATCCGGTGCTTTATTTTTAGCCCCTATTTCTTAACAAATAACAGTCTATTTTGTAGGTAGATTACAATAGATTTGCGATATGGCGGTAACAGAATACAACAAATATCCCGGCTTCATCATCACCAATACGATCCATTCAAAGGAGCAGGTTATCTCCTTCTCCGAAGGCATTATCAACTACCTGTTCCCGGTTGTGAATAACGAACGTGAATTCCTTAAACGGCACCTGCATATACAGGACAATTTAAAAAACCAGCTTATTTCCATATTGCTACCACTAAACGGAAGGGACGGACTGGATATTTACGGCATTGCAGACCACCTGTTCGGTCAGCTTACCGGCATCCGCAATAAGCTGATCCTGGATGCTGAACTGATACTAGCCTACGATCCCGCCGCTTTTTCCCTGGAAGAGGTGATACTTACTTATCCCAGTTTCACCGCCATCAGCATATATCGTATAGCGCATGAATTGTACAAGGAGAAAATACCCCTGATACCCCGCATGATGGCAGAATGGGCGCATAGCAAAACGGGTATTGATATTAATCCCGGCGCAGTGATAGGCTGTCCTTTTTTTATCGATCATGGTACGGGAGTGGTGATCGGCGAGACCTCCGTTATCGGTGACAACGTAAAAATTTACCAGGGCGTCACCCTCGGGGCTCTTTCCGTAAAAAAAGAGCTGGCCCTAACCAAGCGGCACCCTACTATAGAAGACAATGTGGTGATATACGCAGGCAGTACCATCCTCGGCGGCAAAACGGTGATCGGCAGCGACAGTATAATCGGCGGAAACACCTGGATTACCGAAAGTATTCCTCCTTGCAGTACCGTTTACCACAAGAATCAGATCGTTATTTCTGACAGGAAGGACTGATTTAGCTCCCTCACCTATTCCGGCAAACTGTATAAAGCCATTATCTTTGCAGGCGTATGGCGCAAAAAAAAATGGTGCGGTTTGAGGCGATAAAATCGTATCCGCATGTTCTGGAATACCCGGAATGCATGCCGGGCAACTGGAATACTTTTTTCAAAAATGAACATCCCATCACCCTGGAGTTGGCCTGCGGAAGGGGTGAATATGCCGTTGGATTATCGCGGCTTTACCCGGCTCGTAATTTTATAGGTGTAGACATCAAGGGGAACCGTATTTATATAGGCGCGAGGCAGGTGCTGAATGAAGGACTGAATAATGCCGCGTTTTTACGAACGCATATTGATAAAATAGGCACCTATTTCAATAAGGGGGAGGTGGAAGATATATGGATTACTTTTCCTGATCCGCAGCTTCGCACGTCGCGGGCAAAAAAACGGCTTACGCATCCACGGTTCCTGCGATTGTACCAGCAAATACTTTCACGGGAAGGCTGTATCCATTTAAAAACGGACTCGCCCGGTCTTTATGCTTTTACTATGCAGGTGATAGATCTTTATAAGCTCCCGCTCATTGAGCAGTGTGACGACATTTATAAAGAACCCGGCCTGAAAGCGGAACTGACCATTAAAACCCATTACGAACTACTGGATATTGCAAAAAGTAATAAGATTCATTATCTCCGATTTAAACTGCCGGAAGCTCCGTTACCGGACCTCGATGAGCAGTTGCAGGAATATATAAAAATACATGAACACACCATTAATTGAGGGGGAAGATTTTTACTACAACGACAAAGGCCTGATGGTGCTTACTAACAAGTACCACCTGGAAAGGGGCAGCTGCTGCGGCAACTGGTGTTATCATTGTCCGTATAACTACGAAAAAGTACCGGAGCCCCGGAGATCCATATTATTAGCCCAACGCCAAAAAGATGAAAACACCCAGGAAGAAAACAAAGAAGGCTGAGCCGAAGACAGTGACAGTGCGGCCTTCGGGTATAAGGGAAGAAAGTTTTTTTGAACTGGTATTCCAGGTAGCCCGCCAGATTCCCCGGGGAAGAGTTACCTCCTATGGTGCCATAGCAGCCTGCCTGGGTACCCGGCTTTCTGCGCGCATGGTGGGCTGGGCCATGAACGGTGCACATAAGGTGAAACCAAAGATACCTGCCCACCGGGTAGTGAACCGCAACGGATTGCTAACCGGTAAACATCATTTTGCTACCGAGACACTTATGCAGGAACTTTTGGAAAAAGAGGGTATAAAAGTGGAAGACGACCAGGTAGTGGAATTTAAAAAACTGTTTTGGGATCCCATGACAGCTATTACCTGATCAGGAATAGTAAGGGCTGATCATAAGGTATACCACCACCCCGGTAATGGATACGTACAACCATATTGGCCAGGTTATTCTTGCCAGCTTTTTATGTGCAGGAAAATCGGCAATCAATGCCCGGTAAGCGGAAAAAAGTATGAAAGGAAGTATGATAGCTGCCAGGGGTATATGTGTAAGCAGTATGATGTAATAGATAATCCGGAGCGGGCCGCCTGCCAGCCTTTCATCAGCACTTAATATACCATCCTGGTTCATGTCGCCGAATTTCGTATCTCCGCTTAACAGGTGATGGAATATATAGGACACC
Organism: Chitinophagaceae bacterium; assembly: GCA_031399065.1. GTDB lineage: Bacteria > Bacteroidota > Bacteroidia > Chitinophagales > Chitinophagaceae > JADCRZ01. Next base: position 252,952 of record JANNOM010000048.1, read on the forward strand.
AGGAAAAGAATGGAAAGTATCATGGCCGTATACATGATCCGCTTATGTAATAAATAGCGCCTGTTTTTTACGGCGATAAGTCCTGCTATCAGCAGAACGGATACGAAAGAGTTGATAACGGCATTTGCCCTGGCAAACAGGTGGGGGTTAAATCCCAGGTCGGCGTTCAGTTTCACTCTTCCCAACACCACTACCACCGTAAAGACTATTACCGAAAATACGCCTATCAGCCATTTGGCTTTCGAATCATTTCTTTTAATAGATGCTGTTAACATGAATATCTTTTAATCGTCTATTTCCTGAAAAGATTTCTCTTTTTCTTCTTATCTTTTTCCAGCATGATGTATACGATATCTTCTGCCAGGCGGTTAAGAGCCAGTGAATCCAGCCCATCGTAATACCCTCTTACCACCCGTTCCCTGTCCAGCAGTACAAAACGGCTGGTATGTATAAAATTGGAATCCACGATGCCGCCGTCTTCCACCGGAAGTCTGACTTCGTTGATAGCAAAATCGTAGATCGTTTTTTTAGGGCCCGTAAGCATCCACCAGAGATCGTGATTTACTTCATAACGGTCTGCATATTTTTTGAGTGCTTCCACCGTATCGCGCTGGGGGTCCACGCTAAAAGACAGGAAATGAACAAAGGTGCTATCTACGAGTTTTCTTTCGTTCCTTAACTTTAAAGCATCCTGCAGCTTCTTCATGTTTTTGGTAAGGGTAGGACATATAGTAGGACAGCGGGTAAAAAAGAAATTAGCCACCACCACTTTCCCATTCAGTTCATCGAGCGATACCTTGTTTCCCAGTTGATTGGTAAGCGAAACGTTCTGCACTTTATGCCATAAGGTATCCGTGGTTTCTTTACCATCCACTATGCGCTGCACCACGGAATCTGCGTAATACCGTTTGGGCATTACCACTGCATCTTCGCTATATTGCTTTACTATTAAATAACTGCCAACAGGTAAGAGTACCGCCAAACACAAAGCCCACAAAGCTGTCTTACTCATATATATCTTTACATTATCTGCTAGCGATTCGCCGGCGTAACGGCATCGGTCTCTTTGCTTCCCTCTTTGGGTTCGGCCGGTTTTACACTTTGTTCCATGTGGTAAGGATCGTAATTGTTTTTGAGGTTGCGGTAGGAGTTGCCATCCAGTAAAAAGGCGATAATGAACCATACAAAGAGTAAAAGGGGAACGCAGATCGTCATGATAAGATTACGGATCTCGCCTTTGAGGTGCATAAAGTAAGCTACTATATAAAAGGATTTGGCAAGCATCAGGATTATGATCACTCCTTTCAGTAAGTTCTTAAAAAAACCCGCAGGCAATGCAGCCGCATACATATAGTAACCAATGGCCAGTTCTACAACCGTAAGTATGAGCAGGATCCAGAATGTTCTCCATATTTCTTTGGTTCCGCTGTCGTGATGTACCGTATGCGAAGTGGTTGAATGTTCCATAGTCATTTAATTCGGCGGTGAATAGTATTTTGCTAATTATAAAAGATAAAAACAGGTGAAAACAAACACCCATACCAGGTCTACGAAGTGCCAGTATAAACCGGCTTTTTCTATCATCAGGTAATGTCCTTTTCGTTCAAATACCCCGGTAATGGTCATAATAAGCATAATGATATTAATAACGACCCCGGAGAAAACGTGGAATCCGTGGAAACCAGTAATGGTAAAAAAGAAATTCGTGAAATTAGTGGTCGACTGCGTACCGTCTGCATTAATGAACGGGTTCATACCCCACCAGGCACCTTCGTGGTGAAGATGTGACCATTCCCAGGCCTGGCAGCTCAAAAACGCCAGACCGCCGAGGATGGTCCATATCAGCATTTTGACCACTGTCTTTTTATCGTTGTTATGCCCGGCGTGCACGGCAAGCACCATGGTTACCGAGCTCATAATGAGAATAAATGTCATAAGGCTCACAAACAATAGCGGGAAGCCGCTTCCAAGCCCGGGGAACGACTGGAACACCTGGTTAGGGTCGGGCCAGCCATTACTGGCAAAGCGGATAGTACCGTACGAAATCAGGAATGCCCCGAATGTGAAGGCATCGCTCATTAGAAAATACCACATCATCAGCTTACCATACTCCACATCAAATGGACTCTTTCCACCGTTCCACCATTTCTGCTCGGCTGGTATTGTTTGTGCCATATTACTTATTTAATAGTTCGCAATTTAGTGTACAATTATCAAAAGCCCTTCAATTAACTCCATTTCTATTTTACCAACAGAAAGAAAATAAACAGGTAAATCCACAATATATCTACAAAATGCCAATAGGTGGCGGCCACTTCCACCGGCACGCTGTTATAATTCCTGCTGCGTTTGCTGTATGCATTAATAAACATTACCACCAGCGCAATGATACCACCCAGCACATGCAGGGCATGCAACCCGAAAATAATATATAGGAACTGTACACCTCCCGAACCATTCAACTGCTGCCCGCTTTTCCATAACTGGCTAAACCCTATGTACTGCAGCAGAATAAAAATAAGACCCAATCCGACAGTAACACTCATAAGCCTTCGATACTTCATAATATTCCGCTCCCGGAACGTAGTAAGTGCCGAATGAACGGTAAGACTGCTCAACAGGATCACTGCCGTCGAGTACCAGAAAGTGAGCGGAACGTCTACCGAAATCCATGCAGGCTGCTCCCTTTTTACTATGTAAGCGCTCGTTAATCCTGCAAACATCATGATAATGCTTCCGAGACCCACCCATAAGGTAAACTTGTGCGGGTGCATCTTCTTTCTTTGAGGATCATTTATCATAATTGTATTCATCATTAAACCTTATCCATTAATAACGCCAGTAACACTACCGGCAAATAAATATAACTGCTGAACATCACTCTCCTTGCCGCGGCAGGTTCCATTTCCCTGAACAACCGTACGCTTTGCCAAACCATATAAAGATTCGCCAACAGAACGATCACAAGGCTTACCATACCGCTGACGCCCGTAATATAGGGAAGCAAACCAACCGGTATCAGCAGCAGCGAATAAATGATGGATTGTATAGCCGAATACTTGGAAGGTCCCTGCACGGAGGGCAATAACCTGAACCCTGCATTGGAATAATCTTTATGGGCCAGCCAGGCTATCGCCCAGAAATGGGGAAACTGCCATACAAACTGGATAGCGAACATCACCCATCCTCCGGCACTTAACTGATCGTTACCCGCCACCCAACCTATAAGGCAGGGAAGAGCGCCTGGTACGGCCCCTACGAGTACCGAAACGGAGTTAACCTTTTTTAGCGGGGTATAAACAAATGCGTATAAGAAAAGGCTGAATAAAGAAATACCCGCACTCAGCCAGTTAAAAAAATACCCGAGGATAAATATTCCTGCCGCACCGGTAACGAATGCTACCGTCCAGCCCTCCGACTCGCTCATTCTACCCGAAGCAACGGGCCGCTTAGCCGTACGCAGCATTTTGGCATCCGTGTCTTTTTCCACTACCTGGTTAATGGTATTGGCACTGCCAACGACCAGGAACCCGCCAATAAAAAAAAGAACGATCATCACCACATCGTATTCGACAACTTTCGGCGCGAGCAGGTAACTAATTACTGCTGAAAAAACCACCATTACATTGAGTGCCGGTTTAAACAACATCAAATAATCCCTCAGCTTGCTGGCCAATGTAAAAGAACTTGAACCCTGCACGATATCTTGCTGCTTCATGCTATTTTGTTAATGGGCACTCTCGTTAGCCCCCACCTTCTCTGTCTGCGGTATAAAATCCCTTCCGTCTTTACCGTAATCATAAGGCCATCTGTGTACTTCGGGGATCTCGCCGGGCCAGTTGCCGTGTCCGGGGCGTAAAGGTACCGTCCACTCCAGTGAGTTGGAACCCCATGGATTTTTAGTAGTCACCCTTCTACCCTTGAAAATGGAATAGAAAAAGTTAAACACAAACAGCAATTGTACTGCAAATACAATCATGGAAACGATGGAAATAAAGCGATTGAGCCCTTCGAACTGGTTAAAGGAAACCCACTGGCTGAAGTCCAGGTAACGACGCGGCATACCTGCCAGTCCTTCGTAGTGCATCGGCCAGAAAATAAGATAGGCACCTACCAGCGTAACCCAGAAGTGAATATACGCCATGGTATTATTCAGGTAGCGGCCATACATTTTAGGGAACCAGTGGTATACCCCGGCAAACATACCGAAGAACGACGCCACACCCATTACAATATGGAAGTGCGCCACCACGAAATAGGTATCGTGCAGGTGAATATCGAGGGTGGAATTACCCAGGAAAATACCTGTTAATCCGCCGGAAATAAATAAACTTACAAAACCGATAGAGAACAGCATACCCGGCGTAAAGCGGATATTACCCCTCCAGAGGGTCGTTAGCCAGTTGAAAACCTTAATGGCTGAAGGCACCGCGATAAGCAATGTAAGTAACACGAATACGGAACCCAGGAAGGGGTTTAGTCCCGTTACAAACATATGGTGCGCCCATACCAGGAAGGCGAGTATGGTAATGGCAAATAATGACCCGATCATCGCCATATATCCGAAGATAGGTTTACGCGCATTCACACTCATAATCTCCGATACCATACCCATGGCAGGTAGCAGGATAATGTACACTTCCGGGTGACCGAGGAACCAGAACAAGTGCTGGTAAAGGATGGCACTTCCGCCCTCGTTAGGCAGGGCACCTTGTCCCGTTACAAAAATGTCTGATAAATAGAAGCTGGTGCCACCATGACGGTCGAACAGCAGCAGGATAAATCCGGATAACAATACAGGGAAAGATAATACCCCAAGTACTGCGGTAAAGAAAAGTGCCCAGATGGTTAAAGGAACCCTGGTCATACTCATTCCTTTGGTACGCATATTCAGGATGGTAGAAATATAGTTAAGGCCGCCCAGCAGGGAAGACACAACAAACAAGGCCATGCTTACCAGCCACAGATCCATACCGGTTTTAGATCCTTCAGAAGCTCCTCCGAGTGCGCTCAGCGGGGGGTAGGACGTCCACCCACCACTGGCAGGACCAGTTTGTACAAAAAGAGAAGATATCATTACCACGCTTGCCAGCAGGAAGAACCAGTAAGAAAGCATGTTCATAAACGGCGAAGCCATATCTCTGGCACCTACCTGCAATGGGATCAGGAAATTGGCGAATGTACCGCTGAGACCTGCGGTAAGCACAAAGAATACCAGCACGGTACCGTGCATAGTAACCAGCGCATAATAAAACTCAGGCTGTATCTTTCCTCCTTTGGCCCATTTGCCCAACACGCTTTCCAGGATAGGAAAGGTATCGTTCGGGTAGCCTAGTTGTAAACGGAACAAAACGGAAAATAAACCACCGATAATCGCCCATATCATTCCCGTGATCAGGAACTGCTTGGCGATCATTTTATGGTCCATGCTGAAAACATATTTAGAGATAAACGTCTCTTTATGATGATGGTCGTGATGACCGTTTCCGTCATGATCATCACCATGGATCACTACCGCTTCCGCGGGTTTGTTCAAAATCGCATCGTTACTCATATTACTTTCTTTAAAATGAACCTATATTTTTCCTCATCCCACGCTCAAAAGAGCATTCCTTTATTTATTGGCCGTCAGTTTCAGCGTATCCAACGAGATAGCTGCCGTACCGGTACTGTCTTTTTTGGCATTCGCAGGATCTTTATCCGGGAACACCGCATAATACTTCGGCTTTTGCTTCGCCATCCACAGATCGAACTCCTCCTGGGTTACCACTTCTATTACCCCGCGCATCGAAAAGTGACCTTTTCCACAAATCTGGTCGCAGGAAATCTCGTACACAAAATCAGGATTATCGGTCATCTTCTTCATTTCCTTGGTAGTATACAGCGGAGTAAACCACATAGTAGTAGGCGTACCGGGAACCGCATCCATCTTCATCCGGAAATGAACTAGGCCCACGTCATGAATCACGTCTCTCGCACCGATGATCAGCTTAACGGGACGGTCTTTTACGAGGTACATGGTCTGATCACTCTGTATATCGTCCTGCGCCGCTTTATCATCCCATAATAAACCAAGTGCATTATCCTCCACATCGCTGATATTCCTGTAATATTTTTTACCGAATACCTGGTCTTTACCCGGATAACGATATATCCAGTTAAACTGCTTACCCGTAATTTCCACCACCATAGCTTCTTTGGGCGCATTGCCTGTAATACCGAACCAGTAGTATAATCCAAAACCTACCAGAACCGAAAGTGCGATGGCAGGAACTACAGTCCAGATGAGTTCCAGCTTGTTGTCGTGCGAAAAAAAGTATGCTTTGCGGGTTTCCTTATACTGGTATCTGAAAGCGAACCAGAACAGCAATATCTGCGTAATCACGAATACAAAACCGGTTACGGCGATCGTGATATACAGCATTTTATCGATCTTCTGTCCGTGCTCCGACGCCGATTCACCCAGAATTCTTCCCTTCAGCAGTTCGTTGCACCAGTACACTCCTATCAGGCCGAACACCAGGAACAGCAGCAATAAAAATCCATTAATCCGGTTGTTCTGTTCGAAATTTTTCTTTTCTCCCTTCAATATCCCTACATACTCACTCGCTTTGGCGATCTGGAAAGTAACCAGGAAGCCAAGTAAGAGGATCGCTATCAGAAAAAATGTTGACATGATGCTATAAATATTTAAAATTCAATAAAACATTTCACTCAGTCACTGTTCTGCTCCGCCGTTATCAGGTATGGTGTATAATGGTTTCTTTGAAAAATGGGTGATTCTTAACATATAACGGACGCCTCGCCAGTGCATTGCCCGCGGCAAACATAATAACTCCTACAAAACCCAAGGCTACACCTATATCGAAAAGGTTCAACGGAACATGGTAGGCCCCCGTTTCAGGATCTTTGCTCAATCCTGGAAAAACCATCTGGTAAATATCCAGCCAGTGACCCACCAGTAACAGAATAGCCATAAAGGTTACCGTGGTATAGTTGCGTTTAGAGCCTCTCCTCATTAATATTAACAACGGAGCGACGAAATTGATTATAAACATGAACCAAAATATTCCTTTAAATGGCCCTTCCACCCGGGGCTTGAAATAAACGGTCTCCTCCGGGATATTGGCGTACCAGATCAGCATGAACTGGGAGAACCAAAGGTAGGTCCAGAATATCGAGAAAGCGAACATGAATTTCCCTAGATCATGAATATGCTCCTCATTTACGAGCTCCAGGTAACCCTGGTTCTTCAGGTAAATAACGAACAGCGTCATAAGTGCCACGCCCGATACAAAGGTACTGGCAAAAGTGTACCAGCTATACATTGTAGAGTACCAGTGTGCATCGATACTCATCAGCCAGAGCCAGGGGGCCGTCGATAAAACGGTGAGTGCAAACCATACAAGAAAAAGAGAAGCCCATACGGTACTTCTGAAAACATATTTCCTGCCTTCGGAAATGGGCATAGGACCATTATCCAGCTCAGCAGATACCAGGCGCATTTTGCGGCCCAGTACGATCCACAAACCGATAGTGAGAATAGTAAAGACGATATAAAACGTAGGATTTAAAAAACCGCTTTTACCTTCCAGGATTTTATCTCCTTCCGGGGTAAGCCAGTGATAAATATGATGCTGATGGCCCAGTACTACGGCCAGCAAAATGATTAAGGTTATAATACCAAGCGGTATTACCGCCACCGAAACGGCTTCCGATACCCTTCTGAAAGCCATCTGCCATCCGCCCATGGCGAGCGTAGTGGCACATATAAAGAACATGGATGCATTCACTACCAGGAGAAAGAACACGCTGTTGTGCATTAGGGTACCCCAGAACCGGATCTGGTGATGTTCGTCGCCGGTGCCGTACATAAAATAACCGGCTAATAACGATATCACCCCTATTGCTATAAGGCTTAAAGAGACCGTTCTGAATTTGCCAGGTACCGTAAATTGTTCTTGTAAAGACATTCTCAAAAATTTATGATCGTTTAAATCAATGTTTACTTTACCGCCGCTTATCTATCTGGCCGCAGTAGCTGTTGAATCCGTTGTTGCTGCCGGTTTCGCTTTACCCTTCGCCTGCATGGCCTTTATATAATGAATGATCTGCCATCTTTCCGTTGTGCTTAACTGGGAAGCGTACGGACCCATCAGGTTTTTACCGTATGTGATCGAATAAAACATCTGTCCCTCAGGCATGCTCTCATACTTTGCGTCGCCTACGAGTGTGGCAGGTTTTGCCGGATAGGGCCCTGCACCATCTTTATACAAAGGACCATTACCATTCAGATTGGTGCCATGGCAGATGCCGCAATTGATCAGGTATATCCTGGCCGCTTCTTTCATCTGAAAAGAATCCAGCATGGGAAGCGGGTTAACTACCTCTTTAGACGCCGCATAGCTCGTGGTGTCGCCCGACTGATCCTGGGCAAGTGCAAAGGGGAACAGTTCGCCTCTTTTAACCGTACCTATAACGGGCCGGTTCGTGTAATGGATATCGCTGTCTTCCAGGTTCTTGTGCGGTGCATAGGTTTCGTACGCGCGGCTATAGGCCATATCGGGCATATAGACACGGCTTGGTTCCCGCTGCACATCACTGCAACCTATAACGGTGCCGGTAACAACAAAAAGTGATATGATGGATAACTTCTTCATCAGTGGTTCAATTCGTTTCTTATTTATACAATAGCCGTTTCGGTCTTTCCTTGATATAATGTTTGTTCCTTATCGTACCTGCCCAGCCACCAGCCTTCTTCGGCCACCTGTACCTGCGTTTCCACCGCTCCTATTTTTTTAAGAAAGCCGATCGTATCCGCCTCATTGGTTTTGGAAGTTACTTCCAGCACCATCACGAAAAGATCATCGGTTGCCCGGAGGTGAAAATGGTGTTTCTTCACGAAAGGAGCCAGTTGACATAGATAACAAAACGTGAGCACCATACCTACTGCTGCAAACAGTACCGTAAGTTCAAACATAATAGGAATCCAGGCCGGCAATGCGAAATGTGGTTTGCCACCGATATTCAGCGGCCAGTCCCTCGTAAATATCCAGCTTATACACGATAACGCTGTGGCAGTACCTGTAATGCCATAAATAAAACCGGCCGTATGCAGGCTGGTTTCCCGGAGTCCCATAGCATGATCGAGCCCGTGTATAGGCATCGGGGTATAAATATCATGGATCTTATGACCCGCTTTCCGTACACTTTTTACCGCCGGGAACAATACGTCCTCATCATCAAAACACCCTACAATAAATTTTTTTACGCCCATATATTCATTTTCAATTGTAAGTATAATCCTGTTTAATCCATCCTGCCGCACCATCTTTTAGTGGTGCGCACCATGTACTTCTTCGTAAAACACTTCGGGTGTTTTATTCTCCACCGTATCCATTTTCCGTTTATAACTTTCGCCGTTCTTTTTGAGTATATGTTTAATTTCCGCTACTGCAATTACCGGGAAGAATTTAGAGAAAAGGAAATAACAGGTAAAGAACAATCCGAACGTACCCAGGTAAAAACCTACTTCCCAGATAGTGGGTGCATAATAAGTGGCCCAACTGCTTGGCAGGTAATCGCGGTAAATGGAAGTAACGATAATCACAAAACGTTCGAACCACATACCTATGTTTATGAGGATACTCATAAAAAACGTAAGCGTGATATTTCTTCTCATTTTTTTAATCCAGAATATCTGTGGCGACAATACGTTACAACCCATCATTATCCAGTAACTCCATCCATACGGAGAGAAGAGGTTGGCGCGGTTCTCTTTAAAAGCGTACCACTCGTAACCGTTTTGTCCATACCATGCTATAAACAGTTCCGTTAAATAAGCCACCCCTACGATAGAACCGGTCAGTACGATCACCTTGTTCATTACATCGATGTGGTTAAGCGTAATATAATCGTTGAGGCCTAATACTTTCCTGGTTATTAAAAGAAGGGTTTGTACCATGGCAAACCCGCTGAATACCGCCCCCGCCACAAAGTAAGGAGGAAAGATGGTAGTATGCCATCCAGGTATAACAGAGGTAGCAAAGTCGAACGATACGATCGTGTGTACGGAAAGAACGAGCGGAGTGGAAAGACCTGCCAGCACCAGGGAAAGACTTTCATGACGCTGCCAGTGTTTGGTAGAACCCGTCCATCCGAAAGAAAGCAGGCCGTACATGCGTTTTCTCCATTTCAGTTTTGCACGGTCGCGTACCGTTGCCAGATCGGGCAGCAGGCCGCTGTACCAGAACAATAAAGAAACGGTAAAATAAGTGGATATAGCGAATACGTCCCAAAGCAGCGGCGAGTTGAAGTTAACCCATAACGGGCCGCGGGAATTGGGATAAGGGAGTACAAAGAAAGCCATCCATACCCGGCCCATGTGAAAGATCGGGAACTGCCCGGCACACATTACCGCGAAGATCGTCATCGCTTCCGCAGCACGGTTTACACCCGTTCTCCAGCCCTGGCGAAAAAGTAACAGGATGGCAGAGATGAGCGTTCCGGCATGACCAATACCCACCCACCATACGAAGTTGGTAATATCCCAACCCCAGCCGATGGTTTTATTAAGATTCCACTGACCGATCCCATAAGTTACCTCACGGTATACAGAGTATACTCCAAACAACAGCAAACTAACGGAAATAAGAAATCCTATCCACCACAATCGGCTCGGATTAGCCTCTATGGGTCGGATGATATCTTCCGTTACCTGGTGATAGTCCTTATGGCCATCTACCAGCGGATCTCTTGTCTGTGATTCGTATTTTATTGATGCCATATTCTGTAGCGTTTAGCTATAAGCTTTTAATGATTCATTGCTCCCGGTGTTGCTTCTTCTTTATACCTGATATGCTCTCCCTGCTCTTCCGATAATACATCTGTATTACGTATCTTGGCAAGGTAGTTCACATTGGGTAAAGTATGTATCTGTTCGAGCGAGTAAAATACCCTCCCAGCATTATCCTTTCTTGATTTGCTGACGATGCTCTTTGAATTATTGGCATTACCGAATACGATGGCGTCGGAAGCACAAGCCTGCTGACACGCCACTTTCGCGTCGCTGTCCACCAGCACCCTGTTTTCTTTTTTGGCTTTCAGCTTGCCTTCCTGCAGGCGTTGTACGCAGAAAGAACATTTTTCGATCACCCCACGGCTACGCACCGTTACATCCGGGTTCAGCACCATGCGGGTAAGGTCGTCGTTCATCATCAGCGTGGCTTCGTCCACATGACCTTTCTGATTGTCCGGGAAGCTATCGGCCCCCTGGTAATCGGCCCAGTTGAAGCGGCGTACTTTATACGGGCAGTTGTTAGCGCAGTATCTTGTGCCTATACACCTGTTATAGATCATCTGGTTGAGGCCTTCGGAGCTGTGATTGGTTGCCGCTACCGGGCAAACGTTTTCGCAGGGCGCATTATCACAATGCTGGCAAAGCATCGGTTGAAAAACGGTCTGGATACTCTCCGGATCATTAGGGTCGCCGCTGAAATAACGGTCGATACGCAACCAGTGCATATCATGTGCACGAAGTACTTCCGACTTACCTACCACGGCTACGTTGTTCTCCACGTTACAGGCTATTACGCAGGCTCCGCAACCGAAGCAACTGTTAAGGTCGATGGACATGCCCCATTTAATGCCTGGCCGGTCCAGCATTTCCGCCGGGTATAACGTTCCTTTTTCTGCAAAATCTTTTAGTCCGCCCCAGGGTTCCAGCTCCTTGGTCCTTTCTTCCAGTATATGGTTGGGATGTTTTTTAAATTCGGCCAGGGTCATCTCCTTCATCACTTCCTTTCTTCCCTCGTAAGAGCTGTGGGTCTGGTTGGTGGCAATATTGTATTTTTCATCCGTTGCTTCCAGCGTTACATCGGTAACGGTCCATTCCACGGTAGTGCCATTATACACCGCAAATGGAAAAGCATTTTTTCCAACGGCAGCTCCCGCTTTACCGATCGTCTGCTTTGCTTTCTCAATCTCTTCCTCCGTAGCGTTATTATTTACCCCGCGTCCGTAACCGACAGCAATAGCCACCGTTTCCGGGTTCATGCCGGGCACTATCAGTGCTGGCAGCAGGATTTCCCTGTTACCTGCTTTAATGCGAACAACAGGCTTCGGAGGATTTGCTTCGTATGTATCATCATCTCCTTTTTTATCGTCTGTAAGGTCTATTTTCAAAAACTCTTTTGCAAACTGCGGAGAAACGATTGCGTAGTTGTCCCAGGTTGCTTTCGTAATGGGATCGGGCAACTCCTGCAGCCAGGGATTGTTAGCCTGCTTGCCTTCGCCAATTCCTATTTTAGTGTAAAGAATAAGTTCGTACTTGCCTCCCTTTTTAAACGATCCTATGGCAGCAGAAGCCGCCGCCACACCAGCGCTATTAAAAGCAGCGGCAGCACCAACGGAAGCTGCATCTATTACCCCTGACAAAGTAGAACCCTGTTCTATTACGCCATCCTGCAGGGCTTTATTATACAGATCGGCAGTTTCCAGTTTGGCCGTCCAGTACTGGCGAAAATATACTTCGTAGGTACTGGCGTTACCACTCCATTTCAGGAGAGAATCCTGGAACTGGCGGGTTTTAAACAGCGGTGCGATGGTAGGCTGCATCATGCTGATATAGCCCGACTTCGGTTCCGCGTCGCCCCAGCTCTCCAGGTAATGGTGAGAGGGGATAACGTATTTACATAAGGCAGACGTTTCATCCATTTTTTCATTGAAAGAAACGGTGGTCTTTACTTTTTTAATGGCTGCTGCAAACTTGTCCGCGCTGTAAAAATCATAAGCGGGGTTAGCATCATATACCAGCAGGCTGTTCACCCGTCCGGCTTCCATGTCGGCTACAAGCGTCGCCATTTCGCTGTCGATACCCTGTTTGGTAAGCAGGGTGCTTCCCCAGGTGATGGTAGTGCCGTTTGCACCTATCGCGTCGTTAATGGCATTGACAATAGTCTGAACATTTACATTGTTGCTACCGCTCACCACCAATGCCGCACCCTTATGAGCATTCAGATCGGCCGCAACTTTAGCGATGCCTTTCTTCACTTTATCACTTACCCCGTTTACTGCCTGTCCGCTGAGGGCGTTCAGTAAACCCAGTGCCACGGCACCTGCTTCTGAAGGCTTGTGGATGAAGCGGTCGTCCGCATTGGCACCCGTCATGCTCATGAAACTTTCGAACTGGTAGTGTTTATTCATTTCAGGATTGGCCTGGTTCACTTTACGGCCTGCGGTATATCCGCGCTGGTATTCCACCGCGTTCAGCCAGCCGCCGAGGAAGTCTGCCCCCAGGCTCACAATCACTTTTGCTTTACCGAAATCGTACGAAGGGATAGCCCTTTTACCATAAGAAGCTTCATTGGCCAGCAGGATACCGCTGTAAGAAACCGGGTCGTACTGTACATGGCGGCTTCCGGGGTATTTGGCTAAAAACTCGGTGATAATCTGTTTGGTAGTGGGAGATGTAATGGTACCCGTAAGGATAACCACGTTACCACCCAGCTCAGCACCCACCATTTTATCGAAGGCTTCAAATGTGCTTACTTCTTTACCGTTGGCATAGGGAAAACGGATACGTGAAGTATCGTACAGGTCGAGCACGGAAGCCTGTACCCTGGCGGTAGTGGCACCATAGGTAATGGTGCTCAGCTCGTTTCCTTCTATTTTGATGGGTCGTCCGTCCCTTACTTTAGCAACTATAGAAACCGCATCGCCGCCGGAAACATAGGTAGTGGCATAATAATCCGCCACACCGGGCACCGTATTCTCCGGTCTGTTCACAAAGGGCACTACTTTGTTTACCGGCGTTTCGCAACTGGCTGCTACCATGGCGGCGGCAGTACTGAAGCCAAGGTACTTGAGGAAATCCCTGCGGGGCGTTTTGCCTTCCTCCAATCCTTTGTCCTGAAGGTCCGCAAAAGGCAGATCTTCCTGAAACTCATCCTGCGCTTTCTGTTGATAGGTTCCGGAGTTATTTAATTCCCCGAAACTTTGCCAGTACTTTTTTTGCTCCATATTTTCAATTTACCCCTATCCGCACAGGGATAGTTAGTTTGAATTGTTTCTGAAAAATATTCCAGCGCCTTCCTTCCGCCGTTCCGGGCGGTGAAAGTTCTGCATTAATTAATAGTGACATTTTGCGCATTCGGTGCCCCCGATCATTTCCACGGTGATGCTGTCTTTGCTCTTATTTTTAAGATCGTCGTGGAATTTCTCGTAAATACTGTAGAATTTATTGTCGGTAAACTGCACTTTGCTTTCGCGGTGACAGTTAACGCACCATCCCATGCTGAGGTCGGAGAACTGGTATACCTCGCCCATTTCGTGGATGGAGCCGTGACAGGTCTGGCATTGTACCTTTCCTGCTTTTACGTGTTGGGAGTGATTAAAGTAAACATGGTCGGGCAGGTTATGGATCTTTACCCATTCTACCGGTTTGCCGGTGTTCACATATCTTTTAGCACCCGGGTCCCAGCCGGCATACTCATATAACTTCTGTATTTCTGCGGTACCGTTTATCTCCTTACCGTCTTCCCTGTAGAGCTTACCGCCGGAACCAGTGTATTCATTAATAGCCATGTGACAGTTCATACACACGTTCACCGAAGGAATATTAGCATGTTTACCCTGCTCCGCACCACCGTGACAGTATAAGCAACTGATCTGGTTGGCTCCTGCGTGCACTTTATGAGAGTAATAGATGGGCTGCTCGGGCTGATAGTCTTTATTACGGCCGAGGCCAATAGCACCCTGGATCGTGAAATAACCACCTACCACGAAAAGAAGTATAGTAAGTAAAGAGATATATGCTTTATTTCTATAGAACGGAACGGGTTCGAAAGCGGGTACGCCTTCCTTATCGTCCGATAATTTTCTCAGATTACTATTTACCTGCAATAGTATCAGCGCGATAACAGCCAGTATAAGTGTAAGTATTCCGAAAAGAAGGGTATTGTCTGAGCTTTGTGCTTTGGAAGCCTGTTCTCCCGAACCATCATCGCCAGGGCCGCCGCCTGTTGGGGGTCGTGTTTTCTCCTCGTCTCTTAAATAAGCCCGTATGTTATCGATATCTGCATCGCTAAGACCGGTGAACACGTTCATCGGCGTCTTATTATATTGCAGGTATAATGCGTTGAAATAGGGATCTCCGGAAGCCAGTACTTTTTGATTGTTACGTATCCATCCGTAAAGCAGTGCCTTATCCGGCACCCTGGCCTCGATACCTGCCAGTGCCGGCCCTGTGGAAGCCCTGTTTACCTGGTGACAAGAGGCGCAATTGGCCTGAAAAAGGGCTTTTCCGGCGGCTGCATCCTGGGCGAACAATTCTTTATGTGAGAACAGTATGGTGAGTAAAAGAAAACATGATAAAAACACTCCGGCTATTGGTCTTGACTGATTCATAAGCTCATTATATCGATGTGACGATGGATAATTCCTTAATCGGATGCAAAAATAAGTCAGGATTTTAACAATGTATCAACATTTTGGGTTTTTTTTTTACCGCATCAGGCTTGCTTTTCAGCGATTTGTGCCTAAAATCATGTGTCAAATGTCATGTTTTTGTCAATAAGAAATCTTGTATCCAAAGTATTTCAAAAAAAGACCTAAGAAGTAAAATATTGTAGTTTTGTCGCATGTATAAAATTGCCATTTTTGCATCCGGCGCAGGGTCCAATGCCCAAAAGATCATTCATCATTTCAGGAATCACCCGCTTATAGAAGTATCGCTGATCGTATGCAACAAACCCGGCGCAGGAATACTGGACATTGCCCGGCAGGAAAACATTCCCTTCATTATAATAGACAAAGAAAAGTTCTTCCGGGGAGACGCTTACACCGGGGAATTAAAAGAGGCAGGTATTGGTTTTCTCGTGCTGGCCGGTTTTTTATGGAAGATCCCTGCCCGGCTTATAGCCGCATATCCTCAGAAGATCATCAACATTCATCCGGCCCTGCTGCCGGCATATGGGGGAAAAGGCATGTACGGGGCTTTTGTGCATGAAGCTATTAAAAAGTCGGGCGATACGGAGACCGGCATTACCATTCATTATGTGGACGAGCAATATGACCATGGCAATATCATTTTACAGGTAAAATGCCCCGTACTCCCCACCGATACTCCTGAACTGATTGCAGCTAAAGTGCATATCCTCGAACACGCGCATTACCCGGCAACCATTGAAAAACTGCTTCTGGCCAGCGGGTAATCATCATTACTTTGTAATATGCACCTGCAAAAGGTACCCGGCATGACAGATAACAGGTCTATTTCAGGGAAAAAGCATTTTACCATCATCAAGTACCTGGTGAGATGGACGCTGCTGGTGACACCCGTCGCCGTGGCCATCGGAAGCATGGTAGCCTTCTTTCTCTGGTTACTGAGTGCCGCCATTCATTTCCGGTTCCAGCATTACTGGTTATTGTTTTTGCTTCCGGCGGCCGGTCTGCTGATACATTTCATATACCAGTCTGTCGGCAAATCTTCCGAAAAAGGAAATATTCTCATCATAGAGCAGATACAGGAAGGCGATGGAGGCGTACCTACGGTAATGGCACCCCTTATACTTATTACGACCGTTATCACGCATTTATTCGGCGGTTCCGCAGGAAGGGAGGGAACAGCCGTTCAGATAGGTGGTAGTATTGCTTCTGCATTTGGGAAGGGATTCAAACTAAAAGAACCCGACATCCGCATACTGCTGATAACAGGTGTGGCGGCAGGGTTCGGGGCAGTGTTTGGCACCCCTGCAGCGGGGGCCATTTTTGCCATAGAAGTATTAACCATCGGTGCCATTAAATATGAGGCGTTGATACCGGCCTTTATAGCGGCGGTGATAGGAAGTATAACCGTTGATGCCTGGCGGGTAAAACATACACATTATCATATCGATGCCCTGACCGATCTTCCCTATTTTTTACCCAACCTGTTTCCGCTGGACGTACTGTTGCTGGGGAAAGTTGTGATTGCTTCGGCCGCTTTCGGACTTGCCAGTTATCTTTTTACAGGAATGGCACATAAGATCAAAAACATCTTTCTCCGTCTGTTTAGATGGAAATGGCTGATCCCGGTATCGGGCGGGCTGATTATTATCGGTATAAATTTGCTGATAGGAAAGCCGGATTATCTGGGCCTGGGAGTAGATGCAGAATATCCCGGTGCCATTACCATCCCTTCCGCTTTTACCGCCGGAGGTTCGGATACATGGAGCTGGCTATGGAAAACCGCCTACACCACAATAACGCTGGGTAGCGGGTTTAAAGGCGGGGAAGTAACCCCGCTGTTTTATATCGGTGCTACCCTGGGCAACACTTTGTCCGGACTATTAAACGCTCCCGTGAGTCTCTTCGCAGCGCTGGGACTTATAGCCGTTTTTGCCGGGGCCACCAATACACCCCTGGCATCTACCATTATGGGTATCGAGTTATTTGGTGGAGAACATACCCTCTTATTTGCCCTGGCTTGTTTTACGGCTTACGTATTCAGCGGCTATTCCAGTATTTACAATGCTCAGCCTATAGCGGTATCAAAAGCCGGAGATCCTTACCTCGGTGGGGAAATGTTGGATGAAAAGGCCGCTAAGCAGAAAGGATACCTCTATCAGAAATTCAGGAAATACCGTTTGCCGGCCAGGAAGACGCGCGAAGACAAGAAGCGGGTTGAATAAATTCAGGAGAAGTAGATGAATGAACGCGATGCGCTGTCCAAAATTAACTACGTTTAACTATTTTCCAGTTCTGGACGATCATCTGTCGCAATTATACTAACGATTGTCGTGTTTGCACATCCCCGCCCATTTCTATTGAGTCTATTTTTGCAGTGGTCTTTTATTTTAAACAATAAATCAAACAACCATGCAAAAAATTACACCGTTTCTCTGGTTCGACAGCAACGCAGAGGATGCCATGAACTTTTACACATCCATTTTTACAGATTCCGGGATATTATATATACGCCGTTATGGGAAAGCCGGTCCAGGGCCGGAAGGTTCAGTAATGACAGCCGCTTTCGAGCTGATGGGACAGGAGTTTATGGTGCTGAATGCCGGTCCTGTTTTTAAATTTACCGAAGCCATTTCTTTCTTCGTAAAGTGTGAGACACAGGAAGAAGTGGATTATTTCTGGGAGAAGCTTTCGCAAGGCGGACGCAAGGACCAATGCGGCTGGCTCAAAGACCAGTTTGGTCTCAGTTGGCAGATTATCCCAAATGTGTTGGGTGAATACCTGGGTGACGCCAATCCGGCAAAATCGCAGGCGGTAATGATGGCCATGATGCAAATGACCAAGATCGATATTGCCGGTTTGAAGCAGGCGTATGAGCAGAGTATTTAATGCGCAGTTAAGGTTATCCCATGTTTGTGAAATCAAACATTGTTAGATGGGTCGTCATTACTGCCGCTACCGTTTTGGGCTGCTATGGATTGTATCGAGTTTTATTTTAGCTACTTTAATTTTAGTATTAGTCCAACAATAAAAGCAGAAACAGAATATGCAATTATTATATCCCGGCTCATGCTTCCCTTGATGATTGACATAGTAACGTATATCCCAATAACTGCCACTGCGATTAAAATAAGCTTTGATATTACCGACTTTACATTTTGCTTTGATAAGAAGTGAAAACCGATCAGGTAGATTATAAAAGTCGGTAGAGAAAAAGCGATGCTAAAAAGTAAACTTATTGGATAAACTTCTAAAAGCACAACTACCTGATGAGAGTTTTCTGCCCATATGTACTGAATAGCTTGTGATGTAAACGGAGCTATTAAAAGCGTCAAAGCCCAATGTTTAATTACATATGTCTTCCTCATAATGTTGCCAACTTGGTCATGTCGATCAGGAAAATATAATAACAAGCCCTTACCAAAAAGTTACATCTACTTTGGCAAAACTGCCAAAAATGACATAGTTTCTTTTCTGACCACAACATTTTTAACGTGATTTACGGTATTTTCTCCGAATAATATCCGGGATCTCTCCGGGTCTTCTGCGACTTTCTGCGACTCGCACTCGGAGAAAGTCGCAGAAGACCCGGAGAAGACCCGGAGAGCACCCGGAAAACCTTAAAAGCTCTGCCATATTGGCGTAAATGAAAAAAGTCAAAAACTATCCTTGCAGTAAGCTTTCCGCTTTATACAAATCCTTTGAGAATGTAAGAGGCATAAAATAACCCGTACCATCGCGGCTCAAACATTGTTTAAGGTGAAATTTCTTTATGTTTTTCACTTCTAATCATTACCGCTGGCCTATTGCACGCCCTCAGCACGCCCCTTGCACATTGGAGAGAAGTCTCTATAAGGTTTGTAATAAGGGTGGTGTTTTGTCTATAATTATGTTGACGAGTGGCATTATTGGAAACGGAGTAGCCATTTAATCCAGGTTGTTAAATCCGGCAAGCATATTATCTCTCATGCCGATTATACAAATGACGTATTTTTACTCACTGGACTCCGGGATTGCCATAATGTTTAAAACCTAATGCAAATGATCCATTTCAAGAACAAATACGTCTTATACTCCGTATTATCTACTTTTTTACTGGCGTTTCAATTGCCTGCACGATATGAATATCCTTTCCAAAATCCAAAACTTCCCATCGGGGAGCGGGTAGATAATCTGGTGTCGCTACTTACGATCGAAGAGAAAGTGGCACAGATGATCAACAACGCCCCGGCCATCGAACGACTGGGTATTCCTGCTTATAACTGGTGGAACGAAACCCTGCACGGGGTAGCGAGAAGTCCTTATCATGTTACTTCTTACCCGCAGGCCATCGCTATGGCAGCTACCTGGGATACGGCATCCCTGCACCGCATGGCTGATTACTCCGCTACGGAAGGCCGGGCTATTTTTAATGATTCGAAAAAGAAGGGAGGAGGAACCGGTATTTATCTCGGGCTTACTTACTGGACACCGAATATCAATATCTTCCGGGACCCGCGCTGGGGCCGCGGACAGGAAACATATGGGGAAGATCCATTCCTGACCGGGACCCTGGGCAAAGCCTTCGTGAGAGGACTGGAAGGCAACGATCCCAGGTACCTGAAAGCATCGGCCTGCGCCAAACACTTTGCCGTACACAGCGGCCCCGAGTGGAACCGCCATACATATAATGCAAAGGTATCGGATTACGACCTTTGGGATACTTACCTGCCCGCATTCCGCGACCTGGTGGTAGATGCAAAAGTAAGCGGTGTAATGTGCGCTTATAATGCGCTCGACGGGCAGCCCTGTTGCGGCAGCGACAAGCTGATGAACACCATACTGCGCAACGACTGGAAATTTACCGGCTATGTAACGTCCGATTGCGGCGGGATAGGCAATTTTCATCGCACACATAAAACGCACCCCAGTCCGGAAGCGGCGGCGGCAGATGCCGTATTGCATGGTACCGACTGTGAATGTGCGGGGAACCCGAGTTATAAAGCCTTACTGAAAGCAGTAAACGAAGGGCTGATCACTGAGGCGCAGATGGATGTGTCCCTGAAACGTTTATTCACCATCCGCTTTCGCCTGGGCATGTTCGATCCGGAGGAAATGGTTCCCTTCTCTAAAACCGGTGTGTCCGTATTGGAATCCGAACCGCATAAAGCCCACGCTTTAAAAATGGCCCGCCAGTCGATGGTGCTCCTGAAAAATGAGAATGGCCTTTTGCCATTACGCAAAACCGCCAGGATAGCGGTGGTAGGCCCTAATGCGGATGATAAAGGCGTAATGCTGGCTAATTATTACGGATATCCAACCCATATCACTACGCTGCTGGAAGGCATCCGCAAGAAGGTACAAACGCGCGTTATTTACGAAAAAGGAATCAACCTGACCGATAACGAGGTATTTAAAACGGCTTACCCCGAACAGTCGCTTATGCATGAAGGTGAGCCGGGATTTCTGGCGGAGTATTTCCAGAATGCCACCCTGGAAGGCAGCCCTGTACTGGTGAGAACGGAAAAGAAGATAGATTACCAGTGGGGTGATGGAGAACAGGTGGCCGGAAAACTGATCGCCCGTAAAATGTCTGTACGTTGGTCCACCACTTATACTCCCGCAACATCGGGAGAGGTAACGTTTGAGCTGAAAGGAGATGATGGATGCCGCCTGATCATAGACGGGGAACGAAAAATAGTACCCGAGGCGAAGAATCCTTATTATACCATGCAGGTGGAGAAAGGCAAGGCTTATAAACTGGTGATAGAATACTGGCAGCATTCCGATAACGCGGAAATTAAATTCGATATAGGCGTAAAAGAAAAAGCCACTGCGCAGGAGATTGCGTCCCGGGTTAAAGATGCCGATGTGATCATTTTCGCAGGAGGTATATCGGCCCGGCTGGAAGGAGAGGAGATGCCGGTGCAGATAGATGGATTTAAAGGAGGCGACCGCACCAATATAGCATTGCCTTCTATACAAACGGAGTTGATGAAAGCCCTGAAGGCCACGGGCAAGCCGGTGGTATTCGTCTCCATGTCTGGCAGCGCTATCGGGTTCGAGTGGGAAGCGGGGAATGTTCCCGCCATCCTGCAGGCCTGGTATGGCGGACAGGCAGGTGGCGACGCGATTGCCGATGTACTGTTCGGCGATTACAATCCGGCGGGCCGCCTACCGGTTACTTTTTATAAAAACGTGAATGACCTGCCCGACTTTGAAGAATACAGTATGCGTAACCGCACCTACCGCTATTTCAAAGGCGATCCGCTCTATGCGTTCGGTTATGGTTTAAGTTATACGTCTTTCCGGTATAGCAACCTGGTGGTACCTGCTACGGCAAACGCGAATGCAGGGCTTACGGTAAAAGTGAATGTATCCAATACCGGAAAAAGAGACGGTGAAGAAGTGGTGCAATTGTACATAACACATACAAATGCAGAAACCGGCGGCACCGAAATACCCCTGCTGGCATTGAAGGGCTTTCAGCGGATTCATCTGAAGGCAGGAGAAACCAGGACGATCCTGTTTAAACTACAGGCCAAAGATTTATCCATTGTAGATAGCAACGGAAAATTAATACCCGGTAAAGGAACCGTTTCGGTTTCAGCAGGCGGGGGGCAGCCATCAGAAATATCTGTTAAAGCGGGTAAAGTAGTTAGGAAGAATATCCTATTAAAGGGATAGTGCCTATTTAAAGATAGAGTCAATGGCAGCCGGTTATTTTATGAAGCCTTTGGTAACAAGAACTACCGGTTTTAACAATAGAGCCGGTATTATGTAAACACCGTTTTACTGATATATACGCATTACTATGAAAATATTCCTGTTTACCGTTGTGTGCTTTATTTTTAGTATGAGTACCATAGCACAAATGAATAAGCCTGGTGTATGGTGGCGGGCCCGCCTGCAGCGTCAGGATGGAGTGGCCGTTGTATTCAACTTTGAACGCAAGCAGGAACGGGGCGGAGAAGTATGGTATATACGCAATGCCGGCGAACGAATGAAAGTGACCGATATTGACCGAAAGGGCGATTCTCTTATCGTACAAATGCCGGTATTCGAATCGCAGTTCCGCTTATTGCAAAAGGACAAGCTGCTGGAAGGCGTTTGGATAAAAGCCGGTTCTTTAAAAACGCAGGAGATGCCTATTACCGCTGTACCGGGCAAAGAACGTTTTGCCGTTAAAAGCTCTTCGCAGCAAAACATCTCCGGTAGATGGGCCGTTACGTTTACCAACAGCCTGAACCTATCTTCCCCCTCTGTTGCGGAGTTCCGGCAAACAGGGGATATCGTTACGGGTACGTTTCTCAACCCTACGGGCGACTATCGCTACCTGGAAGGTGTTATCGATGGTGATTCTCTTTTTCTTTCCGGCTTTGATGGAAGTCATGCTTTTCTCTTTACCGCACGCATCGGGGGAGACGAGCTTTCAGGCGGCCGGTACTATTCCGGTGCTACTTCGCGGCAAACATGGACAGCTAAAAAAGACGCATCTGCCTCCTTACCCGCAGGTGATGTAGAGATGTACCTGCGACCTGGGGAAGAAAAGCTGGATTTTACTTTCAACGACCTCGAGGGAAAGCCCGTTTCCATTAATGATGAACGTTATAAAAACAAGGTGGTAGTGATACAGCTTATGGGAAGCTGGTGCCCCAACTGCATGGACGAAACGGCTTTCCTGAGCAGTTACTATAATAAAAACAAAACACGGGGCGTAGAGATCATATCGCTGGCTTACGAATACAGTGCGGATACCGCCCGGGCTTCCAGGAGCCTGCGAAAATTTCAGAAACAATTTAATGTTCAATATGCTATGCTAAATACAGGCGTTACCGTATCGGATACACTACGCACACAAAAAACCCTGCCACAGTTAACGCCCATACGCATGTTTCCGTCTTCCATTATCATCGATAAAAAAAGCAGGGTGCGAAAGCTGGATACCGGCTTTAACGGACCCGCCACCGGCAAGCATTATATAGATTATGTAAATGCATTCCATAAAACGATCGATGAATTATTAGCAGAAAAATAGCATCCTCCCAATTATAAGGTGATGGCCGGCCATTTCGTATTTTGCAAGCGGCGCAGGTGCAGGAACGCAGTCAGCCCGGTTAATGGAATCAGGCAATAAATCGCCCAGGGGAATCGTAGCACGAGGTAATGCAACCCGATAAGCATCGCCATGAGCACAAGCTGCAGCATCATCCTGATAAGCTGACCAGATCCCTGTTGCGTATTGGGTTGCTGCGAGAAGGGTAAATGTTTTTTCGATATTTCACCGGCAATTAAAATAAAGTTGAACTGAAGAAAGCACCCCAATATAAAATCATCGATAATGGCGGCCCCCCATATAACAAAAGAAAGAACAAATAAAAGCAGGAGAGCCGGTGCAAAATACTTTATGGCAATGGCCTTTATACTTCCAGAAATAAGCTGACCGGGGTAAATAACAGGGGCACTAAAATAAACCCAGGCCGATGGGAAGTGTTCACTAAAGCTGACCAGGTACCGCGCAGTTAATAATAAATAGAGCGGCATATAAACAGCCCATAAAAAGTTATTGGTTTCCGGCAGTCTTTCCCATATTGTATCCATTTCCCTTCCACCTTTAAACATGAATATAAATATGAATACAAAAATATAACCCATGCTGGGGTAAAATTGCAAGCGGAATTGTTTATCTCGACTACTAACTTTCCACGTAAGCTGAAAGCCGGATTCTTCCGTTCCGGATCTACAGAACCTGGTAGATAGCCGTTCAGATACGGATTTCGTTGAACCTGTTCTTACTTCAGATGTATTCTTTACACCGGCCTCTATATCTGTACCAAGAACAGCCATTTTCCGGGAAAAAGAAGGTGCCAGGTATTTATTCATTATCCAGAACAATACAGGCGGCAATCCTATGGAAAGCAAAACCATACCGATATGTAGTGCGTCCCATTTATTTATATATACCGCTTCCAGGGCACTGGCCATCCAGACCGGTGGTGCCAGGTAGGCATACGGGCCGGGAGAAAAACTACTCAACGTATCTGATACATTAACAAGTGCGGGTATCAACTGGTTACCTAATGCAAATGCAATGGTCATAAATATCTGAAAATAAGTGATGATATCTTTTAGCTTTTCTTCGCTGGCATACCTAAGCACCAGCATGTATAAACAGTATGTAAGAAAAACGGCCAGCAATATGGTAGAAATGCTGGTAACGATACAGGCCATTCCTACGGCTATTCCATATATAAAAAAAATACAGGTTACCGGTACCAGGCATATGGCCATACCAAACTGAAACAAGTAGATAAATACATGTACCATACGTGCAGCAAACAACGTTCTGCCGGTAACCGGGCGGGGAAGTATGATCTGATTATCGGCCGTATCCATTAACACAGATGAAAAGTCGGTTATAAGCGTCATCGCTATCATGAACAGCAGGTAAGAATTAAAAAAGATCATCGGCAACATGATATTATTAACATTCGAAATGATCATGCTGACGAAAAAAAACCCCGTTCCGGCATATATAAGCAGTATGAAGTTTAAATTTCCTGAACCGAGCTTTTCCTTACCCGGCTGGGCAGATACCCGGCCAAACTTTGCGGATGTACGGCGACTATCCATGATCAGCTTCATTTCCACAATGCGAAACAGTTGCTGATCGTTGATACCCACTTTGCGCAAAAGGGGAAAGAACGAACTCAACATTCTTAATAACAATTTTCCCATATCTTAATTTTTAAGAATGTCTACAAATGTTCCCGCGACGGAGTGGTGTTCGTGATTGCCGGTAAGTTCAGTGAAAACTGATTCCAGCGAGCCCAGGTTTGCCTTTTCCTTTAATTCGGAAAAGCTTCCGTCGGCCACTACCTGGCCCTGATTAATAATAATGATCCGGTCGCTGATTTTTTCCACTACGTCCATGATATGAGAGGAATAAAAAATGGTTTTACCTGCCTGTTTTAAC
This sequence comes from Chitinophagaceae bacterium, assembly GCA_031399065.1. Classification (GTDB taxonomy): domain Bacteria; phylum Bacteroidota; class Bacteroidia; order Chitinophagales; family Chitinophagaceae; genus JADCRZ01. The sequence goes on from JANNOM010000048.1 coordinate 278,351, forward strand.
TGTGACAATATTTCCTTTACCAGTATTACAGAATTCGCATCAAGTCCGCTCAGCGGCTCGTCGAGGAATATAATTTCCGGGTTATGCAGCAGGCCGGAAATCAGCAGTACTTTCTGTTTCATCCCTTTACTGAATCCGCTCATACGCATGCCCGACTTATCGGCAAGGTCGAACAGTCGCAGCAATTCCATCGATTTCCGCTTAATGGTTTCCTGTTCGATATCATATAGGCGGCCTATAAACAGAAGGTATTCCGCAGGTGTGAGCACTTCATAAATCGCTGCCTGTTCCGGTATATACCCTATTCGTTTTTTGATCTCCAGGGCATAGGTTGCCACATTCAGTCCCAGCACCTTCACTTCACCTTCGAAATCGGGAATAATACCGGTAATAATTTTTATAGTAGTACTCTTGCCGGCTCCGTTAGGGCCAATATACCCAATCACTTCTCCCTGGGAAAAAGAAAGATCGATACCTTTCAAAACATACAATCCATTGTACTGCTTTTTAAGGCCTGAAAGCGTGATGATAGGATTCATAAAAAATTTGATGTGCTGCGAATATGTATAAAGGTACTAAATGTCTTTCCACTTCCATAAATGCAGGCAGGCGTAGGTGCGGTAGGGGCTCCATTTGGCGGAGTGTTTCAGCATCTTTTCTTTCAACAGCTTTTTATTGGCCGGGTCAAGTTTATAAAGGCGGATCATGGCCTGCTGTATGCCGAGGTCATCTACTGCAAACACGTCTTCCCTGCCGAGGCTGAACATCAGCAGCATTTCAACGGTCCATCTTCCCACTCCTTTGATGGTGGTAAGCAACCCGATGATTTCTTCATCCCCCATTTTATGCAGTTTCCTATCGGTAAGGCCGGATTCCGTAAAGAACCGGGCTACATTGAGAATGTATTGCACTTTGGCATTCGAAAGGCCTATTGCCCGTAATGTTTCAGGAGCCGTGCCCAGCACTTGTTGCGCGGAAGGCTCCTTCCCATCGAACAGTTCGAGAAAACGCCTGAAAATCACTTTTGCCACTTTGGTGCTTAGCTGCTGGCTCATGATGCTTGCCATTAGGCGGAGCGGTATATTTTTATGCAGCGTGAGTACGCAGGGCTCCATATGGAGCAGGGGCGTTAGCTTTTTATCCTTTTGTAAATGCAGCAGGTATTCCATACGCAAATGTACGCTCCGTGGATATCCATAATGAACAATATTTCAGACACAACCGGGCCTTATTATTGCAGATCATCGATATATATGTATTCCGTAACCAGTAAAAACGATCTTATTTGAGCAAAATACTCCCATGGCTGTTAAAAGGTTTCCTGATACTGACGGGTATTCTCATACTGGCATTTATCGGTGTATTTACCTATGTATCGTTGAATAAAAAAAAGATAATAGGGCTGGTTACACAGGAAATAGGTACAAAGTTGAATGGCAAGGTAGATATCCGCGACGTAGAACTGAGCTTTTTCCGGAATTTCCCCGAAGTATCTGTGCTGCTTCACGATGTATCCATTACCGATACACTCTTTTCCGCGCACCGGCACCCGCTGCTGCAGGCCGAAGAAGTGTTTGTGAATATCAGTTTCTGGAAACTAATAAAAAGTGAGCCGCCACTAAAAGGACTGCAGTTAGAGGGTGGTACCGTTTACCTGTTTACTGATTCTACCGGTTATACAAATACATACCTGCTAAACCCCCGGAGGGACACCGTTACTACTACTGCGAAAACGCCTTACAAAAACGAATTGAAATCGATCCTGTTGAAAGATATGAATATCGTTATCAGCGATGCAAGAAAAGAAAAGCTGTACAACTTTATGGTAACCAGGCTCGACGCAGGAATAGATAGCAGGGACAGCAGTTCGTTTTTGTTCGCTGTAAGAGCAGACTTACTGGTTAAAAGTCTTGCCTTTAATCTGCAAAGAGGCAGTTTTTTAAAAGATAAAACGTTTACCGGCAGATTCGATATAAAGTTTCTGAAAAAGACTAACCGGCTGGTATTTGACAGTATAGATGTTAATATCGCCGGTCATCCCCTTAATCTCAGCGGAAGTTTTGACCTCAAAGGAAATACGCCGCAGTTTGCCCTGCGCCTGCATGTACGAAAAATCCTTTATCCTTTCGTACGATCTTTATTGCCTGCTCAGTTAAACCGCAATCTGTCGATAGTAGACGTGGATAAGCCGGTAGACGGCGATGCGGTGATTACCGGTCCCCTGAAAGGAGGCGACCCCCGGGTGTACATTACCTGGAGTGCCCGCAACGCGAAGGTAAAAACACCCTTCCTTGACTTTGAAGATGCCTCTTTTGAAGGATATTTTACCAATGAAGTAGTTGCGGGCCGGCCACGCAAAGACCCCAATTCCAAAATCGAAGTCAATCATTTTAAAGCCCGCTGGCACGGACTGTCACTCAGTTCCAACCGCATCGAGATACTTAATCTTTACAAACCCTTACTTACCTGCGACCTGGGTAGCCACTTCGAACTCAAAACCCTGAACGATATTATAGGAAGCGAGGCAATCCGGTTTAATGAGGGAGCGGGGAGTATACAGGTACTTTACAAAGGACCGATAGAAAAAAACAATAACACCAATTCATTGCTCAACGGGGCCGTTTCGTTTAGTAATGCTTCAATACTTTACACACCCAGAAATGTGGAAATGAAGCAGGTAAACGGGAAACTTACTTTTCGCAATTCCGATGTATTCGTGGAGAATCTTCAGTGCCTGGTAATGGATAACCTGGTAACGATGCAGGGCAGGGCAGATAACCTGCTTACACTTATTAATACCCAGCCAGGCAAGGCCAATATCGACTGGAATATTTATACGCCATCTCTTAACCTGGGATCATTTATGTACCTTTTGCAACCGAGGAACAAGAAGACCCAAAGTAAACGGAATAACAATCGCGTATCCGATATGGCTGATAAGATCGACAATCTCATGGAGCAATGTACCCTGCAGGTAACGCTAAAGGCAGATAAACTTTTATACAAAAAATTTGAGGCTTCCCGTACGATTGCAGATATCAAACTGCTGGAAAATAAATACGTGATCAACAAGCTAAGTATGGACCATGCAGGCGGCCATATCGAAATGAACGGGTCGCTTGTACATGAACGTGATAACTATAATTCGGCAAAAATAAGAGCTGCTTTGCAACATGTGGAGGTGAATAAGGTATTTGCCGCTTTTGAAGATTTTGGCCAGGACGGCATTGTCGGTGAAAACCTGGAAGGTAAATTAACGGCCAATGTAGAAGCCGCAATGATTATGGACGATAAGGGCGCATTGCTGCCCTCCGGCCTGGTGAGCAAAGTCGATTTTTCGCTGAAAGACGGGGCACTCAATAATTACGAGCCCCTTAAAAAACTGCAGCGTTTCGTGTTTAAAAAGCGGGACTTCGATAATATACGATTCGCAGAATTAAAGAATACCCTGGAAATAAATAATGGCGAAATAAAGATCAACCGGATGGAAATACAATCCTCCGTTTTGTCACTATTCGTAGAAGGCTTGTATAGTCAGACAGGCAAAACCGACATGAGCATACAGGTACCGTTAAACAATCTAAAAAAGCGGGACGAGGATTATAACCCGGAAAATGTTGGTACGGAAACGAAAAGAACCGGTAGTGTCTATATACGCGGCCGGCCAGGAGAAGACGGCAATATTAAATTTAAGTTAGATCTTTTTAACAGGTACAGCAGGGATAAAGAAAATGCATTAATGGCAGATTCTTTAAATCAGAAATAACTTTTGACCAACTATCCCCTTACTCAACCATGAGCAGATAAAAAAATTTTTGATATATTTATAACCATAACTATTACGATGAATGGTATAACTACATCAGAAATGATAAAATCATGCGACCGTGAACCTCATTCGCTGCTAAAGCCGTTTATCAGTCATTATGTTTACAGAAGCATACAAGTGCCAAAAGGACGTGCTATAAAAAAATCCATGCCCCTGCGACATACCAGTTCCATCGATTTTTTCCTGGGGGAAGAGTATGACACTATAGATCTCCAGACAGAGCAGACGGAGCCTTTTCTCCGATGTACTATCCGCGGCCCCCGTACCTATAAAAAATATTATATTTTACTGAAAGGTCACTTTATATCCTTTACTATTAAGTTTCATCCTACGGGCCTCTACCGTTTATTAGGCATACCCATGTTCCATTTTGCCAATGAAGCGGTAAATGGCCAGGATATCATTCAACTGCCCCTGGGCCGTATGGAAGAAAATCTATTGGGTGCCCGGGATATAGATAGCTGCATACGCATTACGGAAAGTTACCTGTTGCCCCTTGCGGACAAGCGTTTGCACCTGCCCGTTACTACCGAGAATATCGCCCAGAAAATACTTCACAAGAAGGGCCAGGTGCATATTACGCTGCTGGCAAAGGAACATAATCTTTCTTTGCGCCAGGTAGAAAGGAATTTTATCCGGGAGGTAGGTATTTCTCCCAAAACCTATTCCCGTATGCTTCGCTTTGATAATCTGCTTAAATCGCGCATTGCACGTCCGGGCTCCAAATGGACATCGCTTGCTCTTGAATCAGATTATTTCGACCAGATGCACCTCGTTAAAGAGTTCAGGCATTTTTTAGGCATAACTCCTTCGGCTTTCGTTGCATCCGATTTTGCTTTCTAGCAGCAACATCTACTGCTTTATTATCTTAAATACTTTCATTCCCTCATTACTGTTTACGTGCAGCATATATAACCCGCTTCCAAGTGTTTGCAAAGGTATATTGACCGCGTTTCCGCTTGCCGGCCTGCCGCGAAGACGCCATACTTCCATGCCATTGCCATTATACAGTATAAGTGATTCGATCGTGACAGTACTGCTGTTATAACGCAGCGTAGCGGGCCCGGAAGATGGATTGGGAACTACCGTGATTGTATTCTGCTGCGTAAATGCGTCCAGGAATACTGTTTTGCTGTAGCTGCTTCTACCGTCATGATCGTATTGAAGCACACGGTAATAATGGCGGCCACCTGCTCCCGGATTTACCATACAACTATACGCAGTATTACCAGATGCGTTAACGGTGCATACATCCTTAAAAATTGAGCCGTCCATACTATGCTGCACTATATAGTTTTTAACATCCTGCTGCTCAGCCACCAGCCAGCTTACTTTTGCCTGCCCCGCCACAACCCATTGTGCATCTACGTTCAGCCATTTTACCGGAAGTACACCGGCCGCTTTATTAATAAAGAAATTACTAAAGCCGTTTACTGAGATTTCAACATAATAACCGCCCGCCACTTCGCCCCAAGATACGGGAGTTATAAATTCATCCGCGGCTACCGGTGTGTAAACAGGCGGCACTCCGGACGTATGCGGTTGTTTTATTACACCGAGGTTTTCCGGTGTCAGTATCGTTGGATCGGCTGCTTTTATGCGGTCAAATTCTGCCTGGGTAAAATAGAGACGTACCATCGTGGTGGCGCCTCCGGTAAGGTCGCGTTCCGGAATAATGGTATAGTTTCTATCCAGGTATGGATTTCCGGCGGTAGTTCTGATAGGCGTTAACAGATTATGCCTGTACACCTGCGTTTGTACCGTTCCGAAATTGTAATTATCTACTATACTGGTAACGGGCGTCCAGCCGGTGCCAGCTCCCGTGTACGCTTCAAACAAGCTCCATTGAGCTGTCAAGCCATTAAGTATGTAAGGTGGGAGCGTTGTGGCAAAATTGCTTAGTGCAAGCAACTTTTTAACCGGTGGAGTATAATCGTATACATCCAGATTATCCAGGTGACGCATGTATACGTTCTGACCAGTGGTATTGGGAACTGTAGGCCGGGAATCATTCCAGGCTATTACAGCTGTTCCATCCTCACCCATAGCGGTAAAAGGCCTTTCCGGACCATACACATTTCCGAGGGCACGACCCATGGCACCCCATACCAGTTTGGCGCCATTATCGACCGGGCTGGCGCGGATATACCGGCCGTACTCGCTGATATAAAAAAGTGCATTACCCGTCTGGTCCATCGAAATGGCGGGTTGGTCGTACGTGATGTTCGCAGTCTGAAACCCGGTGCTTAATTCACGGCCAATAGTAATGCCTTCTTTACTGGCGGTATTGATTTCCACTTTGTACTTATTTGCACTAACCAGCCTGGACTTCAGTTCCTGTATCAACACCGTTCCGCTGTTGGTGTATGCGGGAGAGAGCACTTTTGCGGTTAATAAAGCCCGGTCTCCTCCGCCTGTCAACTGGAAATCATAATAGTAAATACTCGATGCCAGCAAAGTGTCCCGTACAGTTTCAACCGTATCCAGACCAGCCGGGGGAGTTATGTTATAAGCCCAATAACCGTTGATGCTATCGGATTGTAGCTGGTAAGGAATGCTATCGTAAATTTCGTCAGGCAATCCATAGCCATACGTATGAAAAGCAGTTAAGGCACTATTAATGTACTTCCTTCTCACAACGGCAAATACATTCGCATTTACATTACCCCCTGTTGTTACCATCGTACCTTTAGGATAATAAAGGTCATAGAGGGGATTCGCATCTGAATAGGTATCCAGCAATAAAAAACCCTCGCCGCCATTCTCGATCACCTGGTTGGGTACCACGTAGGGAAGACATACCTGGGAATAAAAGAAGGCATGGAAATCATACAATCCCACTACACTGTCCTTTTTATAGACCCGTTCAATGATGCTGGTAGACGCCAGGTCGCTTACTCTGCGCCGTACTGTGGCTCTGGAATCTTTCTTAACCCGGCATAATTTATTATAGGCAACATGGGGGCCACGCAACGGTTGCGCGGCGTTGCGTTCAAAAGTCCAAACGATCCCGCATCCTCCCTGCAGGTCCGGGTAAATAAAAAAGTTCTTTACATTGTCTTCCACGAAGTTGAAGTATTTACGTACCCCGCAGGAACTGATGTCTGTTCCCTGGCTATTGTCCGGGTCCATTTTGCGACCACCATACGATTTCATGATGCCACCCTCGTCACGGTAACACATTGTATATACGTCATTGCTTGCAAACCCATTTCTTATAAACCCGAGAAAAAAACCCCTGTTACCGTCGGCAATTAATTGCGGTGCCAAATACTGGTAGGAATCCGAAGAACTTCCTTCTGCTGCCACAAAACCCGTATTGGCAAACACGCTGGAGCCATCGTTACGTACATGCTGTACACAAACCCTGATCTTATTGGTGACACCGGTATTGACTGTATTATTATCCTGCCAGGTAACATAAAAGCCGCCGCTGCTATCCGTACATGCATGGGAGTAATACCTGGCGTCCGTGTTTTGCGGAGGATTGAACTGCTGGTTATCCGGCCCCGTTGCCACCGGTATACCGTTCACAGCCCATAGCACATTCCCTTCCTTATCATATTTTTGCGCATAGATGTCTATGTTATTGGAAATGGGCCGACTGTCTTCCCAGATCACTATATAACCGCTATCCGGGTAGCTGCGCAGAACAATACTATTACCCTGACTTCTGGCTTCAACCGAAACCGGCATAGCCAGGCTGTCGTAAAACTGATTGTTTTTGTCGCTCCATTGAGCATTTGTTCCTGTTGCCAGCAGGCATACGAAAATGGCTATGTAAACTTTGTTCATAATATCAACGGATAACAAGAAGCAAAGTTCATGACCTATTATATCATAAAATAGTAAAAAAACGTCTTTTGATAGTAAAAAAGCGACGTCGCCATTCCCCGGATTGCCCCATCAACCATCAGTGTGGATAAGAGAAATAGCGTTTGACTTAAACCCCCTGACACCGTCACCCATAGTATCGACATCCGCACCTTTAAAAGCTACCAGTATCCGGAGCAGGCTTATGCTTCGTTTTTTCTTCCGGTTTCTTGTGTATTTTCTCTGGCTTTTTCCTCTTCTGCAAAGGCTCCGGGTAATATAGTTCGGGGATATCTATATCGATATCAGGATCTGCTATATGTATCTTTTTCATCCTGAAGTTAAAACGGGGCATCTGGGCCATGTGCCTGGAAAGTAAAGAATCCATTACCTTCCGGTTAAAATGCTGATTTATTTCGAACATGTGCTTGTGCAGCCGATCTGATTCGAACGCCCGCTTTTGCATACTGATGATAGAGTCTTTATTGATCCTTAATTTGCTTATATTTCTTTGCATATCCCTGGATGCCCGCTGGAGGTCTTCTGAAGCCCGCAAAAGATCTTTGCGCATTTTCGCCATGGAAGAATCTCTTTTCACTTTATGTATTCTAAGTTCTTTCATTACCACCCGGCGAATAGAATCAGCCTTTATTCTGCTCATCGTTATGGCTATTTCATTTTCAATCATATCCATATTATCAGGCAATATAGTTATATCCGACTCTGATAAGGCAGGTGGTGTAGGCGGAACAGGAGGGATGGGCGCATTAGGAGAAACAGGAACCGCTGGCGGTACAGGGGGTACGGGTGCTGCCGGTGACATGGGCGGTACTTGCGGTATGGTTGGCACTGTCGGAGGAGCCGATTTCTTAGGTGTTGTATCCGGCTGGTTCTCTGGCAATATATCCTTTATGTTGAGCGGACGTAACCCGGTATCTGAAGCAAGCATCCAGGCACTATTATCTTTATGTAGCAGTGTTTTGTTTACTACGCGTTGTTTTACTAACGGTTTATCCCCGACTGGCTTCAGCGCTACCAGCATTATGATTACGGTAAGGGCACCCAATACCAGTACCGATTTTTCAGGTAGGCCGGGTTTGCCATTTTCATTACTCAAAATCCTTTTCACCCTGTTAAGCAGATGTCCTTTTACGGCTGCAAACCCCATAGCAGGGCGAACCGATATATTATACTCACCCGATGCCACCAGTGCTTTAATATAGTCTTTCCTGTCTGCACTGGCTGCCACTGCCATATCATCGCAGCAGTATTCACGCTCCCTTCTAAGCAGCGACGATAGCCAAAGCAGGGCGGGGTTAAAGAAAAAGATAACACCTGCCATACATTGTATCAGGTTTACGAAATAATCGAACCGCCTTATATGCGCGAGTTCGTGTAATAATACTGCTTCTACTTCCTGCGGAGACAGGCCGGTAAAAAAGCCCGCCGGCACCAGGATCACCGGCTTGAAAGCTCCGACCGTCATAGGGATCTTTGCTATAGCAGATTCCAGTAAGATCACTTTTTTCCGGATACCCATTTTTTCTGCCAGCATCCATACCCTTCCCTGCCACATCAGGTTGGATGTGGTACGGTAATGTTTCATACGGTTAGTGGTATAAATATCGAGCGACATTTTTAACAGCTTAAAAGAGAATACGATAAACCAGGCATTTGTCAGCAGCGAAGCGTGCCCCACCAGGTAGATATATAGCTCCCTTATAAACCCAGGCTGTGCGGCAACAGCGGCTTCCCTGCTAATGGTATACATGCTTTGCCAGCCCATTGCAGCGGGCACCGTATTAGCCAGCACAGGATCTGACAGGCGTTGCCATATCGTATAGAATGTAAATGCCGACACCGCCAGGAAAAGGCTGAAAACCGATAGCAGCAGGTTATATCTCAATACCGGGGAAGACCGCCTGGTAAACATCAGGACACAAGCCGCCAGGGCAGCAGCCAGCAGTCCCTGCCACAATGAATGCAGCAGCGTTTGAGATAGAGCGGATGAAAGTTCCGGTGTAAATATCCAGTTGTTCAGAACGGTCTGCATAAAAACGATTTTATTGGTGAATTTATTTATCCAGTTTATCGATCATCTTTTTGATAGCTTCGAGTTCGGCTTTGGACGTTTTTTTATTGCCCAGCAACTGCATCATTAGCGAAGCGGCCGAACCATTATACATATTTTCCACAAACCGGTCGAGCAGGAAGCTTTTCGTGCGGGATTCCTCCACTGCCGCATGATATACATGCTTCATCTGGCTTTCGTCCCGCTTCAGCAATCCCTTTTCCACCATTATCTGCATCAGCTTAAGCGTGGAAGTATATTGCACTTCTCTTTTCTGCTCGTTGAGCTGTTCATTTACAAACCGGACGGTGGAAGCACCATGCTTCCATATTACCTGGAGAATTTCCAATTCCGACCGCGTCGGCTCCGAACCCTTATTGCTTTCAGATGATTTTCCTTTCATACTATGAAGGTAGGAAACTTTTCGTACGAAACTAATATTACCCAAAAAAATTTTTAAACTACCTTCGCCGCTGATCAATCGTGTTATATGACGTTCAGTGATTTGAATCTTAACAAGTCTTTGCTTGATGCACTATCGGACCTGGGCTTCACCACGCCCACTACCATACAGGGCAAAGTGTTTTCCGTAGCCATGTCGGGAAAAGACCTATGTGGCATAGCGCAGACAGGTACCGGTAAAACCTTCGCTTACCTGCTGCCCCTGCTCCGGCAACTTAGTTTTTCAAAGGGCAGATCGCCCCAGCTCCTTATTATAGTACCCACCCGCGAACTGGTGGCACAGGTGGTTGCATCCGTAAAGGAACTCACCACCTATATGACCCTGGAAGCCGTAGGTGTATATGGTGGCGTAAACATGAATACCCAGCGGCAGCAGGTGGAAAACGGAATGGATGTACTGGTAGCCACCCCCGGGCGACTGTACGACCTTGCACTGAGCGGATCGCTTAAACTGAGTGGCATTAAAAAACTGGTGATCGACGAAGTGGATGAAATGTTTAACCTTGGGTTCAGAACACAATTAAGGAATATCCTCGACCTGCTGCCTCCCAAACGCCAGAACCTGGTATTCTCAGCCACCATTACCACTGAAGTGGAAATGCTGTTGGACGAATACTTCAATAGCCCCGTAAAAATTGAAGCTGCCCCTACCGGCACTCCTTTGGAAAATATAGATCAAACGGCATATTATCTTCCCAATTTTTATACTAAAGTAAACCTGCTGGAGTTATTGCTCGAACAGGATAAGGGGATGAATAAAGTACTCGTTTTTGTTGCCACTAAACAGCTGGCCGACCAGCTATACGAACAATTATCAAAGCGCTTCCCGGAGCAGGCGGGTGTTATTCATTCCAATAAAGAACAGAACCATCGATTCAATACTGTAAAGCAGTTTCAGAACGGCACTTACCGCTTCGTAATAGCGACCGACATTATAGCACGCGGACTGGATATTTCAGAAGTGAGTCATGTGATCAACTTCGACACCCCGGAAGTACCGGAAAACTATATCCACCGCATTGGCAGAACGGGCCGTGCCGATAAAAAAGGAATAGCTATTACCTTTATAACAGAAAAAGAAAAGCCCAACCAGGATAAAATAGAAACGCTCATGAAGTATACCATCCCGGTAGCGGAGTTGCCGATGAACCTTGAGATCTCAGAAATACTTACCGACGACGAAAAGCCGAAAGGCAATCTGAAAGAGATCAATGTGAAAATTCCAAAACGGGAAGCGGCAGGTCCTGCATTTCATGAAAAATCCGCCAAGAATAAAAAGGTAAATCATAAAGTGCGTTATGCTGATAAGATGATGGCTAAATATGGTAAACCGAAAACAAGAGGTGCTAAAAAGAAATAATTACTCTTAATAGACATCTCCACCCAAACCCCCATTGTATATTGTTTCTCTAAAACCAGTACAAGCAGACATTAATTTTATTCGGTTCTGTGGAAAAAAGGGGGTGCTCATTCACTGAAAGATTGTATTTAACACACACTTAATTAACATTACCATAAGCTACTCATTCCTAAAAAATACCTTGTTACATCTATACTTAGAAAGAATATAATTAAAATAATCATCAGCCTGACAATCCACTTACCAAGTCTGTCTACCCATTGCTCGATCTTAGTTGAGTACTTAATTACAAAAGATTCATTCCTTATGAATACAAGTTGAATAATTAATAATGGAGCTATGTAAATAAATGTATATAGACTGAATGACAAAATCGATATGAGCGTCGTTAGATTGGATTGCTCCATTTTTGCAATAAAAGCGAAGTAGGGAATAGCCGTTGGTATATCGGACAAAGTGGAACCTATGCCCAGTAAAACAACACCCCCTGATGTAAGATACTCCACCAGAGACTTTCTTTTTCCTGTTTTGCCAGAACCGCTTTTCACTAAATATATTATTCCAAGTATAATGACTATTATTTCAATTACTATTGTCCAGATGTTAGTAGTAATATAGATAGATGAAAGCCATTTTTTTAATGGTGCGGAAATACCCAAAAAAAGGGCTAAGCCTGCCAACAAATAAGTTAAATATGTCGATACAATAAATAGTAAAGAGACTTTGGATGACCTAGTTTTTATGAGCAATAACAGCTGAGTAACGATTGTCGCAGGATTCAGGCTATCGAGAAATGCCGTTACCAGTAAAAAATATATAAATTGGGTGTTCATAATCAGGTAACAACCCGGTTGCTTTTAAGGAAGCACTAAGCGACCGAATTGACTTTGTTAATTACAGGGTCATTTGTTTAGCCAATCTTTAAAGGCATTTGACTTATCCCTGCTTACAATAATTTCTTCATCCACCACAGGACTCAATTCTAACCTAAGCCTTCCGTTAAAATATGTATGAATTTTGGCAATTGCTTTGGAACATATAATATATTGTCGTGTAACGCGAAAAAATAACCCAGGATTTACCTCATGCTCTATCTCCTCCATGGTCTGATCGATAAAATATTTCTGACCAGCATGAGTCACTAAAAAAGAGCTTTTAAACTCCGAGCCAAAATAAGCTATTTCATCCGCAGCTATAGAAATAAGTGTACTCCGGTAGTTTACAAGGTACCGCGACCTATGAACCGGTCGACGTAAATTAATCTGGCTGAGCAATTGCAATAGCGTCTTATGATCGGGGTTGTTTGTTTGCCTTGTAAATTTATTCAATGATTGTTCTAATGCCGCCTTATCAATTGGCTTTAAAAGATAATCGATCGTGTTTACTTTAAATGCCTGCAGTGCAAATTCATCGTAAGCTGTCGTGAAAATTACGGGAGCTTCGACGTTTACGTTTTTAAATATTTCAAAACTTAATCCATCTGTGAGTCTTACATCCATAAAAATAAGGGAAGGACTTTCGTTCTTCGTCAGCCACAATATCGACTCTTTTACCGTCTGTAGTTTGGCCAGAATATTAATTGAATACGAAGATTCCATCAACAGTTTTTCCAGCCGCCGTAAATTAGGAAACTCATCTTCTATAATTAAGCTATTGATCATTGTACTTAAGTAAAGGGATTTTTACACGGAAGATATTGCTTGTTTGTTCAATTACAGGATTTGTATTTGACAAAAGCCTGTATCTTTCCGCAATGTTTTTTAAACCCATGCCTAAACTTTCGTCGTTAAATTCTTTGGGATTAATATTGTTTTCAACAACCAGGCATTCATTCTCCACATGTACATGAATGTTTAGTTTAGGCTTTTCGTTTATATTTCCATTGTGCTCAATAACGGATCCGTCTTCCAGGTAAATAGCGATATTAAGTGGATCATTTTTACTGATTACATTATGTTTTATAGCGTTTTCAACAAGCAGCTGGAGCGTGATAGGCGCGATACCATATTTGTATTTTTCAAAAGGTACATCTATATGTAAATGGATGCAGTCGCCATACCTGATCTGGTATAAAAAATAATAGGCTGCAATAAAAGACAGTTCGTCCTCCAAAGGAATAACGTTTTGGCTACGATTGGCCAGTAAGTAACGATACACCTGGGAAAGCCTGTCCAGAAACTTCATGGCTAATTCTTTTTCTTCCTCGATTAGTGCCGAAAGAGTACTAAAGTTATTGAATAGAAAATGCGGATCTATTTGTGATTTTAGCGCGTCTAATTGTGCCTGAATAGCATTTTGTTTTAATTGCAATGCCTCGATCCTTGATTCATTCAGCTGATTAAAAAAATATTCCGCAGTAAAGACCGCTGTACTCAAAAGCGAGACCATAGCCCCAATAACAATAGCCTGTCTTAACAGTAAATCATCCATCGGTTGAGGCGTGGTTAAAGTCAAGCTATCAAGCAGTTTGGAACTTGAATAAAAAACTAATGCCAGAAAACTCACCTGAATGACTAGCTGCAGTGTAAATCTATACCGCGGAGAAACTTCCCAAGGCATATATTTATTAAGCAATTTAGTAACGATAAATCCGGATTCCACTGTGATAGACGTAAAATACAGAAGGTATAAAAAATCTATCAAATAGTCGGCCGCCTGATATTTCGAGTAAGGTTTAAAAAAATTGTCGAATGGATTAATTAATGCAAACAACAAATACATGATAATACCCAGAAACAGATAACTATAGAGCCTAAAGCTTTTATACGTAACGGTTGCCATATAAAGTAAATTTACTACTATAATAATCCTGGACAAACATAATGTAAACCTTGAACGTTCCGCCTTGTCATAGCTCTTTACCTACTATTGCTTAACCCATTTTTCCGAAAAATTCACCAAGCCCCATTTAACTTTCAGCAAAAGACTTTTACCATCAGGTGCCAGCACCCATATACCATTGTATTCTTTATCATTGGCCGGATCGGTAACTATGCCCGTAAATTCTTTATTGGATACAGGCAAAATATCCTTTGAAATTTGTTTGCCATTGTACTTTTTGTCTTTTTCCTTTTCAGCACTTAGCTGCTTAACGATCGTCGTATTGCCAACTTTTAAAAATTCAACGACAGCATTGTCTTCCGTTTTCCATTTACCGATTAATTTTTCAGTTCCTGTTTGGCAAAAACCCTGAATGGATGATGTTGCCAATAAAATTACCATGATTGTTTTGATATTCATTTGATTTGTTTTTAATTCTTACGTTTCAGACGAGCTTTAAACCCGATCAAAATATTGGAAGATGCCAGTTTCTTACTATTCACTTGTGTTTTCTCCGTAAGGCCGCTATATTGAAATTCGAAAAATGGAATAAACCTTGGCTTTAGTTCCAGCTCAATTCCAAGGCCGGCACGAAGGGCTATGTGCGCTTTGTTAAGTGGTTCTGAATTTACTTCCTGCGTATTTACATTTATGTTTGTATTGGGAGCATTCAAACTACCCACACCGAAACCGGCGAAGCCGTATACGGCAAAATCATTTAATTGTTTCCTGTAACCGACATCTATAAAACCGGCAAGGAACGTTCTGTTACCTTTATTGGTAACCCTAAAGCCTTCCTGAAGAATGCTGTTATTAAATCCATATAAATTAATTTCATAGGAAAATCTTGCCCAGCAATTGTTAATCAACTGAACCTCCACACCAGTATATGTTTTAAATCCATTGTTGCTGATTTTTTTGAAAGCCGGATTTAAAAAACTTAACCCTATGCCTGTGGTAGCAAACCATTCAGGTCGTATGTCGTTAAGATTTATATATGCATTTTGTGCTTGTCCCCTCACTGTTACAATAACAAGCAAAATAAATAAGCTGCTTTTCATAAACTTTATTGAAGCGGGGTTTTAAACCCTATTTGAATTGTTGTACCATTTAATTGGCGCTTATCCAGCTCAGTTTTGTAGGGTACAGACAGATAGATACCTTCGGCATAAAGGAGAAATAATTCACTGATTCTATACTCGAAACTTGCGCCCACCCTGTAAGCGAAGAAATCCTTTCTTGACGTACTGAAGTTTATAATGCGGCTTATAGTATCCAGGTCAATTTTAGGCACGTCCATAGTAAACAATCCTGCTCCAACAAATAAGGCCGGTGTAAATTTTCTAAAGCTCTTATTATAGCCCAAATCGATTCCCAGAAAATTCGAATTGAGCTTATTTTTAATTAGGGTAGTTGTCCCTTCAAGCTGAGCTTCCCTTTCATAATTAATATTGCCGACGTCAAAGAAAAGACGGGAAAAAAAATCATCCCTGTAATTGACCTGGAAACTGAAGCTAGTGTAGCTGCCTCTTTCCTTTAATACGTCTTTCACATTACCAGGAAAATAAAAGCCGAAACCTCCATTGAAATAATATTTAAACTTCCGGCTTTTTTTATCTACGATAGAATTATAGTCCTGGCAGAATCCTGATAAACCAGCGAAACAAAAACATACTGCCATCAATATTCTTTTCATATGCATTTTCAAATAACCATCGTTATTTTTACTTTGCTTATTATTTGCTTTCATATTGTTTATTTACGCTGTTTGTAGCTTTTATATACTGCGCTTTTGCCAAAAGAAAATTGTAAGCCGCTTGTAATTGGTTATTTTTTACCTGGATTAACGTAAGCTGAGCATCAGCTACTTCATTATAACGTGCAACACCTTTTTGCCATCGGCTGGTTACTAATTGAAGGCTTCTTTCCGCAGAAGGAATAATATCGGACTGAGCCCGCCAGGCTGCGTAGGTTTCTGTTAATGTTTGATGGGCATTTCGTACTTCTAAAGAAATTTGCGACAGGATCTGCTGCCTTTGAATGGAAATCTGTTTCACAGCTGCCTTTCCCTGTTTTACCTTTATATCGTTTCTAAAACCCGAAAAAATAGGAACATTGAGCTGAACGCCAACAAAGAAACTGTTTGGCCATATATAATTCTTCGTTTTAAAATCGTTTGATTGCGTCTGTATCTGATATTCGCTGATGAAACTCGCATTTGGATAATAACGGCTTTTCTCAACCTTTAACTGAGCAAGGGCAGCTTCTTCCGATAGTTTATTCTGACTGAGCTCGGGCCGGTTATCGTTTGCATCTGTCAAAGCTTCTTCCAATAAAGCCGGAATAAAATTACCAGGCGTCAAACTATCTTTTAATTGTATTTCAACTTCCTGATTTATAGCAAGCAAATTTTTAAGATAATTCTCCGACTGATTAATTGCATTGGCAGATTGATACCTGTTTATTGCTAATGAGGATACATTGACGAAAGCAGCTAATGTGTCCGCATCCAGCATCAATCCTTGTCTGTGCAAGCTTTTGGCAGTAGCCAGGGCGGTTTCAGCGCGCAGAATGGATTGCTCTACCAAGTCATTTCCACCTCTACTTACTAATACTGCGTAATATGCTTTTCTTATTTCATCAGCTAATTGGGTCTTAGATACAAGGGTGTTTGATTTTGTGACCTGTTCGTTTATTCTCGATGCCCTGATGCCGGCATTAATTTCTGCATTCCAGATAGGCAGGTTCAGGGATGCAGTTGTGCTATATGCATTTTTAGATGCCGCCGCCACCGGTGCTAAATTCTTGTCATCAATCGCAAAATTGCCGGAAGGATCTACACCGAATTGAGGAAAGAAAAAAACAGGTTCTTTAATATTTCTTGTATAAGAACCGGCTAAAGAAATGTTAGGGTACAAGTAACTTTGAGCCTCTTTAATACTGAATTTCGCTCTAATTTCTTCCAGCTCAAGTAGCTTAATCTGGGGATTGCCTTGAAGTCCTGTTTCTATGGCTTCATCTAATGACAGCCGGATTGTTTGTGCTTTTGTATGTACAGCGGTAAGTATAGCAAACGCGATAATACCAGTTATTCTTGCCAACGCATGAAGCTGATTCTTGGCCTGTTTACTTTCCCGCTTTAATTGCCTTTGCCTTTCAATTTTTTCCACTAATCTCGTAAGGATGTAATAGATAACAGGAACCACCAATAACGTTAAAAACATAGAACTGCTTAGTCCCCCAATTAATACCCATGCCAGACCGCTGTTTAATTCTGCACCTGCGCCCTTGGCAAGTGCCAGGGGTAACATTCCTATAACCATTGACAGTGTTGTCATTAATATAGGCCTTAAACGTGTTTCACCAGCATCCAATAATGCGTCCGTTAAACCAGCTCCTTGTTTCCTCCCTTCATTCGTCCTGTCTACCAAAAGAATGGCATTTTTCGCAACGAGCCCCATCATCATTATCAGTCCGAATATGGAAAAAATGTTAAGGCTTTTAGCGGTTAAAGCCAGTGCAAGAAAAGCACCGACCAGGCCCACAGGTATAGAAAACAATACAACAAAGGGATAAAGCCAGTTATTATATAATACTACCATAATAAGATATATCAATAAAAACGATGTGAGCAGAGCAAGGCCCAGCGAGCCAAATGAATCGTCCTGCAATTCAAGATCGCCTTCATATGAAATTTTAACTGACTGGGGTAAATTAATCCCTGCAACCAGCTTCTTAATATCCTCTCCAATATCACCGACCGGGCGGCCGACTACCTGTGAAAGTATGATAATGCTTGCCTGTTTGTTCCGTCGTTCGAGGGTGTTAGGCCCCGAGGTCAATTTTACTTCCGCAAACTGGTTAAGGTAAACTAATTGCCCCTTATCGTTTATTATACCATAACGGTTCAAATCATTAGTACTGCTGCGGTAACTTTCCTTTAACTGTATACGGACATCTACTTCTTCGTTGTTTCGCCGGAATTTTAAATCATCATAACCATTCACCGCATCTCTCATGTTGGCACCGATCGTTTCCATCGTCAATCCTAACGCTGCGGCCTTTTCCCTGTTGATGACTATTTCAATCTCCGGCTTGCCCTGCTCTGCCGATAATCTTGGATTTACAACACCAGGTATTGCCCGTATGGCGGCCAATACTTTTGAGGCGGTAGCCGCAACGCTGTCTCGCTGACTCCCCGACACCAGTAACTGCAGCGGTGCATCGTTTGCACCAAATAAGCCAATTGGAGAAACCCTGGCCTTTACACCAGGAACCTGCATGGCCAACATTCTAAATTCCCTGCCCAGTTCGGCCAGATTTTTAGTTCGCTTGCTGGCAGGTAATAAAGAGATATTGATAGCGGCAAGATGCGAACTATAATTTTCACTCAAACCATCAGACTGGTAACCGATATTAGTAAATAGTTTAGTAATTTCCGGAACCTCATTAAGCTTAGCTTCTATTGCTTTAATAGCGCTATCGGTTTCGGATAATTTTGTGCCGGGCTGCATATTTATTAAAAGCGACAGTTCACCTTTATCCGTTGCCGGAGCAAATTCACTACCTACAATACCTGTAGCAACTAAACTGAAGGACCCAATCAGAAGCAATAAAGTAATGCCTAAAGTAGCTAACTTATGCTGAAGGCTCCACTTCAAGATACCCATATACCAACCGGTAAATCCATGGATTAATTTTTCGAAAAACAATCCAATCCTGCCAAAAAAAGATTTTTCATTAAGGTGTTCCAGTTTGGCAAACCGGGATGCTATCATCGGAGTGAGCGTAAATGACACCAATAAACTGGACAGGGTTGAAACTACAATAACCAGTGAAAACTGTTTTACCAAACTGCCAACAAGTCCAGGTACAAGTGCCATTGGCAAAAACACTACCACATCAACCAACGTGATGGAAACAGCGGCAAAACCGATCTCATTTCTTCCCTCTAAAGATGCCTTCCCTTTATCTTTTCCCATTTCTAAATGGCGGTATATATTTTCCAGCACCACAATACTGTCATCCACCAGTATACCTATTACCAGGCTCATTGCAAGTAAAGTCATTAAGTTTAGCGAATAGTCCAATAAGTACATCATGATGAACGCGCTAACCAAAGAAGTCGGAATTGCCAGCATTATAATAAAAGCATTCCTGAGACTGTGCAGGAATACGAGCATCACCAGGGCGACAAGTAAAATGGCTATAAAGAAATCATGATAAACCGCATGGGCAGCGTCTAGAGTAAACTCGCTGCTATCCTGTGCTATACTAAATTTAAGTTTAATGTTACTATAATCCTTTTCCAGTTTTAGAAGCTCCTCCTTTACCCTTGCTGACACATCCACTGCGTTGGAACCGGTTTGTTTATTTACAAACAAACCTATTGAGGGTTTTCTATCCAATCGATTAATAACTTCCGTTTCTTTGGAAGACATAACTACATCCGCAACGTCTTTAATTGTAATATTGCCCCCATCGGCAAGTGATCGGATCGGCTGGTTTTCAATCTGGGTAAAATCAGTTACTTTTCCTGCTATTCGGATTCCAAGAACTGCATCATTGTCTTTGATACTACCGACGGGAAAATCTATATTGCTTCTACGTACCGCCTCAGATAATTCTGCGTTTGAGATACCATAGCTCGCCATTTTTTTTGAATCAGCATAAATTTTTATTTCTCCCTCCGCTCCGCCCAGTATTGTAACCCTGCCTATATTTTTTAATTGAGTGATCCGTGGTTTAATCTGATTATCGACAATGCTGTATAATTCCGCTTCAGGTGCACTGGAAGTGATTCCCAATCTTAACACCGGCACATCATTCACATTAAATTTCTCGACAGAAGGGGTTTTTACACCCGCTGGCAGCTCATTCAACACTTTGCTTAAAGCCCGCTGCACCTCCTGTACGGCCTGATCGGCATCAGCATCAGCAGTAAATTCAATGGTAACTAGGGAGACATTTTCAGAAGAATTGGCTGTCACTTTTTTTATCTTACTTACTCCTGCAATACCATCTTCAATTTTTTTCGTAACACTATTTTCCACTTCCTTGGGAGAAGCTCCGGGATAAGTGGTAAATACCGTTGTAAATGGCGTTGCCAGATCAGGCAATAACTCGTACTTTAGGCTTTTGTAAGCAATAATTCCAAAACCACCCAAGACCAAAAACAACACAATGAAAAGTATAGGTCGTTTAATAGCTATTTCTGTAATTGACATAATGAATATTATTAATCTCAAATTGGTATTCCCGACTATTTATTGATTGGATATTTTATAGTCCTTCAGTTCTTTTCCAGGTTCAATATTCGATTGACCAGATGTTATGGCTATATCGCCCTTTTTCAATCCAGACTTAATCTCTATAGTGGTACCAAAGTCTCTGCCAATGGAAACCGCCGTCAACCGAGGCTTCTTAGAACTATCAATAAGATAAACCGAAGGCTTTGCCAAATCACCGACGATAGCCGTTCTTGGAACAGTAAGTGCAGTTATTGAAGTAGTTGGTTTAAAATTAGCTGACACGCTCATACCAGCCATTAATTTTTGAGGTTTATTGTTAGCAATCTCAATTTCAACAGGGAAGGCTTTCGTTTCGTTAGCAACAGGTATTATATTTTTGATAATGCCTTTAAATGTAATTCCCGGGTACACATCTGCTTCCACAAAAACCGCTGTGCCATTCTTTAATTTGGCTATAAACGTTTCAGGTATAAAAATTTTCACTATTACCGTACTTAAATCAGCTATGATTCCGATGGGAGAACCTGGTTGTATATAGTCGCCCTGATTCGCTTTTTTCTCAATAACGATACCCGATGCCGGCGATACTATTACCGTTTGGCCAATCTGTTTTTGAGATATACTTATTTGCTGTTGATATGTTTTCAACTGTAGTTCAGCTGCTGTTAACTGCTGTCTGGCATTTTCTGCTTCCACCGCTGTGGCATTATTTTCCTTCAGCAGGGCTTCATACCTGTTAACATTTGCCTTTGCAATATTGTAATCAGATTGGGCCTTTTCATAAGCGATGTAATTAATCTGGTTGGTAGCACTCCGTATGGCTCTATCTATTGAACCCACAACCTGGCCCTTATTTAAGAACCGGCCTTTTTCAATGGCTGATGAAATCAATTTCCCGTCCGCCTCGCTATAAATGGTTAAAATATTTTTGGCTTCCGTACTGCCCCTGAATGTAGCATCGTCAGTAAATGTTTCTTCCTTTACATAAGACGCCTTAACCGTGAAAGGGACAGCTACTAATTCCTTATTGATGTCATCAGTTGCTCTCTCCTTATTAGATATAAGTGTAAAGGCCACCAGTGAAACTGCAATTAAAATTACTGCTACCCAGATAGCAATACGTAATCCCTTTTTCATTGTTGTAAATTTTACGCTAAGCTAAACCCCATTAAAAATGTATTGATAATAAAGTAACCGGATTGTATAATACCGTCGCTGAATTCTAAAAATCACTACCCGAATATTGTTTTATGCTGTACCTTATAAACTTTACTCAGTGAACATATAACTGTTAAATCGAAATGAAATGATAGATATTAGCATTGAGTTTTGCTGAACTCTCTACTGGGATTAAGAGATATGTTCTAGCTCATTGCCTTCCGGTTAAAGTAGGCCATCTATACTCCGGACAATAAGGCATTGCCGTTAAAATTTATATAGTAAATACAAGTACTTATTGCCTTGTTATATATGGCAGTACTAAAAAGATAAGCGTACTACTACACCCGCTGCCAGATGGCATCTAAAAACCAATGTCGTGAATCAAAAAAATACTTAATAGAGGAGAAGCCCGTCTCTGCGGCCAGCCTGTCCGTATCACTAACCGTGTATTTCTGGGAAAGTTCCGTATAAATGGATTCGTTTTCTTCAAATGATATAAGATCCCTGCCGTTGATAGTTACTTCCTGTTTAATATGGCTTCTGAGGTAACTGCGACAGGCACCTGTTACAGGATCGTAAACCGGGTAATGACCGAAGGTTTTTATATCAAAATCGGCATGGAGTTCTCTGTTGATGCGCGTGAGCAGATTAAGGTTAAACCGTTTGGTAATTCCTCCTGTATCGTTATAAGCTGCCAGTATTTGCCGTGGGTCTTTTTTAAGATCAAACCCGGTGAGCAATATATCGCCTGGTAGCAGGTGTTCATGAACGGTATCCAAAAAACGGGTAGCGTTTTCAGGCGTAAAGTTGCCGATACTGGAACCCAGGAACAGGATCACTTTTCGTTTATCGCTCACCTGGTAGCTCCGGGATATCATATCAAAGTAATCGCCGTTAAGTCCATGCACCTTAAGACCCGGTATGCGCGAAGGCATTTCCGTTTCGAGGTGATGGATCACATTGCGGGAAATATCTACTGGATAATAAGTAATATCTACTCCCAGTTTGCGGAGATAATTCAGCAAATGCGAGCTTTTGGTGGCATCACCCGCTCCCAGTTCCACGATGTCGAAATCGCTGAACTGTTTTAAAAGCACCATAGCAATGGCTTCTGTTTGCCGACTGAATATTTCCATCTCGCAGTTGGTTAGATAATATTCCGGGCTGGCCATTATTTCCTGGAAAAGCCGGTCGCCTTCCTTATCGTAAAAGTATTTGGACAAAAGGTATTTGGGATCGCTTCGCAATCCTTCAATTACGTCCTCGTAAAATTTATTGTCTGCCGCTACATCGTCTATTGTGCCAGTCTGATTCCTGTATATTGCCATTGTAAATGTGGATGGAAAAAATTACGGTATGTGATTCTGCTATGCGCTTTAGAAGTGGCCACGGAAGCTCCCCTCAGCACCATCTGGCTAATCATGAACTTGCCATTATATTCCCCAATGGCTCCAGGTGCTTTGCTAAAACCCGGGTAGGGAAGATAAGCACTTTCAGTCCATTCCCAGCGTGCTCCCCAGTTGAACCGGGTTGCCGCCACCTCCCATTCAGCTTCCGTAGGAAGACGCATCCCCTTGAAGGAAGCATATGCGGACGCTTCGTAAAAATTGATATGTGTTACGGGTTGCTCATGATCCAGCTCCTGTAAACCATTTAATAAATAAGTATGCCATATACCTTCGATCGAATGCCAGTACAGAGGAGCTTTTGCATCGTTTGCCTTTACCCAATCCCAGCCCTCCGCATGCCAGTGGCGGAAGTCCCGGTAACCGCCGGCCTCTATGAACTCCAGGTATTCGCCATTAGAAACCAGGGAAGCATTGATACGATAGGCATCGAGGTAAACCTGGTGCCGGCCAAGTTCATTGTCGAAACTGAACCCTTCTCCCTGGTGCCCTATTTCATACAGGCCTGCGTCTATGGAAATGAAATCTTTATTGGCAGATACTGTGGTGTACTCTGTTGAATGATCGGTGTACCTGGGGAACAGCGGGTTATGGCCAAGTATATATTTAATGTCGCTGTATAAAAGTTCCTGGTGCTGTTGTTCATGATGCAGGCCAAGTAACAGTAATTCGTGTAATGAAGCATCAGGGGCTTCCCGCAAAAAAGTGTTCATGAACTGGTCTACATGGCTCCTGTATTTATAAATATCTTCAACCGTTGGCCGGCTTAGGTTCCCCCGATCCGTACGGATCACCCTCGAACCGATCGTTTCGTAATAACTGTTAAACACATAATTATAGTCGGCATCAAATTCATGGTAATTTTTTACATACGGCTTAAGTATAAAAGTTTCGAAGAACCACGCCGTATGACCCAGGTGCCATTTGGGTGGACTCACTTCTGCTACCGGCTGCACCACATAATCTTCCGTAAGCAGGGGCTTGCAAATCGTTTCCGTCTGTTGCCTTATTTCTGTATATCTTTTTAAAAGACTCAAACTCATGGGGACGAAAGATAATTTTTTAGATCCGAGATCGTGTTGATATTCAATGATTGTGCCTGATCTTTGCGCATCATAAGTGCATAAGCATTGTTGAATCCTATCGGTTTCAACCATTTTAAACCATATTTCTTCCCAAATTGTTCATTTACGTAAGCATACACGCTATCCTTATTTCCGATTATTTTCTCCATATCTCCGGGTGCCGGCTTGAGTATTACCAATAGTCCCGTACCGGTATACTCCGGGTACATGTCTATACTTCCGTTGGCAAGGGCATCAAAGCAGATTTTGGTGCCACCGAGACCTGTCTTCGTTTCCACTTTCAGATCAGTATTTCCTTCAACCAGGTATTTATACATATTAGCCAGTATATATTGCTCGCCAAATATCTTGGAGCCGATGCGTATAGTAGCTTTTTCCCCATTGCGGGAATTTTTGTACAAGCCCCTGCTGCGGAGAAAATCAATGGCTACTTTTTCGGGTATTTGTTTTAAATAATCCAAGCGGTAGTTAAGATCGGTCATTACCGAATCGTCAATGGCTCCGGATAGTAGTTCAAGAGCCGGTTGCAGTTCAGGATAAGCAGTCAGTATTTTTTGACTTACCAGTGGGGCGGCATAATAGGGCGGAAAAATCACTTTATCATCCGTCAGTGTTAAAAGATCGTATGCTTTTAATCGTCCGTCCGTACTATAGCCGCTGATTACGTCCAGTTTCTTTTCATACGCTGCTTTATACATCACTGCATCGCTGATAACTACATTGGATACATTAAGAAGATATTTACTTTTTAAACCGAGGTAGCCGTCCTGTCGGCCCATGAACTCCGGCGTGAAGCCTGCTATTAATTTGCTTCGGCTACCCGGTGCAATATAGAAAGATGAAAACACGACCATCATAACCGGAAGTACTAGCGATGCGCGCCGGAGATTACGCGCGCTCATTCGTTGTACCACCGATAACATTGAATCGAACAGTATGGCCAGTAACGCGGCGGGTATGGCACCCGCCAGTATCATATTGCTGTTATTTAATGCGATGCCTCCAAAAATAAATTCTCCCAAACCGCCTGCGGCGATATAGGCCGCCAGTGTGGCCACTCCTACATTTATTACGGTGGCCGTCCGTATACCCGCCAGTATCACCGGCAGGGAAAGAGGCAACTGTACGTGCAGCAATATCTGGCGTTTATTCATGCCCATACCCTTTGCGGCTTCTACTACATTTTCATCCACCGAACGTATGCCCGTATATGTATTTCTTATTATAGGCAGCAAGGCATAAAGGAAAAGTGCCGTAATGGCGGGAAGGGCGCCGATACCCAGCAGCGGAATCATAAAACCAAGCAATGCAATGCTGGGTATAGTTTGTAATATGCCAGCTACGCCCAATACAAATGCGGCGGTTTTCTTTTTACCCGTTATCAAGATGCCAAGCGGCAACCCGATCAGCACCGCTATCAGCAGCGAGATGAACGTAAGGCCCGTATGTGCAATGGTTTGTTGCCATAGCTTGTCCGATTGCTGCACCATAAACTGCCATAGACTTTGTTCTTCCTGCATCTGTGCTGAATAATTAACGGGTATTTAATTGATGCCATGCATCTGTGACAGAAGTACGGTAATGCGAAAAAAATGTATCTACAAAATCATTTGCCGGGCTCAACATCAGGTCCTTCTTTGTACCTATCTGCATGATGTTCCCCTTATCCATTAAACATATCGTATCCCCCATTTCCAGGGCTTCCTGTATATCATGCGTAACCATCACGATCGTTTTTCTTTTTAACTCGTCCAGTTCCCTGAATTCTTTTTTTACCTCTGCGCGCGTAATGGGATCGAGCGCTCCGAAAGGTTCATCCATCAGCAATACCGGCGGGTCTGCCGCCAGGGCTCTTGCAAGCCCTACGCGCTGCTGCTGGCCGCCGCTGAGTGCGGAAGGAAATGCATCTGCGTATTCATTAAAAGGTAGTTGCAATTTTTCCAGCAATTGTTTTATTCTTTTAAGTGTCTTATCCTTATCCCAGCCCAGGAGTCGCGGTACAATGGCAATGTTTTCCGCCACCGTATAGTGAGGGAACAGGCCATTGCCTTGTAGCACATAACCAATCGTTCTTCTCAGGAGTTCGGGTTTAAGCGATAATATACTTTTACCATTTACGTATATATTACCACCGGAAGGCTCTATCAGCCGGTTGATCATTCGTAGCGTGGTCGTTTTGCCACAGCCGCTGGTACCCAGCAGCACCAGCGTTTCCCCTTCTTTTACCCCGAAGGAAATATTATTGACTGCCAGGGTCCCATTAAAATGTTTACTGATATTTTCAGCTGCAATCATCTGTTTGGTTCGGTTTATTTCATCTATCTTACAGGTAACCCTGTGTAATTTAACGATATTTACCAATAATGATTGATGCGGCAGCGTACATAAGTAAACAGGGCTTCCATTTATTCTGATTTTTTATTTATATTTATTTAAAATCATACCATGAAACGGAATGCCATATTATTAATAATGCTTATCCAGGTAGTAAGCCTTCTTTCCTGCCGCAATAAAACCACTACTTCTACCTCGGCGGACACTGCTGCTATCACTACGCTTATTGTTCCGGCAAATGATAGCGTTAGCAATCTTATCTCCGGTTGTTACACGATGATAAGCGGCCTTAGCAAAAAAGACACGTCATTTATACGTTTAATGATCGATGGCAGTGCGGCGAAAGGAGAAATGATTACCTCCATCTATCAAAAAGATAAACGCCAGGGATCATTTACAGGAACCATTAAAGATAGCATCCTTAACGGAACATGGACTTTTGTGCAGGAAGGTATTAATGATAGTCTGCCCCTGGTATTTCGGGTAAATGGAACTACGCTCGAGCAGAAAAAATTTAGCTACGACCGCGAAACGGGCAGGGCCTTTATAGCAGATACCGCTTCCTTTGGCAGCATATTTAATAAAGTGAACTGCGACTAATTGCCGGGATCGGCAACTATAATCATTCTTTTGAATGATACAGATCATACAATCGCCCGCAGAACTCGGCTATCTTTGCTTTATCAAACGATATCCAATACCCTAAGAAAGCATTTGTTGATTTTGTACCTACCCTTTTTAAGTCCTTACACGCTACCCGTGGAAAGAAGTGATTATCGCCTGTAAAAACCCTACTATTTAGTACCCATTAAAGACAGATTATTCTGTCTTTTTTTATTTTAGCCATACCATCTCACACATCCACCGAATCATAAACTACTACTTTGCTCCATAGATCGGAACAGGTTTTTACAAACTCCAGGTGAATAGGATCTTTTTGGTAAATTTCCTCGTCGGCCTTGTCTTTGAAAAACACGAGCCAGGAAATGGAATAACTGCCGTCAATCACCTCCCGGCTGGTATCGGCAGGCTTGCTTATGTAAAACTGCCTGATGGCCTTTACAGCCGACAACTTGCGTAGTCCTTCCACCAGCTTTGTTGTATCTGCGGCATTCTCCGGGTTTTTTAGCCAGAAATAGACATGATGAATAAAAGCGGCTTTGGGTGCGGCGGCCCATGCACTGCCGGAAGCAAGAGAGCCTACCGCCGTAGCGGCAGTAAGTTTACCTGCACTGGCAATAAAACGACGCCTGGATGATCTGGGCATAATACTGTTTTTTTGAACGGCTAATTTAATAAATAATCGCCATGAATCTTCTTAACTTCGCCTCCTTTTAGCAAGAGACCATCCATTTTATGCGTACGGAAGCCTCACATACCATCCGATTAGCCTTACCCATCATTATAGGAGAGCTGGCGCAAATGGGTTTGCATATTATAGATACTGCCATGGTTGGTGCTATCAGCTATAAACAGCTTGCGGCAGCCGCGCTGGTGGTTACGGCAATGAACATTCCTTTCGTGCTCGGCATTGGCATGACGATCTCCGTATCCCAAATGGTATCGATGGCTCATGGCCGAAGGGATTCGCCGCAGGTATCCCATTACCTGTTTAACGGTTTTTTGCTGTGCGCACTTACCGCAGTTATTATTTCCATTATATTAATAGGAGGGCGGGGGTTGCTTCGACACATGGGCCAGGACCCGGAAGTGGTAGTGCTTGCTATACCCTTTATGGAGCTGATGGGATACTCTATTATTCCTATGCTGTTGTTCATGACTTTAAAACAATTTACCGACGGTCTGGAGTTTACGCGAACGGCCATGCTGTTATCGCTTGCCGGTATGCCGGTAAACATTTTACTGAACTGGCTGCTGATCTATGGCAATGGCGGATTTCCGAGGCTGGAATTGTTAGGTGCCGGCTGGGCCACCCTTATTACCCGCACCCTCATGTTCCTGGTACTGGCCATCATCATACTCAAACACCGTACTTTCAAAAAATACATCGCCGTAAGCCGGAGCCAATGGAAACTGCGTCGCAACACGCTTCGCGAATTATTGCAGATAGGCATCCCCAGCAGCCTGCAAATAGGCATGGAAGCGGGTGCATTCGCTGTATCGGGTATTATTATAGGCACCATCAGTGCGGTGGCCCAGGCCGCCCACCAGATCGCGCTTAGCTGCGCCGCTTTCACCTTTATGGTTTCTATGGGTCTTGCACAGGCAGGCTCCATCAGGGTGAGCAACGCGTTTGGAAGGAGCGACTGGCCCAAAATCTCCGGAATCGGCAAAAGCACATTGCTTACTGCGCTCGTATACGGTTCTTTTTGTGCCATTGTCTTTACATTGTTCCGCAACGAGCTGCCTAAGATATTCAACGATAATGGGCAGGTGCTGCAACTGGCAGGATTATTATTGCTGTTTGCCGCCGTATTCCAGATATCAGATAGTACGCAGGCCATAGGGGCCGGGTTGCTGAGGGGCATTAAAGATGTGCGTGTGCCCACATTGCTGATAGCCGTTGCTTACTGGGTAATAGGTCTTCCCCTTGGCTGGCTGCTGGCCTTTCGCTTCCATATGGGCGCGGCAGGAATGTGGCTTGGCCTGATAGCCGGACTTACCTTCGCTTCCCTTTTCCTGATAGGCCGGTTTTTGAAAATGGCTAAACGGAATAATTAAGACCGGGTGATGAATAACGGCGATTGCCATGGAGTTTATTAAGGATTAGAAACGGAATACCCAAATATATGGGTTAGCAGGGCATGGCTACAGAGTTGATACATTCTTAATAACCCGTACATGATGTTTATCAACATAAGCCACCAGTTTATACCCGATAAAATCAAGCAGCACTTCCACTTTTTTACCCTTCACGTTTATCACTTTTCCTTTCGTGTCCATTAATGCCCCGCCGGTTACTATCACTTCCTGGCTGGGGGCCACATGAATGGCTTCGGCCACTACATCTTCATATTCGTTCAGGAACTTCCTGATGGTATTAATATCCTTTTCATTGATGATCGCCGGTTTGCCCAGCCAGTATACAAAATTTACTACACCGCGGTTCATGCGAACATTGAGCTGCTGATCGGGTTCAATTTTTACAAATACATACGATTTAAAGAGCGGCTCTTCTACCGTTTTGATCCGGTCGCTCCATTTTTTGCGTACTTTATTTAAGGGACAATACGCTTCGATCCCTTTGTCCATCAGGGATTGGAAAACCTTTTTTTCCCAACGGGGTTTGGTATATACGGCCAGCCATTTTTTCGAAGTCTCCATCTATACAAATATAAGAGATTTGTATGTACCGGGATAATGCCGATGCGGGAGGATTCTTATCTTCACCCAAATAAAAATTACATTGAGGAAGCTGTTGCAGAAACTATTGAGAAGGCCCATAATATGGCTGGCAAATAAAGTATCTTCCTCTCCCCGGCAGAAAGATGTGTTTTACTCACTCGATAACCTGCACCAGGCCATAAAGGAAGAGAAAACGGAACGGGGCATTACCGTACCCTTTAACCTGGATAGCGGCCGTTTTATCATCTTCAGCGATCAGCATAAGGGCAACAAAGACGCGGCAGACGATTTTATGGCTGCCGAAACCAATTATATTACTGCATTGCAGCACTACTACGACAAAGGATTCACCTTCATTAATCTCGGCGATTGTGAAGAACTATGGGAGTGCACGCCCCGCGCGGCCATCGATCAAAACCGCCTTAGCCTGCTGCAGGAAGCTCGTTTTCAGCAGACGGAAAGATATCACCGCATATATGGGAACCACGACCTGGAATGGAAATACCTCATCCAGCAGAATATGTATCTCAAACCAATCTTCGGAAAAAAACTGAAAGTACACGAGGGCCTGATTCTTACAACATACTATAACAATAAATCATACGATCTTTTCCTTACGCACGGGCACCAGGGTGATAATAAAAGTGATGGAAACGCCTTCAGCATGTGGGTGGTGGCGGCTATCTGGACACCTATCCAGCGTTTCCTGGAAATTCGAATAGATACCATTTCCGATTCGTTCGACCTGGTGGATAAACATAATATACTGATGTACGAATGGAGTGCTACGTTGCGGAATACATTGTTTATATCTGCCCATACCCATAAGCCTGTTTTTGCCTCCATGGATCATATTGACCGCCTTAACAAACAACTGCTTAAAGCAAAAGCCGCCGAAGATACGGACCTGGTGAAGTCCATTTCCGGAGAACTGGAAAAGCGCAGTGCGGAGTATGCGGGAAAGACTATCATAAGAAGAATGGCTCATCCTACCTATTTCAATACAGGCTGTTGCTGCTTCAGCGACGGCGATGTGAGTGGTATAGAAATAGAAGATGGGATGATACGCTTGGTAAAATGGAAAAACAATGTCGAAGGGTGTGTAAGAACCATACTGGAAGAATCGCCGCTTGCTTACGTGTTCGATAACCTGCTATGATCAATCAAACAGCTCCCCGGCTTTGACGACCGATTCCGGCTTGCCGACATCTATAAAACGGAAACCGGAATGATCGAAGCCGGCGATGGCATGTTTTCCTGCCAGGTCAAGGTATACATCCACCATGCTGAATTTACCGCGTTGCGTAATGTGGCTGAAGATGGACGGGTTAATGATATGAATACCGCTAAAGGCCTTTTGCGTAAACACAGGTCGGTTGCCGGCATATTTTTCTTCCCCTGTTTTTTCATTCCTCCACCCGCATAAAGTGTTCTTTGCATCGAACAGCAGGTAACGCGACGAATCGCGATTGGTAACAGCCAGCGTAGCCAGGGGCCGGTGCCGGTGATGATAGTCGCGCATGGCGAGTAGATCCATATCCGTCAGTATGTCTGCATTCATCAGCACAAAGTCTTCATCATCGAAGTACCAGTGCGCATTCATTAATCCGCCGCCTGTTTCCAGCACTATATCCGTTTCGTCTGAAACCGATACGATGCTTCCCCATCCCAGGTTATCGTCGATGGCTTTTATGATCTGGTCGGCAAAATGGTGCACATTAACGATTACGTCTTTAATGCCAAAGGTTTGCAGGTATTCTATATTGCGCTGCAGCAGCGGTTTCCCGTTCACCGGCATCAATGCTTTGGGATGTTGGTCGGTCCACGGCTTCAGGCGGGAGCCCAGCCCTGCGGCCAGTATCATTGCTTTCATAATGTATTGATCCATTTTTTCTCATCCTGCACCAGGTGGTTTACTTCCAGCTTTACACCAAACTTATTGCGAAGGTGTCTTGCCACCGCATCTGCCGCATATACGCTCCGGTGCTGGCCACCGGTACATCCGAAACTGATCATCAGATGCCCGAAGTCTCTCCTGATATAATCTTCTACAGATATATCGATGATATTATACACATTGTTCAGGAAGTCGGGCATCTTCGTTTGCTGCTCCAGGTAATTCATTACGTCTTTATCGCGGCCGGTAAGTATTTTATAGGCTTCCTGCCTTCCGGGGTTCAGGATAGCCCTGCAATCGAACACGAAGCCGCCCCCGTTATCGGAAAAGTCCTGCGGAATGCCGTTGCGATACGAAAAGCTGTTGACAATTACTTTCAGTGGGGTATCCGCGGTGGCGCGCAAAGGCTGGAAGCGGCTTACCACTTCGTCGCTTACTATAAACTGGAGCAGCTCATTAAAAGTACCCAGTTCAATACCTGTATGCATATTCAGCATAAACCATTTAAGGTTGCGGAGTGCGAGCGGGATACTGGTTAAAAAATGGGCTTTGCGTTCGAACAATCCGCGGAAACCATAAGCCCCCAATACCTGTAAAAGCCGTATGAGCACATAACCGTTGTACTGACTTACAAAAGTGCTGCGTTCTACCGGCTTGGGTAGTTTTTCATCGATACGGTCCATATAATATTCCAGCAGGCCATTCTTCCAGTCGTCCGGTAGTTCGGCTTTAGCCTGCCAGAGTAAAGATGCCACATCATATTGCAATGCCCCCTTCATACCGCCCTGGTAATCTATAAAATGAACTTCTTCATTTTTCACCATCACGTTCCTGCTCTGGAAATCGCGGAACATAAAATGTTTGTTGGAGGTATGGGTAAGGTAATTACTAAGTGCTTCAAAATCGTCCAGGAGCGCCTGCTTATCATATGGGTATTTTAACGTGTCGAGAAAATAATATTTAAAATAAAGCAGGTCGCTCATGATAGCCTGCTTGCCGAACTCTTTGGCAGTAAGGCAAAGCTCGTAATCGAGGTCGGCTCCTCCTACGATCTGTATATGTGCCAGCTCTTTCAGGCTTTTCTGGAACAGGTTGTACACCCGGTCGGAATGCCCCTCTTTCAGCAGGATATCCATCAGCGACATCGTGCCAAAATCTTCCTGTATATACACGGTTGCTTCTTCATTCATTGCATATACCAACGGC
Source organism: Chitinophagaceae bacterium (assembly GCA_031399065.1). Classification (GTDB taxonomy): domain Bacteria; phylum Bacteroidota; class Bacteroidia; order Chitinophagales; family Chitinophagaceae; genus JADCRZ01. The sequence goes on from JANNOM010000048.1 coordinate 311,352, forward strand.
ACGGGCGACCCGAACTGTTTAAAATGCTCGCTGAATGCAATAAATGTATTGTTCTCTTTTTTGTTAAGGTTATAGGTAACGATATAAGTTCTTCCACCGGCCCCCAGGCGGAAATAAATCCGGTCGCTTCCCGACTGGGGCAGTTTTTCAATGGACTCAATGGCATCTTCGTTAAATGATCCGAACAGCTCCTTTATTTTTTCCAGCGTTGATTGCATCAATGGATTTTTGGTAAAAATAGGGAACGTGGGTCAAAACACCACATGGCAGTTAAAACAGGCATCCCTGGGCTCCCGGGCGACGGAACAGTGTGCAGTCGAGCTCCCAGCGTTCGTCATTAAGGCCGTATATCTTGTTATACTTGGCATATTGCTGCCTTACTATTTCGGCCATGGGACCTTCGCCCCTCATACGAACTCCCCAGCGCGAATCATTCACCTGGCCATTATGGCCCTGTTCTATCAGATGCCATACTTTATCTGCCCTGTCCGGAAAGTTCTTATACAGCCAGTCGTGAAAGATCAGTTTAATGGCACCGTTCAGCCGTATGAATGTGTAGGCCGAGAAACGCGCACCGTTCTCACTGGCAGCCTTCATGATGCGCTGCATCTCATGTTCGTTCAATCCGGGTATCATGGGGCCCAGCATTACCCCCATGCGCACCCCAGCGTCGCTCAGCTCCTTAATAGTGCGCAGCCGCTGCTTACCGGTGGTTGTGCGGGGCTCCATTACCCTGCGCAGATCTTCTTCCAGCGAGGTAATGGACACCAGCACACTCACCAGGTTCTTCTTAGCCATTTCCTGCAGCAGGTCCTTATCGCGGATGATACCCGCGTTCTTGGTGATCATCCCGACCGGCTGGTTGAATTCATTGCATACTTCCAGCAGCTGCCGGGTAAGGCGAAACTTCTGTTCAGCCGGCTGATAACAATCCCTATTGCCGCTTAAACTAATGGGTATGCATTCGTACCGTGGGTTCATCAGGAATTTGCGCAGCAAATCCGGAGCATTCTTTTTTACCGTGATCTTCGTCTCAAAATCGATACCGGCACTCCAGCCATAATACTCGAAAGCGTTGCGGGCATAACAGTAGATGCAGCCATGCTCGCAACCCTGGTAGGGGTTCATGCTGTACATCATGCTCAGGTCCGGACTTTCCACTTTATTGACGATGCTTTTGGCATTATCCTCCAGGTAAACGGTAGCAGTGTTGGAAGGCGACCAGTCGTCGATCGATTCAATATGTTCCTGCACCCGTTCGTTTTTAAGGAAACGGTTATGCGGATTAAACTGTGCACCCCTGCCTTTTATATAGTCAGGGTATTCTTCTTTTTGATCGGACATAGGTTTAATAAAAATGTTAACCGTTAAAAACAGAATAAGGTGATAATGGCATTATACCGGAAACAGTGCTCCCTGCGTGGTGCTCACCGGCAGGTTCATAAAATCCAGGCGACGAACGATCTGGTACGCCTTTTCGCCCTCCCGCCTTTTTATCAGCAGCATACTGTCTGCAATAAAACTGGCGGTGAACTGTTTGTGGGAATATTCAAGCCAGGCCTTCTCATATTGGGGAGCACTTAGTTTCCGGGCAATGGTAAGATGCGGTTCGGTAATAAAATGAGGATCGTTATCGGGCGATTTAAGCAACTTGCGCGCCGTTCGCAGTTCCCTGGAAAGCTCCTGCACCGGTAGTTTGCTGAGCACATTGATATAGATCGTATGAGTGGGAAAACTCCCGTAGTCTTTCATATTGACCTTAAAAGGACGATGGCCCATCGCGATCACTTTCAGCCTGCTCACTATTTTCTCTTCCATCATTTCCCATGTCCGGAACCTTACCAGGGTAATATGAGGTTTGCCTGCCAGTGCCAGTTTGGATTCGTATGCCTCGCTGAAATCGGTTTTCACTTTCATGATCCTGTTTTTAAGATCTTCGTGCGGACTCAGCACCAGCAAATAATCCCCGAACCGGTAGCCGGGCATATTCGATATATTTGTTTGTTTCATTTGCTAACTTTTAGCTGATTCTTTAACTAATAATATTAGTATAAATATACTAAATAGTTTAGTATAATGCGTATTTGCCTATTCTTTTTATCTTTAATTATGAAAAAATATTTCTTATTCTTTATTGGTCTTCTAATAACAGCCGCCACGGTTCAGGCACAGGACGCGAAAACCCAGCATGAAACGGCCAGGGCATTCATAAAACAGGCTGATTATGCCAATGCGATACTGGTGATTAACCAGGCACTGCAGCAGGAGCCAGATAATGCGGCCATTTTAAAAGACCAGGCACTGGTGTACTACCTGCAGCGCGACTACATCCGTTCCATTGGTGTATCGCAGAAACTGGTGGAGCGTAAAGATGCGGACGTACAGACTTACCAGATTGCCGCCATGGCCTACAAGGCAACGAACAATACTAAAGAGCTTGATAAACTATATAAAAAGGGACTTAAATTATTTCCCGCTAGCGGAGTGCTTTATAATGAATACGGAGAGCTTTTATGGGGGAAACAGGATTACACCGCCATCAAACAATGGGAAAAAGGCATTGAAGTGGAGCCTAATCTGCCCGGAAACTATTACAATGCAGCAAAATATTATTACTTTACCATGGATAAGGTATGGAGCATTGTATACGGAGAAATATTTGTGAATATGGAAAGTTATACAAGGCGTACCGTGGAGATGAAAGAAGTATTATTGAACAGTTATAAAAAGCTGTTTACCGATGCCGATATAAAGAAGAACCAGAATGAGAAAAATCCCTTCGTGATGGCGTTTCTGAATACAATGAATAAACAGGCTTCCGTTGTCTCAATGGGCATTACTCCCGAATCGCTTATTATGCTAAGAACACGCTTTATACTGGACTGGTACAACAAAAACGCGGCTGCTTTCCCTCACCGGCTTTTTGAATACCAGCGGCAACTATTGCGGGATAGCAGTTTTGAAGCCTATAACCAGTGGTTGTTCGGGACTTCGCAGGATCTTACCGCTTTCCAGAACTGGGTGAATACACACGAAGAAGACTATAAAAAGTTTACTACCTTCCAGAAAGGGCGGGTTTTTAAAATGCCGGTCAACCAATACTATAACCGCTAATATGAATAAAAGACTATTCGATTGCCTTGCAGACCAGCCCGGAAAAGCACCGTTGGAAGATATGCTTGCCGCTAAAGAAAACGGGGTATGGAGAAAATACAGCTCCCGGGAAGTGAAAGATACCGTTAGTGCTTGGAGTGCCGGCCTGCTGAACATGGGGATAGATGGAGGAGATATGAGCGAAGAGAGCCGGTCCAAAGTAGCCGTGATCTCCAAAAACCGCCCTGAATGGATCATGCTCGATCTCGCGGTTCAGCAAACGGGAGCGGTACTTACACCGGTATATCCTACTATCAATGCGACCGAACTGGAATTTATATTTAAAGATGCCGGGGTAAAAATCGTTTTTGTCGACAATGAAGACCTGTATCAGAAAGTACTAAGCATCAAAGACAACCTGCCGCTGCTTCGCGGGATCTACAGCTTTGAACTGATAGAAGGAGTAAACCACTGGCGGGAAATACTCGCAAAGAGTACCCCCGAAGCAATAGAAAGAGTAAAAACGATTGCCGCGGGCATTAAAGATGATGACCTGGCAACTATTATCTACACTTCCGGTACTACCGGCCGGCCAAAAGGAGTCATGCTTTCGCACCGCAATATTTACAGCAACGTAGAAGCCAGCATTCCCTGTTTACCGGAATTTGAAAATATGCGTGCACTGAGTTTCCTGCCACTGAATCATATTTATGAAAGAATGATTTCTTACTATCACCTCTATAGAAGCACTCCTATCTATTATGCGGAAAGTATGGAGACCATTGGCGACAATTTAAAAGAAGTGCAACCGACCATTTTTACTACCGTGCCCCGTTTACTGGAAAAGGTATACGACCGCATCATGAGCAAAGGTTCGGAATTGAAGGGCATAAAAAGAACGTTGTTCTTCTGGGCACATGGGTTGGCTGCAAAGTATGAGATCAATAAAGACCAGGGCTTTGTTTATAATATGCAACTGGCCCTTGCCAATAAGCTGATATTTAACAAATGGCGCGAGGCACTCGGCGGCCATATCCGGTGTATCGTATCCGGCGGAGCGGCCTGCCAGGTAAGACTGATCCGCATTTTTACCGCAGCGCAGATACCCGTACTTGAAGGGTATGGCCTTACGGAAACATCACCGGTAATAAGCGTTAACCGGTTCTCTATAGAGAACCGCATGTTTGGCACCGTAGGCACATTGCTGGATAATGTAGAAGTGAAAATAGCGGAAGACGGTGAAATACTTTCCAAAGGACCCAATGTAATGATGGGTTATTATAAACAACCCGAACTTACCAGAGAATGCCTCGTAGACGGATGGTATCACACAGGAGATATAGGGATGATGGTGGATAAACGTTTTCTGAAGATAACCGATCGCAAAAAAGAAATGTTCAAGACCAGCGGTGGCAAATATGTAGCACCACTGCCGATCGAGAATAAGTTTAAGGAATCGCGCTTTATTGAACAGCTGATGGTAGTTGGCTCGGAGCGGAAGTACGTAGGTGCTCTTATTGTGCCTTCGTTCGCCAACCTGAAGGACTGGTGTCGGCAGAAAGGAATTTCCTTTACGTCACTAGGCGACCTGGTGAACAACGAGAAGGTGAAGGAACTTTATAAAGATATTATTGATACCTATAATGCACACTTCAGTCATGTAGAGCAGATCAAACGTTTTGAGCTGCTTACAAATGACTGGAGTATAGAAAGCGGGGAACTGACTCCCAAAATGAGCCTGAAAAGAAAAGTGGTAATGGAAAAATACCAGGAGGCGATCGACCGCATTTATAATTAGTCGACCTTTTAAAATGTCGTTTTTAGTATTAGGCCATAACAAATCCTGAACAGTAGTAAAATAGGCGATCCTATAATTTTTGGGCTCGCTTATGATATTTTAAAGCCCTGTCTTTTCAATCAGTGTGAGGCTCTCGTATCAGCTTTTTAAGATGAGTAAATAATTAAAAAGGCGCAAGGATCTATAATCCTCTGCGCCTTTTTAATTATATGATATACATATTGAACTATAAACTATACCGGATAGTGATTCCGAATGTTCTTTGATCTCCGAGCACGGCAGCATATTGACCGGCATTACCCGCCGCAGGTAATAGCTGCTCGAAGTAGTCCTTATCCAGCAAATTGCGCGACCACACGAATATAGATAGTCCATCGGTAGCCCGAAAACCCAGCCTGGCATTTAGCAATGCATAGCCATCGATATTCAGGTAAGCAGAAGGAGAGGCACTGGATGAAAACGATGAGCGGAAATAGGAGTCGAAAGCCAGGAAGAACTTGCCACTTTGATCCAGGAATTTACTCTGATTGGTAGTGACCTCTCCACCAAAACAGCCCGCCCATTCCGACACACCCGGCAGTTTACCACCGGAAATATCTTTAAATGCGGACGGAGCACCGGTTTCTTCTAATGGTACGGGGGCATTTTTAAAAGAAACGTATTTTGCTTCTGTATATGCAGCAGACCCATAAAGGGAAAGGTTTCCTTTTATCCGGATACTGGCATCCAGTTCAACCCCCTGCACACGTACTTTCTCTGCGTTAGCCAGGTAGCCGCGGTTTACGCCCACTTCGGCCGTTTGCACCTGTGTTTGATAATCTTTGATATTAGTATTATGGTATACGATGTTTAAGGTAGAATTTTTAACGGGCTTGGTTTTAATGCCTATTTCGTAATGGGTAACATATTCGGGTTTAATGCGTGCCAGGTCGAGCAACACCTCGCCGCTGGCAGTAGGAAGCCCACCCAGGTTTACGCCGATAGGTTTATAGCTGGTGGAATAAGTGGCAAATGTATTGAAGTTATCGGCCACTTTATAAGCGAGGGTGGCCTGACCGGAAAGATTACTTTCATCCACATCCGTTTTAAAAGCCTGGTTGGTATAAACCGCGTTCTTAAGCGCGATCAGTGTTGGATCCGTCGTTTGGAGGCCACCGTAAGTCACCCGGTCGTAATCAACTTCTTTTTGATCATAATTGAACCGCAGTCCGGGCAGAAAATGCAGGCGTTCTGTAATCGCCCAGTCTGCCTGGCCAAACACGGCAGCACCCAGGCTTTGCAGGCGGGAGGTTGTTCTAATCCCAAAGCCATCCAAGAGACCAGGCGTTTTCCATTTATCGCTGGTAGAACTTTGTGAAAAGCGCCATTGGGCAGCACCTGACTCTTCGATGTGAACAGGGTCTGTTTTAAGATCCTGGCCAATAACAAATACACCCAGTACACCGCTCAGGTGAGATGATATGTTACCGGCATAACGTACTTCCTGGGTCCATTGCTGGTGTTTGGAAGTGGCTTGTGAAAGGGTAAGTACTGGCAAGGCTGTAAAGTCACGGTCGTTCGAAGGGTCCCAGTTCCAGTAACGCCAGGCAGTTGTAGAGGTCAATGTACCGTTTCCGATCTTGGCATCTACGTTAAGTGATACACCTCCCAGGTCGTTTCCTGAACGCCAGCTTGTGTTATGATCGATTATCCGGTCGAACGGATTCAGGGTAGGCAATTTGTAATTAAGATCAGCGATGATCTGGTTAAATTGCCTGTATGCCGGCCGCAAGGTGGGTACCACACCCGCTACCACCTGCGCGTAGCCGTCCGGGCGTTGCTGGGTGGCATCTCCTGCCAGCGTGATCTTTATCTTGTCGGTAGGAGTGTATAGGAACTGCGCTCTCGCACCTATATTATTGATATCATTCACTGGCTTCTGTGTCACGATATTTTCCAGTACACCATCGCGCTGGGTTCCGGAGAAAGACAGTCTGCCTGCCAGTTTTTTAGTGATGGCGCCGGTTATGGAGGCTTTTGCCTGGATGTATCCTAAGTTGCCATAACTCACTTCAAATTTAGCCCCCGTTTTAAAGCTGGGCGCACTGGTGGTTATGTTGAAGGCACCGGCAGTCGTGTTTTTGCCAAACAGCGTTCCCTGGGGCCCGCGGAGCACCTCTATTTGTTCGATATCTATAAAATCGAGGGTGGTGGCAGCAGGACGTGCATAGTATACGCCATCCACATAAAAACCAACGCCGGGATCTATACCATCGTTGGTTAGTCCGAACGTAGACCCCAGTCCACGAACATTAAGAGTCGTATTACGGGGGTTAGATGAGTATAACTGCACCGTAGGAACCAATTCCTTCAGGCGGTTTACATTGAACGCGCCGGCATCTGCTATAAGCGCACCACCTACTACTGAAATGGGAATAGGTACGTCCTGCGCTGTCTCCAGGCGGCGCCTCGATGTAATGACCACTTCCGTTAACTGGTCTTCCGCAATAAGCGAAATGGCCAGGGGTTCAGCAGGTTGTTCAGAAACCAGGATTTCCTGGGCTCTGAGTCCGGCTGAACTGATACGAAGTGTAAAAGGAAATTGTTTAGACTGCTCGATTTTGAAGAGTCCGTTACCATCTGCTATGGCATAGGTCTTGGTGCCTTTGATCACCACAGTAGCACCCGCTACAGGCAGGCCCTTATTATCTTTTACGACCCCTTCAACAGTTCCTTGGGAAAACGCAACGCTTGCCCAAAGTATGAAAGACAACATAGGAAGTAACGATTTTTGCATGGCTAGTTTGTGTTTAAGCATTTTTTAATTGTATCTGGTTGCATTTAAATAGGCTATTATGTATGGGTCAGGGCAACTAAAAACCACCACCCCAATCATAAGTCTATAGTTTTGATGGACAAATATATAAAAGTCTATTAATATTATAGACATTTTTATTTTATGGGGGGCTATTTTTTAATAGCTATTGATGCAATTGCTACAGGAACAAGCAGGGTTATTCCGATTGGAGATGCCAGAGGCTGTAAAAAAGTTTGATATCGCTCTTTTTATTCTGGTATTTGATAGCGTCAATTTGTTTTTACGCGATTTTTATCTTCCTCAAAATTCTTTCAGGAAAAGCCCCAATAGGCAGTGTTAGCGGATGAAGCAGGTGGTTCTCTATGAATTATGAACTTCCAGCACATGTTCGATCAGTTCCTCGAATTGCTGGATGTCGAATGGTTTTGCCAGGTAGTATTCCGTACCTGCCTGGCTCGCCAGGTTCTTTATATCATGATTGGCGGAGAAATAGATGACGGGAATATGCTTGGTAGATTGGTCTCCTTTAAGGGTTTGGGTGGCTACTATGCCCCCGCTGTCGGGAATCCAGTTATCCATAACGATCAGGTCGGGTTTTACCTCGTTCACTACTTTCAATACATTGTTGCAATTTGATTGGGTAGATACTTCCCAGCCCTGCGATTCGAGAATAAATGAACAAATAGAAAGAATATCGTTATCGTCATCGAAAATCATTATCCTCCTGGGCATAGTTGCTATTTTGGATTTAGCGTTTTTTACAGAACGGACACAAATATAATCAGGATTTTCAGGAAACGGATATTTTCACCGCCATACTGAAAAATTACCGGGCTTTGTCCTCTTTTTTGATTGTAAAAATAGTTCATCCATATCCTGAGGGTTTTCGATAATCGATTTTACTTCCATTTTGAAACTTACCGGGCTTTATACTCTTTTTCCAGTGTTAAAAAATAGGTTAATAGTTCATCCATATCCTTTGCCAGTTTTTTCCCGTCGGGCCTCGCTTTCAACGATCCTATATGCTGTTTTAGCGGTTTTATCAATTGGTTACCCAGGCTGGAACAAAAGTATTCATTGGCTTTTATGAGCCTTTGCTGTAAGGGGGTTTCATCGCCGGAGTCGTGAGCGATCACTAGGAGCTGTCCTAACTGTAACCTGAATTTTGCCGATACTTCCTGCAATTCAGCGGCATGGGTAAGCAGTTGCTGAACGAGGCGGAGATTTGTCATTCGTTCTTTGGCGGGCCTTCCGGTCAATATATCCACTTTGCTTTCCAGCTTTTCTACCAGTGCCGTAAAATCGTAGTTATTGATAATGGTGCGCTTCTCATAAAGACCCGCTTCTTTCTTCAACATGTCCTGCAGTTCGTTGAGTTCCGCCTCCCTGCTGGCAAAAGCGATTACTTTTTCGTCTGTCCGTATGCAATGCCGCTGTATCGCGGAGCGGAGCACCATGCCTTCCAGGGAAGTACAGCGGCTGAGTGCCACATATACCTGTCCCGCCGCAAATGAAGCCCCGGCATCGATAATAGCTTTAGTAAAAGTAAGGCCCTGACTTTTATGAATGGTGATAGCCCAGGCCAGGCGGATGGGGTATTGGGTAAAAGTGCCCAGTTCTTCTTCCTGTATACGATTCTTTTCGGGGTTAAAAGAATAGCGGATATTCTTCCATTTTTCCCTGGTAACGGCAAAATCTTCCGTTTCTCCTTCAAACCGTATGTAGATAATATTTTCCACTATGCGGTTTACGCGCCCGATCTTGCCGTTATAATATCGTTTTTCCGGATCGTTCTTTATAAATAACACCTGTGCGCCTTCTTTTAACAACAGGGTATTATCGGTAGGCATTATCTTTTCCGAAAACTCCCCGCTTACAACGGCTGCGAACCGATGGAGCGGGCCGGGCAGTTTATCGAGTTCGGAAGCATTGATGCTTTCTGTTTTGCGGTTATGCGTACTTAAAACGATGTATGGATCTTCGGGTGCGGACACAAAATGAGGCTGGTAACGCGCGTTCAGCAAGGCCAGGTCGGAAGCGGTGACACTATTATTTCTTACCCGGTTAAGCACATCGATGAAGTGCTGATCTTTCTGACGGTAGATCTTCTTAAGTTCGATGTAAAGAGGTGGAATACGTGCTACTGCTTTTGCATGAAAAAAGAAAGGACTTTCATAGTAGGGGTTTAGTATTTCCCATTCATCTTCCCCGACTACCGGAGGCAACTGGAAAAGATCGCCGATGTATAGCACCTGTACACCGCCAAAAGGCTGAAAACTGTTTTTTCGTACAAAGCGCAGGATGATATCCATAGCATCCAACATGTCTGCCCTTACCATAGAAATCTCGTCGATAATGAGCAGGTCCATATTCCGCATCAGTTCTTTTTTCTCGGCACTTAAACGGATTTTTTTTACCAGGTTAATGGAATTATTGATTTCCCCGTTCTGGTGTACGAGGGAAAAATGATCCATGTCGTCCGGTATAAACGGTCCGAACGGAAGCTGGAAGAAGGAGTGAATGGTAACCCCACCTGCATTAATGGCTGCCACCCCGGTAGGAGCCACTACTATGGCGTTCTTGCCGGTATGCTCCTGTATGTATTTAAGAAAAGTGGTTTTACCGGTACCTGCTTTGCCCGTTAAAAAAATGTGCCGGCTCGTATTATTTACAAAGGAGGCAGCCAGGTCAAAAATCGTATTCGTAGTGTCCTTGATAAACATTCGGGGCAAATCTATTAAAAATTACCAGCCTGCGGTATATTTCTTACCTTCATCGCCATTAAAAAAGGGCAGATTATGGAACGCAAAACCCAATACGGAACCGTGCTCGAAGCACTGGAGGCATTCAGAAAGCAGGGATATACCACCGATTTTAACCTGGAAGAAAACTGCATCGTATGCAATAATGCCCGTTTTAAAGCGGATGAATTCGAGATTGCCGACCTGTACCGGTACGAAGGTGCTTCCGACCCGTCGGAAGAAGCTACGGTATACGCCATCGAATCCACTTCCGGAATAAAAGGCGTACTGGTAACCGGCTATGGTGTTTATTCAGAAACCCAGTCGGATGAAATATTGAAGAAACTAAGCAGGTAAGGCGCTGGCGTTAATGAAGCAGCCGCTCGTCTTTAAGCTTCACTCCACTGATCTGTAATAGGAAACACTGAGACACCAGGTAACTGATTTGCCCGGCAGCCATCTCGAAACCAAGTCCCGCCGGCCGGATATTAGATACGCAATTCCTTCTTTCATCCGTTAACCCCGGCACCGGACGATACGTAATATAAGCACCCATGCTGTCGAATGAAGACAGTCCCGGCCTTTCACCTATTATTATTACCGATAGCTTTGCTTGTAATAAGGAGGCGACAGGATCTCCGATGGCTACCCTTGCCTGCTCCACTATAGTGAAAGCCGCCAGTGAAAAGCCCTTGCTTTTTAATAAAGGCACAAGTACATCCAGCAAATGGATAACATGCAGATGAATGGCCGTTGCCGAAAGGCCGTCTGCAATAATGATTGCAATATCGCAGGGTGTTGTGCCCGCCGCCTTAAGCTGCTGTATTGCTTCTTCGCTTAATTGCCTGCCCCGGTCGGGCCTTTGCAGGTATTCCGTGCGGCTACCCGCGCGGCTTTTAATTATCTGTACCGGCCACCCGAATTTTCCCAATGCCGCAGCAATCGCATTGCTTTCCATACTTGTGTGTACGGCATCTCTTGCATGCGCATGGGCCATTTTGAACCGCAGGGTCTCTTTAAGCGGTACGGATACACCGGTACTCCCCAGTGCTATCCGGGCATCGGTAAACGCCCTCAGCGACTCCCAGGCATCGTTTTGTATCGTATGTTTAAATGGTTTCAGTGAATGCATATATCAACTGCTTTTAAGTAGTAAGTGACCTGCCGCAACCGGCAGTTTATTGCCTTCCTCGTCGGTGATGCCCTGCCGTATCAGCCATTGTTCAAACTCGGGTGAAGGTTTTTTGTTCAATACTTTCCGCAGGTAAAGCGCGTCATGAAAAGAAGTGGTCTGGTAATTAAGCATGATATCGTCTGCACCCGGTACACCCATGATAAAGTTGCAGCCCGCTACACCCAGCAGGGTCATCAGGTTGTCCATATCGTCCTGGTCGGCTTCGGCATGATTGGTATAACAGATATCCACGCCCATTGGCAGGCCCAGCATTTTTCCGCAGAAATGATCTTCCAGTGCTGCACGGATGATCTGCTTGCCATCGTACAGGTATTCCGGACCTATAAAGCCTACGACGGAATTTACCAGGTGCGGATTAAAATGCCTGGCCACTGCATATGCCCTGGCTTCACAGGTTTGCTGATCGATGCCCTCATGGGCGTTGGCAGATAAAGAAGATCCCTGGCCCGTTTCAAAGTACATGGCATTGCTTCCCAGGGTACCGCGCTTTAAGGAAGCCGCGGCGTCACATCCTTCTTTTAAAAGGGACAGATTAACCCCGAAAGAGCTGTTCGTTTTTTCCGTACCACCTATAGATTGAAATACCAGGTCGACCGGTGCGTGGCCGATTATCTTCATAGTGGTGGTAATATGGCATAAAACGCAGCTCTGTGTTGGTATGCTGAATTGCTCACGCAGGTCGTCGATCATAGTGAGCAGCAACGTAACCTTATCGGGACTGTCTGTAGCCGGATTAATACCAATCACGGCATCGCCGCTGCCATACAATAATCCGTCTATCATACTGGCTGCTATTCCCTTCAGATCATCTGTCGGGTGATTGGGTTGCAGCCGGGTAGAAAGCCGGCCCTGTAAGCCAACGGTATTGCGGAAACGCGTAACCACTTCCATTTTTTGCCCCACCAGTATCAGGTCCTGGTTGCGCATCAGTTTGCTCACTGCGGCTATCATCTCCGGGATAAAGGCGGCCGATAATGTACGCAGGGTTGCTCCATCCGCCTGTTCACTTAATAACCAGTCCCTGCATTCCCCTACGGTAAAATGAGAGACAGGCGCAAAAGCATCCGCGTTATGCGTATCTATAATCAACCTGGTTACTTCATCTTTTTCATAAGGCACCAGCGGTTCCTGCAAAAATGTTTTTAGCGGAACATCTGCCAGTGCCATCTGTGCGGCCACGCGTTCTTCATAGGTGAGGGCGGCCAGTTCTGCCAGCACATCCCCCGAGCGAAAAGGAGATGCTTTAGCCAATAATGTTTTCAGGTCTTTAAAAACATAGGTATGGTTTCGTATGGTATGTTTATAACTCACGGCAATGTATAGGTGCTGGTATCCGGTAGTCTTTTGTATTTCCCCGAAGCTATAAATAAAGCGACCAGGATCAGCAGAAGCGAAAAAAAGAGCAGGCTTAATCCCTGGTTGTAATAGATGACCGCTACAAGGCATACACCGGATAATACCAGGGCTATACCCGGGAACCAGGGATAAAAGGGTGTTACGAAAGGGCGTTCCATCCGGGGAAATTTTTTACGCATTACAAACAGGCTGATCATGCTGATGATATACATTACGATGGCCCCCAATACGGACAATACGATCAGTTCGCTGGTTTTGCCGGAACAAACGGCGATTATGCCTATTAGTCCGCCCGCTACCATCGCCCGTTGCGGTGTGCGGGAAGCAGGGTGTATGCCGGCCAGGAAGGAAGGAAGGTACTGCGCCCTTGCCAGTGCAAAAATCTGCCGGGAGTATCCCGTTATGATGCTGTGGAAAGAAGCCACCAATCCAAAAAGACCGATACCTGCAAATAGCTTGGTAAAGCTACTCTGGCTTCCCATTACAATGCCGATAGCTTCCGGAAGAGGATAGTCTATATCTGACAGGTTCTCCCAGCGCGTGATGCCCCCCGTTAGTATCATTACACCGAGCGCCAGTATGGCCAGTGTAACAATGCCGGAGATATAACCTGCCGGGATCGTGCGCTTTGGCTCCCGCGCTTCTTCAGCCACCATGGCAACTCCCTCGATGGCAAGGTAAAACCAGATGGCAAATGGCAAAGCGGCAAATACGCCCTTCCAGCCAAAAGGCAGACTGTTGTTCATGAAGTTCCTCGTTTCGAAATGAGGTGCTATGATGCCCATATAGAGAAGCAACTCACCGACAGCCAGCAGTGTTACTATTAGCGTAAAAACAGCCGACTCTTTAATACCGGCGAAATTGATGGCGGTAAAAAGTATATAAGCCCCTATAGCCGTGTATAAAACATGAAATGAAGGATGCAAAAAATGAAGATAACTACCCAGGGCAAACGCCACGGCCGGTGTGGCAAGGAGAAATTCTACCAGGGTGGCATAGCCCGCTATAAGCCCCCCTACAGGCCCGAGTGCTTTATGAGAATAAGCAAACGGCCCTCCGGCGTTAGGGATAGAAGTGGTAAGTTCCGTAAAGCTGAAGACAAACGTTATGTACAGCACTGTAACTATCAGGGTAGCAATCAGCAGCCCCATGGTACCTCCCGCCTTCCAGCCGTAGTTCCATCCGAAGTATTCGCCGGATATCACCAAACCTACCGCTATCGCCCAGAAATGCGTAGCACTTAATGCCTTTTTGAGGGGGGTATTGCCGGGTACATTCATGTTGCGGTTATTACCCTAATGTACGATGTTTCCGATATTATGCTTTAATAAATTTATCATTGCCTGTCTGTAGAATTTATTGGAGCCGGTTCTACCAATGCATCGTATAAGGAAAAATCATTTGATCATATTCCTCCTAATTACCTCTTCTTCTTTCCGGAACTGCATTGCCGGATGACCTAGCGGCGGGCAGTCTGTTTTGTGTGGAAGGTCTCGCTACCGGCGGGCGATTTTGCGAAGAAGGCCTTGTCACAGGTGTACGCACCTGCGGTGTCGGAGATGTAGTGGGCCGGTTACTGAAACCACCTGTTCTGCCCTGGTCGAAGTTATTAATGCGCATATTACTTCGTTCTCTTAATTGCTGTTCCCTTTCCACTTGTTGCAGGCCCGGCGCATTTTCCCTGGTAGCGGGCTTCCAGCCGCTTCTATCCCTTTGCTGAAATCCTCCGCCGGTATTACGTTGATATACATTTCCACCCCTGTCGGTAATCACGTCATTGGCTTCCCTAGAGCGGATGGGATCCGGCAGCCGGTTGGATGGAACGGGGTCAAAATCATTTCCCGGTAATCGGCTACCCGGAGTGGTCCCCGTATTTCCCCCAACCGGAGGAAGCCTGTTACCCGGTCTTGTTGCCGGGTTCACCTGGTCTGGCGGAAGACGGTTACCTGGTGTTGGTCTTACCACGCCTGTTTCCGGAAGCCGGTTGCCCGGTCTTGTTCCCGGGTTCACCTGGCCGGGCGGAAGACGGTTACCACCCGGGCCATTTGCCCCGGGCCGCAAAGGACGATTGGCCAGCGACTGGTTGGGACGGCGATTAACGTCCCTCGTTATTACTCCCCTGTTATTACGATACAGGTTATTTGTTGTACGGTTATTAATGATCGTTATATTGTTGTTGACGGTTACGCTACGTCGGTTACTTCCATAATATCCTCCGTGCCAGCCTCCGTTACCCCTTGCCCAATAGGGCGGACGATAAGGCGGGCGGTAAGCGGGCGGCCCCCACCATCCCCCATGCCAGCCCAGCCATGATCCGCTGCCATACGAAAAACTGAAGAACCCGGTGCTGAAACCAAAGCCCATGTTAAAGCCTGTCCATGGGTTATAGTGCATCCCGAAACCCCAGGTAAGGGGGCGTGCATAATAATATCGCCTGTACCAGGGGCGATAGCGCCATCCTGTACCATAAACAACCGTAGGGCCATATACATAACATCCTAAATAACCCGGAGTGTATCCCATATAAATATAATCGGGCGTGGCGTCATAAATGTAAACATATCTCGTATTGTAAACGGGATTGTTCGCAGGTATGCGGTCTATGTCAGCCGGTCGCTGTTCCGACACCCTCCAGGGCCCGTTAGGGTTATCCGATTCAAACCATACGCCATTATCCACAGCATAGTACCTGGCATTTTCGAATATGACGGACGAAGGGGTATTGACTGCGTATTTCATATCCGTACCCTCAATACTTTCAAATTCGGGAGATCCGTCGTATTGCACGCTGGTCGTGGCGGTTTTGCGATCCACTTTGGCCGTTTGCGGTATGGAAGCGTCCAGCACTGCTTCCCTTGCGGCATCCGTACCCGCTATGTTGGCCAACACCACATCTTTATCGGATCCTTCCGGTATTTTGGAGAAATCGGCTGGCAAACGATCGGGCTCCACGTATGTCCAGTCACCGCTTTTTAAAGATGGCGACTTGTACCAGCGGCCGGATACGACTATATAATTATCCTGCGAATTGATATCTTTAAAAATATCATTGTCGCTATTGCTCACATAGAGCAGCCCGGTACCTTCTACCGTTCTATATTGTGCTTCCCCATCAGACTGTATAAGCTCTGCCGGTTTCGTGCTTACTATAATGGCGGGTGGTGTAGGCGGTTGCGGTTTTTTAGCAGGCTGTTTAGGGGTTTCATTTTTATCCTGCTCCTCTTTCTCCGCGTTCTCTTTCTCCTGTTTTTTAACCGCATCATCCAGTGCTTTAATACGGCGTGGCAAAGTACTCACCGGCTTCCACCCGTTAGCAACAGCAGCAGACTGGTACCAGAATTTACCCCCATAGAGATAATACTTTTTATCATCCGGATTTTGAACGATCAGAAAAGGAGAATTAGTTACTTTTTGCATCTGGATATCCTTATCCTGCTCCAGTATAGGTTCTCCATCGATGGTTATCAATGCGGAAGGATTGGTAGTATAAATGATAGTAGGAGGATCGTTACTCAGGTTATCGCTTCCACCGCCCGACTGCTGCTGCAGTGTCGCCACTATTTCTTCCAGTGATATCTCAAGGTTCCATTTAGGCACTTCATTCTCGATGGTTTCTTTCAAACCCTGCAGTTCTCCTGCATTTTCAACTCCCGGAAATTTGGCGTCTTTTACTTTAATACTTTCCAGCGTCGCGGTACGGCTGTCCTTATCTGTTAGTAATATAGCCTCCGTCCATATAGCCCCGAATACGGGCTCCTCACCTGATTTTTTCCGCACCGATACCGCTGCGCGGGAAGACAGTCTATTACCACTATACGATTCGGGCTGGGGTTGATAAATAGTTATCTTGCCTCCGCCTGACAAGGGAATTTCTTTCGGCCACTCCTGCTGGGCAAACAGTGAAACGGGAAAGGGAAGAGAGCCCACTAATAAAAAGATGAATAGTTTCAGCGCATGCATATCGGAGTATTTTATGAACTTATAAAATTGAACAGTCTTAACCGTACTCCCCAGGGTAGCCGCAACAGGTTTAAACTGCTACCATAAAGTTAATAAACTTACTCCTGTTAACCATTATACCTTATAAATAACAGACTAATTGTGCCCGGATCGTAAAATGGTAGCGACTATAAAAGATCCATTAAATAATCTGATCGGTCTTAATTACCATCCGCAATTTATCCTGAAATAAATTTATAAGCCTTATTTTCGGAATGTAAACGCAAATTCCGGCAGTATGTCTGATATAGCTCTGGCCAACATAGCGCGCTTAGTGAATTTTAACGAAGCTGAAGGCCTCGCTCTTAAATCTATCCTGCGGCCAAGGGTACTTAAGAAGAAGGAACACCTGCTGCGCGAGGGTGAGGTGTGCCAGTTTGCGGCATTCATAGAGCGGGGATGCCTGCGTTATTATTATCTCTCGGATGGTTATGATATTACCGGACAGTTCTTTTTTGAAAATGCCTGGTACGCCGATTATGAAAGCTTCCTTAGCGCAGAGCCGTCATCCCAAAATATAGAAGCACTCGAAAACTGCACCTTATCAGTACTTTACAAAACCGATCTGGAGAAGTTGTATGTTGCCCATCCGGTATTCGAAAAGTTTGGACGCCTTATGGCCGAACGAGCCGTTATGGGACTAAAAAGAAGGAACGAATCACTTACTCTTCAGTCGCACGAAGAACGTTATTTGCACCTGATAAAAGAAAGGCCCAAAGTAATTCAGCGAGTACCCCTTAAGTATATTGCTTCTTATCTATCTATGAAACCTGAAAGCCTTAGCCGCATCCGGAAAAGATTATTCGATAACAGAAACTCCTAACCCGGATCAATTTTCAGGGATAAACGGTCCATTAGTTTTGCTTTATTATTCATCACTTAAAAAAGCAAAATGAAAAAGTTTATCACCACACTGCTGCTGATCATCACCACGTTCGCTGTCACTCATAGTCAGAACATCCCTCCCACCGTTCCCAAATGGGGTGTAGAGGCCGAATTAATCGCACCCTTTCTTCCGGAAGTAGGCATTTTTACCGCCAAAGTTACCAGAACCCTTTTCAGCAATACCAGCTATACCAGGCATGGCGACCTCCTGCTGGGTGTTTACCTGAGGCCCAATGTAAAACACGACGTGGTAGAAAAAATCAGCGAATATCTGTTTACCGCAGGTTACCGTCATTACTTTACAAAGGGTTTCCACATAGAAGCACAGGCAGATATAGGATACGCCGACGGACAACAGAACAAAATAGACGGCAAAGACTACAATAATTTTTCCCTGCTCGGAGAAATAAATGCAGGGTACCGGCTTAACCTGTCTTCCAGGAAACCCTTCGGCATATACCTGCTTCCCCAGATTGGTTTCCTGCAGGGCCTGTCCACCGACATAGGGCCAAGGGGCGGCAAAAGCGATGGCTTTGTTCAGGGTAAATTATCTGTCGGTTTCTCATTCTAAAAATATATTTATATGAATAATAGTAATCAGATTATTTTAGGAGCAGGCGGCAGCATAGGCCGATGCCTGGCAAAAGAGCTAAAGCATTACAACGCCACTGTAAGTTTGTATGGCAGAAACCCGGAAAAGATAAACGAAGACGATATCATTATCAGAGGTAACCTTCTTGACAAAGAACAGACCGTACAGGCACTGGCCGGTATGGACATCGCCTACCTTGTAGTGGGTCTGCCTTACAAAACTGCCACCTGGCAAAAGGACTGGCCTGTTATAATGGAAAACGTATTACAAGCCTGCATTACTC
The DNA here is from genome assembly GCA_031399065.1 of Chitinophagaceae bacterium. Classification (GTDB taxonomy): domain Bacteria; phylum Bacteroidota; class Bacteroidia; order Chitinophagales; family Chitinophagaceae; genus JADCRZ01. Next base: position 330,091 of record JANNOM010000048.1, read on the forward strand.
ATAAAGTAAGGCTGGTATTTTTCGATAATGTATACATGTACGACCCTGCTTTTTTTTCGAACCTAACGGAAGACACGCCATTAAAGCCCGTTAGCGGTAAGGGGGTGGTGAGGGCATCCATAGCCAGCATGGTTACTGACGCAATAGCCCGTGGACGCATCCAGGCGCTTATCGCCCGTTCCGCCGATTTTTACGGGCCAGGCAACAATCAGAGTATGTTCAATGAAATGGTAATAAAGAAAATCCTGCAGGGCAAAAAACCCAATTGGTTCCTGAACATGGATAAGAAACATGCCCTCACTTTGGTGGAGGACGCCGCACGGGCAACCGCCCTGCTGGGCAACACGGACGCAGCGTACAACCAGGTATGGCACCTGCCTACCGATAAGGCATTAACGGCTTCGCAACTTATCGGCATGGTGAATAGCATCTCCGGACATTCTGCTAAAGTGCTGCTTACATCAAAGAGTATGGCCCGTCTACTAGGTTATTTTATACCCATAGTAAAAGAATCGAGGGAGATCTTGTACCAATACGACCGGGATTATGTATTCAACAGCTCCAAATTTGAGCACAGTTTTGGCCTTAAAGCGACGCCTATAAGAGACGGTATCAAAAAAACCATTCGTGCTTTTGAATCAATTAATAATTTATAAAAATAAAAAGATGAAACATATCACTTTTAGCTTAATAGCCGCCATCTTACTGGCATTGGCAGTCAATGCTCAAAAACAGGTGCTCAGCAAACCATTTAAAAAGACGCCCATCTATGCAGAGGTAGGCATAGGGTTCGGACAAACACTTTTCTTCGCTAATACCAAATCCAAACTATCGGCCGCATTGGGCGGAACATTTGATCCCGGTATCGGCAACAACCTGATGGTAGCCTTTTACGCAGCTCCTGAAAAATGGAAAGGCCTGGGCATAGGCTCACGCATCAAAGGTACCTTCGGCACGTCTGTGGAGGGGGACTTCGGTGACGATTACCTGTTTAACTATTATAACCTTGCTGTATCTGCCAAATACTACCCGATAACGAGGATCTTTAACCGGGGACCGTATACCCGCTTAAGCGCAGGCTTCGGACAATTTACTTCCAAACGGGTAAAAGAAAGTGCCCAAATCTACATACACCAGTATGGTATTGGATCTTCGCTGATGGGAGGCATAGGCTGGACATTCCCCCTGCGCAGAACATCCCTAAGCATAGAGGCCGAATTTGAATACTCCGGAAGAAACGGCACTGTCGACAAATTGGGCGATGCACGTTTCGCCTCGGGGCAGATAGGTGGAAATATTATCTTATCCTTCTGATCTGTAAAATCATTCCCGGGTAAGAGCATATTTCAAACCGGAATCGCGTCCTCTCCCATCACCATGCGGTTACACTTTAGCAATACTTCCTGCAGATCTGCTCCTTTGGAACACAATGGATCTATCGCTTTTATTAATGTAGTACGTAATTGATAGAGTTCTTCCCGGTTATATTTTTTTGAGCCTTTCACTAAGTCCAGTTTCATCAATGCCTGTTGCTGATCTTCCTTAGGGTTCAACCATCCGTTCAGTTCGGAGCATTGATGGCATACCCCGTTTTTATTAATCAATGAACATCGACTGTCAAAGATATCGCTCATCGTTTTCCGGGCATCCTGCAAAAGATATTTTACGATACCTTCCGTTTTACCGAGAATCAGGCAGATATCAGCAAGCGAAAAATCGTATACGTCTTTAAGCATCAGTGCTACCTGGTTTTCGATGGGAAGATTCTTTGCCATACAGGTAAAACAGGTATCGATATGTTCTTTCATATCAAAAACGCCCTCTACAGAATCATTAGACACCCGCACTATTTCGTCGTATACTTTTTTATTATCCATTACCAGTTGCTTGGCCTGCGTTTTTACATCCTCCACCCACCGCTTTCTCCTTTCGAGATAGTTGTAGGCAAGATGCGTGGCAATACGGAATACCCAGGTCTTCAGGGAAGATTCGCCCCGGAAAGAAGAAAGTTTATCGAACCCCTTAATGAACGTATCATGCGTAAGATCCTCGGCATCTGTACGACTGGCAGTAAGCCGATACAGGTACGATTTCAGCTGACTTTGAAAACCGGCAAACAGCTCCTGGAACGCATTGATATCTCCGCCCAGCGCATTTTTAAGCGTTTGTTCCTGTTCTTTTATTTCCATGATCAAATCTTTTGCAGTTTGAAAATAATATAAATTATCTACCGGCACCTACTTCACTTTTACCACCGGCGGTGTAAGAGCATTGGGTCTTTTCTCCGGACTGCACATATCATTATCGGCCGGCCGCTCGCCGAAATACAATTTACCCGCTTTATCCAACGAAAGCAAATCGTAGTCGCCCGGGCAATCTGCCACTGGCTTCCAGGCTGAGCAACCCGTTGCCGAAATGTCTTTTTCCACATTTGTTTCCAGTCCGCAACCACCAAAGCCAAACGCCTGTGCCAGTTTTGCATCACCTGTTCTTAGCGTAACGAATTTCTTTTCCTCATTAAACAGGGCATTATATGCGCCCGTTACTTTGTCCGACGGCTCCTGCACTTTGTAAGTACCGAGTGTTCTAAACTGGAACACTTTCATTTTCATTTCCGGATCGAGGGACATTGTAAAAAGCAGCGTCCAGCGGCCTTTGCTGAAGGTAAAAACCCGCTTCCCCCAGGCTTTACCGTACTGGTAAGGTTTTGCATCCGCATAGGTTCCTGATAGATGTTCCAGGCGGTACTTCAGGTCGTTTCCTTTCCCGTTATCGAAAGAAAAAGAGAATGTGGCCATTAGGAGGATGGCGAGAGAGATGATGGTTGCTTTCATGATTATATTTTTTTAAGATGATGCGCGATTGCCTTGTTGGTGTCGACAAAATGATGTATTATTTGGACAATTAGGGGACTAAAAACGGATGATTTTGAAAGAAATATATTTGAAATATGTACATTTAATCGTTAACAGCAAGATTAACCTGATTCATACAGCATGCACTTGAAGATCTGGCCGGACTGAAAAAATTTGTAGAGACGACATGAAACATTATCAAAGTAAACAGGTAATTGGTCAGTTAGAGAAACGGAAGGGTGGCTATTTCTTTCTGAAAATTGATGCAGAAATAATCAATCAATTTAAAAACAAACGACACACCCGCTTTATTTGTACGCTTAATAAAACACTTACTTTTCAATGCGGCCTTAACCATTTCGGTGACGGCAATTTTTTTATTATCCTATCGTCCAAAAACCTCGATAAAGTGGGTAAAAAGTTAGGCGACGTAATCTCTTTTGAACTTAATGAAGATCCAAATCCATTGGGAGTAGAAATGCCGGAAGTTCTGGAAATAATTCTTGAACAGGATGAGGAAGTAAAGGCTACTTTCGAAAAGTTAACGCTTGGAAAAAAAAGAAATGTAATTCATTCGATTAACAAAATAAAAGACATAGATAAACAGGTTCAGAAGGCTATACAAATCATCAACGATAGTACTAAACCACGACCTAAGAGACCGTTGTAGAATAATAGATGCCCGCTGGTTACTTTTGTTTTTTGTCGCCTGACCTATCTCAACAGAGCAGTTTTCGATGCGAGGAGCCGGGAGTATTTCTACGAGGTAAAGTAAATCATTACTAAAAAATGTTCTTATGAAAAAACTTCGCAGCCGATAGTACGCTTTGCCGGTAATCCTCCGCATCCTGCGGGTGGCAGATGTACCGCAGCACCGGCGCGGCGAACTGTACGATACCCGGCTGCGTAAGTAAGGGGATGGGCACCGGTAACCCGGCGTAAAGCTCCTGCAGGTGATGTTATGCACGCTGCAAGTCATCTGGTTTATACACCGTAGGGCTTCCATTTACTCATAACCCAGGAATATTCCGGAGATATCTCGGGGATATCTCGACTCATGATCAAACTGCCAGTGTAATAGTATGAGTAATTTTAGTACCCTGCGACTTAAGTGGTCCCGACAGGAATCGAACCTGTATCTAGAGTTTAGGAAACTCCTATTCTATCCATTGAACTACGGGACCCTGAGAACGCAGCTCACCGCCGCATTCCGGGGTGCAAAAATATAGTTTTATTGCATTTGTCGGTCAAAATCTGCGGTGTGCTTACAAATACTATCTTTGCAGCCCAATTTTTTAGCTATGAAGTTTTATAATTTGTTGATTAAATACCGCCTCCCGGCCAGCTTCGTAGTACTGGCACTGGCGATACTGGTAAACGTGCTGAGCGGGTTCTGGCCTGCTTTTATTTTGTACCTGGTAGGCATTGTTCTGTTGCTCAGTCATTTCTTTTTCGGGCCCATGCGCCTGATTCAGCAATATATGGAAAGCGGCGATATGGAAGGAGCGGAAAAAGTGCTGAATTCCATCAAATATCCCAACCTGCTGTACAAACCTATCCGCTCGGTTTATTATACATTAAAAGGCAATGTGGCCATGATGAAGCAGGATTATGACGGCGCTGAAATGAATATGAAAAAAGGGCTCGACCTGGGCATGCCGATGAAAGAAGCCGAAGGAGCCAGCCTGCTGCAAATGGGTATGCTGTCTATGCAGAAAAATGATCTTAAAAAGGCAGAAAGCTATATCCGCTCCGCCCTCAGCAAAGGCCTGCCGGATAAAGAGAACCAGGCAGCCGCCTACCTTCAGATGTGCTCTATCATGATGACGAAAAGGGAATTTCGCGCCGCCAAAGACTTTTTCCGTAAAACAAAGGCCCTGAAACCAACTACCCCCCAGATTGTGGACCAGATCAAACAGATCGAAAAGTATATTACCCGTATGCCGGGCTGACCGTTCTCCTTAATCAGTGATGCAGGATCATAACAGGCTTGTGAGCAGTACCTGCCAGGCTTCTGCCACCAGCCCCTTTTTCAGCAGTTCCGCCGCATAAAGATGTATTTCCCTGTCCATTTCCTCCGGGTTAATGGAATAATACTGTACGATGTTTTTAAGCGTAAGATCGTAAAATGACGGATCAGCGGATGGTAGTTCGTATACGTTAGCCAATTGGCCGAGGTGATTGCCACTCAGCACCTGGCTGTTACGCAGCGGTTCGGGCAGGGCGTCTATACCGATCCCGAGCCGGGTATTAGGTTTCGCCACCATAAACAGGTTGCTTTCGTCTACTTTGCAATACCAGTCGCCACCGAGCCGGGCAACCAGGTGCAGTTTACGCTGGTCGATCATCGTGTTTTCATCCAGTATGTCATCGGAAATATGCATGCGCAGCACTTCGGCTATTACCAGGTTGCCGGCACCTCCCTCGCTACCCAGTGCCTTTACTTCCAATACCTTGCATTCCATTTTTACTTTGCTTTCCTTCACCATGGGTGGGGCTACCAGCGTGGCGGGTTCTGGCGTAAAGCCAGCTTTTATAAATTCATTCGTGCCTTTGGGAAATTCGCAGCTTGCCAGGCTGGTTTGCTGCACCATATCGTAATCGACTATATTAATTACTACTTCAGGTACTTCCAATACGTTTTGCAGCGTGTGTTTCGTGGTATTGTCCCTTACACGCCGGGCCGGGGAAAAAACAACCACCGGCGGGTTGGAAGAGAACAGGTTGAAAAAAGAGAACGGGCTCAGATTCACATTACCCGCGCTATCGATCGTGCTCGCAAAACACACAGGCCGAGGAGCTACTGCATGCTGCAGATAGCTCTGTCGAAGAGCGGGTGAAAGGTCTTTCAAATCTATTGTCATGAAATACGTTTATATACTATAACCTTCGTGACTACCCGCAACTTTTCCTTCGCCTCTTATTGAATCCTGTTTTTCTTTTTTGACAGCAGGGAAAAGTCGCTGTCCTCGGCTACGATAGTATTCCCCAGTTTACCCAAACCTTCCACCTCCATTTCTATTACATCGCCTTCTTTCAGCCACTGCTCCTGGTACTGCGGGTCGTTTAGTTTTCCGGTGCCATTCAGTTCCAGGAAACAGCCTGTACCTACCGTACC